>DASZRL010000095.1:0-38098 GCA_035549175.1 Chitinophagaceae bacterium | reverse complement strand
ACAATGAAAACCGACCCCACGCATCACTGGGATATGTTCCACCGGCGGAATACAAAAAATCATATCCGGACCCTATAAAACTAAAAAAATGAATACCTTTCTATACTTTTAAATGCAGTCGAAAATGGGGGAGCTTACAGGGTCTAATTCAGCTCCCGGGGCTGGCCGGAGAAAAGGGTATTGTCAGCCTTCAGGCGCTGCTCCCATTTCCAGGCCGTTTCCATCATGTCTTCCAGGGAAAATCGGGGATCCCAGCCCAGTACTGATCGGGCCAGGTCATTATTGGCATAAATAGCCACCACATCCCCCGGCCGGCGGGGCCCGATGTCATAGTTGAGTTTTACCCCGCTTACCTTTTCGAAGGCATGAATGGCTTCCAGTACGGTTACGCCATGTCCGGTACCGAGGTTGAACACCTCGCATCGCGGGCCCTTACCTTTTGCTTCCAGGTGACGGATGGCCAGGGTATGGGCGTGGGCGATATCGCATACATGGATGAAATCCCGCAGGCAGGATCCGTCGCGGGTGGGATAGTCAGCGCCATAAACGTGCATCCGGGGGATCTTCCCGATGGCCGTCTGGGTGATGGCAGGAACCAGGTTCTGCGGCCGCCCTACCGGGAATTCCCCGATCTGGGCGGAGGGGTGGGCGCCGGCCGGGTTGAAATACCTGAGCAGGATGCAGCGGGTCGGAAAGCTCTTGGAGAATTCATTGACAATCTGTTCACCCATCTGCTTGGTATAGCCATAAGGCGACTCCGCCGGTTTGGGCGGGGTGGATTCCGTGACGGGTATCTGGTCGGGGTTGCCGTATACCGTACAGGAAGAGGAAAAAACAAACCAGGGGATCTGGAACTCCTGCACGCATTTCAGCAGGTTGATCATGGACACCAGGTTATTTTCGAAGTAAAGCAGGGGTTTTTCCACGGATTCATTCACGGACTTGAAGGCCGCAAAATGGATGATCCCGGCAATGTCCTCGTTTTCCTGGAAGATGGCGAAGGTGTCGTCAAAATTGCAGAGGTCCACCTTGTAGTTCTTCACCGGCCGGCCGGTAATACGCTCGATGCCGTCGAGCATCCGGCTGCTGGAGCGGGAATTGTTGTCGACGGAAACGACTTCGTAGCCGTTTTCCATCAGATCGACGATCGTGTGGGAACCGATGTACCCGCATCCTCCGGTGACCAGGATTTTTGCCATGCCGCGAATTTAAACGTTTAGCAGATGGGCAAAAATCCGGAAAATAATTAACAGTTCGGGAGGAATCCTGTCCGTCCCGCGGGGAGGTGGCCGGGTTGGATGGTCAGGCGTATTTGATGATAATGGACTCAATGACGTTGCTGGCGTCCTCGCATTTGTCGGTGGCGATCTCCATAACCTGGTAGATCTCCCGCTTCTTGATCACTTCCTTGGCGTCGGTCTCCACGGCGAAGAGCCGTTCAATGCTCATGTCGAATACGTCGTCGGCCTGGTTTTCGATGCTGTTGATCTTGACCAGGGCTTCCGTAATCTGCCGCATGTTCTTCATGTCGCGCAGTTCCACTACGGCACGGCGGACATACTGGGCTCCCTGTTCAATCATTTCCGCGAGTTTCTGCATGCCCAGCTCATTGGGGTTTACGCGGTAAAAGTTGATCTTCTTGGCTGCCGCATAAATGTAATCCGCGATGTCATCGAGGGCGGTGGCCAGGTAGTGAATGTCTTCCCGGTCGAAGGGGGTAATGAAGTTGCGGCCGAGTTCCGTGAAGATCCGGTGGGTGTGGTCGTCATTGGCGTGCTCCAGGTCCTCGATCTGCCCGATGATGGAGGCCCGCTTGTCAAAGTCGGTCTCATAGACCAGTTCCTTGAGTTTGGAGCCCATGGCCGCCACGTTGTTGGCAACGTTCTCAAAAAGGTCAAAAAAGATCCGGTCTTTCGGCATGAAGATCTTCATGAAGGAATTCAGGGCCATCGGGGAGGGTTTGAACAGTGATGGGAGCAAAAATAGGCCCTTTGCCGGTACAGCCCTAAAATCTCTTCGGTCACCGGGCAGGCCGGGGGCACTGGTCGGCAAAATGGCCGGATTGACGGGGCGAAACGGGGCGCAGGCCGATTGGATGTGGTTCCGGACGCACCCTGCATTACCTTTGCACCCCGGCTGGCCGTCTGGCCGCCATAAGGTCCTACGCTTCAGCGCATATGAAGAAGACGGCGATTCTCATTCTGATAAGCATGTGTGTCCTGGCTGCTTTCTGGCGGCCAGGGGCCCCGGCCCGTCTTTCAGATTCCCGTGATCAGTATGCCAGTCTTACCGCCAACCGGCCGGAGCGGCCCAGACCGGAGCACCACGCCACCTTATCCGTAGCCAGGGAGCGCTTTCACCAGGAGCGGCACAAGCGGCTGCTGGATCCTACGGTATACCTGCCGGCCTCCCCGATCGGGACCCGCCTGGAATACCCGGAGGCCCCCCGCTCGTACCGGTTCCGGCCCCAGCCGTTTTCCCTGCAGGTCATTCCGACCGGATTACCCCAGCGCGCTCCACCCGCCTGCTGAATCCCCACGCACCAGATCCTAGCTTTTTCAACAGACATGGCCCGCAGCAGCTGCTGCGGCAATTAACCCTATAACCCAAGCAGAATTCCGCATGAAGAAGTTTCTAACCAACACCACCCTGTGGCTGGTCGGGTTGTTTGCCGGCTGGCCCTATGGAGCCTCCCTGCAGGCCCAGCAGGCGCCGCAGCCCCTTTCCCTGGCCCGGGCCGTCCAGCTGGCCGTGACGCAATATCCCACCATCCAGGCCTACCAGGAACGGGTACACGCAGGCGAAGCCCGCGTGCAGGAAGCGCGGGCCGCCTGGCTGCCTTCCGCCCGGGTCATGGAACAGGTCGCCGCCGGGACGGACAACAGCCTGACCGGCGGTTATTTTCCCATGGGGATCATTCCCACCACCGTCGGAGGGGTCCGGCCGGCCAGTGTGAACAAGGTAGCCGTGACCAATTTCGCCGTCGTCACCGGGCAATGGGAGTTGTATAATTTCGGGGCCTACCAGGCGCTTACCCGCGAGGCACAGGCCTCCCTGGATATCGATCGCGCCCGCCTGGGAAAGGAGTCCTTCAGCATCCAGGGCCTGGTGATCAGCCAGTATTTTACGCTGGCCCAGTATTATTCCCTGATGGCCATCCAGCAACGCAACATCGACCGGACCCAGGCCGTCACCAACGCGATCAAGGCCTTTGTGAACAATGGCCTGAAGCCCGGCGTGGACAGTTCGGTTGCCGAGGCGGAGCTATCCAAGGCCCGGCTCACCTATATTGAACTTAAGGATGCCTATGATGTCCTGCGCAGTAAACTGGCTTTGCTGACGGGGCTCGACACCACGGCCATCATCCCGGATACCACGGTAAATACCCGGCTGGCCGGTATCCTCTACGCCCAGGTGGCGCCGGATTCCGCGGCCGTGGACCAGCACCCGGTCATCACCTATTACCGGTCGGTATACCAGGACCAGCTGGCTCGGGAAAAGCTTATCAGCCGAAGCTACCTGCCCAAGGTTTATTTTATGGCGTCCGGCCTGGTTCGCGGCTCCTCGATCACGCCGGCCGACAAGTACCAGGCAGACCTGGGATCCGGCCTTTCCTATTCCCGTTACAATTATCTTTCGGGGCTTGCGATCACCTATGATCTGTTTGACGGCAAACGCAAGCGGCTCCAGCTGAATGAACAACGGTTCGAAAGCCGGGCGGCCCAAAAAGACCTGGAGGCAGCCCGGACCCTGGTCTCCAGCGAGGTGCAGCAGGCTGATATTGCCATCCGGACGGCTCTGGACAAACTGCGAGAAATCCCGGTCCAGGTCCGGGCGGCCAGCGAGGCGTATGAGCAGAAACTGGCCTTGTATAATGCCGGCCTTACCAACATCATCGACCTGACCAACGCGCTGTATGTGCTCAACCGCGCGGAAACCGATTATGTTGGGGCCACGGCCGGCGCCTGGAACGCCTTGTTCCGTAAGGCTTACGCCACCAATGCCCTGTCACAACTTTTATCCAGCCTAAACTAGTATTCAACATGTCACTAGTCTCTACGGGACTCAAAAAACCGATTTCGGTGATCGTGCTCAGCCTGGGCGTCCTGCTTTTTTCCGTGCTGGCCGTCCTGGAGATCCCGATCGATATATTCCCCAAACTGAACCTGCCCACGATTTACGTCATTGAGCCGTACGGCGGGATGTCCCCCCAGCAGATGGAGGGTTTTTTCTCCACCCGTCTGCAGGACCAGTTTCTTTACATATCCGGGATCCGCAACATCAGCAGCAAGAACATCCAGGGCCTGACCCTGATCAAGCTGAGTTTTTACGAAAACACGGATATGGCCGAAGCATCCGCTGAGGTAGCCCTGCAGGTCAACCGGGCGATGAAGTTCTTTCCGCCCGGGGCGCTGCCGCCGCAGGTAGTCCGGTTCGATGCGTCTTCCCTGCCCGTCGGCCAGCTGGTATTCAGCAGTCCCGACCGCAGCCTCAAGGAAATCTACGACCTGGCCACCACCCGGATCCGCCCGATGTTTGCGACAGTAAAAGGCCTGTCCGCCCCGCCGCCCTTCGGCAACAATGCCCGGTCGGTGGTCGTCAGCATTGATCCGGACCGCCTGCGAAGTTATAACCTGACACCCGACCAGGTGGTGGAGGCCATCGCCAAGAATAATGTGATGACCCCTTCGGGCAACCTGCGTGTAAATAATACCATGTATGTAACCACGATCAACTCGCTGGAAAAGCAGGTGAAGGATTTCGGGGACATACCCATCAGCACCAGCGGCCCCCATGCGATTTTTGTCCATGACGTAGGTACGGTGGCCGATGCCGCCGATATCACGGTTGATTACGCCCTGGTCAACGGCAAGCGCTCGGTGTATATCCCGGTGGTCAAGACAGCGGACGCTTCCACCTGGGACGTGGTCAAGGGACTGAAGGCGAAACTACCGGAAATGCAGAGCCTGCTTCCGCAGGATGTGCATGTGGCCTATGAGTTTGACCAGTCCGTCTTTGTGATCAACGCCGTAAAAAGCCTGGTCACCGAGGGTGTTCTGGGGGCTGTCCTCACCGGATTGATGGTCCTGCTGTTTCTGCAGGACCTGCGAAGCAGCCTCATCGTAATTGTCACCATCCCGGTTTCGGTGATCAGTGCGGTGCTGGGCCTGCGCCTGGCGGGCCAGACCGTGAATATCATGACCCTGAGCGGGCTGGCCCTCGCTATCGGGATCCTGGTGGACCAGGCCACGGTCACCATCGAAAATATACACCAGCACCTGGAAATGGGTAAATCCAAACGGAGGGCGATCTATGAGGCCTGCGAGGAAATTTCGTTTCCCCTGCTGCTGATCCTGCTGTGTATCCTGGCCGTTTTCGCGCCTTCCTTCGTTATGAACGGCGTACCCAAGGCGATGTTCCTGCCCCTGTCGCTTTCGATCGGCTTTGCCATGATCGTGTCGTATTTCCTGGCGCAGACCCTGGTGCCTGTATTGTCCAACTGGTTCCTGAAGGCTGAAAAATTCGCCTACAAGCACGGGCAGGACCACGCGCACGCCGGGCTGGCCCTGAACCAGCAGGAGGTCAACGAGGTTAACGAACACCTGGCCAACGAGATCCGCAGCCCGGAAAAGAACGACCGGTTTGAGCGGTTTAAACTGGGATACCTGAAGCAGCTGGAAAAGCTGATGCGGTGGCGCCGGGTATCCGTGGTGGTTTATTTTTTGTTGGCATTTGGCCTGGCCGCCATCGCATTTCTGACGATCGGAAAGGATCTGATGCCCAAGATCAATGCCGGTCAGTTCCAGTTGCGCATCAAGATGCCGGATGGCACCCGGTTGGAAGAGACCGAGATGCGGACCCACCAGGTACTGGGGATTATCGATTCCACGGTGAACGGCCATGTCGCCATCAGTTCCGCCTATGTCGGGCTGGTTCCCAGCAGTTACGGAACCAGCAACCTGTACATCTTCAATAGCGGTACCCACGAGGCCGTACTCCAGGTGAACCTCGATGAAAACTATAAAACCAACCTGGATGATCTCAAGGACCGCCTGCGGCAGGCGATCACCCGGGATATACCGGGTATCCGGCTCTCCTTTGAACCCATCGATCTCACGGAGAAGATCATGAGCCAGGGCGCCTCTACGCCCATTGAGATCCGGGTGGCCGGAAAGGATATGACGCAGATTGAGCAGTTCGGCAACCGCCTGCTAGCCGGGATGCGCCGGATTCCCTACCTGCGTGACGTCCAGATCGCCCAGCCGCTGAAGGAGCCGGTGATCCGCATAGACGTAGACCGCTTCAAGGTGGCCCAGATGGGACTGGACATCAACCAGGTGGCCCGCTCGGTGACGGACGCCACCTCTTCGAGCCGTTTTACCGAGAAGAACCAGTGGCTGGATCAGAATGTCGCCTATACCTACCAGGTGCAGGTGCAGATCCCCGAATACATCATGAACGAGGTAAACGACCTCCGGGAAATCCCCCTGGTCAAAGGACAGGCGACTCCCCTGCTGGGGGATGTGGCCTCCTTCGCGGTGGATACGCTGCCCGGCGAATATGACCGGGAAGGCCCCCGGCGCTTTATCACGGTCAGTGCCAATATCTATAAGAAGGACCTGGGGACGGCCAACCGGGATGTGGCCAGGGTCATCGCCGGCCTGGGAGAACCGCCCCGGGGTCTGCGGGTGGATATGAAGGGTACCTCCAACCTGCTTACCGAAACCCTGAGCAGCCTGCAGAACGGCCTGCTGATCGCCATCATCGTGATCTTCCTGCTGCTGGCAGCCAACTACCAGTCGTTCAGGCTGTCGCTGGTGGTTCTTACCACGGTGCCGGCGGTGATCACCGGGTCCCTGCTGATGCTGCTGGCCACAGGATCCACGCTGAACCTGCAGTCCTACATGGGCATGATCATGTCCACCGGGGTATCGGTGGCCAATGCCATCCTGATCGTCACCAATGCTGAAAAGCTGCGGCTGGACTACCGCGATCCCGTGCGGGCGGCCATGGTCAGCGCCTCCATCCGGTTGCGGCCCATCCTGATGACCAGCCTGGCCATGATCGCGGGGATGATCCCCATGGCTACGGGGCTTGGCGAGGCCGGCGACCAGACCGCTCCCCTGGGGCGCGCGGTAATCGGAGGCCTGTTCTTCTCCACCCTTTCCGCCCTGCTGATCCTGCCACAGGTATATGCTTTGGTTCAACGCAAAGCCAGCTATGAATCCCCGTCCCTGTTACCCGAAGAAATTATTTCAGTCACCCAACAATAAAATCAGTCACCATGAATAAAATATATTGGCTCTTCCTGGCCGTTGTACTCAGTGCCTGCCATTCCCAGACCGACACCCAGGCCAAACCGTCGGATGACCCCCCGAAGAAGAAATGGGAACTGGGCCAGGTCGTCCAGAAGGCTATTGAGTCAACCATCCAGCTGCCGGGCCAGCTTCAGCCCTTCGAATTTGTCCAGATCTATCCCAAGGTTAACGGGTTTGTAAAGGCAGTCATGGTGGACCGGGGCTCCCAGGTTCACGCCGGCCAGCTGATGATGCAGCTGGAGGCGCCCGAGATCGAGCAGCAATATTTTGCGGCCCGGTCCAAGTACCTGCAGGCCTATTCCCTCTACCTGGCCAGCCGGGATAATTACCAGCGCCTGGTCAACACCAGCCGGACACCGGGTACGGTGTCGGCCAATGACCTGGAACTGGCCCAGGCCCGCATGCTCGCCGACAGTTCCTCCTCCGAGGGCGAAAAGGCGAACTATAAGGCATTGGAAGCCACCAAGGCCTACCTGACCTTGGCAGCTCCCTTTGACGGGGTCATTACGGAACGCAATGTGCACCCCGGCGCGCTGGTCGGTCCCAACCTCAAGGCGGATGACAAACCGATGCTGGTGTTGCAGGAAGAATCCAAACTGCGGCTGGTTATCGACGTCCCGGAAGTGTACAGCAATCAGCTGGCCAACGGTACCAGGGTCCGTTTTACGGTGAGTACGCTGCCCGGGCAGGTCTTCACCGGATCGGTGAGCCGGTCCTCCGGCGCTCTGGACATGAAATACCGGTCCGAGGCCATCGAGGTGGATGTCGACAACCGGGCCGGCAGACTGAAGCCGGGTATGTATGCGGAAGTCGAGCTGCCCCTGCACCGGACGACCCAGCCCCTGGTGGTGCCGAGTTCAGCCATCGTTACCTCCACGGAGGGAAAATACCTGATGGTGGTCCGGGATGGCCGGGCAGAGCGGGTTGACATCACCCAGGGCAATGCCAACCACGACAGCACGGAAGTGTTCGGTGACCTCCAGGCCGGCATGCAGGTGGTACTTCATGCTACCGATGAGCTGAAACCCGGCGTGGCCGTGGCACCCTAGGCAAACCGGCGGGTCATGACCCGGAACCTGCCGGGGCCGGACCGCGCGTGCCCCGGCCATTCCCTGTATTCCCTGGCGAGGCATGGTGTTGCGCAGCCATCCATCCCGGGACCCCGGTCCCGCGTCCTACCCGATGGCCGGGGCCAGCACACCCCATCCGGGAAACGGGGTCCCGGTGACCGGGCGGCACACTAGGTGCGCCCGGAAAACACCCACATTTAATAGTTAGGTAACACCCCTGTAATTTACCGGTAACACGCGAGCGGCAATTTAGTGCCAGTTCTTGCAACGTTCTTTTGTAGCAATTGTGATCCCGAGAGTCTCCTTTTTCCAAAGGTAGATTTCTCATGCAGTTTGCCAGCCCTTGTATGTCTATACGAGGCGCTGGCTTTTTTTTGCCATGAACGCAACCGGTCCAGGGAGTCGGGGCTCAGATTTTCCAGGGTTCCGGGACCGCTGTCCCGACCGGCGCGACATCCCCGGGCATGACGCGGGGCAGGCTAAACAGGTATTGGAGCGAGTCACCGATGCTGTGGCTGTAATCGCGGCGGACGGGCTGGGCCCCGTTCATCCAGCTTTCGAAAACCTGCGGGAAATCCGGACCGATGGCCGGCCGGCAGGTTACGCCGAGCAGTTCGAGGGCCGCGCTGTTGCAGGCCTGCTCGTACTGCCCCCGGATGGGTATGCTTAGGATTTTTTTGCCTAGGTGGATCGCCTCCGCGGGGGTTTCAAAGCCCCCGCCGGTCACCAGCCCGCTGCAACGCAGCAGGCTTTCATTGAACAGGGCCTTGTCTACGGGCATGAACCGGATGTGGCCGGCCTGCACGGGCTGCCTCACTTCATGGGTAAATATCTGGAATGAAACATCCCGGAACGGGCGGAACAACGCCTCCAGCTGGGGTTTGCAATAGGAGGGCAGGTATACCGTGATGTAACCGCCGTCCGAAGGTTCGGCCTGGCGGATCTCCCGTTTGATCACCGGGGTGAAGATGAAGTCGTCGTAGCGGTCAAAGTGCAGTCCCACGTACTGGGTGGCCCGTGCATAATTTTTCAGGATCCAGTCCCCGGTCCGGTTGCGTTTGACGGGTCGGGGCGTGTGGGGTGACAGAAAACTTGCCTGGTGACCATAGTTGACGGAAGGCACCCGTTTGCTGGCACAGGCGGCCGCCGTCACATAATCGAAATCGTTGATGACCAGGTCGTATTTTTCCACCGGGAGGTCCCGGATTTCCTGGCGGAGACGGAGAGGGTGGTAATTACGCAGCATGGCCAGGTAATCCAGGCCCCCGTTGCAATTGTAGAACAGGCTCAGCCCCTGGCTCCGGTATTTTATAGGAGCATCCAGGGCCAGGTTGCTGTTGGCACCACTCAGGAACAGGTCCACCTGGCCATACTCGGCCAGGTGGGGTAAGAGTTCCATGGCACGGCTGATATGCCCGTTGCCGGTGGCCTGTATCGCATAAAATATTTTCATGGTGTGGGATTTGGTTGTCAGGCGCCCAGGGAATGCAGGAAAAAGGCAATCTCGCTGGTGACCACCTCCGTATGCGGTTTGGTTTCCTTGATGGGCAGTGTTTTTATACCTGCCTCGGCGTATTTGTAAATGTGCCAGTCCTTGTCGTAGTATTCCAGGGCCGTGAGATGTTCCACCCAGTCCCCGGAATTCAGGTACATCACGCTGCCCTTGTCGGTCGTGATCCGGCGTTTCTGCGGCTGGTGAATATGACCGCAGATCACGTAATCATATTTTTTCCCGATGGCCAGTTCCGCCACCAGCGTCTCAAAGTCATTGATCTTCACAATGGACTGGTTGACCTTTTCCATGACTTTCTTGGAAAAGGAGAGCGGCTCGCGGCCCAGCAGTTTGAGTCCCCGGTTGATCAGGCGGTTGAATCCAAGCAGGATGGCATACCCGTTGCTGCCGAGCTTGGCCCAGAACTTGGCGCTTCCCTTGGTGGTATTATCGAAAACGTCCCCGTGGAATATCCAGGTCATTTTGCTGTCTATCTCGATGACGAGCTTGTCGGTGAGCTGCAGGTTGCCCAGGTGCAGGTCGGAACAGCGTCGCAGCACCTCATCATGGTTACCGGTAATATACACCACCCGGGTGCCGCCGGAAAGGAGCTGGAAGATTTCCTGGATTACCGCCATGTGGGCCTGGGGAAAGTAATGTTTGCTGAACTGCCAGGCGTCAATGACATCCCCGTTAAGAACCAGCATCTGGGGCGCGATGCTTTTCAGGTAGGTGACGATCTCGCGTGCACGGCATCCGTAGGTACCCAGGTGCAGGTCGGAAATGACGGCGACGTCAACGGGTCTTTTATCCATCGGGAAGGGTTTTACAAAGCTCAAATAGCTTTATGACCCGTATGTTACGTGCGCGTTATGCTAAGGTAAGCATTGGATGAAGGAATTGTTACGGAAGGTCAGTCGCGGCGCGATTCCAGGGTGAACCCCACGGTGGTGCCCACCCCCTCGGTACTGCGGACATGAATGGTCTGGCCGTGGGCTTCGATGATGTGTTTGCAGATGGCCAGGCCCAGTCCGCTGCCGGTAACGTCCCGGCTGCGTCCTTCTTCGGTGCGGTAGAACCGTTCAAAAATGCGGGGCAGGTGTTTTTCGGGTATGCCCACCCCGTCATCGCTGATCTCAATCAGGATATGGCGGCCGTCCGTTTTGTACATGCTGGCGATGATATGGCCGTTCAGCTTGCCGTACTTGATGGAGTTCTCGACCAGGTTGCTGATCACCTGTTGGATCTTTTCCTTGTCGGCAAAGACGGTCAGCGGCGCCTCACAGCCTTTCTTGATCATACTGCGGATCTGCAGCTTTTCCGCCTTGATGGAAAGGGATTCGAAAACCTCCCGGACCAGGTCCTGGATCACGAAATTCTGTTTGTAAATAACCAGTTCGCCGCGCTCCAGCCGGGAAATTTCATCCAGGTCGCTGATCAGGTTGACCAGCCGGTCCACGTTCTTGGAGGCGTTTTCCAGGAAACGTTTGTTGACTTCGGGATTTTCCAGGGCGCCATGGAGCAGGGTATCCACGTAGCCCTGGATGGCAAAAACCGGGGTTTTGAACTCATGGGAGAGATTCTGGAGAAATTCCTTGCGGAACCGTTCGTTCTTCCGGAGCAGTTCGATCTCCTGCTGATTCTGTTCGGCCCAGGCCTCCACTTCCTCCCGGACCTCCTCGATGCTCTTGTGGGGGAGCAGGTATTTATAATAGACCTCTTCCTTGCGGCTGGCCTTGGTCTGGTATATGAATTTGTAAATCAGTTTGATCTTCCGGTAGATGAACCGTTCTACCGAAAACGAGATCAGCAGGTAACTGAACAAAAAAACGAGGCCGGTGCTGACCAGCCAGCTGGTCCAGGTCTTTTCCACCAGGAATATTCCCGCACCGACCGGCAGGGCCAGCAGCAGGCCGGTATAAATGGCCAGCTGGCGGGGGGAAATATTTTTGGTATCAAACATACCTGCAAGTTACGGGAATAACCGGCCGCCTGGCAGGCCGGACGGGCTCCCTAGAGGGAAAACTTGTATCCCACGCCCTTGACGGTGGTAATGCAGTCGATGCCGAGTTTCTGGCGGATCTTGCGGATGTGGACATCAATGGTGCGGTCGCCCACGATCACCTCGTTTCCCCAGACCTGGCTCATAATTTCATTGCGGAGAAACACCCGGCCCGGGCGGGATGCCAGCAGGTACAGCAGTTCAAACTCCTTCTTGGCCAGGGTCACTTCCTTTCCATCCACCTGGACCAGGAAGCGTTCAGGGTCGATGGTCAGGTTGCCGAACTGGATCGTATTGGTTTCAGTTTTGTTCAGGCGGCGGAACAGGGCGTTGACGCGGCTGATAAAAACCTTGGGACTGATGGGCTTGCTCACATAATCGTCTGCCCCGGTTTCCAGTCCCCTGACCTGGGTTCCCTCATCGCTCAGCGCGGTAAGGAACAGGATGAGGGTATCCTTGAATGCCGGCTGGGCACGCAGGATCTCACAGACCTCCACCCCGGTCTTTCGCGGCATCATGATATCCAGTACTACCAGGTCCGGTTGGATGGCGCGGGCCCTTTCCAGGGCCTCGTCTCCGTCCCTGGCCGTAAAGACCTGGTAACCTTCCTTGGTCAGGTTGTATTTGAGGATTTCAAGAATGTCCGGTTCATCGTCAGCGATCAATACCTTTCTGATCTTATGTTCCATTCCGCCAATATTTGCGCAAAGCTAAAGATTCTGTGCAGCACGCCCGGGTGGGCCGTCATCCGGTAATGGAGACTTAATGAAAAATTAATACTTTTTACCGTTACCGTACAGGTCCGTTGGCCGGGATGCGGCAGGTTCCCGGCCGGCCGCGGACCGGCTCCTGGCAGCTAATTCTGTGTATTTCACGGAGGCATGCTACCTTTGAAGGACGATCCTTATGATTTCTATCACCAGATACCTGTTCTTGCTGGTCCTCCTGGCGACAGCCGGATCCGCCAGAGGCCAGGGGCTGTCCGTTGCCGACAGCCTGGCCGCCATCCGGGAATTCAAGCCGGAATTTCGCCGGCTGATCAACCATGAGGCGATCGACCGGGTGCAGAGCCGGATCCTTCAGTCAGACGGCCGGGCCGACGGTCGTTTCACCATTTCTGCCAACGAGGAAGTCAATTTCCTGGCCACGGATGCCCTGACCAACCGGGTGGACCTGCTCCAATACCGCATTGAACGGGATTCGGTGCTGGATCACCGGCTGAAAGTGCAGTATCTCAAGGGATTGGAAAACATGCTGCGCTACTTTGAAGCCAATTGGAAGAATCATACCGTCAATCCCTCTGAAATCCCCCAACTGATCGGGGCCTACTCGCGCTGCATGGGATTGGACCGGGAAGGAAAATCCGTGGAACCGGAAGTTGCGGGCCTTTCTTATGGCGGGGGGATGACCCTGCTGGCGGCAGGCATCTTCGACCGGAACCCCGGGTATACCCCCGCCCGAAACGATCTGCTCCGGAAATACTGTGCCCTGCATCCCGACCAGATCCTGACTGAACTGCGCGACAACCCGGAGGTGCCTTTTTTTGACAGCCTGATCAAGGTGGCCGCCTACCGCTATCCCAACCGCCTGTACGACTATGCCGCGGCCCGCAACCAGTTCGGCTACCAGATCCGCCGGATCAGCGACCCGCTCATCCAGGCGATCTCCCGGATGGCCCTTAGCAACAGCGGGCAGCTTTATTTTCCCTTTCTCGATAATATCGTAAAGGGGCGTATGACCATTGACCTGGTCGACGCCGTGAAGGACGATTCCATCCGGTATTACCAGTTGCTGGTCCGGACCCACCTGGATTATGTGCGCCGGGCGATCAACCATGATACAGCCTATGGGTACAGGGACCTGACCCGGATGATGGCCAAGAAGGCTGAAGAGGTATTCGTCAATACTATCAATGGCCTCCATGAGGTGGAAAACCCGGCTGTCCGCTTCCACATCCTGCAGGGGCTCAGTGCCGAAGACCTCTACTACCTGGCCGTACTCACGGACGGGGTCATCTATACCTCCAGTTTTGTGAACGGGGTCTATCCCCTGATGATGAGCCGCATCGGGCACCGGGCTGATTCCCTGCTCATGCTGGTACAGTTCGACCGGTACCGGAAATTCATCAAGATGTCCGCGGCGTACAATACGCTGGGTGATTTTCTCCGGTCCTTCCCCCATCCGGAGGATGCCAAGAAACTGATGCAGGCTTTTGTTACCGGGCTGGAAAAGACCAGCGGTCTGGAGGACGGTGTGGACGTGGCCGACTCCTATGCCAGTATCTTCGAGAGCAACCGCCAGGTGGCCAATGAAATGGTGGCCAATGTGCAGTACAACTACCTGCGCAACCTCACGCGTAACAACCGCCGCGGAATCGTCATGTACGACCTGCTGTATAAACTGTTCCTATCCGCCGACAGCACCAAGAATATTGACCTGTCCAAGGAGTTTGGCATTCCGCCGGTCTATACCGTCAGCTACAAATCCCTGGCCGACAGCAGCGGCCGTGTCATCATGCAGGTATTCTTTTACGGGGATAAGGACGGCCAGGGGATCTTCAGGGGCTTCCTGACCACCTTTTCCCCGGCGAACTGGAAGATTGATTACAGCAACCCCCAGTGGGTCACGGTTACCTCCCTGCGGGGCAGGAAGGTTTCCATCTACGCCAACCGGCCCCTGCCGGAAGAAAAGGACGAGGATGCCAAGGCCCAGGAGGCCCTCGACGCCTACCTGCAGAAAAACAGGCTGTACCCGACCATTACCATTCACCGGGGGCACAGCTATTACGCGCCTTACACCATCGATCAGATGGCGCCCACTTCCAAGATTGTGTTCATGGGAAGCTGCGGCGGCTACCACCTGATCCATGATATCCTCAAGAAAGCATCCGATGCCCATATCATTGCCTCCAAGCAGATCGGCAAAACAGCCATCAACCGCCCCTTTTTCGAACAACTGATGGAGACCGTGCGGGCGGGGAACAACATAGACTGGATCCCCTTCTGGCAGGAACTGTCCAAAAAAGTGAAGGTGGAGGGCTTCGAAGACTACATTCCTCCTTACAAAAACCTGGGCGCTCTTTTTATCAAGGCCTATAAGAAGGCCATGGGGGACGAGGAGGATGAAGGGGATGATTAGGACAGGCGGCTGGGGGTATCCGGCCTGATCTCGCTACCTTTGCGATCTGTTTGGCTTTAAAAATCCGAATCATTGGCTACCAGTACCGGGAAAAAGTTATTCGATTTCAGTCTGTTAAGGCGGGTAATTGGGTATGCCGCCCCTTACCGGAAGAAATTTTACCTGTCCATCGGCCTCAGCATCCTGCTGGCCGTCCTGACACCCCTGCGCCCCCTGCTGATCCAGCTGACCGTCAACCGGTACATCGCGGGTAAGCTGGTCGATATGGTGATCTGGATCACCGTCATCCAGCTGGGGCTGCTGCTGCTGGAAACCGGGTTCCGCTTTTATTTTTCCTATATCACGTCCTGGCTCGGCCAGACCGTGGTTCGTGACCTGCGCACCCGGGTGTACAAGAAGATACTGGGACTCAACCTGTCCCAGTTTGACCGTACCCCTATCGGGACCTTGACCACCCGCACCATCAATGATATTGAATCGATCAACGATATCTTTTCGGACGGCTTTATCCCGATCATAGCCGATCTGCTTTCCATTATTTCCATCCTTTGCGTGATGTTCTACGTGGACTGGCGGCTGACCCTGGTATGCCTGGCGCCTTTCCCGGTACTGATTGCCGCCACGTATTTTTTCAAGGAAAGCGTCAACAAGTCCTTTATCCGGGTTCGCAATGCGGTGGCCAGCCTGAATGCCTTCGTGCAGGAACACCTTACCGGGATGCAGATCGTCCAGGCGTTCGCGGCCGAGGACCGTGAATTTGAGAAATTCCGGGGCATCAACCGGGAGCATCGCAATGCCAACATCAATGCCATTTTTGCCTACTCCATCTTTTTTCCCCTGGTGGAAATCATCCTGGCCGTTTCCACGGGCCTGCTGGTCTGGTGGGTCGCCAAGGAATCCCTGAACCTGCCTGCGCAGGAGGCCCGGGGGCTGATCGGCAAGATCACCTCCTTTTACCTGTACCTCAACCTCCTGTTCCGGCCGCTGCGGGTCATCGCCGATAAGTTTAATGTCCTGCAGATGGGCATGGTGGCCAGCGAGCGCGTGTTCCGGGTGCTGGACAACACGGATTACATCAAGACCCAGGGCAGCTATGCCCCCGAAAAGATACAGGGCAAGATCAGCTTTTCCCACGTGTATTTCGGCTATACGGACCAGCAATACGTGCTCCGCGATGTCTCCTTCACGGTCAATCCCGGGGAAACCGTGGCGATCGTAGGCCACACCGGGAGCGGGAAAACCACGATCATCAGCCTGCTGAACCGGCTTTACCAGATCCAGCAGGGGACCATCCGCATGGACGATGTCAATATTGATGACTATAACCTGGACGCCCTGCGGCGCCATATCGGGGTCGTGCTGCAGGATGTCTTCCTGTTTTCAGGCACGGTCATGGACAATATTACCCTGCGCAACCCGGACATCCCCGCCGAAAAGGTGATCGCGGCGGCGAAACTGATCGATATGCATGATTTTATCATGAGCCTGCCGGGCGGCTACCAGTATAATGTCATGGAACGGGGCGCCACCCTGTCCCTCGGCCAGCGGCAGCTGCTATCCTTCATCAGGGCCCTGCTGTACAATCCCTCCATATTGATCCTGGATGAAGCCACCTCGTCGGTGGATACCGAAAGCGAACGACTGATCCAGCATGCCATCGACACGCTGATCCAGGGAAGGACCTCGATCGTGATCGCCCACCGGCTGTCCACGATCCGGAAGGCCAGCAAGATCATTGTGCTGGATAAGGGGGAAATCCGCGAGATCGGGACCCACGAGGACCTGCTGGAAAAGGGCGGATTTTACGCCAAATTGCATGAACTTCAGTTTGTAAAACAGCACGCCCGATCGGCCTGACCGGCGGGTTAGCCAAGGGTCCCCCCGGGTGCCCCGGGGCGGGGTTTCAATTTTCGCTTTTTGGCCGGTAATATGCGGTTTTTCACTCCCCCCTCCCTATCTTTGCGCCAAATTTCAGGAACGGTATGATTTCCAGACGGGTCAAATGCTTGTTGGTAGCGGCTTTCAGCGTATTTTCCGCGTCTTTTTTTGGCGCCTGCCAGGCCCAGGAATCCGGCCACAACGGGAACCCCGAAGGGGCGGCTACTGAAAAGAAGCTGGACCCCGCCAAAATTATCATTGAGCACGTTTCGGACGGCCATGAATACCATTTTGCCACCGTCGGCGGAAAACATATCACCATCCCTCTTCCCGTGCTGTTGTATGCCCCCGGCAGGGGATTTTCTGTCTTTATGTCCTCGGCCTTTGACCACGGTGCCCAGGTGCATGCGGGATACCGGCTCCTGAACGAGGAGTTCATGGAAGAGCAGGGCCTGGCGGCCAAAAAGGACGCCAAGGGGCAGGCCCTTTATAAGGAAGGCAAGATCTACGCCGTGGACGCGGCCGGGATGCCTGACCTGACTCAGACGGTCTATGACTTTTCCCTGACCCGGAATGCCACCCAGATGCTGATTTCTGTGATCCTGCTCATTATTCTTATGACCGGGGTGGCCAGGCGGTATAAAACCGGCCAGGGGATCCGTACGGCGCCCAAGGGCTTCCAGAACCTGGTGGAACCCGTCATCACGTTCGTGCGCGACGAAGTCGGCAAGCCCAACCTGGGCCACAGCTACGAGAAGTTCATGCCCCTGCTGCTGACCATCTTCTTTTTCATTCTGATCAACAGCCTGATCAGCCTGGTTCCGGGTACTGCCAACGTCCCGGGTAATATTGCCTTTACCGGGGTGCTGGGGCTGATCTCGTTCGTGGTGATCCTGTTCAATACCAACAAACATTACTGGGGCCATATTTTCAATCCCCCGGTACCCATGGGAGTGAAGCCGATCATGATCCCGGTGGAAATCCTGGGAATCTTTACCAAGCCTTTCGCCCTGATTATCCGTCTTTTCGCCAACATGATCTCGGGTCACATCATTATCCTGAGCTTTATCTGCCTGATATTCATTTTCGGTGCCATGAATACTGCCCTGGGCTGGGGCACTTCCCCTTTCTTCATTCTGTTGGCCGTGTTCATCTACCTCATTGAGGTGCTGGTGGCCTTCATCCAGGCCTTTATTTTTGCCAACCTGACGGCCGTATTTATCGGCCAGGCATTTGAAGGGGCCCATGAACACCACGATGTGCCGGGACACGAGGATGCCGTGGTAATCTGACAATAACCTTTTTAATTATAAATTAAACCACAAATCATGAGTCTGATGACAATTCTGCTGGAAGTTCAGCCTGGTTTTGGTGCAATGGGCGCAGGTCTTGCCGCCATCGGTGCCGGTATCGGTATCGGTCAGATCGGTAAGGGAGCTGTGGAGGCCATTGCCCGCCAGCCGGAATCTACCAATGACATTCGTGCCAACATGATCCTGGCTGCGGCCCTGGTTGAAGGGGTTGCCCTGCTGGCTGCCGTGGCAGGTCTGCTCGCTGTATTCAAATAAGCGGGACCGGCACGTAAAAAAGGTACTGCATTCAACGCACAGGGCCGCGAATGCAGTATTTTTCATCCTTTCGATACGCAAGTTGCTTTAAAATAAATTGTATGGATCTACTTAAACCCGACCTCGGATTACTGCTCTGGAACCTGCTGGGATTCCTGATCCTTTTCTTTATCCTGAAGAAATTTGCCTGGAAACCGATCCTGGATTCCCTGAAGAGCCGGGAAAAGACCATTGCCGACTCGCTGGCCACGGCCGAGAAAGTGAAGGCGGAAATGGCCCAGATGAAAAGCGAGAACGAGGCCCTGATGGCCCAGGCCCGCGAAGAACGGTCCCGGATGCTGAAGGAAGCCCGCGAAACCAAGGACCGGATCATCAATGAGGCCAAGGAACAGGCCAAGGCGGAGGCTTCCAAGATTATCAGCGAGGCGCAGGTCGCCATTGATGCCCAGAAAATGGCCGCACTCACCGATGTCAAGAATCAGGTGGGCAAGCTGGTTATCAGCGTGGCCGAAAAGGTCCTTCGCCGCGAACTCGGCCCCACCGAAGCCCAGGAAGCCCATATCAAGAGTCTGGTAGATGAAGTGAAACTGAATTAACCGGGGGGCCGGTACTGCCGGCCACCCACTCTGAACTAATAACTAGAAAATGCCCAATCCACGTCTCGCAAGCCGGTATGCCAAATCCCTGTTGGGGTTGTCGATCGAGCAGGATCGCCTGGAAAAGGTGTATGAGGACATGCTGTGGCTGCAGCAGGTTTGTAAGGGCAGCCGGGAATTTGTCAATGTCCTGAAAAGCCCGATCATCAAGGCGGATAAGAAGGAAAAGATCGTGGCTGCCGTGACGGAAGGCCATGTAAGCGAACTGACGGCCGCCTTCAACCGGCTGCTGATCGCCAAGGGGCGGGAAAGCTACCTTCCCGAAGTGATTACCTCCTTCATCAGCCAATACAAGGTGCATAAGAATATCCATACGGTGAAGCTGACTACGGCGGGTCCCATCAGTGACTCCCTGCGCAGTGCAATCATCGAGCAGGTCCGCAAGACCTCCGGCTACCAGCAGATTGAACTGGAGGAAAAGGAAGACAAAAGCCTGATCGGGGGATTTGTCCTGCAGATCGGCGACAAGCTGGTCGACGCCAGCGTGCTCTACGACCTGAAGCAGATCGAGCGTCAGTTTGAAAATAATGACTTTGTATACAAGATCCGCTGACCGGCCCGGGCAGGTCTGCGGGTAACCCCTGCGAAACAAGAAACAGCAACAAATTACAATCTAACATATGGCTGAAATTAAACCTGATGAAATAAGTGCGATACTTCGCCAGCAATTAAGCAACTTCAACGCCAGCGCAGAACTGGAGGAAGTGGGCACCGTGCTGCAGGTGGGAGACGGAATTGCCCGTGTCTACGGCCTGGGCAATGTGCGTTACGGGGAGCTGGTGGAATTTGAAAATGGCGTTCGCGCCATCGCGCTGAACCTGGAAGAAGACAATGTCGGCGTGGTACTGATGGGAGAAACCGGGGATATCCAGGAAGGTGCCAAGGTGCGCCGTACCGGCCAGATTGCCTCCATCAAGGTGGGGGAGGGCATGGTGGGCCGCGTGGTCAACACGCTGGGCGAACCAATCGATGGAAAGGGACCCATTACCGGCGAGCGCTACGACATGCCCCTGGAAAGAAAGGCACCCGGAGTCATCTTCCGGGAACCGGTTAAGGAGCCGCTGCAGACCGGTATCAAGGCCATCGACGCCATGATCCCCATCGGTCGCGGCCAGCGGGAGCTGATCATCGGGGACCGCCAGACGGGTAAGACGGCCATTGCCGTGGATACCATTATCAACCAGAAAGAATTTTTTGCCGCCGGCAAGCCGGTTTATTGCATTTACGTAGCCATCGGCCAGAAGGCTTCCACCATCGCGGGGGTAATGAAAACCCTGCAGGATGCCGGGGCGATGAGTTACACGGTCATCGTGGCTGCCTCCGCTTCCGATCCCGCGCCCCTGCAGTTTTATGCGCCTTTTGCCGGCGCGGCCATCGGGGAGTTTTTCCGGGATACGGGACGCCCGGCCCTGATCATTTATGATGACCTGAGCAAGCAGGCGGTTGCCTACCGGGAAGTTTCCCTGCTGCTGCGCCGCCCCCCGGGCCGCGAAGCCTATCCCGGGGACGTGTTCTATCTCCACAGCCGCCTGCTGGAACGCGCGGCAAAAATCATCAGTGACGACCAGGTGGCCCGCAATATGAATGACGTACCTGAGTCCATCCGTCACCTGCTGAAGGGTGGTGGTTCGCTGACGGCCCTGCCGATTATCGAAACCCAGGCCGGCGACGTTTCCGCCTATATCCCCACCAACGTTATTTCCATTACCGATGGCCAGATCTTCCTGGAGACCAACCTGTTCAACGCAGGTATCCGCCCGGCTATCAACGTAGGTATTTCCGTAAGCCGGGTAGGGGGTAACGCCCAGATCAAGTCCATGAAGAAGGTGGCAGGTACCCTCAAACTGGACCAGGCCCTCTACCGCGAAATGGAAGCCTTTTCCAAATTCGGGGGCGACCTCGATGCCGCCACCAAGCTGGTACTCGACAAAGGATCCCGGAACGTGGAAATCCTCAAGCAGCCGCAGTATTCGCCCTTCCCTGTTGAAAAGCAGGTGGCGATCATTTACCTGGGGACCAACGGCCTGCTGAAGGACGTGCCCGTTCGCCGCGTGAAGGAGTTCGAGGACCACTTCCTGTTGGAAATGGAAACCAAACTGCCCGAGGTGCTGGCCGAATTCAAGAAAGGAAATCTTCCGGAGGAAGGTGTCCGCAAGATGGTGGACCTGGCCAACGGGCTGATCCCCCAGTACAAATAAGTCCGGATACGCTAAGTATAGTAAGGGCTGCCTTCCTGCGGGAGGGCAGCCTTTTTTTGGCGGATCCGGGTAGTGCGGCGCCGGGTGGCCGGCCGCGATGGTAACGCAGGGTAGCCGGGTATCCGGCAGACCCGGCGAGGCAATTCGCCGGTTTCCCCTTCGTAATTCCCGGCCTTTTGATGGGGCTATTTCCCCCGGTTGCGTATTATTACCAGAAGCGGTTGGCTCAGCTCCCGGAATCCAACTTGCTGATTCGTACACCCGTACACATTAGCATGTGAAAAATACGGGATACGTATCAAAAAAATACGCGGAAAACTTGCAAGTAAAAATCCCGGCATGTATGTTTGTCCCGGATCGAAGAAACCCTAAGAAAGCAAGCGAATCCGTCCGTGAAAGAAACCGAAGGCTGCCCACGTAGATTTTCCTTCCTTTCGTTTTCGCCTTCCGCTGCGGTTTTCATTGGTTTTTCAGGGGTTTCGAAAAGCGATAATCAGCATACCCTACAAACTGCAGAATGAAAACGATTTTCCTGGTTCCGGCCCTGTTCTTCAGCCTGGTGACCGGCGCCCAATTCAGCCAGAACTTTGATGGTTCCCTGACGTCCCTTACCGGCAACTGCTGGACCCTGGTCAATATGAATCAGACCACGGCCTCCGGGGATGTGATCCATGGTACGGCGAGCCTGTACAGCAACCCGCCTACCAGTTCCTCCGGAACCCGCAACATTATTACCCCCTTTCTGAATATTAATACAAGCAGCCTGACCATATCGTTTGCCTACAAACTGAGCAGTAAACTGTCCGGGCAGGCCACGCGCACCATCGAGATTGGCCTTTTGGACGTAAATAACAGCTTTGTTTCCCTCAAGGTCATAAAGATGGACAAGAACTCCCCGATCACCGTGCAGACGTTCAGTCAGACCTTTACCGGTGTGGCAACGGGCGTAAAGCAGCTGGAGCTGAAACTCGGGGGTGCCACGGGGGACGGAAACAGCCGCCTGATCTTCGATGACCTTTCGGTGAGCGCCAGCGCCTATTATTCCGGCGGCGGATGCAACAGTGCCCCCATTGCGGTGGATGATAATATCCAGAGCCCCGTGCTTTCCACCGTGAGCGGCCATGTACTGACCAACGACAGCGATCCCAACGGAGAAACCATCAAGCCGACCCTGGTTACCGGTTCTCCCGACGGCACGGTGGTGCTCAATGGGGATGGCAGTTTTGTCTTTACGCCCAATCCCGGGTTTACCGGCACCACCACCACATTCACCTACCAGCTGAAGGATAATGGGTATGCGCCGATGACTTCCAATATTGCCACCGTGACAATCAATTTCCCGGCTCCGGTTATCCTGCCGGTTACGCTGGAATATTTTACCGCCCAACTGACTGGTACTTCAGTGAATCTGACCTGGGCCACCGCGTCTGAACAGAACGCCGGTCAATTCCTGGTGGAGCGCAGCGACGATGGCATGCATTACCGGACGGTTGCCCTGGTATTCGCCGCAGGGAATTCCGTGCAGGAGCAGCATTACGGCTTCAAGGATGCCGTGGCAAGCAAGACGTCCGGCATGGTTTATTATCGCCTGAAATGTGTGGACGAGGACGGGAAGTTTACCTATTCGCAGGT
Organism: Chitinophagaceae bacterium; assembly: GCA_035549175.1. Lineage (GTDB taxonomy): Bacteria > Bacteroidota > Bacteroidia > Chitinophagales > Chitinophagaceae > DASTSN01. Next base: position 15,145 of record DASZRL010000095.1, on the reverse strand, counting down.
CCGTACGATCCGCCTGGGAAATAGGCAGCTGGCCGGTCAGGTCAAGGCCTATCCCAATCCGTTTGCCGGAGAGATCCGGGTAACCCTGCCTGCCGATTGGCAGGGGAAAGCGATCCGGATCGAACTGTATGATGCGGGTGGACGGGTGGTGAAGCGCCAGGATACGGGTAATGCCAGCCAGACGGAAACCCTGAATGCCAGTGATCTAACCCCGGGCCTTTATATCCTCCAGGTCCGTTCAGGCACACAACATATTGAAAATAAGCTAATCAAGCAATAAGAGTTTCATTTTTAGGGTATCAATAGAACGACCGGGCCTGTCTAGGCCTGGTCTTTTTTAAAGATTATTTGGTTTATAAAATAAACTACTTTATGTTTGTGTTGCCATTAAACCTTATTCCTTTTATGAGAATCCTGATGTTCTTGCTCCTTGGCAGCTTCCTGGTCCACCCAACCTTTGCACAGGTCGTAATTCAGGGCCGGGTCCATGACAACAAGGGCAATCCGCTTCCCGGGGCCAGCGTATCGCTGAAGGACTCCTACGACGGGGGGATCGTCGATTCCTCGGGCCATTTCCGCTTTACCAGTACCGAAAATGGGGACCAGCTCCTGGTCGTCAGTAACGTGGGCTACAAGCCCTATGAGCAGAAGCTGACCCTAGCCGGCCAGGCCATCAGCCTGGAGATTACCCTGAAAGAGGAGCTCAGCGAACTGAAGGCGGTCACCGTGATTTCCGGATCCTTTGCCGCCGGGGATACCAAGCGCGCCGCTACCGTGCTGAACTCGCTGGACGTGGCGACGGTAGGCGGAGGAAATGCCGATATCACCGCCGCGGTCAAGACGCTGCCGGGCGCGCAGCAGGTAGGTGAACAGGAAGGATTGTTTGTTCGCGGTGGTACCGGATACGAGACCAAGCAGTTCATTGACGGGACCCTGGTCAATAACCCGTATTATTCCAGTGTGCCGGACCTGGCCAGCCGGGGCCGTTTCTCGCCCTTCCTGTTCAAGGGCACCGTCTTCAGTACCGGCGGCTATTCGGCCCAGTACGGTGAGGCCCTTTCCTCGGCCCTGATCCTTGAATCCATTGACCTTCCTGAGAAATCGACCGCCAACCTGTCGGTATCTCCCATCGTCCTGGGCGGCGGATTCCAGCAGTTGGCTAAGAACCAAAAATCATCCTGGGGGATAAATTATAATTATGTCAACCTGATCGCCTATTTCAACCTGGTAAAACAGCAGCCGGACTATTACCGCATGCCCATTTTCCATAATGCGGATGCCAATTTCCGGATCAAGACCCGGGGAGGCATCGTAAAATTCTATACGACCTTCAGCCACAGCGACCTGGGACTTCGCCGGCCGGACATCGACAGTGCGGACCTGAAAGACGCATTTGGACTGAAGAACATCAACTTCTATAATAACCTCAGCTGGCGCGAGAACCTGGGGGGCGGCTGGAAAATGAACCTGGGCATGGGATACAGTTCAAACACCGATCACCTGGAGCAGCAATTGCAGGACCGGCAGAATCAACCCCAGTCCTACCCGGACCGTCCCTGGTGGCCCGGCAAGGACTTCCGGATCAGGAGCCGGCAGGACCTTTCCCAGGCGAAGGCCGTGTTTGAGAAGCGACTCTTTGGCATCAGTACGCTGCGGTTCGGCTCAGAATACATGTATTTCCGTAACCGGAACGATTATAACGATACCCTCGGAACCCTGACCGACCATTTCCAATCCCTGTTTGCGGAAACGGATATTTTCGTGACCAATGACCTGGCGGCGAAGATCGGGGGGCGCCTGGAGCATTCCACCCTCCTGGATAAGTTCAACCTGGCACCGCGGCTGTCCCTGGCCTACAAGGTAGGGAAGGGAGCCCAGTTGTCGGCCGCCTATGGGCTATTCTACCAGAAACCGGAAAATACGCAGCTTTTCTACACCCGGAACCTGGGGTACAGCCGGGCTGCCCATTATATCCTGACCTACCAGAAATCCACCAATGACCGCATTTTCCGCGTGGAATCCTATTACAAAAAATACCAGGGCCTGGTCAAAACGATTCCTTACACCTACTATTACGGATCCTACGACAACAGCGGATCCGGCTATGCCAAAGGAATCGAGTTTTTCTGGCGGGATAAAAAGACCATTAAGAATTTCGACTACTGGATCAGTTATTCGTACCTGGACACCAAGCGGGACTATCTCAATTATCCCGAGCAGCTCCAGCCGGATTTTGCGGCCAATCATACCCTGTCCCTGGTGACCAAGCGATTCTTCATGGACATCAAGACCGGGTTCAACTTCACCTATTCCTATGCCAGCGGACGACCCTATTATAACTTCCGCTTTGACGGACCGGGCAATAAGTACCTGATCGCCGACCAGGGCAAAACCAAGGATTATCATAGCCTGGGTTTCAGTATGAACTATGTTCCCACCGTGGGTAATCCCAAGGCCCGGACTTTCTGGGTGCTCGTGGCCAGTGTGACCAATGTGCTTGGCTACGAGCCTGTCTACACGTACCGCTATTCCTATGATGGCCTCAATAAAATGCCCGTAACACCCCCGGCCAAACGTTTCTACTTCATCGGCGTCTTTTTCAGCTGGGGAGTTGACCGGACCCAGGATGCAATCAACAACAATCTCTAATCAATTGGTAACCACGTAAACCCACAAACATGAAAATACTCCTGACAACCCTGCTCCTGCTCAGTCTTTCCGGCCTGCAGGCACAAAGCAGCCGCTATGAATCTGCCATGCAAAAAAACCTGGATCTGTTCGACAGCGCCCGGACTACAGCTGACTTCCAGGCTGTATCCGCCTCATTCGAGCGGATCGGGGACGCGGAAAAGACCCAATGGCTTCCCTACTATTATGCAGGACTGGCCCTGACCACAGCGGGCTGGTCCGATCCCAACCTTGACAAGGATGCCAACGCCGAAAAAGTCCTGGCCATCTGCGACAAGGCTGACGCGCTGGCTGCGGAGAATTCCGCCAGGGCGGAGATTTTATCGCTTCGCAATATGGCGGCCACCCAGCAGATGCTGGTGGATCCCCAGGGCCGGTGGATGACAAAGGGCCAGGAAGCCGGCAAACTGCTTGAACGGGCCCTGCAACTGGACCCGGATAATCCCAGGCTGCACTACCTGCAGGCGGCGAGTGTCTTTGGAACCCCGGAGCAGTTTGGTGGCGGGAAAGCCAAAGCCAAGCCCCTTCTGGAAAAGACGCTGGCTCTTTTTAAGTCAGCCCAGCCCAAACCGCTGTACCCGCACTGGGGACAACAGCAGGCGGAAGCCATGCTGGCCCAGTGTGGCCAGTGACGACTGGCGCGGCCAGGTTTTGGGCCGGTTATGACCGGCCGGCCCGGCCTTTCAGCGTTGTACCATTAATCGGGTTACATTCGCATAGTAAATCCTGTTATACCCGGGCAGGTCTCAATCTAAAAGGATGCGCCATGCATGATGATTCAACCCAGTTCGATCCGAGGCAGAGCCTGGATCTGATCCAGAGCATGATCAACCGGGCCAAGGGCCGGTTCGCAGAAGACGGGTCCATGTACCTGTTATGGGGTTGGGCTGTATTGATCTGCAGCCTGGCTCAGTTCGTGCTGCTGCATGTCTACCGCTACCCGTACCATTACCTGGTCTGGATGGCGTCCTGGTTCGTAATCATCTACCAGATCATCTACATGCGCCGGCGAAACCGGAAGCGGCAGGTGCTGACTTATACGGACAATATTGTCGCCTTCGTCTGGATAACCTTTGTCATCCTGATTTTCCTGATCGCGTTCCTGATCGGCCGGCTCAGCGCGGGTGATTACTATGTTCACATCAACCCGATCCTGCTGGCCCTCTACGGGATGCCCACGTTCCTGACCGGCATCATTGTCCGGTTCCGCCCGCTGATGCTGGGCGGTATCGGCTGCTGGATACTTTCAGTAATTACCCCCTTTATCGGCAATTTCGATTACCAGTTCCTCATGGTTCCCGTTGCCATGGTGATTGCCTGGATCATCCCGGGGTATTTGCTGCGCAGTAAGTTCAAACGGGAGGAAAGCTGATGCGGTATCCATCCACCCAGGACAGGGAAAAGCCGAGCCCGGCCTCCGGACGGATGGTGCCTATTAAACAGGTAGCCTTAATGCATGTTTAAAGACCTGGATCCCATATTACACTCCCAGCTGCGCCTTGCAGTTGTCTCCCTGCTGATCAGCGTCAGGGAAGCGGAATTTACGTTCCTCAGGGAAAAGACCCAGGCGACAGCAGGCAACCTGAGCGTACAGATTCAGAAACTGAAGGATGCCGGGTATATCGACGTGGTCAAACAGTTCAAGAATAACTACCCCCAGACGATCTGCCGGATAACTCCCCGGGGAATCTCAGCGTTTGAAGAGTATGTTAAAAACCTGCAGGCCTACCTGGGCAGGGAGTAATCGGCGCATTTTTACCGCAGGCCACCAAAAACCTTTAATACATTTGTTTGTTTTCCAGAGCATGCCTGCAGTAATCCAGTTGTCCCAGGTCTCCAAGCGCTTTCGGGATGTGTCAGCGGTGGAGGATCTCTCCTTCCGGGTGGAAGGCGGGCAGGTATACGGATTTCTGGGACAGAACGGGGCGGGAAAATCCACCACGATCCGCATGCTCCTGACCCTGGTCAGACCCAGCGGGGGAAGCATTGAAGTATTCGGGATGAACCTGGAACGGCACCGGGCCGAGATCCTTCGCCAGGTGGGCGCCATTATCGAGCGCCCCGATTTTTACAAATACCTCTCAGCCCTGGAAAACCTGCGCATTTTTGCGATCATGAGCGGGAACCGGCCCAGCCGCCGGCAGTTAATGGACCAGTTGGACCGGGTTGGCCTCGCCGCGCGGGCAGACAGCAAGGTGAAAACCTATTCCCAGGGAATGAAGCAGCGGCTGGGCATAGCCACTGCCCTGGTACATGACCCGCAGCTGGTCATCCTGGATGAGCCGACCAACGGGTTGGATCCGCAGGGAATCGCCGACATACGCCGGATGATCCTGCACCTGAGCCGCGATCTAGGCAAAACGGTATTCGTTTCCTCCCACCTGCTCGCCGAAATGGAATTGATCGCAGACTCCATGCTCATCATTGACCGGGGCCGGAAGATAGCGGAAGGCAGGGTCAGCGAACTGCTGGATCCCGCCCGTACCGTAGCCGAACTGCGAACCACCGATAACCACCGGGCCGCCTCCCTGATTAGGCAGTCGGCCTGGCAGGATAGCCTGCGCGAGGTATCCCCGGACCGGCTGTTATTGCAACTGCACCGGGATACGATTCCGCAACTGGTCCAGTACCTGGTGGGAACCGGTATCGGGATTAAATCCATTGCCTCCCGCCATTCCCTGGAGGATTATTTTCTTTCCCTGACAACCCCTCAAACCCATGTGGCCGCTGCTGAAAATTGAGCTGTTCAAAATCTTTCGCCGGCCCCGGACCTTCATCGCCTTCGGGGCGATTGCGGCCATTGTCCTGCTGACACAGATCGCCCTGAAGTTTGACGGAAAATCCTATGTGGACCTGCTGATGAGCAACCTCCAGGGGTCTTTCGAATTTTCGGACGAGTTCAAGACCCAATTGCTCAATGGCTACCTCGTCTGTTTTGTCATTCTCAACACCCTGCTGATCCAGATGCCGCTGCTGGTGGCGTTAATCGCGGGGGATTCCATCGCCGGGGAGGCCAATATGGGGACGCTGCGTCTTTCGCTCACCAAGCCCGTCAGCCGGGTCCGCTACATGCTGGTCAAGTTCCTGGCTTCCGTGATCTATACGCTGGCCCTGCTGGTCTGGATGGCCCTGCTGGCTCTTTTCGGCAGCATGCTGCTGTTCGGGGTCAATGACCTGGTCGTCCTCAAATCCACCGGGATAGACCAGATTGCCGTATACGATGTCCTCTGGCGCTATGTGGCGGCCTTCGGTTTTGCGGCCATTGCCCTCACCACGGTGGCCGCCCTTTCCTTCCTGCTGAGCGTATTTGCTGAAAATGCCATCGGGCCGATTATAGCCACGATGAGCATCGTGATCGTTTTTTCCATTTTGTCCCAGATGAATATTCCGATTTACGACAATACGATCAAACCGTACCTGTTCACTACGCACATGGTCGCATGGAAAGGCTTTTTCTATGTCCGGGCGGGTAGCGACGGCACCACGATACCCGGCTCGCTGGAGAATCTGCGTGCTATCCTGAAGAGCTGCCTGATCCTGCTGGCCTATATCGGCCTGTTTACAGGGACGGCGATCCTGGTATTTAAACGAAAAGATGTCCTGAGTTAAATGAAAAAACGGATGAAACGAGTAGGGATATTGCTTATGTTGACCATGCTGTCCTGGCGGCTCCCGGCGCAGGATGCGCAAGCCCTGATTGCGCGGGTGCGCGCGCGGCTTGACCAGGTGAACGATTACGTGGCATCCGGCAGGATGAAGACCAATGTCGCTTTTATCAAATCCCCGGAGGCTTCGGTGAAGGTTTATTACAAAAAGCCCGATAAGATCCGGATCCGAAATGAGCAGGGTATTTCCTTCATACCCAGGGGATCGGTGAATATCAGCCTGGGCAACCTGTTCAGCCAGCCTGCTGCTTATGATATCATCGACGTGGGGCGGGATGCCTCAACCGGATGGCATGTCGTCAAACTGCTGCCCCGGGACGACCAGGCCGAGGTTGTGCTGTCCACCCTGTATATTGAGGAGGAGCGGGCCCTGGTCCGCCGGGCCAGTACGACGACCCGCGACAATGGCAGCTATGATCTGGGCATGGATTATGGGAAGTATGCGGCCCTGGGCCTGCCCGACAAAGTGGTCTTCACCTTTAATACCAGTAATTATAAACTGCCCAAAGGCATCACCCTGGATTACGATGACGGATCGCAGAAGAAGCAGCCGGCAGGACCGGAAACCAAAAAGGGACGCGTGGAAATAGTCTATACCCAATACCAGATCAACCAGGGAGTTGATGACAAAGTATTTACCCAATGATTCCGGGAACATTGGCCAACCAGGCAGGCTGATTGGATCTATTCCTCAATTTTTTCATCTTCGGCATTGGCCAGCATTTCCGCAGTCATTTTTCTCAGCGGATTGCGCCGGTTCTCCGCGTACTCGGCACGTTGCCGCAGGATATCGATACATTGGAAGATAGCTGCCAGAAATGAAGACTCATCGGCCTTGTTTTTCCCTGCAATGTCGAAGGCCACTCCGTGGTCCGGGGAGGTACGGACGGCAGGCAGGCCGGCGGTAAAGTTTACCCCCTCGCCTACGGCCAGGGCCTTGAAGGGGATCAATCCCTGGTCATGGTACATGGCCAGGACACCATCAAATTTTTCAAACTGGCGGCGGGCAAAAAAGGCATCGGGGCTGTAGGGGCCAAAAGCCATCATATCTTTCTGACGCGCTTCCTTGAGCAGGGGCCGGATGATCTTTTCTTCCTCATTGCCGATCAGGCCCTCATCGCCGGCATGCGGGTTCAGACCCAGCACGGCAATGCGGGGTTTGTCCTTCCCGAAATCCCGGACCAGCGAGTGGTGAAGTAACTGGATCTTGCCCAGGATTTTCTCGCGGGTGATATACTGTGCGATCTCACTGACCGGGATGTGCTCAGTGACCAGGGCGACACGGAAATCGCCGGCGCAAAGCATCATCAGTACGTCCTGTACGCCAAACACCTGCTTGAGATAAGGGGTGTGGCCTGTAAAATTGAAGCTGGGTGACTGGGTATTTTTCTTGTGAATCGGTGCGGTAACAAGCCCGTCCACGAGCTTCTCCTTCAGGGCCTGTACAGCAGCCTCCAGGGATTTGATGGCATAGGATCCTCCGGTCTCCGTCAGCTGGCCCGGCGTTACAGCGACGTCTTCCTCCCAACAGTTGAAGACATTGACCTGCTTGGGGTTTAAGCGGTTCAATTCCTTGACGCTCTGATAGTTAAAGTTGGAGTCTGGGATGGTCTTCCGGTAAAAATTCAGGACTTTGTGTGAGCAGAAAATCACCGGGGTACAGAATTCCAGAATCCGACTGTCCGAAAATGCCTTGATAATCAATTCCGGTCCGATCCCGTTGAGATCGCCGCAACTGATGCCTATGACGGGTTTGGTTGCTGGTTGCATATGACAATAATGGCTAAAATTAGCGATTTAGGCGGGAATGGCCTGCGAAACCCTCGGAAACCGGCTAAAAAGCGGATCCTGCCCTGACTTATTACGCCGGGGCCTGCCACCCGGCCTAAGTGCATACCATCAGTACCAGCCTGCACCTTCCTGCAAATGAAAACGGTAAAGTACGCGGATTTTTACGATGACCTGTAGCCCCGCGCAGCAGGCCGGTCTTTGGAAATGCTTACTGGTGCTGTATTTCAGCGGATCTGTAGCCCGGTTTCGATAAAAAGGATGGCAACCCCAATTCCGCCCCCTTGTTCATCTAAGGGTAAACACTCAATTTAGCATCGGGTTTAACTCTTATGCCGCCTGACTTATGGTGTGATACCGGGAGGGTGCCAGCGAGTAGGAAAACCCGAACCAATATCCGTGCGAACCCCGTCAGGCGCCTTTTTCGGGCAATGCCCTCCTCCGGGCCCTTGGCCCCGAATCGGTTGACCTGGAAATGACCGGTCCTCACGGGAACCCTGTTAACCTTGTCCGAGTGTGTATATGAAAAACCAGATTGTTACAAATTCTACCGGAATAGCCGGCCTTCATTCTGCCTGGCCCGGCCAGGCAGCGACAGGCCGGGACAGCCTACGCGGAAGGGATCGGAAACCTTTTCATAACCATGCACCTTATCCTGTGAAAAGGCATTCCGTTCCTTCCCCGTATCGTGCCGTCATCGTTGGGTTTATTATTGCCTTTCTTACTACCACGGTCTCCCACAGCCAGCCGGCCATGGTGGCATATCCCCTGTCCATCGGCCGGGATTGCAACAAGAACAACAACAACAACTTCAAGATCTACAGCTATAGTGCAGCATCGCACAGCTTTTCTCAGATCGGCAGCGACTGTACGCCCGGCCTGTCCAGTCCTGGCTTTGATCCGACCAGGGGCAAAATTGCATTCAATCCGAGCGACCAGAAGGTATACTACATGGTTTCTTCCACCGGTAGCAACACCCTGGTCTGGAAATGGACGCCCGGAACCTGTCCTTCCGGATCCCAGGCAACCACCTATAATTTTGCCAGCAGCAACCTGGTCGGTTTCAATTTTAACCCGGTAACCGGGAGCGCCTACCAGCTCCAGTTCTCGGGATCCAGCGCTCCCTATTCGATCTACCTGAGAAAAATCAACAGCTTTTCCCCTCTCTCGGTGGGAGCCACCCAGCAGATATTTCTCCCCACCGGTGTTAAGCTGTATTCCACCACGGGAGATATGGTAATCACCCCGACCGGCCGGATGTATTTTGCCTATAACAACAAGTTATTCAGCCTGGATTACAGCACCTATGGATCAGGGCTGTTGCAGGCAACCTATATCGATACCCTGAAACTGGGCGCCGGGATCAGCCTGGTGGGCCTTGCCTACGTGAACGGTAAGTTTATCGCTTCGGCGACCAATAACGGCGCCAGCTGTATCTATGAGGAGATCGATATTTCTTCTTCGCCCTCCAAGATGACTGGTATTACCTCGCCCCCGGGGATTAATGCCACCCGGACCTTCAGTTCGCTGGACCTGAGTTCCCTGGTCACTTCGATCGGGGTGGCACAAAAGATTTCCTCGGTGACCAGCCTGGGCACCAAGAATTATACGGTCACCTACGATGTTAAGGTCAAAAACTATGGCAATGCCAACCTGACCAATGTACAACTGACGGCTGATATCAAATCGGTTTTCGGTACGCCCTTCCTCAATGCCTCAGCAGCTGCCGTAGGAAGCCTCCCAGCCGGCCTGGCCATCAATCCATCTTTCAATGGAAACACCAATACCAGCATCTTTAAATCAGGGGGTACCCTGAATGCCTCCCCCCAGGATTCCGCCATCGTACGGATCACGGTAAATTTGCATAACCCCCTTGGCAATTCTTTTTATTACACCTCGACCGTGGCTACGGCTACCGGTGCCTTTTTCTCCCTGAATGTAAAGGACTCTTCGGTCGACCAGCTGGCCCTCAATCCGGATCCCAACTCAAACGGCGTACCCGATGATCTGGGAGAAGGGGTTCCAACCGGCCTTCGCCTATCCGATTGGGTGGTGGTAGCCACCAACCTCCTGGACTTTTCGGCCCGTCCCGGTTCCGGTACGAACCAAGGCGTTGACCTGGCCTGGGATCTTGTCAATGACGAACCGCTTAAAATGAATATCCAGCGTAGCAGCGATGGGCAGCATTTTACCACCCTCGCTGTGCAGGATTCACGGGTGTCCACCCTGGTTCAGAATTACCGGTACACCGACCGGACGCCCCTGCCCGGGATAGGCTACTACCGGCTTGAATTTGTCAGAGCCTCCGGCACTTCCTTTTATTCAGGAACCGTCCAGGTAAATCTGACCGCCGGCGAGGCAGCCGTTTTCCGGGTCAGCCCGGTACCGTTTACCGACCATTTTACCCTGACCCTCCAGCTCGACAAGGCAGATCGTGTTACGTATAAACTGATCGATTTTACCGGGCAGGTTTTGGCAGCTGGTGCCTGGACCGGGGCCCGTGGCAATAATACGTATACTATCGACCACCTGGAGCGTACGCCACCAGGCGGCTATGTATTACAGGTTGCAACCGGGGACCAGCATATAAGCCGCGTTATCCTGAAGACCCGGCAATAAACGAGATAGCTGGTTACATTGACAGGCTTACATGCCTGCGCTTTTCCCCCCGTCATTCCTGGCGGGGGTTTAATTTTTCCGGCAGTACCTGCCCGTAAATTCCGTCTACCCCTGCCAACTCTGCTTTGTTCAGCCCTTCAGTTAGTATATCCCTGGCGAAGCCCACGATACCAATAATCTTCGGGAAACGATGCTAAATAACCGCCAAAAAATAGCCTCGCCATAACTGATATTTTTTCCATGACCCATACTTCCGGTCGACAGTAGCAGAAAAGTATCTGTTCTTGATGGATTTTAATTGGCTGAAAGGGGCTTCTATTTTATAAAACTTACTTTTGCCATGCCATTAATTATTCTGCTTTACTGTTTTCAGCGACGTAAGCGTTCCATTAAAGCGTATATTATAGTCTTCGTCTTTCATTACCTGGGTCAGCGAGGATTCTCCGGATTCATTTACTTTCAGGATGTATTGATATGAGTTGCCTGTAACCCCCGACAGGGTAGTAAACATGGTTATACCTTCACCAAGATCTTCGACATCGGTAATCTGGTATATCTGGGAATCCTCGATCTCGTCTTCTCCCGGTTTAAATTTATTATGAATAAAGATCTTGTCGGCGAACGAAATGTTATAAAGCTGTCGCTGTTCTGAAGTGGATAGAGCCTCTTTAGAGGTCTTGCTTATCTCGTTGTAATTGGTGGAATAAAATGTGTATTGTGATTTGGCCAGGAGCGCACCTCCGGATAACAGAAAAAGGAGAATGAGTTTTTTCATACTTTTTTTAGCGGAAAATAATAAGAATGCAGGAACCCTCATAGCATTCACAAAAAAAAGTACAGCTTTTAATACTACCCCTCCGTATAGAGGTCGGGGATTAAGGGGGAGGGCAGGAATTGTCTGCATGTAATAATAGCCGAGTAGGATTTTTGACGGCCCGAGACGACAAGACAAAGGCAAGCAGAACCGACGGTAAATGGAGAAGGGAAGTTATAAAATCCCTGCCTGAGGTGATATAGGTTTTTCATCATGAATTATCGAAAATGGATAGGTTTCGGCTCATGGCCCAGCCTATGAGCAAACATGTTTAACCTTTTGGCGAAAAACATTCAACGTTCATATTTTATGTGTCATATGGATTGCGATTTGTACTGTTGGATTAACGGTGTCGTTTGCTAAGATGATGTTCTGGATTTCTGGACCAGTTGCCGGAAAATCCTGGGCAGCGGGCGGAATTCAGGTAGTTAGCTTTTTCCAATAGCTTACGAACTACAAAACTGAAGAAAAGGAGATTACTCAGATACGGGGACCACCTTTTCCTTACAGGCTTAAACTAAAACACAGGCGGAGAAATTAATGAATGTAATAACTGGTTAATCACAGACCCGTTTGCGGATTTGATTACTATTTGCATTTCCTGGTGGTACGGGAAAAATAGCTTCGTTGATTGAACGCAGGTATTAAATTCCCGATTTTGGAAGAAAATCATATGGTCGGGCACAATGGCTCTCCCGGCTCCCTAAGGTTTATTGCCTGGTTGATCCCGGACTTAACCGGTATTGTTTCCGTACAGGTCTTACCTCTTATGACAGGTTCGGGGAAAACGGAGTCGAGGCTTACAGCGCCATGGGGGATTCGCGCAAGTCCCAGCCGGGGTCAGCGTGATGGGTTAAGAACTAGATGGATAGTTGTAGATTCTTTTCCTGGTGCCGGATACTGGCTAAAAAAGGGAGGCTGTATCATTGTCTTGATACAGCCTCCGTCATTTTCGATATTGAACCTTGAATGGTTATTAATTATTTTGTTTGACCACCCGGCGGCTCAGGAGCTTCTCATCATGGCGGACAATTATGGAATAGACACCCGGCGTCAGGGCATCCGTATTCGTCAGGTTCAAACTGTTTACACCCGTATAGACAAGGTAACTGGTGGTTTTCACGGTCCTGCCCTGCATATCGACCAGGTCGACATTGATCCGCTGGGACTTGGACGTGGTTACCTCAAAATGCAATTCACTATTGAAGGGGTTTATCACATTGGACAGGCTGAATTCTACCAGGTTGCTGGTTAACTGGACAACCCGGGAATATTTCTTAGACCCCTGGTCATCTACCATAACGATCCGGTACCACTTGCTGTCGGTCACCAGCGCCGGGTCAACGAAGGAATAATAGTTAATCTCCAGGCTGACATTATTATGGCCGTTTACCGTTCCGACCGAACTGAAATGTATCCCGTCATTGCTTCGCTCTACCAGGAAATGAACCGGCACATCCTCTTTGGAGGTAGTCCAGGAAAGGGTGGCCAGGTTATTCTGCAGGTTGCCATTGAAGGAAAGCAGGTCCGACTTCAGAACGACGCCGCAATCCAGTACCGTTAAGGAAATCGGAGCGGATCCGTCATTGGCGATACAGCTGGAATTGGTCAGGTTGGACGACGTGGTAGCCGTGTAAACGCGGTAGATATCCCCGCTGTCCGAGAGGTTGGTGTTGGTGGCAGGCACATTAAAGGTTGTAATATACACATACTGAGTGCCCTGAAGCACCGGTGTGGCTGTTTGTGTGGAGGTGATATTACTCCAGGTTACCCCGTGGTCGGTGCTGCGCTGCCATACATAATAAGTATAGTTATTGAATACTGAGCTTACCGTATCACCGATCTGCAGGGAATTATTCTTGCAGACATTCGGGGTGCTGGTGGGTGAGTAGCGCATGCTCGGAAAACAGGTGGCGATGCTGATGTCGTCCATGACCCAGTCGTTTCCGCCGCCACCCTGAGCGTTGTTACGGATGGAAAGGGTCGCCGTGGTCTGGGAAGGCCCGGTAAGGAAAATGAAACCTTTTTTCTCCCATCCCAGAGTATCCACCTGGCCCGTCGAATACCGGTCCACGCCGTCCAGAGAGAAGGTCAGGTTGGGGTAAACGCCCGGATAACCGTTAGCAGGAGCCGTGGAAGTCCCCTTAAACTGCTGGCCGAGGGAATCTGCGCCGCAGGTGGGGCAGATATTCTGGATCCACGCTGAAAATTCATAATAGGTATTGGGGCAAAGTCCGGTCAGTGTCTGACGATAAGCCTCGGAAGCCACATAATCCGCGTTGACTGCAAGCATATAGCCTCCATTGGTCCCTGAGGCTACTGGTGCATTTCCGGTGGACGTATTGGTGCCGGAATGGTCTCCTGCGATATACCAGTACCCGCTGAACATGCGGTTGGAGCAAAGCAGATCCGGCGATACGGTCGTAGGACAGGTGGGTTGCCGGTTCGCATTCTTGTTCGTACCGCTGATCGGACTGGTGTTATTTACAATCGCATATTGCCCGTCTCCAATGGCTTGTGTACTGGAAGCTGCCACAAACGTGTAGCCTGAAATGGGAGTTGCCAGGTCGGTAGTCCGGTTCAGGGTAGTCCCCGAACCAAAGGTTCCGCCATATTCTACCGCATTATTTACGCCTACGGAGTTTGAACAAAGGGTAAGGGGATCGGTGATGAGGATTTTATAGGGCGTCCCCGAAAGGGTAAGATCGGTGCCACCCAGGCTTGTCCTATAAATAAATTGGCCGCCATTGAGGGTAATGGTGTCTCCTACATTCCCGGTAACAACCACCCGGAAAGAAGTTGCGAACAGCATGCCTCCGCCACCGCGCGGGTTGGCGGTACTGGGCAGGTTGCCAGCCCCCGTTATATCCGTCGTAGTATTGTTAGCAGGGGCGGTGGGCCAGTTACCCGATCCCTGGCCCAGGTTCAGACGAACATTGTATTCTCCTGCTCCCGGCGCAGACTTGTAGGTGCCCGGATCGTCGTTGGTATTATCCGTGGCGGTGTAATTATGATAGGTTAATCCTTCGTTTGTTATGATCCTGATCGAGTCAGCACTGCCGGCAAGCATCTTGGTATTGGTGGGTACATTATCGAGGTACCGGGTTGAATAGAGCGTACCGGAGGTTAGCGAGAGGGTCATGCGGATTTCCAGGGTATCTCCCTTCTGGACCACTCCTCCCGTTTTATTTTTAGACAGGTTGACATAGCTGTTTCCGATACGGGGCGGCGCATTGGTCGTGGATACACAGATTTTAAAGTCGCCGAAAGCAGTAGGTGCAGGCCCGGTGGTGGTATATACGCGCACATAATAGGTGCTTCCCGGCGTGAGGGTTGTGGCTGCTATGGACGTGGTGCCGCAGGCCAGGGAAGTAAGCGAACCGCAGGTTCCGCTATAGAGTTCCATCCGTTGTGTGCCGCCGAACCCGGTTCCAAAGCCGGAGGTTGTTATAGTCTCATTGGCATTTATCGCCGTGAATTTGTACCAGACATCGTAAGCGGCCGGGCCCGTACAGCTGGTGGGGATACCCGCAGAAGCGGTGGCGCTGTTAACGGTACCAGATACGGTGGA
>DASZRL010000094.1:0-4009 GCA_035549175.1 Chitinophagaceae bacterium | reverse complement strand
GGATGAATACATTGTTCCAGATTTCGATGACCTGGGGATGGTCCCTGTTGACCAGGGTTTTCCCGTCCACCTGACGGCGCTCCGCATCGGGACGGCAATCCACATGGATCTCCGTGCAGGGTCCGCAGGGCCCCGTATCCCCCATCTCCCAGAAATTATCCTTTTTGCTGCCCGGCAGGATCCGGTCCTCTGCGATGACTTTTTTCCATTCCGCATAGGCCTCCTCGTCCCGCGGTAACCCTTCCGGGCCGTCGCCGGCAAAGATGGTTACATAGAGACGGTCCCGGTCGATCCCGTATACATCGGTCAGCAACTCCCAGCTCCAGGCAATCGCCTCCGCCTTGAAATACCCCGCCGACGGATGCTGCGGATCGCCGAAGCTCCAGTTGCCCAGCATCTCGAACATCGTGTGATGGTAAGTGTCCACGCCCACTTCCTCCAGGTCATTGTGCTTCCCGCTCACCCGCAGGCATTTCTGGGTATCGGCTACCCGGGCGTGCTCCGGGCGGCGGTTGCCCAGGAAATAATCCTTGAACTGGTTCATGCCCGCGTTGGTAAACATCAGGGTCGGATCGTTCTTAACCACAATGGGTGCGGAAGGAACAAGGACATGCCCCCTGGACCGGAAAAAATCCAGGAACTGCTGTCGTATTTGCGTGCTCGTCATCATATTCGCCAATAAAGAATGGATTGATTTTTGCTGTTTATCCGGCTATCTTTGCCAGTACCGCCCGCCTGCCGCAGGCACAGGCATGCAAAAGTAACGATTCATACGGCAATCGCAGGGTTGCCCGGGATCGTGGCATGGCTAATATGAAGAAGATCAAGTATTACTATAACACCAACACCCTCCGGTACGAAAAACTGGAAACCCCGCTGCGGGTTAAACTGCTCCGGGTTTTCGCATTCCTGGCGACAGCCGTGGTAACGGCGGGGCTGATCTCCTTCTTTGCCTTCCGGTTCATCGGGTCCCCCGGGGAAAAGATCCTGCGCAATGAAAACGAGCGGCTCAAGGATAATTACCGGGAACTCAGCGACCAGGTGAAGGTGCTCCAGCAACAGATGACCGAGCTGGAGAATCGCGATAACAGCGTGTACCGCTCCATTTTCGAGGCCAGCCCCATCCCGGACAGCGCCCGCGCCAAGGACCTGGAGAAAAAACTGGAGGTCGCCAAGGTGGAAGGCATGTCCAATTTCGAACTCACGGGTTCGATCCTTTCCTCCATGAAGAACCTGTCAGCCCGGATCCGGGCCCAGAACGCCTCCTATGATGAACTCAACGGGCTCATGAAGGACAAACAGAAGATCCTGGCTGCCACACCCGCCATCCAGCCTGTCAGCAACAAGGACCTGGAACGGATCGCCTCGGGGTTCGGGTACCGCATCGATCCCATCTATAAAACGATCAAACTGCACGCCGGCCTCGACTTTGCGGCCCCGATCGGCACTCCCATCTATGCAACCGCGGACGGCGTGGTGAAAACAGCCGGGTTCAGCGACGGCGGATACGGTAACCACGTGGTCATTGACCACGGGTACGGCTATGAGACGCTGTACGGCCACATGGTCCGGGTAAAGGCAAGGGCCGGCCAGCGCGTCAAACGCGGCGAGGTGATCGGCTATGTCGGCAGCACAGGTAAATCCACCGGGCCTCACTGCCACTACGAGGTGCATAAGAACGGGCAAAAGATCGACCCCGTTTACTTCTTCTATAACGACCTGACCCCGGACCAGTTTGACCGGCTGCTCAAAAAAGCAGCCGCTTCCAACCAGAGCCTGGATTAAAGAAGGCCTTCATTTTATGCACAGTCCCTCCTGAAAAATCCGGTTTTACCGGTGAACTCCGTATCTTCATCCCGCTGTTATGGCCAAGAACCTGCCACAGATCGCCTTTGATTTTTCGGCTCCGACCGGGCCGGAAACGCCGGCTTCCCAACCCCTGGTTGAGACGGCTTCCCCGTCCCGGCTGCCGGAGATTACCACGGATCCCGTGGCCGGCCAGCCGGCTCCTCCTCCGGAAGCGGCCCCCCGCCGGGAGCGGGAACGATCTGGCCCGGTGTCCACGCGTGGTCGCCGGTCCCTCAAGGAGATCGCCCTGGAAGCGGATCTCGTACAGGTTCCCGAAGACGAAATCCTGTTCCAGAAGCAATATTATTCCATCGGGGAGGTAGCCGGCTGGTTCCGCGTGAACCAGTCCCTGCTTCGGTACTGGGAAAGCGAGTTTGACATCCTGCAGCCGAGGAAGAACCGCAAGGGAGACCGGTTTTTCCGGCCGGTCGATATCAAGCACCTGCAACTCATTTACGACCTGCTCCGCCGGCGCAAGTTTACCATCGAAGGCGCCAAGGAATACATGAAGAATTCGCGCAGGGCCGAGGAAAAGTTCTCCATGATCCAGTCACTGGAAAAAATCAAAGCCTTCCTGCAGGAACTGAAAGCCAGTCTCTGACGCCCCGCCTCCCGGCGGTGCGTGGTAACTTTAACAGGCCCAATCCACTGAATTGCACCGCCCGGTCGTACTTTTGCAACCTCAGCGAATTATCATGAAGCAGATTTTAACCGTAATCACCGCGCTCGTCTTTCTTACTGGCCCAATTTTTGCGCAACAACCGGAGAAGGGGCTACGAGACGCAAGTGGACATAGACTACTGAAGGGCATCATCACGAGGGAACAACTGACAACCGATACCGCATTCACCCCCTGGTACGCCGAAAACCTGAAAGGTTATATTCCTTATCCTGAGGCCGTTGCTGCATTATCGAAAAACAACCATTCCATTCAGTTTATTGTATTCATGGGCACCTGGTGCCATGATTCCCAGTTTGTTATTCCTAAGTTTTTCCGGTTGCTGGACGTGTCCGGGTATCCCAGCGACCACGTAACGCTGGTAGCCGTCGATGAAAACAAACACACCGACGGGCACCTGACGGAAGCCCTCCGGGTGGAAAGTGTACCCACGATCCTGGTCATGAAAGACGGCCGGGAGATAGGACGAATCGTGGAATACGGAAAGTACGGCATGGTGGACAAGGATCTCAGCGAGATCCTGGCCGCTTCCGGATCCGCCGGCGGAACCTCCCGCTAAAACACCCCGCAGCACCGCCACCTGGCAATCCCTATTACCAGAAAGGAAACCGGCTCCGGTTCCTACCGGCAGTTGTTAATGTAACGGATAGACTTCGAGAAGGTCCTTTTTCATGGCGTACAGCCGGGTGGACGTAAAGCCCAGGGAAAGGAAAGGCCAGACCGGGGGAGGCAGGACCTCCTGGTCGGACCGGTACGTCCGGATCTCATAGCGGTGCAGGGTGTCCCCGGTCAGGCCGTAGATATATTTTCCAGCCACCCGGAAATCAGTCCAGCCCGTGATCAGGATCTTGTTCTTCAGGGTACCGTAATAATCGAAGACATACACGCCCGCTGCCGGATCATACATGTACACAAAACCGTCCTGGTCCACGATGGAAACCGGGGAAGGGGATGCCCCGAAAAGCTGCCGGAAGTCCGGCGTTTCCAGCACGACATTGCCGGATTCATCGATCTTCTTGAGCTTGCTGTTGAGTTCATCGAAGAGCCAGATGTTGTTATCGTGACTCAGCCCGATGGCCTGCACCTGGAAGATATTGGCCCGGCGCAGGTCAATCACGCTGCGGATATTCAGCAAACGGTCCAGCACGACGATGGTGGAAAAATCCTTGTAATAAAGCAGGACCCGCAGCGGGTTGGAAACGTCCAGGTATGTTGCGCGTCCGAAATTGCGAACGTCATTGTATACGGCCAGCGAATCTCCCTGGGCATTGATTTTTTTGAGTTGGTTGGTGCTGCTGAACAGGTAGATATTGTCCAGGTTGTCCACGGCAAAATCCACGATGTCACCCCGCAGGGTCCGCAACGGCTGCCAGGTGGTGTCACGCTGCGCCCGGGCGGATGACCCGGCACCCAGCAGCACCAGGCAGAAAACGAACAGGATCTTAGTATTCATTTACCGGCGAATGATTTTAGCGTCACTCC
>DASZRL010000093.1:0-60346 GCA_035549175.1 Chitinophagaceae bacterium | reverse complement strand
GTAGTTTTCCTGGATGAATTCCCTTGGCTGGATAGCCGGAAATCCGGATTTCTTCATGCTTTTGAACATTTCTGGAATACCTGGGCGAGCAGGCAACCCCATATCATCGTGGTGATTTGCGGATCCTCCGCCTCCTGGATGATCAGGAAAATTGTGAATAGCAAAGGAGGCCTGCACCACCGGATCACCCAGAAGATTCGCTTACTGCCGTTTACCCTGGCGGAAACGGAAGCGTTTCTGCGAAGCCGGGGCTGCCAGTTCGAGCGGCAAGGGTATTAAAAATCTATATGTCGTTGGGCGGCATTCCCGAATACCTGAACGGCATCAGTAAAGGGAGCAGTGCCGCTCAGGCCATCGAAAAAATCTGCTTCACCCCCAATGGCCTGCTTGCGGGTGAGTTCAGCAACCTGTACCGATCCCTTTTTGACAAGGCTGATCATCACATTGCCGTGGTCAGGGCCCTGGCATCTTCCCCCCAAGGCTTGACGCGGCAGGAAATCATCACGGCCTGCGGCCTGCCGACCGGGGGTACCACTAATTATGCTGTTCGAAGAATTGGCTGAGTCTGGCTTTATTCAGCCTGTCACGGCGTTTGAAAAAAAATCCCGGGATGCCATTTATCGGTTAACTGATGAATTTTCCCTTTTTCACCTGAAGTTTATGGAAGGACAATCGGAGGCGGGAAAGGAAGCCTGGATCAAGCAGGATGAAAGCCCTATGTATAAAATCTGGTGTGATATGGCATTTGAGGCAGTTTGTTTTAAACACCTGGACCCGTTGAAACGGGCCCTGGGCATCGAATCTATAAAAACCTGGGCCGGCGCCTGGAAATATGTGCCCCGGGAAGAATCAGAAGAGCGAGGTGCCCAGATTGACCTTGTAATTGACCGTAGTGGCGGATGCATCAATCTATGCGAAATGACATGTTATCGTCAGGAGTTCAGCATTGACAAGAGTTATGCTCTTGATCTGGAAAGAATACTGGCCGTATTTAAACGGAAGACAGGGACCCGAAATACACTTTTCCTTACGTTGATCTCAACCTTCGGTCTGAAGGAAAATATGTATTCATCCAGGTTGGTACAAAAAAGCATTACGATGGACGCTCTTTTTAGCTGACGGGAAGCCACGGGACGGCAGGTCAGGGCCAGCGTGCCCAGGGCGGTAACGCGTCTCTAATTAATAACCAGGCTGAAACATCAGCCAACAGGTGGATTGAAATTATGGGAGAGAGGCACTGCCTCCCTCCAGCCTGATCCGGGGGCAGGGTGTAGCCCGCTTTCGGATCGCGTGCCGACCGGTTACTGCCCGCCCTTGTTTTTTTCCTGGTAATTCTTTTCTGCTTCTTTGGCCTTGGCAAAATCCAGTACCACCCCGTTAATGCAATAGCGCAGGCCGGTGGGTGGCGGACCGTCGTCAAAGACATGCCCGAGATGGGATTTGCAGCGGCCGCAAAGCACTTCGGTGCGGCGCATTCCGTGAGAGTCATCCTGCTGGTAAATGATGCTGGTCTTGCTGATCGGCTCATAAAAGCTGGGCCAGCCGCAGCCGCTTTCAAACTTGGTGTCACTGCGGAACAGCGCATTGCCGCAGACGGCACAGTAATAGGTGCCCTTATCAAAGAAGTTTTCGTATTTGCTGGTCCAGGGCAGTTCCGTGCCTTTCTGCCGCGCAATGCGGTAGACATCCGCGGGAAGGATCTTCTTCCATTCCTCGTCGCTCAGGTTCAGCGCGGAGCTGTCCTGGTTGGAATAGTAGGGATTGCTTTTTTTGTGGTTGCTGTCCATGGAAGTGATATTTGGTTTGGTGGAATTCTGGGAATACGTACACTGCTGCAGGGACGCTGCCAGCAGGATGAACAGGAGGATATTCAGTTGTTTCATACCGCTGTATTGTAGAACAAATGTACGGCGCCCGGGTTCGGCCGGATTGTCGGGAGGCTGACAGCCCGCGGCTCTTAACAAATCTTTGTACGTACGGGCCACCCCGGCTTTTTACCGGTCCGGGGCCGGGATTAGCCGATTTTTAGCGGCCGGATGGTATATTTGTCCTTCACCAAGATTAGTTAGCGCTTATGTTCAATCTGATCCTGTTTGGTCCTCCCGGAAGCGGTAAAGGTACGCAGTCGGAAAAACTGGTTGAAAAATACGGGTTTGTACACCTGTCCACCGGCAACCTGCTGCGCGCCGAGATCGCCCAGAAAACCCCGCTGGGCCTGGAAGCCAAGAGCTTTATGGATAAGGGCCAGCTGGTACCGGACGAGGTCGTCATCGGCATGATCGATTCCAGCCTCGACCACCACAAAAATGCCCGCGGCTTCCTGTTTGACGGCTTTCCCCGCACGGTGGCCCAGGCCGGGGCACTGGATAAGCTCCTGTCCCTCAAAGGGTCTGCCATCCAGGCCGTCCTGGCCCTGGAAGTAGGGGAGCAGGAACTGGTGGACCGGCTCCTCAACCGGGGCAAAACCTCCGGCCGCAGCGACGATTCCGATGAAGCCGTCATCCGCAAGCGCCTCAGCGTGTACAACCAGGAAACGGCCCCCGTGGCGGATTACTATAAGAAAGCCCGCAAATTCAGCGCCATCCAGGGAGAAGGATCCGTCGACGAGATCTTCGCCTCCCTGTGCCAGGTGATCGACCAGGTCAAAACCCATTGACAAGGACCGGTATGGGAGGCGGACCCGCCAATCCCCGTATTCCGCAAATAATAGAAAAGCCCTGTCCGGTGTAACGCACTGGACAGGGCTTTAATTATAGTATTGCCGAAATGGCCTTTCCGGGATCAGGGCCTGATCAGGGAATCGGCCCTGTCCAGCCATTGCCGCATCTGCTGCCCAACTTCCTGTATCTTTTGCTTTTCGGTTTCCAGGTACCGGGTTCTTTTTTCCAGGTCACCGGCCAGGGTATCCATGCTGAAGGTATCCATCCAGCGGTTCATCGCATCCTGGGCCATGCCCAGCCCCTGTTTGAGGCTGTCGAGGCGTGCCTGGTAGCCGGCAGCCGCCTTGCGTGCGGCGGCGGGCAGTTTAGCCAGGGAGTCCAGGGCGGCCTGCACTTTCTTTTCGGTGGCCATGATACGTCCCATCTTGCCCATGCCTTCGTCATGACCGGCCATGATATCGTCCATCAGGCTGTCTGCGTGGGTTTTGGGTGCGGCGGATTGGGATGCCTTGTTGCTGCCTCCGCTCTGGCAGGCGGCGAGCCCGACCAGGGCTGCCATTAGTAAGTTATTGAGTAGTCGCATAAAGCAAAATAAGTGGTAGAGAGGCAGCGGTCCGTTTTCTGGCGGACCGCTGCCCCGGATGGAATAATAGGTTGACCGGGCGGACAGGGACCTCCCGTCACAGGGCAAAGGTAACATGCAGCATGCCTCTGACCCTGGATTTTGTCTGGCCCTCCGCGAAATCCTGGGCCACGGGCAGCTGGACGTTGAACCCGGTGGAGATCTTGCCGCGGCTGAATTCCACGCCCGCGGAGGCAAGCAGCAGGTTGCCGCCGGTCAGGTTGATCTTGCTGCCCTGCAGGTGGCTGGGATCGCTATGCTCATAAAGCGCCCCGGCATTGGGGGTGATGGTGGTCGTCCCCGCCGGCAGGGAATAGGAAACAAGACTGTTTGCCGTGAACCGGTTACCGAAACGGTACTGGTCGCGGTTATCGGTATTGATCTTGTAGCCGGCATTGGTGGTAATGCCCAGCTGGTTGACCCGGACCGTGTACATGGCATTGAGGATGAAGTCCGTACTGCCCGAGCCGATCTGGCCATTGGCAACGGCCGCCAGGTCCTGGTCGGCCGGGTCGATGGTGAACTGGCCGGTGGCGAGTTTTACGCCGCCGCCTACCCAGAGTTGCTGGCTGACGGCCCGGTTGCCGCCACGGGTTAGATCCAGGAGTTTATAATCCGCCAGCAGGGTGATATCTCCCAGTCCGTTGCGCTGGCTGGTGCCCTCATCGGATACCTGGCGGTTGAAATTGACGGGCACGAAGGCCAGCAGCTGCCAGCGTCGCGACAGGCTGACGCCTGACCAGAGCTCCAGGGTCTGGTAATAATCCCGGCTGAACTGGGTGGGATCATTCTTCATGACCGTCTGGAAATGGTTGTACTGGTAACGAAGCCCGAAGAAGGAGCGCCGGAACTGGGGCAGCAGCCCGATATAATAGTTGCCCATGCCGCAGCCGCAGATTTCGCAGGCGCCGGCGGTCAGGGAGGTAATAAATATAATCGCAAGGATGGTAATCTTTCTCATAACAGAAATTCATTGCAGGATGGATAAATACCCTTGATAAGGGAAAACGAAGAATAATAGCCCGGGGATGCCCGGACCTCAGCAAAACGGGGAGAAAATTTTACAGGCAGGGCGGATGGAAGAAATCACCTGGCCGGTCGACGGGCCGGGCAGGGGGCCACTGGAAATACCGGGGGGCGGGAGCCGCCGGTAACGAAGGCAGCGTGGCAAAAAAGGAACGCGAGGAAAGGACTTCGTTTTTGATTTCGCTGCTGCGCTCCGGGTTCTGCTGGTCGCGCTTTTCCTCCTGGCGGAGTTTTTTGGCCAGCTGGCACTGACCGTTGCAATGCAGCTGGGGCCGGTAGCGGTTGACGCAGTAGCGGCTGGCGATGCTTCGCTGGTTCAGGTAGAAATCCAGCACCACAAAACTGTAGTGAAAGGTCTGCGCGCTAAGGCAAAGGATCAATATGGAGGCTGCTAGCTGCTTCACGGCGTGTACAGGCAATGCCGGTTGCAAAGCTAAGGACACTGATGCAGAATCGTATGACCTGAATCAGGAAATAACCTGATCATTCTTCCAATTCCGTTAAATTCGCCGGGTCGATCAAGGCCTTGTCGTATGGAAAAACTAACGAACTATGTAACAGGTCATTGGGTGGCCGGAGCGGGTGAAGGCCAGCTGTTGTACGATGCCGTCACCGGCGAACCGGTGGCGGCGGCCAGCACCCAGGGCCTGGATTTCGGGGCCGCCCTGGCCTACGGACGCCGGGTGGGCGGACCGGCCCTGCGCCGTATGACGTTTCATGAACGGGGCCGGATGCTCAAGGCCCTCGCCCTGTACCTGCAGGAACGCAAAGAATTTTTTTACCGCATCAGCTACCAGACGGGTGCTACCCGCGCGGACAGCTGGATCGATATCGAAGGCGGCTTCGGCAACCTGTTCAGCAATGCCTCCCTGCGCCGCCGCTTCCCCGACCTTCCCTATTGCACGGACGGCGAGCCTGTCCCGCTCAGCAAGGGCGGCACGTTCATGGGCCATCACCTGCTGGTACCCCGGGAGGGGGTGGCCATTCATATCAATGCCTATAATTTCCCGGTATGGGGCATGCTGGAGAAGTGTGCCGTGAACTGGCTGGCGGGCATGCCCGCCCTGGTGAAACCGGCCACGATCACCAGCTTCCTGACCCATGCGGTCGTCAGGGAGATCGTAGCCTCCGGCATCCTGCCGCCCGGGGCCCTGCAGCTGGTTTGCGGCAGTGCGGGCGACCTGCTGGACCAGGTGGAATCCCAGGACGTCGTGACCTTTACCGGCTCGGCTTCGACGGGCCACCGGCTCAAAGCCCACCCCGCGATCCTGCGGGAGAATGTTCCCTTCAATATGGAGGCGGATTCCCTGAACTGCCTGGTGCTCGGCGAGGACGTATCCCCCGGCTCGGCCGAATGGGACCTGTTCGTCCGCGAAGTGCGCAGGGAAATGACGGTGAAGGCCGGCCAGAAATGCACGGCCATCCGGCGGATCTTTGTACCCGAAAATAAAATGGAGGAGGCCTGGAAGGCGATTGCCGGTGCGCTCGACAAGACCCCGATCGGCAATCCCGCGAATGAAAAGGTGCGCATGGGGGCCCTGGCCGGCCTGGCGCAGCGCGAGGAAGTGCGTCACCAGGTACGGCGCCTGCTGGCGGTCACGCGTATCCTCTATGGATCCCTGGACAGCGTGGAGGTACTGGATGCCGATGCCGCCCGCGGCGCCTTTCTGTCGCCGGTCCTGCTGCTCGGGGAACGGCCCTTCGCTGCCCCCGAGCCCCACGAGATCGAAGCCTTCGGCCCCGTCAGCACGATCATGCCGTACAAGGGCCTGGAGGAAGCGGTGGCCCTGAGCAAGCTGGGCAGGGGTTCGCTCTGTTCGACTATCGTCACGGCCGACCCCGCGAGGGCGGCATCCTATGTCATACAGGCCGCCACCCACCACGGCCGCATCCTGGTGCTGGATGCCGCCTGCGCCGCCGAAAGCACGGGCCACGGCTCGCCGCTGCCCATGCTGGTGCACGGGGGTCCCGGCCGCGCCGGGGGCGGAGAGGAGATGGGCGGGGTACGGGGCGTCAAACATTACATGCAGCGTACCGCCATCCAGGGTTCGCCCGCGGTCCTGACGGCCATTACCGGCGTGTACCAGGCCGGCGCCGCCGGCCGCCGGGACGGGGTGCATCCCTTCCGGAAATACTTTGAAGAACTTTCCATCGGCGACCAGCTGGTTACCGCGAGCCGCCTGATCACGGCCGAAGACATCGACCGGTTCGCGGACCTCAGCGGCGATCACTTCTATGCCCACGGCCGGGATACCGATTTTACCGGTACGATGTTCGCGCGCCAGGTAGCCCACGGTTATTTTATCCTGAGCGCGGCCGCCGGCCTGTTCGTGGATGGCAGCGGCAAGGGGCCCGTCCTGCTGAATTACGGGATTGATGAGCTGCGGTTCACCAAGCCCGTCTACCCGGGCATGTCCATCCATGTCAGGTTCACCTGCCGGGAGAAACTGCCGCAGGACAGCCCGGCCATAGCGCCCCTGGACGACCGGGAAATCCCGCGCGGCATCGTCAGATGGCTCGTGGAGGTCCTGGACGATGACCAGGATACGGTGGCGACCGGCACGATCCTGACCATGGTAACCCGTAAAAACCCAGCACAGCTATGATACAGCAGGTACAGGAAGGTTATGTCCGCGTGGAGACCCACGGCGGGATCACCACCGTGGAATTTTTTCATCCCCAGAGCAATTCCCTGCCGGGAAAATTACTGGATGAACTGGCGCAGACCATTCACCATGCGGGCAACGACGACCAGACCCGCGTGATCGTGCTGCGGTCGGCGGGCCAGAAGGCCTTCTGCGCCGGGGCCTCCTTTGCCGAACTGGCCGCCATACGCAATGAGGAGGAAGGCTCCCGTTTCTTCAACGGCTTTGCCCAGGTCATCAATGCCATGCGCATCTGTCCGAAGCTGATCATCGGCCGCATCCACGGCCGGTGCGTCGGCGGCGGGGTGGGCCTGGCGGCCGCGGTGGACTATGCCATAGCCACCGAAGAGGCCGATATCAAACTGAGCGAGCTGGCCATCGGCATCGGGCCCTTCGTGGTGGGTCCGGCCGTGGAGCGCCGCATCGGGACCTCCGCCTTCGGCCAGCTGGCCATTGACGCCACGATGTGGCGCAATGCCGACTGGGCCCGAAAAAAAGGCCTGTTTGCCGAACTGCATCCTTCCCCGGACAGCCTGGACGAATCGGTATCGCGGCTGGCGAATACCCTGATGCACAGCTCTCCCCGGGCCATGGCCGAGCTCAAACGGGTTCTCTGGGCCGGAACCGAACACTGGGATACCCTGCTGGCGGAACGGGCTGCCATCAGCGGTCGCCTGGTACTGAGCGATTTCACCCGGCGCGCCATCGAAACGTTTACCAGGAAGGGCTGAGTAGCCTCGCGCTGCCGCGGCCGGCAGGTACCTGGCGGATAACGGATCCGGCCTGCCGCGCGCAGGCAAGGGACCGGAGATCCGGGAAGGATTCCACCGGGCCGGATACGTCGCCGGATTCACCGGCCTGCCTTGTTGTCAGCTCCTTCAATCGCAACCGAGCGGGACCATGCAGGACCCATTTTTTCGTTTTCATCCCCTTTTAATCCGGCTTTAATACTTTTTTAATCCGGCCGATTTCCTTTCGACATAACGTACCGGGCTATTTTTGTGTTCAGCATGCATGGCCACTGAAATCAAGTCCTATACCGTTTGCGTCCTGATTCCCTGTTATGATAACCTGCCGGGATTGCTGACCGCCCTGCGCTCCATCCGCTATATTCCCGGCGAGCTTTTGGTGCTGGTCGTGGATGACGGCAGTCCCGAACCGGTTCGCCCCGAAGACCTGGCGTCCTGTCGGTTCACGGACGGACCGTCACCCCTTCCGGCCTGGGAGGCGGAACTCATCCGGCTGCCCCGCAATGCGGGAATCACGGCCGCGTTAAATGCAGGCCTGGCCTGGATTTCAAGGAAAATCCGCTGCGAATTCATCGCCCGGCTGGACTGCGGGGATGTCTGCGCACCGGACCGGTTTTACCGGCAGGTGGATTACCTGCGCCGGCACCCGGAGGTGGGCCTGGTGGGCAGCTGGTGCCGGTTCCATGACCCGGTATCGGGTACACAATACCGCTACCGTACCCCGACCGGGCACCGGGCCATTCTGCGCGCCATGCACCTGCGCAATGTATTCATTCATCCCACGATTGTGTGGAGGCGGCGGTTACTGGACCAGGCAGCAAGTTATCCAACGGATTACCCCCAGGCAGAGGATTACGCATTTTGCTGGAATCTGCTGACTATCACGCAGGGACATATTATAGATGACGATTTATTGCTATGTGAAATAAACGGAGCGGGCTTGTCGGCAAAATTTAGGTGTAAACAATTAGATAGCCGAATGAAAATTGTGGATACTTTTGCATCCAATCGCCTATTGGCGTATATTAACAGAATAAAGCTGACAATACTTATGAAAATTCCCTATCCTGTCATCTTATCCGTTAAAAAAATGGTAAAAGGGTAGCATGCAACGGATCAGCTGATGTGCGTGTCAGTATCGGATTGCTCGTCCGGCTATACTAATTAGCCCCCGTTATCGTTAAGGTTTGGTTAGTACATGAAGCAGCGGCTTCATGCGAATGCTATTTCAGGCAACGGTCTGACTGAGAACAGGATACCCCTAAAATGAGCCTTCTATGAAAATCGTGCATGTAGTAGAACCTTTTGCATCCGGCATCGCCGTCTTCGTCCGGTCCCTCACCGAGACCATGCCGAACGATTTTCACCTGGTGATTCACGGGGAGAGAAAGGAGGTGATGCCTGCCAGCGAGGTCAAGAAAATGTTCCCCGCCGGCAACGTACGCTTTGTCCGCTGGCGATCCGCCAACCGCTCGCTCAACCCCGTCCGCGATATCCGGGCCTTCCGGGAGTTGCTGGTCCTTCTGAAACGACTCAAGAAGAAGGAACTGGTGGATGTCGTGCACCTGCATTCCTCCAAAAGCGGGTTCCTGGGCCGCCTGGCCTGTCGAATCGCTGGCATTGATAATGTGATCTATACGCCCAACGGGGCTTCTTTCCTGTCCGGCCGCAACCGGTTCATGCGCCGGTTCTACCAGCAGCTGGAACGCCTGGGGCATTCCCTCGGCGGCCAGGTGGTTTGCTGTTCGGAGTCGGAACTGGGAGCCTACCGCAGCATCGGCATCGAGGCGACCTATATCAATAATGGCATTGCCATCAGCCAGGCACCCGCCTTCGGGGCGGCCAGGAAGACCGGCAACCGGTTCCGGGTGGTGACCAGCGGCCGCATCGTGAAACAGAAGGACCCGGGCCTGTTCAATGAGGTGGCCGCCTATTTTGCCGAATTTGACCGGTTCGAGTTTACCTGGATCGGGGACGGCGAAGACCGCCACCTGCTGACTTCTCCCAATATCCGGGTTACCGGCTGGCTGTCCGAGGACGCCGTGCGGGGCCTGCTCGAGGAATGCGATGTATATATTTCCACCTCCCAGTATGAGGGCCTGTCCTTCAGTGTGCTGGAAGCCCTCAGTCATTACAAGCCGGTGCTGCTGAGCGACTGCATCGGCAACCGGGATGTGGTCAAGCAGGGCATCAACGGGGATCTGTTCCGCAACAAGGACCAGGCGGTCAGCCGGATCCTGAAATACTATAATAACCTGGAAATGCTCAAGGTCATGGGGGACTATTCCAGGAAGATCTGTGAAAAGGAATTTGACGTAACCAGCAATTTTTCATCATACCGGGAGCTCTACGTGCCAGGATGGAAGCGGGTCGGAACAGACCAGGGGCTGGCCGGTATTTAAAATGGCATCATGCGAAATCAGCTACTACTTGATGGATTTGACGGAAAACGCAGGCAGCCGGACCCGGAGGTCGGCCACCTGTTCGTCGCCATCCAGCAGAAACTGGACGGGGAGATCAGCGCCAAACAACAGACGATCGAACACCAGGAGCAGGCCATCAGCAAGCTGATGCAGGTGATCGAGGAAAAGAACGGCGTGATCGCCCAGCTGACCGGCAGACTGGACGAGTGCCAGCAGAACAGCGAGGGCAGCCGGCAGCTGATCAACAAGCTGCTCCACGAAATAGACAGCCTCAAACAGGATATTGATTGGTATAAGCGTACCTACGAAAAACGCAGCCTGCTGGGCACCATCAAGGAAAAGCTGGTGCGCCGCAGGTAAACATTCCCTAAGCGACCCATCCGGGAAATAACTCCTGCATGGGGTTATGTACAAATGACGATTCGTGATTCCTAAGATTATACATTACTGCTGGTTCGGAGAGGCGCCCATGCCCCCGGAGTATGCCTCCTGTATCCAGGAATGGACCCGCCTGCACCCGGGATGGGACATCCGCCGCTGGGACGAATCCAACAGCCCCCTGGAGCTGCCCTACCTGCGGAATGCGCGCGAGCATGGCAAATGGGCCAATATGTCCAACCTGGTGCGCTTCCACGCACTGGAGCAGGAAGGGGGCATCTACCTGGATACCGACATGAAGGTGATCCGGCCCCTGGACCCCCTGCTCGACAATGCCTGTTTCCTGGGCTTTGAGGAAGGACAGGAAGGAGACCCGGACTTCTGGGTCAACAACGCCATCGTGGGCGCCGAACCCCATCATCCCTTTATCCGGCAATGCCGCGATACCCTGCTGGCCCGCTTCGACGGGCTGGAGAGCGCCAACCTGTCGGCCCCGCAGCTGGTCACCAGCCTGCTGAAGGAACAATACGGGCTGTCCCGATACGGCTACCAGGTCCTGCAGGGGATTACCCTGTACCCGGTCGGCTGGTTCTACCCGGTCCATTACAAGGAAGCCGTCCGGCTCCAGGAACTGGACCACCATATCCGGCCCGAAACGCTGGCGGTTCACCTCTGGGGCCGCTCCTGGCTCAGCACCCAGGACCTGATCCGGATGCTGGACCAGCTCCAGCATGAATTCAACGGGCTGGAGGCCCGGTATTCGGCATTCCGGGCCGACCTGGACCAGGCCCTGCAGGGACTTGCCGGGACCCTGGCGATCCACCCGGAAGAACCGGTGCCCGCGCAGCAGGCTCGCACACCCCGCGAGGCGATCGAAGGGATCCTGACACTGATCCGGGGCGCCATGGACAGATCCAACCACCATTTTGAATACCTGGCCGGGCAGGTCCGCTACCTGCAGGCCCATTCCCGGCTGGCCCACCGCCTGCAGCAGGAACAGAGCGCCGGGGTGCGCCGGGAGCTGGATGAGGCCGTGGAGGCCTTGTCGGCGCGTATGGACCGCTTCCTGGCGCGGGAAGCCGCCTGCCAGGAAAACCTGGCCCGCCTTTCCGGGCAGATCGCCGGCCTGCAACGGGATAACGCGGTTTTGCAGGCCGAACTGGCCCAGGCCAGGGAAGGGATACGGCAGCGGCAGAAGGCCTTTGACCAGCAGGAGGCACAGCTTCTCTCCCGGATCGACCTGTTGAGCGGCGACCGCATGTTCCTGCAGGGAGAGATCCGCAGCCGCGACGCGCGGCTGGAGGAAAGCAAAACGCAGTTCCGCAAGCTGCTGGCCCAGTTCAATGCCCTGGGAGCCGAGAAGCTGCAGCTGGCCGCCCGCCAGGAGCAGCAGGACAGGACGCTAAAGCACCGGGAGGAGGAACTGGCCGCCCGGCACACCGAAAACGGGAAACTGGCCTCCCGGCTCGCGGCAGCCGAAAGGGACCGGGAGGAACTGGCCGCCCGCCTCGGGGGCCTGCAGCAGGAATATGCGGCGTACCGGCAGCAGCAGGACCTGAACAACGCGGAACTGGTGCGGCTGCTCCAGGAGCGGAAGGCCGCCATCGAACAAAGTATCCAATGGTATAAAAAAACCTATGCGGACCGCCGGCTGATCGGCATTATCAAAGACAGGCTGATCCGCGGTTTTAAATGAACCAACCAGACTATGAGCCACCACCAGGAACAGATTGAAAAACTCAGAAGGGAAATCCAGGAGCTCCAGGCCAGTGCAGACTGGTACCGCCGTACCTACCACGACCGGCGGCTTGCCGGGGTGGTCCGGGACCGCCTGCAAAGGCGGTATCCCGCCATCGCGCGCCACCGGGGCGCGGACCTGGAGACCCGGATCCGTCGCTATATCGACCAGAATCCCCTGACGGTCAAACAACTGGACCGGGCTGAACCGGTTTCCATCATCATGCTGAGCTTCAACCGCGTGGAGGATACGCGGCGGGCTATCCGGGCCATTTACCGCTACACGCGTCCCCCCTTCGAAGTGATCATCCTGGATAACAACTCCAACGAGGAGACCCGCCGGGAACTCCGCCGGATGGCCCGCCGGTACCGCCACCTGACGGTGGTGCTGGAAACCGTCAACCTGGGATGCGCCGGGGGCCGGGTCAAGGCCCAGCGCTTTGCCAGCCATGACTACCTGCTGTTTCTGGACAACGATATCATGGTATCGCCCTACTACCTGGAAAACCTGTTCGCCCAGCTCTACCGGTCCGATGCGGTGGCCGGGGTCTGCTGCAAAGTGGTCTTCCCGGACGGAAGGATCCAGTTTAACGGGGGCAGGATGCTGCAGGAGGACGGCTACGCGCTGTATTCCCTCTATGACGAAGGCCGTCCCTTCGACGAGGAGGCGACCAACCAGGTCCACGACTGCCAGTGGATCCCCGGAGGGGCCACCCTGTGGAGAAGGAAGGTGTTCGAGCAGTTCGAGATCGACGGGAACATGCGCGGGTCCTTTGAAGACAACGAGATCAGCCTGCGCATGATCCGGGCCGGCTATACGCTGGCCAATGCGCCGGGCGCCATCGTGATCCACGACCATTATGATTTCAAGAACACGGATTTCAAGCAGAAGGAGATCGACTACTTCCGCGCCCGCAACCATGCCGGCCGCATCCAGGATGCCCTCCTGCACTTTTACCAGAAGCACCAGCTGATCTTTTCGTTCAGCTGGAAAAACAACCCCTGGGACATCATCTGGAACCTGAACAGCCGGGAAGAAATCCTTCGTTTCATCGCCGAAAAAACCCATGCCCGATGAACCTGCTGATTCTTTACGGCACGCATGAGGCCCCGGCGATACAGGATATATACTTCAATAATCCCTTCCGGGTCCTGGAAGCCGGGGGGGAACTCCATTTCACGGTAACGGAGTTCAGCGGGTTCCGCTGGAAGCAGGTCCATGAATACAGCCTGGTGATCGTGTCCCGGATCTTTCAGCCGGAACTGCTGTCCTTTATCCGTTATTGCCGGCGCGTGCGCAAACCGGTATTCTTTTTCTTCGATGACGACATCCTTCATTTCCCGGAGGCTTATTACCTCAACCACGAACCTTTTTACAGGAATAACCACGACCTGATCGTAGAAATCCTGCAAGCGGCCGATGCGCTGGTCGTCAGTACCGAAAAGCTCAGGTCGACCTACCAGGACTTTAACCGGACCCTTTATGTCACCCCGCCCAACCTGGATACCGCCCTGGTCCGGCAGATCCGCCGGGAACCGGCGGCTCATGCCGGAGATTCCCGGTTCCGAATCGGCTATGCCGGCAGTTTTGGCCACGTGGTGGACTTCCGGTTCCTGGAAGGGGCCCTGCTGGCATTCTACCGGCGGCATCACGGCGAGGTGGAACTGGAGTTCATGGGCTGTGTTCCCGAACTGTTCCGTGACCAGGCGGATGACCCCTCCGTGACCTGTATTCCCTGGCAGGCGGATTACCGGGCCTACCTGACCCGCATCCTGCAGGCCGGTTGGGACCTGGCGCTCTGCCCGGTGCTGGATTCCGAATACACGAGCCACAAGACCAATATCAAATTCCTGGAATACTCCGCGGCCGCCATACCGGGGATTTATTCCCGGATTTCCATTTATTCGGGCGATATCACGGACGGACGCAACGGCTTTCTGGCGGAGAATACCCAGCAGGCCTGGACGGAGCGTCTCGAACAGGCTTTCCGCCATCGCCGGGAACTTCCCGCCGTGGCCGCTGCCGCCCACGAGTATGTCATGGAACGATACGCCCACACCCGGGCCGCCGCCTTATGGCGGGACATCCTGGCCCCATACCGTAAGGAAGGCTGGCAGGCTCGCCGGGAGACCTGGTCCATCCGGGCCCATAAGGCTCGCCGGGTGTATGCGGCCGAGGGCCTGCGCGGCCTGGCCGGCCGGCTCCTGGGCAACCGGGACGGCCGCAAGCCGGCCAAAGAGCCCGCCGGCTCGGGCAGCCTCGCCCCGGACCAGGTATTCAGCCGGCTGGAAAAGGCGTTCGACCGCCAGGTCATCCGCAAGCAGGTTCTGTTTATCATTCCCTGGCTGTCGGTGGGCGGGGGCGACATGGTGAACCTGATGATTGCCGAAGGCCTGGACAGGAACCGCTATGCGGTGCATTTCCTCACCACGGAACCGTCGCGTCATGAATGGGATCACCGGTTCCGGCGGATCACCCCGCATATCTTCCACCTGCGCGATGCCCTGCCGCGGGCGACCCATTTCTGGGAATATAACCAGCTCATCCTGGAGTATATCCGGCGGGCCCGGATCGATACGGTCCTGGTCTCCAACAGCGCCATCGGGTACACCTGCGTGCCGGCCATCCGGCAGCAGTTTCCCTATATCCGGATCGTGGATATCCTGCACGGCCAGGGAGGTGCCCGGGAGGGAGGGGGATTCCCCGCCTATTCCGCACCCTATGATCCGCATATCGACCAGCGCATCACGGTGAATGAATACCTGAAAGAATACCTCATCACGCAATACGGCCTGGATCCCGGCAAGATCCGGGTGATCCATAACGGCATGGACACGGAAACCTTTTCCCGGCGCAGGCCGGTCCGCAACCGGGAGCTCCGGGTTTCCTATATCGGCCGCCTGAATTACGAAAAGCATCCCGAGAAGGTCCTGGAAATCGCCGCGGCGGTCCGCGCCAGGTCGGGCGATGCGGGGATCCGGTTTCAGCTGATCGGGGACGGACCTATGTACGATTACCTGGAAAACGAGATCCGGCTGCGGGACCTGGAAAAATGGGTGACGCTCCGGGGCCACCGGGATCAGATCCTGCGGGAGCTGGAAAGGACCGACCTGGTCATTCTCTGTTCGGAAATGGAGGGACTGCCCATCGTCCTGCTGGAGGCGCTTTCCATGTCCATCCCCTGCCTGGCCACCCGCGTGGGCGGTATTCCGGAGCTGATCGGGGACGGGCTGAACGGGTACCTGGTCGATTTTGGTCCCGGCATGGCCGGGGAATTTGCGGACCGGATCCTGACGCTCAGGCAGGATCCCGGTCTGCGGGAGCGCATGGGCCAGGCCGGTAGAACCCGGATCGAACAAGCGTTTTCACTGGCCCGGATGAAGGAAGCTTATACCCAGGTGATAAATCACGTGAATGGATAACCAACAGGAGATGGCGCGGCTCCGCGAGGAGATTAACCGGCTGCGGGAGCAGGTGCTCTGGTACCGGCGGACCTACGAGGACCGTTCGTTGCTGGGCCTGCTGTATGAACGCCTGTCCCGGGGCCGGATCCGGGCGCGGGGATCCCTGGGCCGCAGCTGGCTGCGGGGGGGAACCGGCCGGCGGGTCCGCATCCGGCGCGCGCAGGCGGCCCCCGACCTGTCCGGCCGGGTGCTTTGCTGCGTGGTCAATCACAACGAGGGAGCGAATGCAGCCAGGCTGATGCAATCCCTGGCGCCCTGCTTTGACACGGTCCTGCTGGATTCGGGATCGGACCGGCCGCCCCGCGGTTCAGTGCGGTACGGCAACCTTTTTTATTCCGGCCTGCTGAACGAGGCCTTCGCGATCGCCGACCGCGCCGGCTACCGGCAGTTGTTCTTTCTCTGTTCCGATGTGCGCATCGAGCCGGCGGATGTCCCCCGGCTGTATGAACGGATCAGGGGCCTGGATTTTTCCACCACGGGGGTGTATTCCCCTTCGGCGAGGGGCACCTGCCATTTTTTCTGCCGCCGCCAGCCGGGCGGGGGCCTGCGAACGGTTCCGTTCGTGGAGGGGTTTCTGTTCGTCGCCGACCTGGATATTCTGCGAAAATTCTGCCCCGTGGATACCGGGCGGAACCTGTATGGCTGGGGGCTGGATATCGCCAAGGGTTATTTTGCGCGGCAGCTCGGCCGGATCAGCGTGGTGGACGACGATATTGAAGTGGAACACCCGGCCGGCACGGGCTATTCCCGGGAAATGGCCGAATATGAAATGCTGTCCTGGGTAAGGACATTCCGGGATGAGGACCTGGCCGCCTATTTTAACCAGCAGCTGGCCCTGCTGAATCAACAGACGAACCTGACCTGACTAAAAAAAACGAGACTTCCTGGCGATGCAGGCTGACAAGATATACTGGCTCCTGACCTCCGAGTTCCCGCCCCAGCACGGCGGGGGTATTTCCACCTATTGCCTCCAGACGGCCACCATGCTGGGCGGCCGGGGCTATGCGGTAACGGTTTTTACCCAGGACTTCCGCCTGCGGGTCCCCAGCCAGGCGGAATCCCACGGGGGCTACCGCCTGGTGCGGTTCAACCCCGACCGGGTGCCGGGCGGGGAATGCCTGGGTTACGAAGCACGGCTCAGCCATGCCTTTGCCCGCGTGGTGGGGGATTATATGGAACGGGAATCGGTGCCTGATTGCCTCGAAGACCAGGAATACATGGGGATCGCCTACTACCTGCTGCAGTACAAACACCTGCGTTACCCGTTGTTCCGGGATATGAAGGTGCTGATCACCCTGCATAGCCCTTCTTTCCTGTACCTGGAATACAACCGCGTGGTGTATCACCGGCTGCCTTATTACTGGGTGGGGGAGATGGAAAAATTCTGTATCCGCGCGGCCGACCAGCTGGTGTCCCCCAGCGCCTACCTGGTCGGGGAACTCCGCCGGCGCATGAACCTGGACGGCCTGCACATCCCCGTGGTACGCAACCCGCTGGACGTGAACGGGGAGCCGCCCATGACACGCTTCCAGCCAAACAAAGTGGTTTTCTTCGGCAAACTGACGCCCCAGAAGGGCTGCCTGGAACTGCTGGCCTGGTTTTCCCGCCTCTGGAGCGATGGGCAGGTGGTACGCCTGTTCCTGGTGGGCGGCGGCCAGCATTACTTCCACCCTGAAGGCCGGGACATGGCGGATGTGATCCGAAAAAAATACCGGGACCGTATGGACGCAGGCCTGCTGCACCTGACCGGAAGGATCCGTCCCGAAGAACTCAGTGACCACCTGGCAGACGCCCGGGTGATCGTGGTGCCTAGCCTGGTCGACAACCTGCCCTATACGGTCCTGGAGGCGATGGCCCGCGGCAAGGTCGTGCTGGCCTCGCGGCAGGGAGGACAGGCCGAAGTGATTGCCGACGGAGCCGACGGGTTCCTGTTTGACCATGACGACCCGGATTCCTTCCTGGAGCGCCTCCGGTATATCCTGTCCCTTCCGGAGGTCTCCCTGCGTCAGATCGGCTACCGGGCCTATGAAAAGGTGAAGCGGGAATTTTCCTTTTCCGCCATCCTGGCGGCCAAGCAGCAGGTGCTGCCGGCCCGGAGCGGCGAAAAGTTCCGACGGGGGCTATTCCCGTTCGCGGGAGGCCCGGCGCGGGAGCGCGGCCCGGAGCCGCCGGTACCGGTATCGCCGTCGGTTCAGCGGGGGCAACCCCTGCTTTCCGTGGTGATTCCGTTTTATAATATGGGTGCCTACGTGGAGGAGGCCCTTCGCTCCCTGCGCGAGGCCTCCTGGCGGAACCTGGAGATACTCCTGGTGGATGACGGCAGCGAGGAGCCGGCGAGCCGGGATATCCTATTGCGCCTGGAGGCCACCGGGACGCTGCGGGTGATCCGGCAGGCCAATCAGGGGCTGGCGATGGCGCGCAATGCCGGAGCCCGGGAGGCCCGCGGCGAGTACCTGGCCTTCCTGGACCCGGACGACACCGTGGAGCCCGCCTATTACGAAAAGGCCATCGCCGTGATGGAGGCCTGCCGCAACGTGCATTTCGTTGGCTGCTGGGCCCGGTATTTCGGGAAGGCGTCAGGCTGCTGGCCGGCTTTTACGCCGGAGCCACCCTACCTGCTGGTGCATAACCTGATCAACAGCAGCGCGCTGGTCTGCCGCCGGGAGGCCTTCGTGGCCGCCGGCTGGAACGATGCGGCCATGGTCTACGGGATGGAAGATTACGAAAGTGTCGTGCACCTGGTCGCCGAAGGATGGCGGGGGGTGGCCCTGCCGGAGCCGCTGTGGAACTACCGGGTCCGCAAAGGATCCATGGCGCGATCGTTTACGACGGACAAGCAGCTCTACTTGTACAGGCTGATCGCCGGCAAGCATGCCGCCCTGTTCGACGCCCACGGCGCAGAACTGGCCTGCCTGCTGAATGCCAACGGTCCCGGCATATCGATCGACAACCCGACGCTGATCAGTCCCCTTTCGGGCAACGGGCGCCGGATCGGGCGCCTGAAACAGGCCCTGCTGGCCCGGGCGAAGCGAACGCCCTGGCTGCGAAGACTGGCAATACAAATCAAAAAGCATATCAAGTAAAAACGAGAGTACATGGTTAAAAGCATCGTCATTGACTGGTTCAGGCGATCGAACAAGATCGAGCGTCTCTGGCTGCTGGCCAAGATCGAATTCAAACTGCGGTATTATGAAAACAAGCTCGGGCTGATCTGGGCGCTGATCAAGCCGCTGATGGATATCGTCATCTATTATGTGGTCTTCCAGATCATCATCAAGCAGAATATCCCGGCCTTTGCCTCCTACCTGTTCATCGGTCTGATCATCTGGAACTTCTTTGTGGAGTCCACCAGCGGCACGATACAGATCCTGTATGTGAAGAAATACCTCTACGAGTACAGCAACATGAACAAGCTGGAGATCTATATCTCCACCCTGCTGAGCAATGCCATCGGGTTCTTCTTCAACTTCGTGATGTTCCTGATCTTTTATTATTTCCTGGAGAAGGAGTCCGTGGGCTTTTCCGTGATGAACGCCTGGATCGTGGTGATCTTCCTGAACCTGTTTATCCTGTCGCTGGCGGTATCCCTGATCCTGTCGACCATTTATATCGTGGCCAAGGACATCTCCCAGGTCTGGATGGTCGTCACCTCCTTCCTGTTCTTTTTGTCCCCCATCTTTTATAAGCTGTCCACCTTCCAGGCCGCCCTTCCCTCCTTTGATTATGGGAACCCGATCGCGGGGATCATTATCAACGCCCGCCGGGTGATGATGGAAAAACAGCTGCCCGATTTTCAGCTGCTGGGTTTTGATGTCGCCTACGCCGTCTTCCTGCTGCTGCTGGGACTGATCTTTTTAAACAAACTGGGCTCGAAAGCCGCCGAAAAACTGTAACATATGGAAAACGGAATCGCCATTACCGCCAAAAACATAAGCAAGACCTTTCATATCTCCGAAGACAGCCACAATACGGTCAAACACCGGCTCTTCAACCTGTTCAACCCGCCGCGCCGCAAGGATGTGCCGGCGCTCAAGATGACCTCCCTGGAAATCAGGAAGGGAGAATGCATCGGCCTGATCGGCCGCAACGGCTGCGGGAAGACCACCCTGACCAAGGTGCTCGCCGGCGTGTATCCCACCGATACGGGCTATATCAAGATCGAGGGAACGACCATGCTGATGAACCTCGGCGTGGGGATGAGCCACGAGCTGACGGCCCGGGAAAACATCTATGTGTCCGGGTCCGTGCTGGGACTCAAGATCAAGGAAGTGGACGCGATCTTTGACCGGATCATTGAATTTGCGGAACTCCGGGATTTTGTCGACACCAAGATCAAGTTCTTCTCCTCGGGGATGGTAGCCCGCCTGGGTTTTTCCATCGCCGTGAACGCGGGGGCGGACATCATGTTCCTGGACGAGATCTTTGCCGTGGGCGACATGAAGTTCCAGGAGAAGGCCGTCCGGGTTTTTGAAAGCTCCTGGATCCAGGGCAAGACCGTCATCCTGGTCAGTCACAGCATGGAGGTCATTAAAAAGTACTGCAGCCGCTCCGCGTTCATGAAGAACGGGAAAATTGAATTTTTCGGAGATACCCGGGAAGCCGTTGCCCTGTATATGGAGGATAACCAGTCCTAATCGGCCGGGCCGCCGGTCTCCGGAGTCTCCCCGGACGAAAGCAGAAAGGGTATGAAAAAGCCGAAGAGCATCCCGCCGATGCTGCGGTCAAAATAGATCTCGGTGACCATGGCCACGTAAAAGGTGGCGGCTATGAGCAGGGCCAGGTAGTTTCGCTGCCTCCAGCACTGCCGGATGGGCAGGACCACCCAGCCCGCCAGGAACAGCAGCAGCCCGGGCAGGCCCATGGCGACCAGGATATCCAGGTAATTGTTGTGGAGGTTCTTTTTGGTTTCCAGGGCAAACCGGAAGTCCTTTTCCCGGTATTTGTCAAACAGGACCTCTTTTTTATCCCCCAGGTGCACGCCCATCAGCGGGTGGGCCTGGAAGAGTTCCCAGCCGCATTTCCAGGCGGCGAGCCGGAAATTAGCGCCGTTCCACTGGTCAGCCGTGACTGTCATGTTGTAGTGGCTTTCCAGGCCCTCATGCCGGTAATTGTATTGGGTGTAGGTGAGCTCCCGGAACCGGTTCAGCGTCTTGGGAAAGAATTTGTAAATGATAAACAGGCCCAGCAGGGCACCCAGCAGGAGGGTGGCCCCTTCCAGGTATTTTTTTCCCCGCACCAGGTAATACACGATGAAACCGGCCACCGAAAGGTAGAGCACGGCCATCAGGTTGCGGCTGGCCAGCAGGTAGCTCATGGCAAAGAGGAACAGGCTGGCCAGCAGGTACCAGCCCTTGTAACGGGAAGGGCGGTAAAACAGGAAGTAGGCGTACACATAGATGGCCAGGTTGACCAGCAGGGAGATATAGATCGACTGCTGACCGGTCAGCTTCGTGAGGGCATCGTTATAGAACCAGGCGGCATCCTGGGTGACGCTGTACTGGCGGACCGCCCAGGCCAGGCAGGCGGCCATGAACACGGTCACCTGCACGGCATATCCCAGCAGGACCCGGGCCTGGAACTCCCGCGTCCAGCTCACCAGGCCCAGGCTGAGCGGGAAGATGAACAGCGGCAGCCGGGGGTCCAGGTAGCGCAGGGCCTCGTGCCGGTTGGTGGAAAGGGCCGCACTGAGCACCAGCCAGCCGAAAAAGGCCAGCATCCACCACAGGTAACGGCGATTGCGGAGGGAAGCCAGTTTGTCGCGGAAACGTCCTTCGGCCAGGCAGGTGATAACCAGGGCCGCCGTGATCAGTCCGCTGGCCAGGTCGTTGGCCGGCACCAGCAGGGTGACCAGGAAAAGCTGCAGCAGGAGAAAGCGGATTTTTTCCCGTTTGTCCATCAGCGACACTTGTACTTAGATATGCAGGCCCCCGCAGACGCTGAGGGTTTGCCCGGTGATGTAGGCTCCCATATCCGAAGCCAGGAACAGGCAGGCATGGGCAATATCCTCGGTGGAGGCAAAACGTCCCAGGGGGATGGAGGCTTTGTATTTTTCCCCGGCATCGCCTTCTTTGAGGTAGCTGGTCATATCGGTCTCCACAAAGCCGGGGGCGATGGCGTTGCACCGGATGTTGCGGCTGCCGAGTTCCTTGGCGACACTCTTAGTGAATCCGATGATGCCGGCCTTGGAGGCGGCATAGCTGGCCTGCCCGGCATTGCCCATCTCGCCGATCACGGAACTCATGTTGATGATGCTGCCGCTGCGCGCCTTCATCATCGGCCGCAGGACCTGCTTGGTCATATAAAATACGCTGTTGAGGTTGATGCGCATCACCTCCTCCCACTGCTCGGGCGACAGGCGCAGTAGCAGGTTGTCCCGGGAGATGCCTGCGTTGTTGACGCAGATGTCCACGGTGCCGAACTCCTTCAGCACCTCGGCCACAAAGGCTTCACACTGGGCAAAGTCGCCGGCGTTGCTCTGGAAGGCTTTTGCCTTGACACCCAGTGCCTGCAGGCGCTGCTCCAGGGAGGCGGCACGCTCCTGGCTGGACGGGCTGATGTAGGTGAACGCTACGTGGGCGCCGTGTTCGGCGAATTTCAGGGCGATGCCCTCGCCGATTCCGCGGGCGGCGCCGGTGACGATGGCGACTTTGTTTTCGAGTAATTTCATGGTTTGGTTTTAAGAAGCGGCCGCCGGCAGGGGAGGGCCGCATTCGTAATGCGTGACGGGGACAAAAGTACGCGAATTCCGCATTGTTCACGCAGAGGTCGCCTGCTGCAGGAACAGGAGTTCCTCCACCAGTTTGCGGTCGTTGCTCAGGCGGGGCACCTTGTGCTGGCCGCCTAGTTTTCCCTTGCGCTGCAGCCATTGCGTGAACACGCCCTTGCGCAGGGCATGCAGGACGGGCGGGCGCAGGGCGATATTTTTATGCCGCTTGGCTTCGTAGTCGCTGTTGACACTTTTCAGGGCCTCGTCCAGTTCGCGGCCGAACTGTTCCAGGCTGGCCGGCGCCTGATCAAACTCAATCAGCCATTCGTGGGCGCCGTTGGATCCGCCGGAAAAATACAGGGGTGCCGCCGTATAGTCATTGACCACGGCGCCGGTGCGGTGGCTGGCCAGCGCGATGGCGCGGTCGGCGTTTTCCACGATGACTTCTTCGCCGAACGCGTTCATGAAATGCTTGAGCCGCCCTGATACGCGTACCCGGTAGGGCCGCAGGGAGGTGAACTGGATGGTGTCGCCGAGCAGGTAACGCCACAGGCCGCCGTTGGTCGAGATGACCAGGGCGTAGTGCTCGCCTTCCTCGACCTGTTCCAGGCCGATGGTGCGGGGATCGGCGCTGCCGTACTCGCTGACAGGCATGAACTCCATGAAAATGCCGTGATCGGTGAACAGGAGCATGCCTTCCTCGCCCGGCAGGTCCTGCGCCGCGAAGAAACCCTCGCTGGCATTATACATCTCCAGGTAGTGGATGTCTTTGCCGATGAGCGCCCTGAACTGCTCGCGGTAGGGCGTGAACGACACCCCGCCGTGCATGTACAGCTCCAGGGAGGGCCAGACCTGGTCCATGGTGGATTTTCCGGTCAGCTCCAGGATGCGGCGGAACAGGACCAGGGTCCAGGTGGGCACCCCGGAGATGGAGGTCACGTTTTCGCGGATGGTGCTGGCGGCGAGTTTTTCGATCTTGCTCTCCCATTCATCCATCAGGGCGATGCTGAGTTCCGGCGTACGGATCCAGTGGCCCCAGAATGGCGAGTTCTGCAGCAGCACGGCGCTCAGGTCGCCGTACTGGGCCTCCTGGTTGATCGGGTAAATGGTATGGCTGCCCCCGATCACCAGGCCTTTGCCGGTGAGGAGCTCCGACTCGGGGTGGAACTGGTAATAGAGCGTCAATACGTCCTTGGCCGCCTTGTAGTGGCAGTCGCGCAGGCTTTCCTCACTGACGGGAATGAACTTGCTTTTGTCGCTGGTCGTCCCGCTGCTTTTGGCAAACCAGTAGACCGGCGTATTCCAGAGCACGTTCTGTTCGCCGTTCATGACCCGCTGGATATAGGGTTTCAGGTCATCGTACTCGTGGATCGGGACCCGCTGTTTAAAATCCCGGATGGTGAAAAGGCTGGAAAAATCGTAACGCCGGCCGAACTCCGTGTACTGGGCCGAAGTGACCAGGTTCTGCAGGACATCCCGCTGCGCTTCGGCCGGATGGTCCTTCCATGCTTCGATGCGCCACATGCGCATGCGGGCTAACTGGGATATGGCGGGACTGAGTATTTTCATGTATGGTTAACGGCTGTAAACTACCAAAAATGACCGAATAAAATCACAGGCCGGGAAGGCCTGCCCGTAATACGTATGCCGGGCAGCCTGGCGGGGCATGCTTCGCGTATCAGCCGGGCGGTGCGCCGGGGCAGGCATATATCGAGCTGGAAATCAGCCGGAACCAGGTCCGTAAGCGAGGTAACCGGGGTTGTTGAACCGGCCGGGCCGGGTCAGGCCGGGGTGTCCCGGTTCCCCGCGGTATCCGCAGGGGGCTGGCTTGCCTGTTTGTGTAGCTCTTCGTAAAGGTAGTCCTTGCGCTTGAGCTCGAAGTTACGGCCCAGGTAAAGGCGCTTGACCTGTTCATCCCGGGCCAGTTCCTCGGCGGTGCCGTGCTTGAAGATCCGGCCCTCGATCAGCAGGTAGGCCCGGTCGCAGATGGACAGGGTTTCCGTCACATTATGGTCGGTGATAAGGATGCCGATATTCTTGTACTTGAGGCGGGCCACGATCGACTGGATATCTTCCACGGCGATCGGGTCGATCCCGGCAAAAGGTTCGTCCAGCAGGATGAACTTGGGATCCACAGCCAGCGCGCGGGCGATCTCGGTACGG
Organism: Chitinophagaceae bacterium; assembly: GCA_035549175.1. Taxonomy (GTDB): domain Bacteria; phylum Bacteroidota; class Bacteroidia; order Chitinophagales; family Chitinophagaceae; genus DASTSN01. The sequence goes on along the minus strand of DASZRL010000093.1, from coordinate 35,772 downwards.
CGGCGCTCCCCGCCGCTGAGCACGTCACCCGGGCTCTTGCGCACGTGGTGCAGGCGGAACTCGTCCAGCAGGGTTTCGAGTTTTTCACGCTGCTGCTGGCGGGTCAGGTTTTTCATCTCCAGCACCGAGGTGATATTGTCTTCCACGCTGAGCTTGCGGAACACCGAGGCTTCCTGCGGCAGGTAACCGATCCCCATCTGGGCCCGTTTGTACATGGGCAGGCTGGTGATCTCCTGGTCGTTGAGGAATACCTGGCCTTCGTCCGGGCGGATCAGCCCGACCACCATGTAGAAGGTCGTGGTCTTCCCCGCGCCGTTCGGCCCGAGCAGGCCCACGATTTCGCCCTGCTTCACTTCGATGCTGGCGTGGTTGACGACGGTACGGCCGCCATAGGTCTTGACCAGGCTGTTGGTATGGATGGTAACTGCCATGCCCCGCAAAAATAAGGGTTTGGCGACAGAGGTCCCGGAGGCTCCGGCCCATTTAACAAATGGGCTGCCGGCCTTTATATTACTTTGTTATGTTTGGCTGCGGGCGTAAGTTTGCAGGAATTTTTTCGCGCGGCATGAAAGTAATCGACCATATCCGGCAGGCCAAGGAAACCCTGGTATCCTTTGAAGTGTTGCCCCCGCTGAAAGGCAAGGGGATCGGGGCCATTTATGACCACCTGGACCCGCTGATGGAGTTCAAACCGGCCTTCATCAACGTGACCTATCACCGCAGCGAAAGCATGTTCAAAAAGAAGGCCGACGGCACCTTTGAGAAGGTGGAGGTCCGCAAGCGCCCCGGTACGGTCGGGATCTGCGCCGCGATCATGAACCATTACAAGGTCGACGCGGTCGCCCACCTGATCTGCGGCGGCTTCGGCAAGCGGGAAACCGAGGACGCCCTGATCGACCTGAACTTCCTGGGCATCGACAATGTCCTGGTGCTGCGCGGCGACGCCCCCCATAACGAAACCTCCTTCGAACCGCACCCCGAAGGACACCGCTATGCCATTGACCTGCTGCGCCAGGTGATCAATATGAACAATGGCGTCTACCTGGACGAAGACCTGAAAAATGTCGTCAAGACCAGTTTCTGTATCGGGGTGGCCGGCTACCCGGAAAAGCATTTTGAGGCGCCCAACCTGGAATCCGACCTGCGCTACCTTAAAATGAAGCAGGACGCCGGTGCCGAATACGTGACCACCCAGATGTTCTTCGACAACAGGAAGTATTTTGAGTTTGTCAAACGCTGCCGGGAGGCGGGCATCACCCTGCCCATCATCCCGGGCCTGAAGCCGATCACCACCAAAAAACAACTGACGGTGCTGCCCCGCACCTTCCACGTGGATATCCCCACGGAGCTTTCCAATGAGATCCTGAAATGCAGGACCGACCAGGAGGTGGAAGCGGTCGGTACCGAATGGCTGATCATGCAATCCCGGGAGCTGAAGGCGGCCGCCGTGCCCGTCCTGCACTACTATACGCTGGGCAAGCCCGGCGTGATCGCCAAGGCCGTAAGGGCTCTCTGACACCCGGTCCCGGTGCGGCCGGGCCACGGCGTCCCTGCCCCGTCAATTTTACTTTCCCTATTGGAATCCCCCGGATTTTAGGTAAATTTAGCGGATACGGTTTCCCTGATCTTTTTACCCAGGCCGGTCGCAGGACCACCGCATTCCGTCCCCGGAAACTACTTTCCGTATCGCATAACCGAAACGCTTTATGAGAAAAAACGTTTTGTCCTTTCTTTCCAGGGCCTGCCGGCTGATCCTGGCCCTCCAGGTGGCAGGATGGATCCCTGCCCGTACCGCAGCCCAGGCCAGCCCGGAGGAAGGGTTCGTCTTCATCCGCAACTATACATCCAAGGATACCAAGACCCATCCCCAGGTATTCGGCATCCAGCAGGATAACTCCGGGGTGATGTATTTCGGGGTCAATGAGGGCGTGATGACCTACGACGGGGTACACTGGAAGACCCTTCCCGTGGACGGATCCCGCACCTTCCTGGCCACGGTCCGCGACATGGATAAGGACAGCAACGGCGTGGTATATTTCGGTTCCTTCGGCAACCTCGGGTACATCGGCCACGACTCACTGGGCCGGGCCGCTACCCGGTCCCTGCTGCCTTCCATACCCCGGGAGTACCGCAAGTTCACCGACATCTGGTCCACCCGCGCCACCCCCCAGGGGGTGTATTTTCAATCCCGGGAGTACCTGTTCCGCCTGGCCGATCCTGTGAACCCCGACTCAGCCAAACGGGGCCTTAAGGTCTGGAAACCCACCACGCGATTCATGTTCGGGTTCTATGTGGATGGCCAGTATTATATCCACCAGAGCGACCTGGGCCTGTTCCGGATGGTGGGTGACTCCCTGGTGCTGATTCCCGGCAGCGAGTTTCTCGGCAAGGACCGCATGCGGGTGATGCTGCCCTACCCGGCGGATGCCGCCGGCAACAAGCGGTACCTGGTTGGCGGCTTCCACACCGGCCTGTACATCTTTGACGGGAAAACCTTCCAGCCCCTGGCCTCGCCGGTCAATGACATCTTCCGGTCGGGATTCATCCTGTACAACGGCCTGCGGCTGCAGGACGGCAACTACCTGCTTTCCGCCATCGGCCGGGGCCTGTTTATCATTGACCCCTCCGGGCGCCTGGTCCAGGTGATCAACCGGATCAGCGGCCTGCAGGACGAGTCGGCCTATGTACTGCTGCTGGAGAAGTCCGGCAACCTGTGGCTGGGCCTGGACGCCGGCATCTCCCGGGTGCAGATTTCCTACCCGCTGACGCATTTTACGATCCAGTCCGGCATCAACAGCAACTCCCTGGTCTTCTGCCGCTTTGCCGGCAGCCTCTACCTGGGCACCAGCAACGGCCTGATGCGCTTTGATACGACCAGGAAACTTTTCCAGTTTGTCCCGGATATTCCCCGCAACCAGGTCTTCAACCTGCTTCCCCACGGCGATGAATTACTGGTACCCAGTGACGGGCTTTACGCCGTCCGCCAGGGCCGGGTCGTGCCCGTGTACCCGGGAGGCAACCTGGGTTTAACCTCCCTGCTTGTTTCCCGCCAGCATCCCAACCTGCTGCTGGCCGGGGGCTCCGTGGGCCTGGCTGTCTTTTACCGCAAACCCCTGGCCCCCGGCAGCAGCCGATGGACCGAATGGCAGTACGCCGGAACCATCCCGGGGATCATCGAGCATGCCTGGTTCCTGGCCGAAGATCCGGACGGAAGTTTCTGGACAGGTACCCAGGGCCAGGTAGCCTATCATTTTTCGGTCCCCTGGGATGCCAGCGGAGCCCCGGATCTCCGGCACATCCAGCCGGAGGCAAAGACCTTCCCGCATTTCCTGGGAGCTTTATTCAACGTGGGCACAAAAACCTATTTTGCCGGGGACACCATCCTGTTTACCTACGACGCCCGGCGTAATTCTTTTGTGCCCGACCCGGTCTTCGGCGGATTCCATCTGGGCGCGGAGGATTTGCTGGACATCGAGACGGGTCCCGATTCCACGGTATGGATCCGGTTGGGCAAAAACACGCGGAAGGCTATTCTCCGGCCGGACGGCACCTACCAGGTCACCGATGCCGGGTTAAATATGCTGGACGATTATGCCGTGTCCGGCGTCTACCCGGACAAAAACGGTATTGTCTGGTTCTGCGGAGCGGAGGGGCTGATCCGGTATGATTCCCGCAAACCTTTCCTGGGGGGACAGACCTTCCGGACCCTGCTTACGCAGGTCTATGCCGGCCGGGAGGGTATGAACCTGCTGGACGGGAGCCGGGACCATCCCTCGCCGGTCCATTACAGCCGCAACACGCTGCGCTTTGAGTACGCCGCGCCCTTTTTTGACCAGGAAGACAAGACGCGGTACCAGACCTGGCTGGAAGGCTTTGACAAGGACTGGTCGCCGCTGGACTATAACTATTATAAGGAATACACCAACCTGCCTCCCGGCACCTACACCTTCCATGTCCGGGCTACCAACATTTTCGGTCACCAGGGAACCGAGGCCGTCTACAGCTTTGAGATCTTCCCGCCCTGGTACCGCACCTGGTGGGCCTACCTGCTTTACGCCCTGGCCGCCGTCCTGCTGCTGTACTGGTTTGTCCGCTCGCGCACGCGCAAACTGCAGGAGCGTCACCGGGAACTGGAAAAGGTCGTGACCGACCGGACCCGGGAACTCAGCCAGCGCGTGGAGGAACTGGGCGCCATCAACAAGATCCAGGAAGGCCTGGTCCGCGAACTGGATTCCCAGGGCATTTTCGACCTGGTAGGAGACCGGCTCTGTGAGCTGTTCCCGGCCACGCAGACCCTGGTGATACGCACCTTCGATCATGCCACCGGCCTGGAACACTGGCGGTACTCCCGGGAGAAAGGCGTGCGCCAGCAGGTGGAACCCCGCCCCTTCAACTGGAACAGCCGCCAGCTCATCGCCACCCGGCAGCCCCTGGATATCGAGAGCAACTATATCGAGACCGCCAAAAAGTATGGCGGCAGGGGAGTCACCACCGGCCAGCCGCCCAGGTCCGCCATCTTCGTGCCCATGGTGCTGGGCGACCAGGTAAAGGGCTCGATCAGCCTGCAGAATGTGGACCAGGAACACGCATTCACCTCTTCCGATATCCGGCTGCTGACCACCGTGGCCAATAGTATGACCGTAGCCCTGGAGAACGCGCAGCTGTTCGAGGAAGTGAAACAGGCGCGGATGGAGGCGGAAGCGTCCGGCAAGGCGGCTGAAAGGGCCAACCAGGCCAAGAGCGCCTTCCTGTCCACGGTCAGCCACGAACTGCGCACCCCGCTGACCTCCGTGCTGGGTTTTGCCAAGATCATCAAAAAACGCCTGGAAGACCGGATCTTCCCGGTTACCGACAAGTCGGATCCGCGGACCGAACGCGCCATCCAGCAGGTATCCGAGAACCTGGACGTGGTGGTTTCAGAAGGGGAGCGGCTGACCCACCTGATCAACGACGTGCTGGACCTGGCCAAGATCGAGGCCGGCAAGATGGAATGGAACATGGAGACCGTGTCCATGGCGGATGTCGCCGACCGCGCCATCGCCGCCACCACGGCCCTGTTTGAAAATAAACCCCTGGTCCTGGACAAGCAGATCGAAGCAGGCCTGCCCGAGATCACGGGCGACCGCGACAAGCTGATCCAGGTCATGGTGAACCTGATCTCCAACGCGGTGAAGTTTACGCCCCAGGGAACCATCACCTGCCGGGTTATGCGCCAGCAGGACGAGATCGTGGTCAGCGTCACGGATTCCGGCATCGGCATTGCCCCCGAGGACCATGCCGCCGTATTCGAACAGTTCAAGCAGGTGGGCGATACCCTGACCGACAAGCCCAAGGGCACGGGCCTGGGCCTGCCGATCTGCAAGGAGATCGTCGAGCACCATGGCGGCCGGATCTGGGTGGACAGCGCCCTGGGCAAGGGCAGCACCTTCTATTTTGCCCTGCCGGTAAGCAAAGGGTCGGCGCCGAAGCCCATCCACCTGGATGACCTGGTGCGCCGTCTCAAGCAGCAGGTCGTGCAATCCCAGCTGCAGCACCAGGGCCCGGAAGCCCGGCTGCTGATCGTCGATGACGACGATTCCATCCGCTCCCTGCTGCAGCAGGAACTGAGCGATGCGGGCTACCGGATCGAGGAGGCGTCCAACGGGAAGGAAGCCCTGGCCAAGGTGCGGGCCAACAAACCCGACCTGATCATCCTGGATATCATGATGCCCGAGATGAACGGGTTTGATGTGGCCGCGGTGCTGAAAAACGATCCCCAGACCATGGACATACCCATCATCGTGTTGTCCATCGTGCAGGACAAGGCGCGCGGGTTCCGCATCGGGGTGGACCGGTACCTCACCAAGCCCATCGACACCGACCTGCTGTTCAACGAGATCGGCAGCCTGCTGGAACAGGGCAAGTCCCGCAAAAAGGTCCTGGTCGTCGATGAGGACACCGGCACCGTGAATACGCTGACGGAGGTGCTCAAGGCCAAGGGTTACGTGGTGACCGAGTCCAACGGCCGGGAGCTGGTGCAGAAGGCGGTGGCCAGCCAGCCCGATATCATCATCATCAATTCCGTACTGTCCGGCAAGCAGGATATCGTCCAGACCCTCCGCTTCGAAAAGGGCCTGGAGAATGTCCTGTTCCTGGTGTACCAATAACCGGTTATTCTATTACCAGTCATATTCAAACCACATGGGAAAAAAGATATTAATTGTAGATGACGAAGCGCATATCCGTATGCTGATCGGCCAGACCCTGGAAGAGCTGGAAGACGAGGACGTGGAGTTCCTGACGGCCGACAACGGGCAGACGGCCCTGGATCTGATCCAGTCCGAGCGGCCGGACCTGGTCTTCCTGGATGTCATGATGCCCAAAATGAACGGCATGGAGGTCTGCAGCCGGGTGAAAAAGGAACTGGACATGAAGGATGTCTACATCATTATCCTGACGGCCAAGGGCCAGGAACTGGACCGCCAGCGGGGCCAGGAAGTGGGAGCCGATGTCTATATGACCAAGCCCTTCGATCCGGAAGTCCTGCTCGGCAAGGCGCGGGACGTCCTGGGCCTGTAATCATCCCGGCCACGCCACCTGAATTATCAATCCACTGATCCGTCTTATTGCAATCACATGGCCTCCGTCAGCTTAAAGTCCCTGCTTGGCAAGCGTACTGATACCGCAGCGGTAATCGGGAACCTGCTGCAGGCCCTGCCCGGTGCCGTGTGCATTGAAGATGCCGGCGGCACGGTCCTGGCGGGTGAACCGCCCGCCGCCGGCAGCCGGTCCTTTCCCGTACGCGCCGAAGACCAGGTGGTCGGATCGGTGCGGGGAGGCGAGGGCGCCGAAGTCCTTGCCGCGCTGCTTACGCAGCTGGCCCAGAAGGAAGCCGAGAAAAAGCGCCTGGGCAATGAAGTGCTAAACCTCTACCATGAGATCAACCTGATCTTCAACTTTTCCGAAAAGCTCGCGCAGGCCATTGAGGCGGACCAGATCACCCGGCTGGCCCTGGACGAAGCCGTGCACTCCATTCCCTGCAGCGGCGGCATCGTGGTGCTGTGGAACGAGGAGGCCCGGCAGCTGCAGGTGCCTGCCCAGGCGGGCGAGCCGCTCTTTGATTCCCGGCGGCTGCAGGACCAGGCGTCGCGGCTGCTGCAGATCGGGCTGAGCGGCCAGTCCGAGATCCTCAGCGACCTGGGTCCCCTGCGGGAAGCCGGCGTCCTGCAGCCCGACGTGCAGGCCCTGCTCTATGCCGCCCTCAAGGTCAAGCACCGTATCATGGGCGCCATCATCCTGGCCAGCCGGGACCCCTTCCCCTATACGGCCGGCCACCTGAAACTGCTGGTGACCCTGGCGCTGCAATCCTCTTCGGCCATTGAAAGCGCCCTGCAGTACGAAAAGAATATCCGTGAAGCGCGGGAGCGGGAGGAAAATATCCGGCGCATCCACGAGGTGACCAAAAAGTTCGTGCCCTACGAATTTATCCGCTCGCTGGGGCGCGACGAACTGACCGACCTCAGGCTGGGCGACCAGGTGGAAAAGGTCGTGACGGTCCTGTTCACCGATATCCGCGATTATACCACGCTGGCCGAACAGATGACCCCGGAGGAGAATTTCCGGTTTGTCAATCGGTTCAACGGGATCATGGGCCCCATCATCCGCCGGCACCGGGGCTTCGTGAACCAGTACCTGGGTGATGCCATCATGGCCATCTTCCCGGAAAACGCCACGCAGGCCCTGGTGGCCGCCATCGAAATGCGGGAGGCGCTCCGGCTGTTCAACGAGGAACGGCAGCAGCAGGGCAGGGCTCCCCTGCGGATCGGCATCGGCATGCACACCGGTCCCCTCATCATGGGGATTACCGGGGACCTGGAGCGGATGGATGCGACCACCATTGCCGATGCGGTCAATACGGCTTCCCGGCTGGAGAGCCTGACCAAATATTACCGGGCCTCGATCATCCTGAGCGACGCCACCCTGCAGCAGATGGCCGCGCCGGACCAGTTCTGCATCCGCCACCTCGGCAAGGTCCAGCTGAAGGGCAAGCTGAATGTGATCAGCATCCATGAATGTTTCAACGGGGATCCGCCCGACGACCTGGCGCGGAAATCCGCCAGCATCCCGGTATTCAACGAAGGGCTACACCACTACCTCAACCGCTCCTTCGACCAGGCCGTGGCCGCATTCAGCGAGGTCGCCAGCCGCCATCCCGGGGACCAGACGGCCCGGTTGTTCCTGGCCAATGCCCTCCAGTACCTGGAGAAGGGCCTACCCGACAACTGGTCCGGGGCCCTGGCCATGCAGGAAAAATAAATGCCGCGGCCCGCGCGGGAGACCGGCTGCGGCGTGGATCCGGACGTATTGTAAATACCGGTACGGCGGAGTATCTTACTTCCCGGCCCGGCATGACCGGCCCACCGGGATACCCCCTGGTTCATCCGCCATATGAAATAACCCCTCCTTCATGATGCGACCTGTCATACTGCTTGGATTCCTGCTTTTTGCCGCTGTATCCGGATCCGCGCAGACGCCCACCGTAACCTGGGGCCGCCTGCTGGGCAGCTATAACGGCGATTACGGCCAGACCGTCCGCACCACCCGGGACGGCGGCTATATCGTGGCCGGCTATACCGAATCGGGAGGCGGGGATGTGGTCGGGTATCATGGCAATAAGTATGTCGATGATATCTGGGTGGTGAAGGTCAGTGCAGCCGGGATGATCCAGTGGCAGAAATGCCTGGGCGGTAAATCGGTGGAAACCGGCGCCGACATCCGCGAAACGGCCGATGGCGGCTATATCGTGGCCGGCAGCACGGCCAGCCGCGACTGCGACATCACCGGGCATCGCGGCCTGGACTACTGGCTGTTGAAACTCAGCGCCACGGGGGATATCCAGTGGCAGCATACCTACGGCGGGGACGGCAACGACTACGCGACTTCCGTGGATATCACCCCCGACGGGGGCTATATCCTCGGGGGGTATTCGAATTCCTTCAATGCGGACCTTACCACCAACATGGGCGTGTTTGACTTCCTGATCATCCGGGTCGATGCTTCCGGGAACCAGCTCTGGCTGAAAAACCTGGGCAGTTCGGGAAGCGACGAGTGCTTCGGGATCCGGGCCACGCCGGACGGCGGCTGCGTGGCCGTGGGGGTTGTCCGGGGCGGGGACGGGGATGTAACCGGCTACCATGGCAGCGAGGATGCCTGGGTGATCAGGCTGGATAACACCGGCGCCCTGCAATGGCAGCGATGCCTGGGCGGCAGCAGCCTGGACAATGCCTGGTCCGTCCAGCTGACCCAGGACGGGGGATATATCCTGGCAGGAGGGACGGCTTCCACGGACGGGGACGCCTCCGGGTTACACGGAGGGCTGGATGCCTGGGTGGTCAAACTGGCACCGGGCGGGAACCTCCAGTGGCAGCATTGTTATGGGGGCAGCAAAAGCGAGCAGGGTTTTTATATCCAGCTGGCTCCCGACGGAGGTTACTTCGTGGCCTGCTCGGCCCAATCCGCCGACGGGGACCTTACCTGCAATAACGGGTACGACGATATGTGGGTGTTCAAAACCTCCGGGGACGGAACCCTGCAGTGGCAGCAGGATGTGGGCGGCAATAACTATGACATGGCCTATGGTGTGGAGCCGCTGAATGACGGCGGTTGTATCCTGACCGGCTACAGCATGTCCCGCGATATACCCGGCTGGCATACGCATACCACTTCCGACGGGACGGCTCCCGATGTGGCCCTGGTGCGGATCGCACCACCTGCGGCTGTATCGGCCACCCCTGCGGTAGGCATCCAGGCCACTACCGTGCTCTGCTCCGGCAATCCCTCTACCCTGACCGCCCTGGCCACCAACTTCGGTCTGAACGTGACCTATGCCTGGACACGCAATGGCCAACCCGTTGGCACGAACAGTCCGACCTATACGGCGGCCGATTTTGCAGACGGCGACCTCGTGACCTGCCAGGTGACCGGCACCGGCCGGTGCACCGGTTCATCCCCGCAGGCATCGGCCCAGTACACCGTGCGCCTGAACCCCCGTATCCTCACGCCCCATATTACCATCACGGCCGACCAGACCGTGGTCTGCCCGTGCATGAAAATCAACTTTACCTCGGCGGTGACCCAGGGGGGCACGCAGCCTGCCTACCAGTGGTATGTCAATGGACTGCCTACCGGTGAGGTGAACCCTTTTTTCAGTTCCACCAACCTGGCTCCGCTGGATATCGTGACCTGCCAGTATGCGGATTCTTCGGGCTGTATTGCGGGAGGCTGGGTATATTCCAATAATATCCAGTTGGGGGTTGCCGGAACTACGCCGCCTTCGGTCTCCCTATCAGCCTCCACCGATACCATCTGTGCCGGCATGCCCGTTACCTTCCGGGCCACTGCGAAGAATGCAGGATCAAAGCCCGGCTTCCAGTGGAAACTGAACAATCAGCCGGTGGCGGGGACTGCCGATACGCTGACGTTATCCGGCCTGGCCAATGGCGACCAGATCACCTGCACGGTCCAGGTGGACCCCAATTATGGTTGTGCCTCCGCCGCTTCGGCCACCTCCGCGCCGGTCAGGATCTTCGTGGAAACCGCCGGAGCGCCGGCGGTTTCCATCCAGACGCCTTCGACGACGGTATGCAGTGGTGTGCCGGTAACTTTTACTGCTACCACCACCCATGTCGGCATCAACCCGGTCTATCACTGGTTTATCAATGGGGTGGACCAGGGTGCGGGAGGCCCGACCCTGACCCGCAGTAACCTGGCCAGCGGGGACCGGGTATCCTGCACGGTCACGGTAGATCCCTTGTACGCATGCGCAACTGCGCCCTCGGCGGTATCCGATACCCTGGTGATGGCAGTCACTACACCGCTGCAGCCGGCGGTTACAGTCAGCGTAACCGGGAACGGCGCCTGCCAGGGCAGCACGGTCCGGTTTGCCGCGCAGGTAACCCAGGCAGGCGCTTCACCCACCTACGCCTGGCTGGTCAATAACCAGCCGGTTGGCGCCGGTACAGCCCAGTTCAGCAGTACCTCCCTGGGCAACGGGGATGTGGTGACCTGCCAGGTCACGCCCGGCCAGGAGACCTGCGTTACCTCCCCGGTATCTTCTGCTGCGATCACGGTCCTCATGTACCCGGTGCCTTCGGTAGAGGTGTCGCCGGCCGATACGGTGGTGGCCGTGGGCAGCCAGGTCCGGCTCCGCGGGCAGGTGACGGCCAACACGGCTTCCTTCCAGTGGGATCCCGCCAGCCAGCTGGTGGATCCGCAGGACCTGGACCCGCTGACCCAACCCCTGTTCCAGGATCTTACCTGCTTGCTGCACGTAACCTCCGATCACGGCTGCCAGGCGAGTGGCATGGCCGTGATCCGGCTAAACCGCGAACTATACCTGCCCAGCGCTTTCACGCCGAACGGGGACGGGAAAAATGACCTGTTCCGTATCCCGGCCGGCACCACGCTCGAACTGCGGGAATTTTCCGTCTATGACCGCTGGGGCAATAAGGTATTCACCACCCAGGATATTACCCGGGGCTGGGATGGGACCTGGCAGGGAAGGCAGCTGCCTGCCGGGGTATATGTCTATATCGTACGGGGTGTTACGGTCAAGGGCCCCATCCTCCATAGGGGAACGGTGGCGCTGGTAAGGTAGAAGAATTACCTGCCCCGGGGCATTTGTCTGAATCTTCGCTACAGCGTATCGTCCTTCCGATTATGGCAGGATTTTCAACCCAGGTTGGATTAACGTGGTTCTCACTGCTATTTCTGTCTATTTTATATAGTGTGTACTTTAGTCTGCTTATCAGGTACCGTAAGTCCCTGCTGTCAGATTAGGGTGCAATTAATCCAGGTTACCCTGCCCGCTTCCTAATTCCAGGCAGTGTCATTTTTCGGGAGTATTATAGCCGCGCAGCATTTCAAATTTACTGATCCGGGTTGTTGTAGGATATCTTGAAGCCCCCCCTGCCCCCGCACTCATCAGCTACTTTGTTATCCGCTTCAGCTCCTGCTGGTTGATAGTGACCGGGTACTTCTTTTTCAGTTCAGCCACCCACTGTTCATCCAGCTGGTTCTGGTAGTCGTTGATGACCAGTCCCCGCGCCTGCTCAAAACTGCGGGGTGCCGGTTGCGGGTAGACCTGGATGATATAGGCAAAGGAGGCGGTATTATCAGCTTTGTTGATCACCGGGGAGGTGACCTGGCCCCTGCGGGGCACGGATTTGTCCAGGCCGGGCAGCTGGTTCCATTCATAGCGCGCGGAATCCGCCACGACCTTTTCGCTCAGGGCATCGGCCGTTTTTTTCCAGGCATCGGGGTCTTTCCGTACCTGGTTATAAGCCAGCGATGCCGTGCTGGTATCCGAGCAGAAGAATACGACCGCATCGGCGCTCCTGTCCCAGGTATAATGGGAACGGTTGCGGTCATAGTAGGCCTGGAGGGCCGCCGTGTCGTTCTGCGCGCGGGTCCATACCTCGCGCTGCATGATCTCGAAAAACAGGTTGCCATCCAGGAACTCCTTCATCTGGTTATGGAACTCCGGGTTGAACTGCTCCAGGTGCTGGCGGTAATACTGCTCCGTCTCAAAGGCGATAAACTCCTTCATGACCTGGTTGTAGGGCTTGCGGCCGGAGCCATCCGCCCGGAAGCGGAAGGTCTGGGCATAGTTCACCCAGTCGTTGACGGTATAGGAGGAGTCCCCGATGCGGAACAGCACGGAGGAGCGGGTCATGTGGACGGGAACGGCCGGCGGGGCGAAGTCGATCAGGCTGTCGGTCAGCTGGCCCAGCTCAAATTCCTTATAGGGCACGCGGCTGAAGCCGGCCGCCTTGAGCACCTTGTCATATAAAACGCGGCGGCTGACAGCCATGCGGTCGCTCTGCTGCACCTCGGAGCGCAGCAGCAGCAGGTTGTTCTGGTTTTTGGGATCGGTGACCACCGGTACGCGGCCGAGGCGGCGCACGATATGGTAGCCAAAACGGCTGCGGAAAGGCTTACCGGGCACGCCATCCCCGGGCAGCCCCAGCACGTAGGCCTCGAAGGCCGGATCGTACTGCCCGGTGCCGAAGTTGGGCATGACCCCGCCGCTGTTCGCGGAAATATAATCATTGCTGAATTCGCCTGCGAGTTTGGCCATGTCATCCCCCTTGAGCAGGCGGGCATAGAGCGAGTCGGCGCGCCGCGCAAGCTGCTTTCGCGTGGCCTCATCGGCATCCGGCGGAAAGGCCAGCAGGATCTGCTGGGCCCTGATCTTGCCGATGGCCTTGCGTTCTCCCAGGTTTTTTATGATATGGAAACCGGCGCTGGACTGGCCCAGCGTGGAATAATGGCCAACCGGCGTGCTATAGGCCAGGTTTTCGATCTCGTAGGGGAGGCTGAAGACGGTGATGAAGCCGATATCACCCCGGTTGGTCCGGGCGCTGGGATCCTCGGAGTATTGCTGGGCCAGGGTCATAAAGTCCTCGCCCCGGCGCAGCCTGGCCAGGATGGACTGGGCCTTGCTGTAGGCGGCGGCCGTGTCGATGCTGCCGTCGGGCCGGCGGTAGCCGATGAAGATATGGGCTACGTGGATATCCTTCTGGCTGCGGGTAAAGGCTTCCCGGACCAGCTGGTCGAGGGTCTGGGGGTCATTGATATAGTTGTCAATGATCTGCACGCGCAGGTTCTCCACCTCGGTGCGGATCTGGGGCAGGGTGTCGTAGCCCCGGTCGTAGGCTTCCTGGATCTTGAGGCGGGAGCGTATGTACAGGTCCAGGTATTCCCGGACCGACTGGGGCCTGGCGGCTGTCGTGTTCGTGTTGTTCTTCCGGTAGGCCCGCAGGAACTCCTCCGTGGTAACGGCATGATTGCCGTAGGTGAACAGGGTCTGTGCCCCGCCGGTCAGGCCGGTCAGGAGCAGGGTAGCCAGTACCACCGCGATTTTCTTCATAGTCTTGAATTTATAACGATCCGGTCGGGTCTAAAACGGTCGGACCCGGCGATTAATTGCCGGGGTGCATCCGGCCTTCCCAATTTCCGGTCCCAAATTCCGGTTGCAGCAAAATTAACGGCCGGCTCCCGGAGTTGCAAGCTGGCGGCCTCAGGGTTTCGCGGTTTTGGCCTTCAGCACCAGGTCCATCTGCTCGAAGGTGAGTTTTTTGGCAATGATGCGCTTGTCGGCGTCCAGCAGGTACAGGGTGGGAAAGACCTGGATGTCGTAGAGCTGGGCGTAGGAGGGGTTGCCCCTGGCCACCCGGTCCTGTTCGGCCTGCTTGGAATCGAATACATGGGTCCAGTCTTCCAGGTGGTGCTCGTGGATGAACTTCATCCAGTCGGCCCGGGTGCCCTCGGTTTCGCGTCCCACGGCAAAAATGTGCACACCCAGGGCCTTCCACTTACTGCGGTAGACCGAGTCGATGAGCGGCAGGGTCGCTTTGCAGTGGCCGCAGGTAGGATCCCAGAAACACACCAGGGTATAGGGGGCCTTCTCGCCGGACAGGGCCCGCAGGTTGCCGGCCGTATCCGGCAGGCTGATATCGGCGGCGAAGGAACCCAGGATATTGGCCATCAGGCTGTAGGCCCGGTTGGCAATGGTTTCCTCCCCCTGCTTGTTCAGCCAGGGGTAGTGCTGGTTGGAAAAATACTTTTCAAACAGGTGCACGAACACCTTGTCCTCCCACATGTACTGCTGGTTGATGTAGCGGTTGACAAACTTCAGCAGCAGGAATTTCTGCATCTCCGGGCTGACAGAGGCATAGCCCATCATCCAGTCGATCTCATGGTTGACGGAGTCGGGATCCGGGTAGACCAGCTGCTGAAAATACCGGTTGAGCTTGGTGTCAAAAAAGCTGGTGCGCGTAAGGCGGTCGTCGTAAAAGTTGACGCCGTCCCAGAAATGATTCTTGTAGTAATGGTACACGTACACCGAATCGTAGCGTCCGCCCGGCTGCCGGCCGGCCGGCGGTACCTCCGGTTCCCGCATGGCCGTGAGCAGGGTGGCCAGCAGGCTGCCGGGGTGGGTTTTGACCAGGTTCTCCCGGTAGGCGTGCAGCTCCCGGTTGCGGGTATCCACGACGGCCTTCCACCGGGTGGAGTCCGCGGGGGTCCTGGCGGCGGCCAGTCGGGCGCGGGCCTCATCAATGGAGCGGCCCTTGCCATGCACGTATTTCTGGTAAGTATTGAACAGTTCGTTGTCGGGCGAGTTGATGAACCGCAGGCCCTCAGGGATGGCGCTGGTATCGGCCAGGATGGTAAAATGCTGCTGCTTGTCCAGCAGGATCTCGAAGAACTGCTTTTTATCCGGGTAGCCGACCAGGTAGACCCCGCCGCCCAGGGGCCTGCTGCCATGGAACTCGGCCTCCCCCTGGTCATTGAGCAGGGCGGAATCGTCGATGGGATACTGGTTGCCGTAATAGTGGCCCAGGTATACGTACTGGTTGTGAAAGGGCTTCAGGCGGATGCGGATCCGGTAGCCGGTGGTATCGGACTGGGCCCCGGCCGAAAAAGCCAGGACCAGGGGCAGCAGGGCGGCGAGCAGGAATTTGTTCATCATGATGGATAGGCAGTAAAATTATCCAAAACCGCGTACATAAATCCAAAGACCTTGTTAGAATGCGGCCGGTTGCCCGCCGCGCTGGGTTGAAAGCCTTACTTTTGCGCCGTGAAGCGAAAAAAGCAGCCCGTTATACTGGAAGACCTGCTGGTGGAGGACTATGCGGCCGAGGGCAAATCCCTGGCCCGCGTGGAGGGCAAGGTTGTGTTTGTGGACAACGCCGTCCCGGGCGACCGCGTCGATCTGCGGCTGCAGAAAAGCAAAAAGGACTGGGCCGAGGGAACCGCGGTGCGGTTCCGGGCCTACTCGCCCGACCGGGTGGAGCCCTTCTGCCCGCATTTCGGGGTATGCGGGGGCTGCCAGTGGCAGATGCTGCCCTATGACCGGCAGCTGGCCTATAAACAGCGCCAGGTGACGGAGCTGCTGCGCCGCATCGGCAAGGTGGCCTTGCCGGAACCCCTGCCCATCCTGGGTGCCCGGCCCGATCAGACCCGCTATTACCGCAATAAGATCGAATACACGTTTGGCACCCGGCGCTACCTGACGCGGGAGCAGCTGGCCGACCCCGCGGTTTCCGCCGAGGGACCCGTGGCGGGATTTCATGCCAAAGGATTTTTCGATAAACTGGTGGACATCGACACCTGTTACCTGCAGGCCGAGCCGGGCAATGCGATCCGCCGGGCCATCCGGCAGTTCGGTATCGAGCAGGGCTATTCCTTCTATGATATCCGCCAGCACCGCGGCCTGCTGCGTACGCTGCAGATCCGCCTGTGCACCACCGGGGAGCTCATGGTCAACCTGGTGCTGGGCGAGGAGGACGCCCCGCGCACCGAGCGCCTGCTGGCGCATCTGGCCCGCACCTTCCCCCAGATCACCACGCTGCTGTATACCATCAACACCAAATTCAATGACAGCCTCCACGACCTGGAGCCCGTGGCCTGGACGGGCCCCGGCTACGTGATCGAGCAGCTGGAGGATTACCGTTTCAAGATCGGCCCCCTATCCTTTTTCCAGACCAATACCCGGCAGGCGGAACAGCTGTACCGGGTGACGAGGGACTTTGCCGGGCTCTCGGGGCGTGAAACGGTCTATGACCTGTATTGCGGTACCGGCAGCATCGGCATCTTCCTGAGCGGTGGCGCCGCCCGCGTGATCGGCGTGGAAGTGGTCGCGGCCGCCGTGGAGGATGCCCGCGAGAATGCCCGGCTCAACGGACTGACCCATACCGCCTTCTTCCCGGGCGACGTGGCCGAGGTCTGCACGGAAGCGTTCTTTGCCGAGCAGGGCCGGCCCGACGTGATCATCACCGATCCCCCGCGGGCGGGCATGTCCGAAAAACTGGTTCGCCAGATCCTGGCCATGGAGGCCCCGGTGGTCGTCTATGTCAGCTGCAACCCGGCCACCCAGGCCCGCGACCTGGCCTGGCTGGACGAGAAATACGAAGTGACCCATATCCGCCCGGTGGACATGTTCCCGCATACGCACCATATCGAAAACGTGGTCCGGCTGCAACGGCGCTGATGCCGGCGGCCCCGGCCTGTTCCGGACCCGGCTATTGAGATAACCGTTAATTTTAACGCATGAGTGAATTCCAATACTACCGTCCCAACAACTTCCCGCCGGTCGTCAAAAACCTGGTCATCATCAATGTGCTGGTATACATAGCCCAGCTGACCGTGCACCCGTTCCCGCTGACCGAAAAGCTGATGTTGTACCCGGCCCTGCCCGCCCAACTCTCCGATTACCTGTCTCAGCAGGGGGGACTGCCGGGCATGGGGGCCTTTAATCCCTACCAGGTTTTCACCTACATGTTTGCCCATTCGCCGGCCACCTTCACCCATATCCTGTTCAATATGTTCGCCCTGTGGATGTTCGGTCGTATCCTGGAGAATGTATGGGGCCCCAAGCGGTTCCTGTTCTTTTACATCGTGTGCGGGGTGGGGGCGGCGGCCTTCCACCTGGCCATCCAGTACTTCCGGGCCGAGCAGCTCTGGCACGCCATCCAGCTCAACGACCAGGCCGGCATAACCAAAAACCTGGGGGCCCTGGCTCCCGCCCTCGGCGCCTCGGGCGCCATCATGGGCCTGCTGGCCGCCTTCGGCTACCTGTTTCCCAATTCCGAGATGTTCATTCTTTTTATTCCCTTCCCGATCAAGGCCAAATGGGCCGTGCTGGGCATGGCGGCCATCGACCTGTTCGGGGGGGTTACCAATATCAGCGGCGACAATGTGGCCCACTTTGCCCATATCGGGGGAGCCCTGGTCGGTTTGGTTATCGTGCTGATCTGGAACAAAACCAACCGCCGATCGTTGTATTAAGCAGGCGGGGAAAATTCCGGAAATTAACGGCCGTTTTTTCCGGCAACACGCCCCTTGTTGTAAATTTACCGGGTGAATCCTGTGCGTATGAACCAGTACAAAGAAGATTACCGCCGTCGCCTCTCCATTGGCAGTGAAAACAGTGCCCTGGTCGCCCTGATCGCGATCAACCTGACGATCTTCGTGATTTTCGCCTTCATCAAGCTCATCTACTTTTTCAGCCATATCCCCATCGAATATTATTACCAGAACGTCCTGAACTGGTTCGCCCTGCCCGCCGATTTCGACCGGTTCATGAGCCGGCCCTGGACCCTGCTCACCCATATGTTCCTGCACGACAGTGTATGGCATGTCTTTGCCAACATGCTCTGGCTCTGGGCTTTCGGGTACATCATGCACGATCTCACCGGCAACCGCAAGATCATTCCGGTCTATATCTATGGCGGCCTGGGAGGCGCCCTGGCCTTCCTGCTCTCCTTTAACATCTTTACCGTCCTCAAGCCGGAACTGCCCGTAGCCACCGCCCTGGGCGCTTCCGCCGGCGTCATGGCGGTCGCCGTGGCCACCACCATGGTCGCGCCCGACTACCGCATCTTCCCCATGATCAACGGGGGGATTCCCCTGTGGGTGCTGACCCTGCTGTTCGTTATCATCGACTTTGCGACTATCCCCTACAACAATACCGGCGGGCATATCGCCCATATCGGCGGCGGCATCATGGGGTTCGTGTACATTTACATGCTGCGGCGGGGTTATGACTGGAGCGACTGGATGAACCAGTTCTGGGACTGGCTGACCAACCTGTTCAACCCCGACCGGCCAACCAGGGGACACTCCATCCGCCGGGAGCTGTTCTACAAGGCCGGCCGCCAGCCTTACCGGAAGACGCCCCATGTTACCCAGCAGCGCATCGACGAGATCCTCGACAAGATCAACCAGAAAGGATACCATTTCCTGACCGAGGAAGAAAAGGAACTACTGAAGCGCGCCAGCGAAGAGGATATCTGACTGGTTCCCCGCCGGTGCTGACCTGATAACCAACCCCAAACCCCACCCGTTAGTCCATGGGTTTTTCCGCGCGCCTGCTGCTCCATCGCCTGCTGCTGATGCTCACCCTGCTGGCGGCATTACCATACGTGATGGCCGCCCTGGTGCCGTACCTGGGGAAGGCCGCCCACCGGGTCCCGGACTGGCTGGTGGTCTTTTTCCCGGTAACCGGGACGCTCCTGCTGCTGCTGGGCCTGGTCTGGCTGGCCATCCGGCCCCGGCGGGCCCTCTGGGTCGGGCTGATCCTGCTGACAGGCTGGAAGACAGCGGGGGTGCTGGTCGCCCTGCCCCCCGCCAGGGGTTTTGGCGCCACGCGCCCGCCGGGCAGCCTGCGGGTGGTCACCTGGAACGTGGCCCGCTTCCAGGAACTGCGGCGAAACGATAATGCCGGCAGCCGGGTCCGCCAGGCGATGATGGACCTGCTGCGCCGCCAGGACGCGGACCTGGTCTGTCTCCAGGAATTCTTCAGTTCCCGTAACCCGGCCTATTACGATAACCTGGATTATATCCGCCGCGAACTCCGGTACCCTTATTTTTATTTTAGTTATGACGAGGACGGCCACGACATGTATTACAGTTCCGTGATCTTTTCCCGGCTGCCGATCCTGGACACCACCAAAATCTATTTTCCGCGGCCCGGCCTGCCCGAGGCCCTGCTGCGCGCCGACATCGCCTGGGGCGCCGACACGCTCAGCGTGTTCACCACCCACCTGCAGTCCGTGCAGTTCCGGCCGGACGATTATACCCGCCTGGACGAGATAAGGGAAGGCCGCGACAGCCTGATCCAGCATTCCCGCTCCCTGCTGGGCAAACTGGGACGGGCCGGCGCCCTGCGCGCCGGCCAGGCGGACCTGGTGAAGCGGGCTTTGGCCGCCAGCCCGCACCCGGTCCTGTTCTGCGGGGACCTCAACGACGTCCCCGGCTCCTATACCTATTTCACCGTGCGCGGGGACCTGCGGGATGCCTTCCTGGAAGGCGGGTCCGGCCTGGGCCGCAGTTTTTCGGGGATATCGCCCACCCTGCGGATCGACTATATCTTCCATGACCGGCGCCTGCGAGTGGTTCAATTCAACCGGGTTGTAAAAATATTGTCGGATCATTACCTGCAGGCGGCCGACCTGGTCCGGGTGCGCCAGGAACCCTAGGCGCTTTTATCCTGGCCGGATAATGACTATTTTTGGCGTCATTTGGCATGAAAAAAACAGCCAGCTGCTGCGACAAAACTGAATGTATATGAGTGAGCTCAAGGTGTATAATTCGTACTCGCGGGAAAAAGAAGTGTTCCGGTCCCTGACCCCCGGCCACGTGGGCATGTATGTGTGCGGTCCCACCGTGAGCGGGGAAAGCCACCTGGGCCATGCCCGGCCCTATGTCACCTTTGATGTCATCTACCGCTACCTCACCCACCTGGGTTACAAAGTGCGCTATGTCCGCAACATCACGGACGCCGGGCATTTCGAGGAGGAAGGCCGTGAGGCCGAGGACAAGATCTCCAAAAAGGCCGTCCTGGAAAAACTGGAACCCATGGAACTGGTGCAGAAATACACCAACCTGTTCCACTGGGCCATGGCGCAGTTCAATACCATTCCGCCTTCCATTGAGCCTACAGCCACGGGCCATATCGTGGAGCAGATCGAGATGATCCGCAAGATCATCGCGGCCGGCTATGCCTACGAGGTGAACGGATCGGTTTATTTCGACGTCAAAAAATACGCCCAGCACCACGATTACGGCAAGCTCAGCGGCCGCGTGCTGGATGAGATGCTGGAGACCACGCGGGAGCTGGAAGGCCAGGAGGAAAAGCGCAACAAGGCCGATTTCGCCCTCTGGAAAAATGCGGCCCCCGAACACATCATGCGCTGGCAGAGCCCCTGGGGCGTCGGCTTTCCCGGCTGGCATATCGAGTGCTCGGCCATGAGCACCAAGTACCTGGGCGAACAGTTCGATATCCACGGCGGGGGCATGGACCTGCAGTTTCCCCACCACGAGAGCGAGATCGCCCAGAGCACCATCTGCAATCATGTCGCCCCGGTCCGCTACTGGCTGCACAACAACATGATCACCATTAACGGGCGCAAGATGGGCAAGAGCTACAACAATGTCATCCGGCTCACCGAGTTGTTCAGCGGCGCCCACCCGCTGCTGGAAAAAGCCTATCACCCGATGACCATCCGGTTCTTCATCCTGCAGACCCATTACCGCAGCACCCTGGATTTCAGCAACGAGGCCCTGCTGGCCGCCGAAAAGGGACTCAAGCGCCTCTGGGATGCCTACGAGAACCTGGGCCGCGTGGCCGCCTCCGTGCCGGAAGACCGGGACGCCCCGGCGGGGGATGGGGAACTGGACGGGCGCGTCCGCAAACTGTACGGGGAGTTCAGCGAGTTCATGAACGACGATTTCAGTACGGCCAAGGTGCTGGCCAACCTCTTTGAGCTGGTGCCGGTGATCAACTCCATGAAAGATGGCACCATCCCCGTGTCGGCCCTCTCCACGCAGACGCTCCGGGACCTGAAATCCACGCTGACCGTATGGCTGGAGGATATCCTCGGGCTGCGCAGCGTAACGGAGGCCGATAACCAGAAACTGCAGGGCGTCATGCAGCTGCTGATGGATATCCGCCGTGAGGCCAAGGGCCGCAAGGACTTCGTCACCTCCGACATGATCCGCAACCGCCTGAACCAGCTGGGGATTTCCCTGAAGGACGAAAAGGGCGGGGGCATGAGCTGGACGATCGATTGATGGGGGAGGTGCCGCCGCCACGCCTCCGGCAAACTGTATCTCAAAACCCGGCCTGTGCCGGGTTTTTTGCTTTGCGGCCGCCTCCTGCTTAAACAAATTCACTCCTCCGTTACGACGATTCACTCCCCGCAATCTGCCGTTTACTCCCGGCTGCGGCACTTTATCGGCGCTTTTGTGTAATAAAGGCTAAACAAACGCAAAACTATGGAACGTCAAAAATCCTTCCTGACCCCGATGCTGAGCATCCTCGCTTCCGGCCTCCTGCTGGCCGCCTGCAACAAGGACAACAACAGCAGCACGCCGCCCCCGACCGACAACACCATCACGGGCATCGTGGTAGCCAGCGCCGATTTCAGCACCCTGAAGGCTGCGGTCGTGAAAGCCGACCTGGCCACCACCCTGAGCGGCACCGGCCCCTACACCGTTTTTGCCCCGGATAATGCGGCCTTTACGGCCTCCGGCATTGACGCCACCGCCCTGAACGCCCTGACCGCCGACCAGACAAAGGCCATCCTGCTGTACCATACACTGCCGGCCAAAGTCATGGCCGCCGACGTGCCGGCCGGGCCCAACGCCAAAGTGATCACGGCCGGAGGGGACTCCGTCTTCGTAACCAAGAACGGCAACGGGGTCTTTGTGAACGGTATCAAGGTGACCCAGGCCGATATCAGCGCCTCCAACGGGGTGATCCACCGCATCGGCCGCGTACTGCTGCCCCCGGCCGGCAATATTGTGGAAACGGCCCAGGCTGCCGGACTGGATTCCCTGGTGAAGGCGGTGACCCTGGCCACGACCGAGACCGGTGGCGACCCCAACCTGGCTTCCACCCTGGGTTCGGCCACCCTGACGGTATTCGCGCCGACCAACCAGGCCTTCACGGACCTGCTGGCCGCCCTGAACCTGCACCGGCTGGAAGACATCCCGGTAGCCACCCTGCTGGCCGTCCTGCGGTACCATGTGGTGGGCGGAAGGGCCTTCTCCTCGGACCTGGCCAACGGTAACCTGGCCATGCTGGCCGGCGGCAACACCACCATCGGGCTGACCAATGGCAGCGCCGGCGGTCCGACCATCACCGGCAACGGCAATGGCGGCAACAAATCCAATATTGTGGCCACGAACATTGTGTGCCGCAATGGTGTTGTACACCTAATTGACCGGGTGCTTCTCCCCTGAGAACCGATCCGGACCTGAAAACCAGGCAGTTGTTTCAGCCAAATACCGGCCCCGTCCCCGAAAGCGGGCGGGGCCTTTGTCAATCACCATGTTTGCCCACCGCTACCGATACGGGTTCATTACGGTTCTGGCCGTCTTCACCTTCCTGAACACGGAACTCTGCGAGCTGTACCGGCACTTCCAGATCGGGATCCCCTGGTACCAGGCGCTGCTGACCATCTGGGGGGTGACCTGGCTGACCTGGGAGGGCAACCGGCTGGCGGAACCCCTGCTCAAACGCCGTTTGCTAACCGCCGGAACACCGACCCGGTATCTGCTGGCCTTTTACCTGCTGGGGAACCTGGTGGCCGCCGGCGCCGCCCTCACCATGGTGTGGCTGGTGGGGTCGGTCCTGGGCGGTCACAGCTGGGCCGAGAACCGGATCCCCCTCAAACTGAACCTGCTTTACGCCTTCCTGGTCAACCTGTTGTTTCACCTGCTCAATACCCTGGTCTGGTTTTTCCTCGCCTACCGCCGCCACTGGGCTGAAGCCGAGGAACTGCGCCGCCGCAACGCGACCGCGCAGCTGCAGCTGATCAAAAGCCAGATGAACCCCCACTTCCTGTTCAACAACCTGAACGTGCTGTCCGGGATGGTGATCCGGGACAATCCGGAAGCCAACCGGTTCATTGAGGCTTTCTGCCGGGTATACCGGTACATCCTCAGCAGCCAGGAAAAGGAACTCGTGGAACTGGATGCCGAGCTGGGTTTTATCCAGCCCTACTTGTTCCTGCTGGGGAAGCGCTTCGATGAAGGCCTGCGGGTGGATATCCGGATCCCCGAAGCCTGCCGGGTCTGCCAGGTAGTGCCGGCAGCCCTGCAGCAGCTGATCGAGAATGCCATCAAGCACAACGTGGTCTCCCGCCACCGGCCCCTGCACATCGACATCTTTGCCACGGATGACCAGATGCTTCACGTCAGGAATAACCTGCAGCCACGCCTGCAGACCGAGCCTTCCACCCGCATCGGCCTGCAAAATATCACCAAGCGGTATGAACTCCTGGGCGGCCGGACTGTTAACGTACACAGGACCGAGTCAGCCTTTGAAGTAGTCCTCCCCCTGCTGGCTCCATCCGCGTAAATGCTTGATATGAAAGTGGTTATCGTGGAAGACGAGCGCCTGGCGGCCGAACGGCTGGTCACCCTGCTGCGGGAATCCGAGCCGGCAACGGAGGTGATGGCCTGCCTGGACAGCGTGGAAGCCACCGTGCAGTACCTGCGGGATAAGCCGTATCCGGACCTGCTGTTCCTGGATATCCATCTTTCGGACGGTCCGGCCCTGGAGATCTTCCGGCAGGTCAGCTACGATCATCCCGTCATATTCACCACCGCCTATGACCGGTACGCCCTGGACGCCTTCCGGGTCTGCAGCATCGACTATATCCTCAAGCCTGTTACCCGGGCGGCCCTGGAACAGGCGCTCGGCAAATACCGGTCCCTGGCCCGTGCCCTGGGCCGTTCCGCCGGGGCCGCGAGGCCGGGCCTGCCGGCCGATACGGCCGAACGGACCGGTACCTATAAGAAACGGTTCCTGGGCAAGGTCGGCCAGCGGCTGTTTTTCCTCGAGGCAGGCCAGGTGGCCTGTTTCCAGGCGGACAACAAGATCGTGTACCTGGTCGACCGGGAGGGCAACCGCTATGTCGTGGATCATACCCTGGAGAACCTGGAACGCCAGCTGGACCCGACCCGGTTTTTCCGGCTCAACCGCCGCTACATCGTGCAGGTCGATGCCATCCAGCAGGTCCGGCCCTATTATAACAGCCGCCTGAAGCTGTCGGTCAAAGGGATTCCCGCCTGCGGGGACCTGGTCATCAGCCGCGACCGGGTGGCAGGGTTCAAGGCCTGGGCGGGCGGCTGATCCGTCCCCGCGTTCCCGCACACAGGTCGGACCGTTATGCGGGCCTGAGGGCGCGGACGATCTCGCGCTTGCCCGGGGGACCGGGCCGTTTTTCCACCTGCCAGCCCGCCGCCTGCAGGGCCCGGCGCACCGCTCCCTTGCTGCAGTAGGTGACGAGAACCCCGCCGGGAAGCATCATGCCATACAGTTTGCGGAATATTTCCTGTGTCCATAAGTCCGGCTGATCACCGGGTGCGAAGGCATCAAAATACACCAGCGACGCGGCCTGGTCGGGTTCCCAGCTGGCCAGGTCGGCGCGGGTCTTGTGCAGGGTGAACCAGGGCGTGAGCGGCAGCTCCCGCTCCCAGGCTCCCCGGTGAAGGGATGCGAAGGTATCCTGCAGGTCCCCCCGTCCCAGCAGCTGACAGTAATTGAGGGCCGCCGCCTGGTCAGGGTCCAGGGGGTGCAGTTCCAGGGCGCGGTACTGAACGGGGCGCTGCAGGCGTTCCGCCTCAAGCAGCGTCAGCAGGGCATTGAGGCCCGTGCCCAGCCCCATTTCGAATACGGCCACCGGTCCGGCCGCGGCAGTTCCCGCGGGGTCATCGGATGGGCAGGAGGCCAGCCAGTGCAGCAGGCCCGTTTCCAGGAATACATGGCGGGATTCCTGCAGGGCCCCATGCAGGGAATGGTAGGTGAGGCCCCGGTCGGGTATTTCGATGGAGTGGGAGCCGTCGGCCGTCAAAATTACGCGGGGAGGCATGGGGCAAATTTCTATATTTATCGCCACTTCGTTTTCCTTGGGGGATACCCCGCATCCAAAAACCCGCCATGCATTACGTTTCCCATCTCTGCAAGGACCGCAGGCTCCGCAAACTGGTGGAAGCCAGCCCGGTCCGGCCGCTGCGCCGCCGCCGCAACCTGGTCACCTACCTCTGCGGCTCCATCATGAGCCAGCAGCTTTCCACCCAGGTGGCCCGGGTCATCCACCGGCGTTTCCTTGATCTGTACGGAGGCCGGGAGCCGACCCCGCGCCAGATCCTGGACACCCCTCCGGAAACCCTCCGGGGTATCGGGCTTTCCTATGCCAAGGTTAGTTATGTAAAAAATGTGGCCCAGTTTGAACTGGATCATGGCCTGGACGCCCGCAAGCTGCGAAAAATGACCGACGACGAGGTGATCGCCTACCTGACCCGCATCAAGGGCGTGGGGCGGTGGACGGCGGAGATGCTGCTGATGTTTGCCCTGGGACGGGAGGATGTGTTTGCCTTGGATGACCTGGGCCTCCAACAGGCCATGATCCGGCTCTATAAGCTGGACGGCCGCGACCGGAAAAAACTCCGGGAAGACCTGCTTCGGATTTCCGCGCGCTGGAGTCCCTACCGCACCTATGCCTGCCTGCATCTCTGGCAGTGGAAGGACAACAAGCCAGCCGGGTGAGCCCCCGGGCCGTAGCGCACCGGTCGCGCTGGCCTTACTTCCCGCTGACCCATTTTTCGCTCCGGTCCAGCCAATCCTGCCGGATGCGGGCGCCCAGGCCGGGGGCCTCCGGCAACCGCAGCTGCCCGCCCGGCTGGTAGATCAGCCCGCCTTCCACGGGGTCCTCCGTGTACATCAGCGCGGTATCGAAATCACAGAATTTGATGATCCGGCTGGAGAGCGCCAGGTGCGCGAAGGCCGTCATGCCCAGGCGGGATTCCATGAAGGCCCCGATCTGCAGGGGCAGTTCCGCCTTTTCGGCAAGCCGGATGATCCGGCCCGCTTCGGCCAGTCCGCCGGACTTGCCGAGTTTCACATTGATCAGGTCACAGGCCTTTTCCCGGATCAGCCGGGCCGCTTCCGGCGCCGTACCGCAGCTTTCGTCTGCCATGACCGGGATGGGGCTGCGGCGACGAAGCCGGCGCAGCCCTTCCACATCCCAGCGCGGGATCGGCTGTTCGCAGAACTGGATCCGGTACTCCCCCAGATCACGCAGGGTCCGGCGGGCGGTAGCGTAATCCCAGCCCTGGTTGGCGTCAATGCGGACCGGGATCTTGCGGCCCACGGCCCGGCGGATGGCCCGGATACGCTCCACGTCACCGCGGTGGCTTTCGCCCAGTTTTACTTTGATAGCCGGGTATCCCTGGTCCTGTATCTTCTTTGCCTCGGCGGCCATACGGTCAGGGTCCCCGAGGCTGACGGTATAATCCGTGCAGAGCGGTTTGTTCTTCCGGCCGCCCAGGAACCGGTATAGGGGCAGCCCGGCATGCTGGGAGGCCAGGTCGTGCAGCGCCATATCAAAGGCGCTCTTGATGGAATAATTGGCATAAATCACGCGGTCCATCTGATGCAGGCAGCCTGCCAGGTCCAGCGCGTCGCGGCCGGCCAGGGCCCGGGCCAGGTATTGCCCCACCACCCAGCAGGTCTCCGCACTTTCCCCGTTGATCGGCATATAGGGGTTGCATTCCCCGAAGCCGGTCAGGCCCTGGCCGGTCTGCAGGCGTACGACGATATTGTCCGCGAACTCATCCCGGCCCAGGGAGGTCACAAAGGGTTCGGTCAGGGGGATCCGGATACGGAACAGGGCGATCTGGCTGATCGGTTGCGTGGTAGACATATTAATAGGTTGCATTAATCAAACAGGATGCGTACGCCCAGGCTCAGGCTTCCCACCAGGGGGGCATGTTCGTTGACCAGCAGGTACCGGCTGGGATAATCGCTGGTCGGCAGCCAGCCGCGGGCCTCGCCGTACAGGTAGAGCCCTCCGCCGAGGGGCGCCTCCGCGCCCAGCGCCAGGTCCAGTGTCAGCCGCTTGAACATGCCCGTCCCGCTGGCCGGGCCAGCGGGCAGGCTGTAGATGGCGGTGTCGATCGCCGTGCTGTACCTGTTATCGGCCTTGCCGCCTACCAGGCCAAACCCGGCGCAAAAATATCCGTTCCAGCCGCTCCCGGCACCGGCCTGGCCCTTCAGGTAGTGTTTCCAGCCGATGGACAGGTGCCGGAAACTGACGCCGCAGCGCGCCTGGAAGGGCAACCGGGCGGGCTGGGTGTTGGGATCCTTGGCCGTGGCGACCAGGTCATTGCGGAACTTGCCGGCGGAGGTATACCCGTACCAGATGTCCGGGCCGTCCGTCGGGCTGACCTGGAACTGGACCCGTAGGGTCTGGCCCACCGACCAGAACCGCTGCTGTTCTTTCAGGCTGTGCAGCAGGGTGAGGTCCGTGGAGAGACTGAACAGGGCCTGGGCCGGGCAGTACGCGGCCGACAGGCAGGCGATAAGGAGCGATATGATGCGGCGGACCGGCAAGGCAGGGCGGCTTCCTATTGCAATGATAGCAAAATAATGCATGTCCCCGCGGCCGGTTATTTGACGAGCTTCAGTTCGCTGATGATATTGGCAGCGCCGCCCAGCTTGTCGATGCACCACAGCACGTAACGGATGTCCACGCAGATGGTCCGGTTCAGGTCCTTGTCGAAGGCGATCTTGTGGCTCAGGGCCTCGTAGTTGCCGTCGAAGGCCAGCCCGATGAGTTCGCCCCGTCCGTTCAGCACCGGGGATCCCGAGTTGCCGCCCGTAATGTCGGTGGTGGCGATAAAATCAGTCACCAGGTCATGGCGCTGGTTGTCGATATAGGGTCCGAAGTCCCGCTTGCGGAACAGGTCGATCTGGCGGGCGGGCAGGTCGAACTCATAGTCGCCGGGGACGTATTTTTCCAGGATGCCTCTGGCGGTCGTGACGCAGTCATAGGTCACCGCATCGCGGGGCCTGTAGGACTTGACCACCCCGTAGGTCACGCGCATGGTGAAGGTGGCGTCGGGATACATTTTGCGGGCCCTGACGGTGTCCATGGCCAGGATTCCCTGCAGGTACAGCCGGCCCAGGTCGTTGTTGCTGACCATGAACTGCTGGTAGTAGGGAGCGTACTTGCTCATGTAATTGGTGTAAAAGGCGCTCGCGCACGCAAAGGCCGGATCGTCCTGCAGTTTGACCGCATCGGGGTTGGCCACGAACGCATTCCATTTGGCCTCGTCAAAGATCATCGTGCGGGCAAACACATCGGCGGCATATTTCTGGTAGGTGGCCGCCTCCTTCAGGCTGCCATACTGGTTCTTCAGGGCGTAATAAAAACCCGCCGGCTGCTGATCCTGGACAATGTCCTCGTAGAACAGCTGCAGTACGGCCGCCAGGATGTTCTGATCGGAGGGTTTATTCTCTTCCTGCAGGAATTGTCTGCGTTTCTGGTCGGCCGCCGCCACGGCCTTGCGGACATCCGCGGCCGTGGAATGGGTACTCACCAGGGCGTTTTCCACCTGCAGCAGGGTGGAGGCAAAGCCGATCAGGGGAGAACCGAAGATGCCTTCCAGCAGGTAGACCCGCTGGCGCGAATAGGGGCGCCAGGCGTCATAGGCCCGGGCCCAGTCGTCAAACAGGTGCTCGTACCGGGGCTTGCCTTTGGCCCAGGCCGCGAAGGCCGCCTCCTGCTGCTTTTTCTGGTCATAGATGTCATACTTGACCAATTGCCGGGTCTCGCCGTCGTAAAATTTCCAGTAATTGGCGATGCCGGCATAGGAGGAGGCGAGCTGCAGTTTGACCGCCGGGTCCTGCTTCATCTGCTCGAACATGAATTTCAGGCGGACCCCGCGGAGCTTGACCAGGGTGGGGTTGTCGATATCGATCTTCTGGCGGACCCCGAAGGAGGTCTCGTAGCGGTTGGTGCTGCCGGGGTAGCCATAGATCATGGCAAAATCCCCCTCCCGGACCCCACGCAGGGAAATGGGCAGATAATATTTGGGTTTGAGCGGGACATTATCCGTCGAGTAGGGAGCCGGCTTGCCGTCCCGGCTCATATAGACGCGAAAAATAGAGATATCGCCGGTATGGCGGGGCCATTCCCAGTTGTCGGTATCGCCGCCGAACTTCCCCACGCTTTCCGGAGGCGCCCCGACCAGCCGGATGTCGCGGTAGCGCTGATAGAGGAAGACCAGGAACTGGTTGCCTTTGAACAGGGGGCTTACGCGGGCTTCGATGCTGCGCGTGGAGTCCGACAGGCGGCTGTTGATGGCCGCGATCACGCGCTGCTGCCGCTGCATCCGCTCCATGCCGCCCAGGTCCCCGAGCGAATCCAGCACTTCGCGCGTGACATCATCGATGCGCAGCAGGAACTGGACGCTGAGTCCCTCGGCCGGGATCTCCTCGCCCCGGTTACGGGCGTAGAACCCGTCACGCAGGTAATTGTGATCGACCGAACTGGCCGAGGCGATCACGTCGTATCCGCAGTGGTGGTTGGTGAAGATCAGGCCTTCGGGGCTTACGATCTCCCCGGTGCACCCGCCTCCGAAGATTATCACCGCATCCTTCAGGCAGGCTTTATTGATACTGTAGAGTTGTTCCTTGGTCAGCTTGAGTCCCTTTTTGACCATGTCGCTGTAGACCTGCTGGCCCAGCAGCAGGGGCAGCCACATGCCCTCGTCCGCCAGGATGCGACCGGCAAGAACCAGCATCAGGGCCACCAGGAGGATGCGTTTTTTTATCATATCAGGCTTTTGGATGAACAAACGTACGGTAATTTACCGCCTTTCCCAATTTACGGGAAGCGTGGGCGGCTGCCAGGCTCGCGTAGGGAAGGGGGTGAGGAACGCCGGAGGGTTCAGGCCGGCAGGGGCGGTGCCCCGGCGCTGCCCGGTTCTTCGTTGAGCACCTGCCAGAGCAGGTCCTTGAGCCGGGGAATCTGCCATCCGGTGACCGAGGAGATGAACAGGTGGGGGATGTTCCCGGGCAGTTCCTTTTCGATGGCCTGCATGAGCTCCTGGTCCAGCATGTCGCTTTTACTGATGGCGATGACGAACTGTTTGTGCAGCAGTTCGGGATTGTACTTTTCCAGTTCATTTACCAGCACCTGGAATTCGCGGCGGTGGTCGGCGCTGTCGGCGGGAATCAAAAACAGCAGCACCGAATTGCGTTCGATATGCCGCAGGAACCGGTGTCCCAGTCCCTTGCCTTCGGCCGCCCCTTCAATGATGCCGGGAAGATCCGCGATGCAGAAACTGCGGCCCTCGCGGTATTCCACGATGCCCAGGTTGGGCGCCAGCGTGGTGAAGGCGTAATCGGCGATCCGGGGCCGGGCGGCCGTCATCACAGAAAGCAGGGTGGACTTGCCCGCATTGGGAAAACCCACCAGGCCCACGTCGGCCAGCACTTTCAGTTCCAGGATCTTCCAGCCCTCCTGGCCCGGTTCGCCCGGCTGGGCGTGCTCCGGCGCCTGGTTGGTGGGGGTGGCGAAATGGCTGTTACCCAGGCCGCCGCGCCCGCCGGGCAGCCAGATGATCTCCTGGCCGTCCTCGAGGATTTCGGCTTCCTGCCTGCCGGTGGCTTCATCCCGGGCAATGGTGCCCAGGGGTACCTCGATCACGATGTCCTTGCCGAACCGGCCTGTCCGGTTGTTGCTGCCGCCGGATTCGCCGTTTTCCGCCAGGACGTTCTTAAAATACCGCAGGTGGAGCAGGGTCCACAGGTTGCGGTTTCCCCGCAGCACGATATGGCCGCCCCGGCCGCCGTCGCCGCCGTCGGGCCCGCCCAGGGCGGTGAACTTGTTGCGCAGGAAATGCTTGAGTCCCGCGCCGCCGTGGCCGCTGCGGCAGAATATCCGGATCTGGTCAACAAAATTGCTTTTCTCCACGGGCTGCTTGTTTGGGAAACTGCAAATATACCGCCAGGCAGCCAACCGGCCAGCCGGCGCCTGCGGGCATAAAAAAACCCCCGGCTAGACAACCAGGGGGTAAGGTATAAACCTTGAGCATTTATCGTTTCATGATTTTTTGCGAAATGTGTCCATCCTCTGTCAGAATTTCCATAACATGAAGGCCTGTCTGCAATGCATCAAGGTTGCCCAGCACGACTACATTGTCCCCGGGTTGAAGGGTTACGGTACGGTTGACCAGGACCTGGCCCGCCGCGTTGCTGATACGGATCGTCGCCCCGGTTTCTTTCGTGCTGCTGATACTGAGTTTTATGTTGCCGGTGAACGGATTGGGGTATACCGTGTAATTGCGGATCGCCACGCTGCCGCCCAGGCGCAGGGCCACGATCTTGCTGAAGGTGGACTTTCCGTCGATGTCCACGATCCGCAGCCGGTAGTACAGGACGGACGCCGCCACGCCTGCCAGCGGATCGGAGAACCGGTAGTGGGTCGTATAGGAGGTGGTTCCCGCGCCTTTCACGTCGCCCACGCCGTCAAACCGGATGCCGTCCGTGCTGCGTTCGATCACGAAGTGGTCATTGCGGGTCTCCGACAGGGTCACCCAGTCCAGCTGGGCATTGCCTGCGACGGTCTGCACCGTGAAGCTGCCGAGTTTGACGTCCAGGGTGGTGGCCATGGGCCCGATCACCGCGGTGCCGTCATCCACGACGGGATCCCCTCCCTGGGTCAGCCCCGTAATGCGGGCGGTATTGATATAGGACACCAGGGAATTGGCATTCGCCGGGGCCTTGACCTTGAAGCGCAGGATATAGGAATCCCCGTTGGCCAGGCTGCCGCCACTGGTTCCGGAAGCCCCGTTGCCGATGAATACCTTGACATAGGTCTTGCTTCCGTCAGTGCCCACATACCCGATGTCGCCATCCTGGGCGTCCGTCAGAAAGCCGGCCGCCACCCCCGGTGCCGTAACGACCTCCAGGCTGCCGCCCACATAGGTAAGGCCGGCCGGGATCGTATCGACGATCACGCAGTTGTTGGCGGCACCCTGGCCGGTGTTGCCGCCGGAAAGGGTGTAGGTCAGGATATCATTGGCCTGTACGGTACCAAAGGGAGCGATCTGGTCCTTGACGGTCTTGTCCAGGGAAATGGTCGGATCCTTCGCGACCATGGAGAAGGCGAAGACGCTCGGGAAATACTGGTCCGCCTCGGTGCCGAACTCCACGCTGACCGTGGTGGCGTTGGCGCCGATGTTGTAGTTGCCTACCTGGATCTCATCAATGTCGATCCCCATCTGGTTGACATAGTTGGGGTTCTTGGTGGTAACCTGGGATCCGTTGCGGGAGATGGTTCCGTTCCACATGTTGGTGGAGGGGTTGACCGCGTTGGAGACCACGTTCCCGTTCACCTTGATGTAATCCCCGGCGGGGTTGCTGGTGGTGGCCGCCAGGTTGGCGTCGCCTTCCCAGGCAAAGCAGGTCATGTAGGCGTCGGAGGCGCTGAGTGTGTTGTTGGGCGCGTTCAGTCCCGTCAGGTTGATGGTCTGGGTCGCACCGTTCTGGACCAGCAGGAATCCGTCATAGAGCCGCACGGTGCGGTAGGGTTCGTTGCTGTTCTCGTAGACCACGACCAGCCCCCAGCCTCCGTAGTAGCCTCCGCTGCCCCGGGTGCCCGTGGTCACGGCAATATCGGCGACGGTATAGGTGCCGGCCCCGTTGTTGTTGATGTAGGAAGTTACGTCAACATAGGCCTGGTAGGCGTACTCATCGTTATTGGTGCCGCTGTTGTCCAGCAGCAGGGTCTCATCATACTGGGCCGCCGGAGCCGTTACGGTCTGGTAGTTGCCGGAGGTTCCCTTGCGGATCATGACGGTTTTGCGGGTCGCATAGTTGGCATCGCCGGTATTGATCCGGCCTCCCCAGTACAGGCGGGCATATTTGATGGTATTGGTGCCCGCCGGCAGCACCAGGTCGGAAGATGACGAGTTGAAGGTGTTGCTGACCGTCTGGGTCGTGCCGGTGAACGACAGGTCAAAATACAGGTCGGCCGTTCCCGAGCAGGCCGTGCTCTGGTGTACTTCGGCCGCGATGACGTTGTTGCCGGATACCAGCAGGCTCGGGGATACCGTGAAGCTGGCCGTGGCGTAACTGCTGCCGTTACAGCTGCTGGCGCTGGTGTTGTAATCCACGCCGCCGGCCGGCATGCCGGCGCGGCCCACCTCGGTGCCGTTCACATACACGATGATCCCGTCGTCGTAGCGTACGTTCAGGGTAAGCCCCGTATACAGGCTGGGACTGGCTGAGAGGTTCACGGTCTTCAGAAAATAATATGTGTTGCGGGTCCGGGCGTTGCTGGTGTTGGAAGTCCCCAGGGTGGTGCCGCCCGTTCCCATATTGAACCGGACCGGCGTGCTGCCGGAGGCCCAGGTACCGGAGGCCTGCGTGTACGAGGTCGCATAATATGTGCCCGGTCCGTTCGAGGTCGTGTAGTTGAAGTAGTTGCTGTTGCTGGTATTCGTAGTACGGACATAGTAATTCCAGCTATCGCCGAAGTTTACCAGGGTGGCCGGCGGAACCGGGTTGGTGCCGTCCACGTCCACGAACTCCATGTCGGCATTGTCGTTGCCGTAGGTGCTCGTCTGCCCGTTGCTCTGGATGTTGAAATAGTTCATCGCCGTGGCGTCCCTGGCCAGGATGGTATTGCCAAACATGGTGTGGCCGCCCTTGATGGTATTTGAATAAATGATTCCGTAGTTGCGGATCACCTGCCCGCTGGCGGAGGCTGCCAGCAGCAGGACCGGAATCCAGATGAATACGCGCGGAACATTCCTGTTCCATAGGGTAGAAATGGTCATGCTCTTGGGTTTATATCAACAATAAAAATGGCCCTTGTCGGAGGCTTCACCAGGAAGTTGGATCCGGAGCTGCCGATCAGGCATACACCCGGGAACATGAAAGGGCTTTCGAGAGGAGCTGTTGGACGGATTACGCGGTTTTCAGGAACTGGCGGAGTTCAGAGGAGATAGGGATTCAGATG
Organism: Chitinophagaceae bacterium; assembly: GCA_035549175.1. Taxonomy (GTDB): domain Bacteria; phylum Bacteroidota; class Bacteroidia; order Chitinophagales; family Chitinophagaceae; genus DASTSN01. The sequence continues at coordinate 1,405 of DASZRL010000093.1, read as the reverse complement.
GATCAAAACTACTGCGTAGAAATCACAATGGCAAGCGGGTTTTTCCCATCGGGGCGGCATGGGTGCCGGTTACCCGGTCCTACTGCGTTCAGAATCAGGCAGGTTGATGCGGAAATTTTTTTTTGTAACCGGGGGACTATTTCTTCCAGGGACGGTACGCCGGCCGTACTTCCGGGCCGGTGCCATCCCCGGTCGTTCCGGCTGACACCGTACCGGCGCCGGGGGGCAGCGGCTCGCAGGGCTGCCAGCCTTCGTGCAGGGCGGCCGGCAGGTCCTGGTAAAGCCGGGTTCCCTGGGTCTTCCAGACGATCATGTCATCGCTCACCTGGCGCAGGATCCGGCCAGGGTTGCCCACCACCAGGGACCGGGCCGGGATCACCTGGTCCTGGGCGATAAAGGTCAGGGCCCCCACGATGCATTCATCGCCGAGCTGCACCCGGTCCATCACCACGGCATTCATGCCCACCAGGCAGTTGCGGCCGATCGTGGCCCCGTGGATAATGGCCCCGTGCCCGATATGGGCGCCTTCCCGCAGCAGCACGGTCATCCCGGGAAACATGTGGATGGTACAGTTTTCCTGCACATTGCAGCCGTCCTCCAGGATGATGCGGCCCCAGTCCCCGCGCAGGGCGGCGCCGGGCCCGATATAGCAGTCTTTGCCGATCTGCACCTGCCCGGTGACGGCGGCCTGGGGATGGACAAAGGAACGGGGATCCACGATGGGCCGGTGGCCCTGGTACTGGTAGAACATGGTGTAAAGTTACAACGCGGGCGGGGTGGATTTGCGGTATACCGTGCCCCGGAACAGGGCGACCAGTTCGCCGTCCTCCTTTTCAATGGTCACCTCATACAGCCCGAGCCGCCTGGTCAGGCTTTTTTCGCGGGCCGTGGCCCTCAGGATATCCCCGGGCCGCAGGGGCCGGATATGGGAAATGGCCGTCTCGATCGACAGGGCCGCAAGCCCCCGGCTGTTGGAGGCGAAGGCCAGGGCACTGTCCGCCAGCGAGTAGCAGATGCCGCCATGGGCGATGCCAAAGCCGTTGACCATCTCCTCGCGCACGGTCATGCCCAGCGTGCAGGAGCCGGCATCCAGTGCCAGCAGGCGGATGCCCAGCCACCGGGAGAATTGATCTCTTTCCAGCAGGGCGCCGACCAGGCCGGCGCCGGTAGGTTCACTCATACAGGTAATTTATTGGCCCGTGAATCGGGGGGTACGCTTTTCAAAAAAGGCCCGAACCCCTTCCCGGTAATCGTGGGTGGCGGCGGCCTGCCGCTGCAGGCGGTCCTCCAGGTGCAGCTGCTCTTCCAGGGACTGGCTGAAGGAGGCCTGCAGGGCCTGCTTGGCCAGGGCCAGCCCGCGCGTAGGCATCTCCGCGAGGAACCGGGCGATCCGGCGGGCGTTTTC
>DASZRL010000092.1:0-137583 GCA_035549175.1 Chitinophagaceae bacterium | reverse complement strand
TCAACCTGTCTTCCGGTTATACCTACCTCAAGCCCGGCTTCTCGAACCAGCCCGCAGTGGGAGATAGCCTGGAAGTAACGGGCACCCACGACCGGCTGCAGTTCCTCAGCCTGCCGCTAAGCCTCCATTATGCATGGACCTGGGGGCACCTTGTCTTTTCCCCTGGCCTTGGATTCTCAGCCAATTTCATCCTGGGTACCCGCCTGCGGGCCGACGTGCATGATGGCTTTCGGCATGAACAGGAAGACGAGCACCGAATGGAAGGCATGAACCCGGTCAGCCTGCGGCTGGTGGCAAGCGGGGACCTCCGGTACAGTCTGACGCGGACCTGGTCCTTGTCTTTTATTCCCTCTTTCCGTAGTTCCCTAACCTCGATCACCCAAAACAGCACGGTGAAGTCCTTCCCGTATAGTTTCAGTGCGGGCCTCGGCCTGAATTACCGGTTCTGATTACCCAACCAATTGGCCGTCCGGCGGCATCTACCCACGCGGGGTCGCCGTCACTGCCGACTGGACTGGCAGAACCCTTGGCGGCTCCTTCTCCCTGCCATACAGGAGTTGCCTATTCAGCCAAAATAACAATACAAGATGAACCGAAAAGAATTCTTCCGGCAGGCCGGCCTGCATGGCGCCGCCCTGCTTGCCATCAGCCAGCTGGTCAGCTGTTCCAAAAGCAGTCCGGGGGTTGCAGGGGGTGCCGTAGACTTCACGCTTGACCTGAATGACCCGGCTAATGCCCAACTGAGAACGTCAGGTGGATTTGTTTACAAAAATGGGGTGATCGTGGCCCGGACCTCGTCGGGGACCTACCTCGCCGTTTCCCAGGTTTGTACCCACCAGGGAGCCACGGTGCAGTATGATGGAACCCAGAATGATTTCTTTTGCCCCGTGCACGGGTCCCTGTTTGCCGCCAACGGTGCCGTGCTGGCAGGACCCGCCTCCACCAGCCTGCGACAGTACCAGGTTTCACTTACCGGATCCACTCTGCGGATCTACGGCTGATGGCTGCCAGACCCGATTTTCGCTAACTTGCCGGTATGGGTATTGCCGAACAAGATCCCGGGGGAAGCCGGCTGATCATCCGCTCCCACCTGGTTACCTATGGTAACGGCGCGGACGAAGGCCTGACGGACTACCTGCGCGAAGAAATCGAGACGCTCTGGAATGAGCCCAAAACGACGATTGTGCTGGAGGGCCGAGCGTGGATCGTTGAATTCCGGATTTCCGCCCAGGTGCGCCGGGACCTGCAGGAAGAAGAGGTCTACCGGAACCTGGATCCCCGCAACAACTATTTCCGTATCGAGGAATACGCACGCGGGAATATTTCGTTCGTCGACGGACTGGGGTGTAACAGCGGGTATTTCAAACTGGAAAACCTATACCGGGGGTCCACCACGGCTGCCCATGAGTACGGGCATACGCTGGGTCTGGATCATCCCCGTCAGCTCGATATACGGGGACAGGGTCGTCCCGGCATCATGTACCCGCGCGGGACCCTCGTAGATCCTCCCTTCCAGTATGACCCCGCCAAACCGGCCGGAACACCCGGAGGCACCCTGCATCCCATGCACCGCCGGGTTTTACCCGCTGACATCATGCACCTGCGGCTGGACCGTCTCCGGTTTCGTAACGGGCAGGCCATAGTGGGAGATTTTACCAACCGGTACCACTTCAATCATGCGGACCTGCCGCCGGGGTTTCAGGGGGAGCCGATTCCAGTTGCCGGATAGCCGACTGAATGGAGGGAAATAGAAAGGTGAAACCCGCCTCCCGGATCCGACCGCAACTGACCGTAGCGCTTTTCAGGACTTCGATGCTCATTTCGCCCAATACCAGGCGGAGCAGCCAGGCTGGCACGTAGACGGGGACAAAAAACCGGCCTTTTCGCGCCCGGGCCAGTTCCAGGACCAGTTCCCGGTTGCTCACGGGTCCCGGGGCCACTGCATTGTAGACCCCCTCCACCGACTCCTGTTCGGCTGCATACCGGATCATGCGGACCAGATCCTGCACGTGGATCCAGCTGATCACCTGGGAGCCGGTTCCCAGGATCGTCGCGACGCCGGCCCGGAGGGGTTTTCGGAATTCGGCCAGGGCTCCTCCCCGGGCCGTCAGTACGATACCCGTCCGCAGGATAACCAGCCTCTTGCCGGGTAATTCGGATACGGGCCGTATATGGGCCTCCCAATCGGTACAGGTTCTCCCCAGAAAATCGGTGGCTGCGGGGTCTGTTTCCACAAACGGATGCCGGGCGCCGGCAGCCGGGTCCGGTCCGTACCAGCCGATTGCCGATAAACTGATCACGGCCCGGACCCGGTTGGGAAGATCGCGCAGGGCCCTTACCAGCATGTCGGCGCTGCCGGTCCGGCTTTCCCGGATCTCCCGTTTGCGGCCTGCTGTCCATCGCTTATCGGCTACTCCGGCACCGGCCAGGTTTACAATATAATCCGCCTGGGCGACGGATTCCTCATCGATCCGCCCTGCCGCGGGATCCCAGGCGGCGTACCGGATTGATCCTTCTTTCCCTGCCGTGGCGGCGGGCTGGTTCCGGGAACCCCTGGTCAGGATAATGACCTGGTCGCCCCGCTTGACCAGGGCCTCCGCCAGCTCGCTGCCGATCAGGCCGCTGCCTCCCGCAAGCAAAAAAATAGCCATACTATGAGTTTACAGGTTGAATCAGCCGGCTAAGTAACAAAAATGCACGGGCATTGTTGACTGGCAGGTCTGCCCCCCGTTGCCGGTACCACGCCGGTTGCCCCGGCACCCGGCGTGGACCAGGGCGGCCGCCACCCAAAAAAAACCCCCGATAAAAATCGGGGGAAACAACTAAAAACACAAGCCTGTTAGGGCGGCTTCATGGGAACGAAAATCAGTCAGGCTTTTTACCGTCCAGAAAAGTATTGATGGTACTGATCTGGGTTATATTATTCTCGTCGGTCTTCACCTGGTAATTGCTGTAAAAGTCCTCCACCTTCGCGGAGGACGAGTACAATTCCATATTGCGGCGGATATAGGCCGGCACAGTTTCAAACTCATTATTCGGGTCAGCGGCATTCACGTTGAACGACAGATTGCGCAGTTTCTGTAAACGTTCCGCTGCCTTACGTTTTTGTTCATCGGCTTCGTCCTGCAGAGCAGGTTCCTCAGCGGGATGCTGCAAAGGTGATTGAGTATGATGGGCCAACGGCATGTCCGCCGCAGGAATTTCATCCCGGATAACCAGCTGCATATCCAGGTCATCGACCTGATTGGATTGCGCAGCCTGAGTCGGGACCGGTTCTTCGGCCGGGGTCTGTGAGGTGGAAACCTCCGAGTTGCTCTCCGCATAGATATTGGATGGTCTGGCCAGATAGCCGCCGGACACTGCAGATGCCGGCGCGGCACTAGGTTTGGTTATTTGATTCCTTTCAGCTGCCTGCGTAGCTGCCGGAGCGGGTTGCTGGCGCAGGGCGGGTGCCGGAGCGGGTTCCTGCGCGTCCGCGCGGGCAGATCCTAAGGTCACAACCGGCGCCTCCGCGGGTTCAGGATTCAACTCCCAACGAATGATGGAAGCGGCTTCCTCCGCCGGGGAAGGGGTGTCGTGCAGCCGGACCACATCATCGCTGAAATCCACGCGGGCCGGAGAGCTTTCGGGTTGCGGCTCATCGACCAGGCGGGGAAGAAGCGGATCTTCCTGCCTGTTTTCCTGCGCAGCGGGCAGGATCACGGCAGGTCCTTTGCGCTCTTCGGCAGGAGGGGTTCCCAGGACCATGACGATCTTTTCCTCGCGGGGTTCCGCAGGCTTCTTGACACGGGCCTGGGCGAAGGGATCCTTGTATTGGAATCCGGTGGCGATCAGGGTGATGCCCAGCTTCCGGTCCAGGGTCGGATCATAACCCAGCCCCAGTATGACGTCGGTATCCTCCCCGGCCTGGCTGAGGATGTGCTGCTGGATGATCTCCACTTCATCCATCGTGAATTCATGCTCACCCTCATTGGAATTAATATTGATCAGGATCCACTTGGCACCGCGGATATCGTTATCATTCAGCAGCGGCGAATTCAGCGCTTCCTCGATAGCTTTCTGCGCCCGGTTCTCTCCTTCCGCGGCTGCGCTGCCGAGGATCGCCACACCTCCGTTGCGCATGACCGTGCACACGTCGGCGAAGTCCACGTTAATCTGGCCGGTGCTGTTTATCACGTCCGTGATGCATTTGGCAGCCGTGGCCAGTACGTTATCCGCCTTGGCGAAGGCCTCCCGCATCTTCAGGTTGCCAAACTGGTGCCGCAGCTTGTCATTGCTGATAACCAGCAGGGTATCCACGTATTGCTTCAGGGTTTTGATTCCTTCTTCGGCCTGGAGCTGGCGCTTTTTCCCTTCGTAGGCAAAAGGTGTGGTGACAATGCCCACCGTCAGGATGCCCAGATCTTTGCAGATCTTGGCAATAATGGGGGCGCCGCCGGTGCCGGTACCTCCCCCCATGCCGGCCGTAATGAAGGCCATTTTGGTATTTACTTCCAGTATCCGCTTGATTTCCTCTAGGGATTCCTCGGTAGCCTGGCGGCCGATTTCCGGATTGGCGCCTGCCCCTAGCCCCTGGGTGAGGTGGGGGCCCAGCTGTACTTTGTTGGGAACCCGGCTGAGGGCGATGGCCTGGGCGTCCGTATTACAAATGATGAAGTTGACGCCTTCGATGGATTGGCTGTGCATGAAATTCACCGCGTTGCTTCCTCCGCCTCCTACACCAATTACCTTGATGATGGATGATTTTTCCTTGGGCAAATCGAAATGTATCATAGTCAAGAATTAAAAGCTCAGGCTTGGTTGTCCGCCGGAAACCGGCCTGGCGCATTTTATCGAATGGGGTTAGTAGTTATTCAGATCCGGGATATTTACAGGTGATGATCCTCTTCTTCCTTGAACAGGTCGATGATGCCATCCTTGAATTTTCCCCAGAAATTGCTGAGGCCCCGGCGCTGACGCACCTTCTGGTCACTCACGGATTCCTCCTCCAGGACCTCTGCCGGTTCCTCGGCCTGGGCCCGCTTCAGGGCTTCCGGCACCTCTACCTTACGGAATTCCTTCTCGAACTGCTTGCGATTGTGTTCATAGTCGTCATAGCCTTTAAGGATCAGCCCGATACAGGTGGAATACGTCGGTTTGGCGAGTTCTTCGATATGGCCGGCAGCCAGGTGCTCATTGGGGAACCCGATCCGGGCAGGCAGCCCCGTGGCATATTCCGTCAGCTGAATCAGGTGTTTAAGCTGGGAACCGCCCCCCGTAAGGATGATCCCTCCGTTGAGCATCCGGTTATCCAGGCCCACCTGCTTGAGATGGTAGGTCACGAAATCCAGGATCTCGCTCATCCGCGCCTGGATGATATTGGCCAGGTTCTTCACGCTGATTTCCTTGGCGGGCATCCCGCGCAGGCCGGGTATGGTAATGTAGGCATTGGCCTTGGCCTCGTTGGAAAGGGCACTGCCAAACTGCACCTTCATCTGCTCAGCCTGGGTTTTGAGTACGCCCAGCCCCGTTTTGATATCATTGGTAATGTTTTCCCCGGCAAAAGGAATAACGGCGGTATGCTTGAGGATGCCTTCATAGAATACCGCGAGATCCGTGGTGCCGCCGCCGATGTCCACGATAGCCACCCCGGCTTCCAGGTCTTCCTGGCCCATTACCGCGGCCGAGGAGGCCAGCGGCTGCAGTACCAGGTCCTTGGTGTGGAGGCCCGACTTCTCCACGCTCCGGTTGATATTGCGGATCGCATTCTTATCCCCGGTAATGATATGGAAGTTGGCTCCCACCTTCACGCCACCGTAGCCGATCGGGTTGGGGATATTCTGGAAATTATCTACGGTAAATTCCTGGGGGATCACATCAATAATCTGGTCGCCCGCAGGGATATAGGTCTTGTACTGGTCGTTGATCAGCTGATCAATCTCGCGCTGGGTGATCTCCTCGTCGGTGCTCTGGCGCACGATGTCCCCGCGGGTCTGGAGACTTTTGATGTGGTGGCCGGCGATACCGACATACACTTCCGCGATTCCCAGGTTGGGATTGGAGGCGTAACAGTTTTCCAGGGCCGAACGGATGGCCTTGATCGTTTCGTCGATATTGAGGACCTGCCCGTGTTTGACACCATTGCTGTTGGCCCGGCCGAATCCCAGGATCTCCAGCTTGCCGTATTCATTCTTGCGGCCGGCAATTACCGCAATCTTGGTCGTCCCTATGTCGAGGCCGACGATAATGGGTTGTTCGCTGTTCATAGTATGTTGTTTTTAGTTGTTTACAATCCTTGGCCGTCCCGGCGGGGACCACCCTCAGGTGGTCCGCCTGGGCATAACGGCTTTGGGTACGCGGACGGGTTTTTCGGGGGCCGGACGCGTCGGGGTAGTTTTCAGGGGCTGGGACTTGCGGGGTTCTTTCAACGGGTTGGGACGGGTTGTATTGGGAACGATGGCTTGCGAGGTCTCGGGCATTTCGGTGCTGTCTTCCGGATCACCGGAACGCCCGGGCTGGTGAAAGCCGGCACGGGCTTCGGCCAGGGTATCATTGGGCATTTCCTGTGATTGGCGGATCAATTTCTCCACATTCAGGCGCATCTGGCTGGTGTCCACCCGGCTGGGACGGAGGCCGCGGTTCGTCGCCACGATCTGGCCGTCGAATCCGACATCAATTACGCTGTACCGGTCAAACCCCGTACGGGCAACGATGGTACGGTAGAAGACATAGAGCCGGTGAAACTTGTCCTGCGGATCGCTGCCATCACCCAGCCTGACCAGGTGGTTACCTACCAGGGGCACCATCTCGAACTGCCCGTCCTGGCCGATATTGACCTGGTCGACCTGGGCCATCCAGAAAGGGTGGGCCAGAATATACTGGGCCAGTCCTTTCACGCGGGTAAGCAGCAGGCTGTCAGCCCCGGTCAGCACTTTTCGGTCAGGGAATCCCGTGAAGACGGGGAGCCGCAGGCTGACCTGCGCGGACAGGGGCAGGCGGTGCATGCCGGAATCCAGGTAAAACGAACTGCCGGAGGTCGTGAATAGGCGCGCGATGGGCTCCCGCTCGGTCACTGACACATTCAGCACATTGCGGTTATCGATATACAGCTGGGCGTCTTCGATGTAAACATGGGTCTTAAGCAGTCCCTCAAGCTTCCGCAGCGGAATGGCGGATACCAGCTGACCTTTGACAGGGCCTCCCGTTGCCGACACGAGCAGGCGAACTATGGCAGGCGCATCCAGGAAGGGTTCCGTATGCCCGTTCCTGATGGTAACCCGGTAATCGCTGCATACCTCGCGGCTGCGGTTTCCGATGGCGGCAACCAGCAGGGTCAGCATGCCTCCCCCGAGGACCAGCCAGAGTGTACCCAAAACTATTTTTCGTATCGTTTTATTGGTTTTCACTTTTTTATCCTTCTTTCAGCATCCCGCAGATCGGTTGCACCAGGGTATCGATATCTCCTGCTCCGGCCGAAACCAGCACTCCGCCCGCCGGGTTGGCAGTCACATAGGAACTACCCAGCCAATCCAGCAATGCCCCGCGATCCATAACCCGGTGCCGGGGGTTTTTCATTTTCGAGGCAATCAGTTCACTGCTTACTCCGGCAAGGGGTTGTTCCCTGGCCGGATAAATAGGCAGCAGGATCACTTCATCCGCCCGGTCCAGTGCGGCGGCAAACCCCTCGGCGAGGTCCCGGGTCCTGGTAAAAAGGTGCGGCTGGAAGATCACGGTACATTTCCGGCTGCCAAACAGGGAACGGACCCCGGCGATCAATGCGTCCAGTTCGGCCGGATGATGAGCATAGTCATCAATAAATACCTGGTTGCCTTCCCGGAATACGTATTCGAAACGGCGCTTGACGCCCCGGAAACCGGCCACGGCCTTCCGGATCGCAGCGGCATCGATTCCCAGGGAATCGGCCACCGCGATGGCTGCCAGCGAATTCTCCACATTGTGCAACCCGCCCATATGCAGTTCCACCTGTTCAATCGTACGGTCCGGAAGGACCACATCGAAGCAGTAACGGCCGTCGCGGACCGTCAGGTTTCTGGCATGGACCGCTGCCGTCTCTCCAGCCAGCCGGTAGGTAAGCCGCCTGGGTGCCTGCAAATCCCGGTCTCGGGCCAAACCCTCCCGGCAGATCAGCAGCCCGCCTGTTTTCAGGCGGCGGCTGAACGACACGAACGCTTCTTCCACGGCCTCGCCCGTGCCGTAAATATCCAGGTGATCGGGGTCCATGGCCGTGATCACCGCCACATCCGGGCTCAGCTTCAGGAAACTGCGATCGTATTCATCGGCTTCAATCACAAACACATTGCGCGGATCGCTCCAGAAGTTCGTGCCGTAATTCACGGAGATCCCTCCCAGAAAGGCGTTGCAGCCATAGCCGCTGTCGCGCAGCAGGTGGGCCACCATGGTGGTAATGGTCGTTTTGCCGTGGGTGCCTGCCACACAGATATTGAACGATCGTTGCGTGATCCATTGCAACACATCACTGCGTTTGACAACCCGGTAGCCATGCTCCCGGAAGTACCGCAGTTCGGCATGGTCAGCCGGGATGGCCGGGGTATACACGACCAGGTCCACCTCCCGCGGCAGGGCCGTCAAGTCTTCCTGGTAGTGAATGGCCATGCCGGCAGCCTCCAGTTCCCGGGTGAGCGGGGTCGGCGTCCGGTCGTACCCGCCGACCTGGGCGCCCGCTGCCTGGAAGTACCTTGCCAGCGCGCTCATTCCAATCCCACCGATCCCAATGAGGTATACCGACCGGACCGGATCCGGGCCCATACCTGGCTGGTTCATGGTACCATATTTATTTGCTTCAGATGTCATGTCAATCTCCAACGTTTCCATACCCCCCGAAGGGGGATTCATAAGGACAGTATTATTCGGACCTTCCTAAATCAGGTCGAGTATCTTTTGAGCGATCAGCCGGTCTGCATCCGTTCTGGCCATCGTACCGATCTGCCGGACCAGGTTTTGCCGGAGGGCCTCATCCCTGGATAGTTCGACCAGCATGGCCGCAAGTTTTTCATCCGCCTCGCTGTCTTTTACCATCAGTGCCGCCTGCCTGCTTACGAGGTGCTGTGCATTCACGGTCTGGTGATCCTCCGCAGCATAGGGATAGGGCACGAAAATCACAGGTTTCTTTACCACACACAGTTCCGCGATGGCCATCGCTCCCGCCCGCGAAACGACTATATCGGCGGCGCCATAAGCCAGTTCCATCCGGTTGATAAACTCACCTGTCCAGACTCCTTTTTTGCCCGCAACGCGCAAGCGGGCCAGATCCCCGTAAGGTTTTCCGGTCTGCCAGATGAGTTGCAGCCCCTGCTGGAGCAGCCAGTCCAGGTGATGGTCAACCGCCTCGTTGATCGATTTGGCTCCCAGGCTGCCTCCCACAAAGAGCACCGTACGGCCTGCCGGATCCAGTGAAAAGGCCTGTGCAGCCTCTGTCCTGGTCACGGCGGACTGAACGATGGCCTTGCGTACGGGATTCCCGGTAACCAGGATCCGGTCAGCGGGAAAAAACTTCTCCATTCCCTCGGATGCGACAAATATGGCCCGGGCTTTCCTGCCGAGCAGGATATTCGATTTCCCGGCGAAGGAATTGGACTCGTGGATGAAGGTGGGAATTCCCCTCGCCTGCGCGTAGCGCAGGACAGGGAAACTGGAATACCCGCCGACCCCGATCACCGCATCCGGGCGGAACTCCCGGATTATCGACCGGACCTGCATAAAACTCCGGAGGAGTTTGATGGGAAGGCCTGCATTTTTAATCAAAGAACTCCTGTTAAACCCGGCGATATCCAGGCCCCGGATGGTGAAGCCGGCCTGGGGGATTTTTTCCATCTCCATTTTCCCCCGGGCGCCAACAAAGAGGATTTCCGTGTCGGGCGCCAGGCTTTTCAGGGCCCCGGCAATGGCCAGGGCGGGAAATATATGTCCGCCGGTTCCACCCCCTGCTATGATCAATCGTCTGCCCATATCAGGATACCGGGTTTGGATCGGGTTCGGATTTGCCTTCCAGCTGCTCCACGTTCCGGGCCACACTTAATATAATACCGATGGAAAGACAGGTAAATATGAAACTCGTCCCTCCCATACTGATCAGCGGCAGGGTCACGCCGGTAACCGGGAACAGGTTCACCGTGACCGCCATATTGGCGATCGCCTGGATGGCCAGGGTAAAGCTCAGTCCCAGGGCCAGGAACGCGCCAAAAGCATAGGGACATCGTTTGTAAATCCGAATGCACCGGTAGAGGAAGACCAGGTAAACAAATACGATGAACAGTCCCCCCAGCAGGCCATACTCTTCAATAATGATGGCAAATATGAAATCATTGTAAGCCTGGGGCAGGTAATCCCGGGTTGTGCTGTTTCCCGGACCTACACCCAGTATACCGCCCTTGGCGATGGCGATCTTGGCCTGGTTCACCTGGTACATATCATCGTTATCGGCATCCTTGCCGCCATACAGGAAATTTTCCACGCGGCTGACCCAGGTATCAACCCGGGCGAAGAGCCCTCCGGAAGACTTGTGGACAACCGGGGCATCCTCCTCACTACTGCCCTGGTGCCGGATGACCGCTGCGGATACCAGCAGTACAATCGGAATCATGGCCAGCCCGATAATCAGCAGAAGATGCCTGGTGCGGACCCGGCCGATGAACATCAGCACCATGCAACTGGCTCCCAGCAGCAGGGCGGTGGACAGGTTAGCCGGGGCAATCAGCATACAGATAACGGCGACCGGAAGGAATACCGGGAGGAACCCCTTGCGGAAGTCCTTGATGTATTGCTGCTTCTTGCTCAGCAGCCGGGCCAGGTACATAAACAGGGCCAGTTTCGCCAGGTCCGAAGTCTGCATGGTCAGGTTAATGATCGGAAGCCGGATCCAGCGGCTGCCCTCATTCATGCGCACCCCGAAAAAAAGCGTGTAGGCCAGCAGCGGGATGGACAACAGGAACAGGATCTGGGCGACGCGCGAGTAGATCGTGTAATTGACCTTATGGGCGAAATAGATCACGCCGATTCCCAGGACGATAAAGGCAAACTGCTTGAACAGGTATACCTCGGTATTCCCCTTGTAATTCTTGTAGGCCAGGGACCCTGTGGCGCTGTATACGGCCAGCAGGGAGATTAGCACCAGCAGCACGACCAGGGCCCAGATGACCTTATCCCCGCGGGTCTTGCTCAGCAGGCTCCGGCCACTGAATCCCGGATATCCCGGAACACTCATATCGTTGGTAGTTCGCATCATAATTCCCGTACGGCCTGTTTGAACTGGTTACCGCGGTCTTCGTAATTCTTGAACAGGTCAAAACTGGCACAGGCCGGGCTCAGCAGGACCACATCCCCCTTGGTGGCGAAATGAAAGGCAGCCTGGACGGCTTCCAGGGCGCTGCCGGTGTTTACCATAGGGCTTATGAATTTTTCAAACGCGTCATGGATTTTCTGATTCTCCTTACCCAGGCAGATGATTGCCTTGACCTTCTCCCGGACCATGTCTTCCAGCAGGGAATAATCATTGCCCTTGTCCACCCCACCCAGGATGAGGATGGTCGGCTTCGTCATACTTTCCAGGGCATACCAGGTGGAGTTGACGTTTGTGGCCTTGCTGTCATTAATGAACTCGACGCCGCGGATGGTGGCCACATATTCCATCCGGTGCTCCAGGCTCTGGAAGTTCTGGACTGCCTCCCGGATCTTCTCCTTGCGAATGTCCATCGTGGCTCCGGCAACGCAGGCAGCCATGGTGTTGTACTGGTTATGTTTCCCCTTGAGGGCAAAATCGTACACGCTCATGGACATATAATCCGCACCCGTCCTGACATACATGTCCCCGTCCTTGATAAACGCTCCGTTTGGTAGTTCTTTCTTCATACTTATTGGTAATGGGTTAGATAGAAACTTGAACCGCGAGATATATTCCATCGTCACTTCGTCATCGGCGTTGTAAATGAAATAGTCCGTTGGTCGCTGGTTCATAGTGATACGGAACTTGCTCTTGATATAGTTTTCAAACTGGTACTCGTAGCGGTCAAGATGGTCTTCGGTGATATTGGTCAGGATCCCGATGTCAGGCCGGAACTCGTGGATATCGTCCAGCTGGAAGCTGCTCACTTCTACCACATATAATGGCTTTGGGTTCGTCGCAACCTGCCTGGCGAAGGAATAGCCTATATTTCCCACCAGCGCACAATCCAGTCCGCCGGTCCGGCACACGTGGTAGGTCAGGGCCGTTGTGGTCGTCTTCCCGTTACTCCCCGTGATCGCGATGATCCGGCTGTCTCCCCTGAAGCGGTAGGCCAGCTCGATCTCGGAAATAACCGGGATCCCGGCTTCCCGGATCCTCTTTACCATAGCGTTCTTTTCCGGGATACCCGGGCTCTTCATGATCTCGTCCGCAGCCAGGATAGTTGATTCATCGTGCCCGCCTTCCCGGAAGGGGATATCCGCCCGGACCAGCTCCTTCCTGTAGGAATCCTTCAAAGAACCTTCGTCACTCACCAGGACCTCATACCCCGCTTGCTGGGCCAGCAACGCCGCCCCGATTCCGCTTTCTCCTCCTCCCAGTATGACAAACCGTTTACGCATCTTGTCCGCATTGTACGGAGTTGGTTTTTTCACAAGTATCAGTTTTCACTGCACCACAATATTTTGGTATGCCAAAAGGTCCCGGCTGCGCCCGCCGTTATCACCGCAGCTTCAGCGTTACGATACTCAGCACCACGCAAAGCACCGTGACAATCCAGAACCGGGTTACGATCTTGGCTTCATGGTACCCCTTCTTCTGGTAATGGTGATGCAGCGGGCTCATCAGGAAAATCCGCCTGCCGGTACCATACTTCCTTTTGGTATACTTGAAATAACTTACCTGGATCATGACACTGAGGTTTTCCACCAGGAAAACCCCGCAGAAAATCGGGATCAGCAGTTCCTTGTGCACAATGATCGCAATCGCTGCGATGATACCGCCCAGGGTCAGGCTACCGGTATCCCCCATGAAGACCTGCGCCGGATAGGAATTGTACCAAAGAAACCCGATGCAGGCTCCGATCATAGCCGCTATGAAAATGGACAGTTCGCCCAGGTCCGGTATATACATGATATTGAGGTAGTCGGCAAAAAAGAAATTACCGCTCGCATAGGCAAAGATCCCCAGGCAGACCCCGATCAGGGCGGAGGTCCCTGAGGCCAGACCGTCCAGGCCATCCGTGATGTTGGCCCCGTTGCTCACGGCTGTGATAATGAATATCACGATCAGGATATACAACACCCAGGAATAGTTTCGCAGGGAGGCCGGCAGCAGTTTGGAATAGTTGAATTCATGGTTTTTCACGAAAGGAATCGTGGTTACGGGGACCTTGGTCTCCACGAAATGCCGTTCCCTTCCATTTACCACCACGGTCTTAATGGTCGTATCGGCCGGATTGGGCGTTCCAATGAACTCGCGCCAGGTCTTAACATTACTGTTGAAGTACAGGGTGGCCCCCACAATGATGCCCAGCCCGATCTGTCCCAGAATCTTGGACCAGCCAGCCAGCCCGTCACGGTCCCCCTTGCGGTAAACCTCCCCCTTCTGCTGAGCAATCCGCTTGGCGCGCAGCTTCAGGTAGTCATCCAGAAACCCGATGACACCCAGCCAGACAGTGCTGAAGACCATGAGGCGGATGTACACTTTGTTCAGGTTGGCCAGCAGGAGCGTGGGAACCAGTATTCCAAGGATGATGATGATGCCCCCCATGGTAGGCGTGCCCTTCTTGAGTTGCTCGCCGGCCAGACCCAGGTCCCTCACCGTCTCCCCGACCAGTTTCCTGCGGAGCATATTGATCAGCTGTTTGCCAAAGACCAGCGTAATGACCAGAGAAAAAAGCACGGCCAACAGCACCCGGAATGTGATGAAATCAAACAAGGCACTTCCCGGGAACTTGATTCCCACCTCTTTAAACCATTGGAACAAGTGATACAGCATGTTGGCCTGGTTGCTTTTTTTGGTTTTTATAGTGAATCCGTCCGAAAAATCCGTTTTACTTATCCAGCTCCTTAAACATCTCGCGCACGACTTCCTTATCGTCAAAATGGTTTCGCACCCCTTTTATTTCCTGGTACTTCTCATGCCCTTTGCCGGCAATCAGCACGATGTCATCCGGCCTGGCCAGGCTGATCGCCGTCTTAATGGCCTCCCGGCGGTCCACAATGGCCAGGTATTTGCGGCGTGCCGCCGTGTTCAGTCCGGCCTCCATGTCGCGGATAATCTGGGCCGGATCTTCGCTGCGGGGGTTGTCGCTGGTGAAAATGGCCTGATCACTATGTTCACAGGCGACCTGGGCCATTACCGGGCGTTTGGTCTTGTCCCGGTCGCCACCGCAACCAACCACCGTTACGATCCGCTCGGAACCCTTGCGTAACTTCTTAATGGTTGCCAGCACGTTGAGCAGCGCATCCGGCGTATGGGCATAATCGACAATCGCCATTACCCGCTGCCGGGGCGATATGGAAAAATCAAAACGTCCTTCCGCGCCCGTCAGCACACTGAGACACCGCAGCACCTCCTGCCTCTCCTCACCCAGGCAAACAGCCGCCCCATATACGGCCAGCAGATTGTAGGCATTGAATTCCCCGATCAGCCTGAAATGAACCTCGTGATCATCCACGAACATCACCAGGCCATTGAGGCCGTTCTCCAGGATCTTCCCCTTGAAGTCGGCCAGCGTCCGAAGGCTGTACGTGTACCGTTTTGCCGCCGTGTTCTGGAGCATGACCATACCCCGCTTGTCATCCGCATTGGTAATGGCAAAGGCGCCCGATCCCAGTCCATCAAAGAAGGATTTCTTTACCCGGATATATTCATCGAATGTGCCATGGTAATCCAGATGGTCATGGGTGATGTTACTGAATATCGCCCCGGCAAAATCCAGTCCGGCAATACGGCGCTGGTGTATGGCATGGGAACTGACTTCCATAAAGGCATGGGTACAACCCGCCTGGACCATCTGCGCCAGCAGGGCGTTCAGACTGACCGGATCCGGCGTCGTATGGGTTGCTGCCAGTACCTTATCTCCTACCAGGTTTTGCACCGTGCTGAGTAATCCGCATCGATACCCCAGGGATGTAAAGAGCTTATATAATAAAGTGGCAATCGTCGTTTTTCCATTGGTACCGGTCACTCCCACCAGTTTGAGGCGGGTCGTCGGCTGACCGAAAAAATTATGGGCAATCAGGCCGGCGGCTTCCGCGCTGTTCTCCACTACGATATACGTCACCTGGCTGGCCCGGCTCACTGGCAACTGATCGCATATCACCGCGGCAGCGCCCTGCTCAACCGCCTTCTCAATGAACTGATGCCCGTCAGCGGCTACTCCTTTTATCGCGATAAACAGGCCGCCCGTGCTGATTTTCCGGGAATCGGACTGAACATCCGAAACGTCCAGGGCGGTGCTGCCCACCACCTGCCGGATGCTCACTTTATATAGAATATCCTGTAACGTCATTTTTTAATACGATGATCCGGCCAGTTCCAGCGCGACCTCCGCATCCTTGCGCGAGGGCGTGCCGGGCACCGGCGATTGCGTAACCACTTTTCCTTTCCCCTTGGCGGTGACCCGTAATCCGCAGTTTTCCAGCAGGTAGAGGGCGTCCTTTAGTCCCATGCCCCGTACATCGGGAACCCCGCTGCGGCCTGGCAAATCCGCCCGGACCACCGGCTGGTAAGCTACCGGGTAAACACTGGCCCACTGGCTGTTGGCCGAAGAGTCCCGGTAGGAAACACCCAACTGGTTGTATACCCGGCGAATGTCCCCGGTACTGCCCGCATAATAGTAAGCCGAACTGTCCCGAACCACCGCATAGGAGGATTCCACTTTCTTATCCACGTACATGGCATATAACTGCGTGGCGATTTCCCGGAAAACCGGGGCCGCCACCGATCCCCCGAAATGTACCGGGGCATGGGGCTTGGTACGGATCACCACGATGCAGGTGTACTGGGGCTGGTCGGCAGGAAAGTATCCTACGAAAGTGGCCTGGTAAACACCGTCGGTATATTTTATGTTGCCATCCGCCACGTGCGCCGTACCTGTTTTACCGGCTACGGCAAAAGGCATGTTCTGAAAGGCCAGCTTAGCCGTACCTTCCCTGACTACCGCTTCCATGCAGTCCCGGGCCACCCGGATCACTTCGGGGCTGGCCACCTGGTCAACCAGGGTCGTGGGTCCGATTTCCTTTTCGGTGATACCGTTTTTCTGGATGCTACTTACCAGGTAAGGTTTCATCATCCTTCCGCCGTTGGCTACGGCATTGTACAGGGTCAGGGTTTGCAGCGGGCTGACCTCCAGGGCGTAACCAAAACTCATGGTCACCATGGCATGGAGGCCTTCGTTGTTTCGACGGATCCGGGGGATGCGCGGGTGGTCCTCCCCCACCAGGTCAATCCCGGTAACCGTATCCAGCCTGAACCGGTGGAGATACTCCAGGAACCGGTCGGGATCCGTGGAAAAGGTCTTGAAGGCGATTTTACTCATCCCGATATTGGAACTATGCGCAAAACACTCTTTTACCGTAAGGACCGGCTTGGGTGCCCGCTCAGCATCATTAACCATGCGAACCCCGACAAACCCTTTACCTTCGCTTCCCACTTCCACCAGGTCGTTAGCCGTAATTTTCCCTTCACCCAGCACACTGAGCAGGGTAGCCAGTTTGATGGTGGATCCGGGCTCCGTGGTAAGCATGGCGTAATTGTAATCCTCATCATAACTCCCGTCCGGCCGGCGGCCCAGGTTGGCCATAGCCCGGATCTTGCCGGTCTTGGTCTCCATGACGATGCAGGTCCCATACTGGGATTCGCTCTGGTCCATCATGTGCAGCAGGGCCGTCTCGGCGATGTCCTGGATATTGACATCCAGGGTGGTAATTATATCCTTTCCGTTCTCCGGGTCAATGTCGTAGCCTTCCACCGGAACCGGCACCCCTCCGGTGATGTAGCGGACCAGTCGCTTCCCTGATTTGCCCCGCAGCACCGAGTCATAGGTCCTTTCCAGGCCGATGATCTGCGCGTTTTCCCGGTACAGGCCGATGGTCCTGCGAGCCATCATCATAAACGGATTCTTGCGGAATGTCTTCACTTCAGCAATAACCCCGCTCCGGTTTCGGCCCAGCCGTACCAGGGGGAACTGGCGAAAGGCCTTGTATTGCTCGAAACTCAGTTTTTTCTTCAGCAGGTGATACCGCTCCTTATTTCGGTAGGCAGCCTGGAATTCCCGCTTGTATTCCGACATCTTCTTATCGCCGAAATAGGAAGCCAGGGCATAGCAGAAAGAATCCAGGTTTTCCCGGAATACCTTTCCGTTTCTGGCGCGCAGGCCATCCGCCATGAAGTCGAGGTAAATATTGAACTGGGGAAGCGAGGTGCTCAGCATCTGTCCGTCTTCGCTATAAATGGTTCCGCGCTCGGCGTCCAGGCGTACAAATTTCTGGTGCATGCTGTCTCCCATACTGCGCCAGTAACTGCCCTGGAACCGCTGGATGTAGAAAGCCCGGCCAACCACCAGCAAACTGAGCAGGACAATGCCCAGAAAGCTGAGGTATACTCTCCACAATATGTCGCGTTTAATTTCCAAGTTCTTTCGGTTCGTTTACGCTGTTCACCCGTTAACCCGTATCCCGCTTCAGGGATTTTCCCCTGCACTGTCCTGAAGCACCACTGGCGCCGCCGCTAACGGTTTTAATCCAAGCGGCTCCACGGCCTTTGCCAGCTGGCTTTGCTGGCTGCGAAACATCACTTCGCTTTTGACCGTCTTATATTCATACTGCAACTCCTTGACCTCCGTCGATGTCCGGCTGATATCCCGGATAATGTTGTCGGCATAATGGCCGTTATAGATATACACCACAGCCAGGAAGGCGAGAAACAGGAAAAAGGGGATCTGCCGCACTACCGATTGGTAATTCAGCAGGCCCTTCCAATCCAGGCGCCAGTCTTTTTCCTTGTTTTTTTCCTGTTCCATGACGTCACTATGGTTTTTCCTGCGTGCTTTTCAACCTTACCAAACCGGGCTAAACAACCCGGGGTGCATGCCGCAGCCTGAATACCTTTCGGCAGGCTGCGGCACACAAAGTCCGGGTTGTTTCAAGGGATATAGATTTTTCGATTCGATGATTACTTCTGCGTGTTGAAAAGAACTGCCTTTATTATTTAAACACAGGTGCCCTGTGCATGATTCGACCTAAACAGCCTCCACCCTCTCAGCAATGCGCAACTTGGCACTGGCCGACCTGGGATTTCTCCGGATCTCTTCGGAGGAAGGCAGGATCGGCTTTTTATGGACCAATCGCAGCAGATTCACTGTCTCCGTATTAAAAAAGGGGTTTGGCTCCGGCTCGTCGAACGAACCGCGGCGGAAAAAATTCTTTACCAGTCTGTCCTCCAGAGAATGAAACGTGATGATGGCTGCGCGACCTCCGGGCTTGAGCACACCCGGCACCTGCTGAAGCATTTCCTTCAGCGATCCTAATTCGTCGTTTACCTCGATCCGTAAGGCCTGGAACACCTGGGCAAAGTACTTGTTGGGATTCCCTTTAACGATTCCCCGCAAAGCATTCTTGAAGTTTTCGATGGTACGAATCGGAGCCAGGGTACGCGCCGCGACTATAGTGCGGGCAAGCGTGCGGGCATTGGTCACTTCCCCGTATTGTTCGAAGAGCTTATGCAGCACTTCTTCCCCATAGGTGTTTACCACCTGTTCGGCCGTGAGGTCCTGCCTGGGATCCATCCGCATATCCAGTTTGGCATCAAACCGCGTGGAAAAACCCCTGTCGGGCAAGTCGAACTGGTGGCTGCTTACCCCCAGATCCGCCACGATACCGTCGACGGCCGGAATGCCGTGAAAGCGAAGAAAACGCTGCAGGTGCCGGAAATTATGCGGTACAAAAATCAGGCGGGTATCCTGCGGCAGATTTGCCGCAGCATCCGGATCCTGATCAAAGGCAACCAGGCGTCCGGCATTTCCCAGCCGCGCCAGAATTCCCCGTGCATGTCCACCACCCCCGAACGTACAATCCACATAAACACCGTCCGGTTTGATTGATAATCCTTCCAGCGTTTCCTCCAGCAGGACCGGTATGTGATAGGATGTGACCGGCGAATCCTCCCGCCGGGCTTTACCAGCAGAATCCGACGCTATTGTTTTTCGCTTTCCCATAACAATGACCCTGTCAGCTTTTCGGCCTTTCGGCTCCCCCGGCCATTACTTCACTGGCCAGGTTACTGAATGCTTCCGGTGAAAAAGAATCAAAGAGCTGTCGGTACTTATTACTATCCCAGATTTCTATTTTGTTGACGGCCGCTACCAAGACGATATCCTTCTGCAGACCCGCATGATCTTTCAGGTTTGCCGGTATCAACAGGCGACCCGCACTGTCCGGCTCCACCAGGGTGGCCCCGTTCAGAAAATAACGCCTGAATTCCCGGACCCTCGGATCAAAATCATTGAGCTTACTGATATCGGCAAAGAGCGGCTCCCAGCTTTTCAACGGATACAAGGCCAGACACTTCTCAAAACCCCTGTTGATAACAAACCGATCCCCGTCTTCCGGCGCGAGCTGCTTTTTAAAGCCCGCAGGCAGAAGAAACCGCCCCTTGGCATCCAATGTAGCCTCGAATTCTCCGAGAAATCCCGTCATTATCAGGGTTTTGTACCAAATCTTTCTAAATTAACACAAAATAACACTTTTTCCCACTAAGGAAACAAATTTTTGAGTTTTTATTTTATCCACAGGTATTGACCGGGCAAAATGCTTGCCTGTAAAGGGTTTCACGTGGTGTGAGCAGCTTGAAAAGCCATAACCTGTGTATAAGCTGTTAATTAAGGTGAATTCTCTGTGGAAAAGCTCAAAATAGCCAGGATTAGACCGGATTTAGGATATTTACAGTTTGATTACGGATACAACAGTTGGTTGTGTTATGACAGATCCCAGAAACCTCCGCATTGAAGACTTTACTTACCCGTTGCCGGAGCAACGGATAGCCCGGTACCCCCTGGAGCGCCGGGATGACTCCAAATTGCTGGTCTACCGTGCCGGGCAAATCAACGATAGCGTCTATCGGGCGCTGCCGGACCACCTGCCGGACGGAACCCTGCTGGTCTTCAATAACACGCGCGTACTGGAAGCCAGGCTACTTTTTCAAAAGCCCACCGGGGGAACCATTGAACTGTTCTGCCTGGAACCCCACGAACGGTATGCAGATATTACCCAGGGCATGGCGCAGCAGGCCGCTGTCATGTGGTGTTGCCTGGTAGGAGGTGCTTCCAAATGGAAACCGGGGCAGGTACTGGAAAAAAAATTTACGACAACCGCCGGGGAATGCAGACTGGAAGCCCGGTTCGTGGAAAAAAGACCGGATTGCTTCATCATTGAGTTCAGCTGGACGCCGCAGGCATGGAGTTTTGCCGAACTCTTGCATGAAGCAGGCGTTATTCCCCTTCCTCCCTACCTGAAACGTGCAGCCGAAAAGGCGGATACTGAACGCTACCAGACCGTTTATGCCAGCCGGGAAGGCTCTGTGGCCGCTCCGACGGCCGGCCTGCATTTTACCGGGGATTTGCTGGAAACCCTGGCAGCCCGGGGTATAGACTGCGGCTACGTCACCCTGCACGTAGGCGCAGGAACCTTTCAGCCCGTTAAGGTTACCCAGGTCGGGGACCACCCGATGCACGCCGAATGGATCGATGTATCGCGGGCATCGATTGCCGGGCTGCTTGCCGCCCAGGGCCGGCCGGTTGTAGCGGTCGGTACCACCTCGCTGCGCACCCTGGAGAGCCTGTACTGGATTGGCTGTAAACTTTTGAAGGACCCGGATTCCCCGGAAATAGAAGTGGGGCAATGGGAACCCTACGGGGCTGCCGAAACGGATATCACGCCGGGGCAATCCATGCAGGCCCTGCTGGACTGGCTGGACCGTACCGGCCGGGACAGGCTGATCACCCGAACCCGCATACTGATTGCTCCGGGATACAGGTGCCGGATGGTGCAGGGACTGATAACCAATTTCCACCAACCGCAATCCACGCTGCTGCTGCTGATCGCCGCCCTGGTGGGAGAGGATTGGCGGCTTATATACCATCACGCCCTGGATAACGAGTACCGGTTCCTCAGCTATGGCGACGGAAGCCTGCTCTGGGTGCGGGAATGGATCTAGGCCCGTTTCAGGGGTAACTGGATCGTAAACTGGCTGCCCTTGCCCAGGGTGCTTTCGACTTTAATGTCTCCTCCATGGGCCTCCACTACAGACTTGACATAACTCAGTCCGAGGCCAAATCCCTTTACATTATGTATATTCCCCGTGTGAGCCCGGTAGAATTTTTCGAAAATCCGCTTTACCGTTTCCCGGCTCATGCCAATTCCATTATCCTCCAGGCGAATGGAGAGTTTCCTGTCATCGGCCGAGGTCGTTATGCGGATCTCCGGAGGGACATGATCCTTGGCATACTTGATGGAGTTATCGATGAGATTGTTAATCAGGTTGGAAAAATGCACTTCATCCGCGTCAATCACGTCGTTTTCAGCCTGTAACTGCAGGTCGGCCCGGCCCTTTTTTTCCTCCAGCTGCAGCGTAAAGTTTTCCACGACTTCCCGGATCACTTCGTGCGCGTGCAGGGGCTTTCGGACCAACTGCACCTCCTGTTTATCCATCAGGGCCGCCTTCAGGATCGTTTCCACCTGCCGGTTCATCCGCTGGTTTTCCTCCTTGATGATCGTACTGAAATAATTCATCTTCTGGACGTCTGCCCGGACCCGGTCGTTCTTCAGGGCATCAACCGCCAGGGATATGGTAGCCAGCGGGGTTTTGAACTCATGGGTCATGTTGTTGATGAAATCATTTTTGATTTCGCTCAGCTTTTTCTGGCGCAGCATGGTGCGCACGGTGAGGTAAAACGCGGAAATGATGACCAGGGTAAACAGGATGGAGGTGGCAATGCGCCAGCCCAGCGAATGCAGCACGATATTTTTGATATTGGGAACAACCACGATCAGGATTTCGTCCGGCGACAGGTTTTCACCGGGGCTCCCCGTGGGCGGAATCAACGGTACGATGTAGGAAAAATTGTGTACGCTATCCTCGTAAGCAACCAGGAAGCTGCGGGTCTGCCGTTCCATGTAGCTCATCAGGCCCCGTTTGTCCAGGGTGGCCAGGCCGAACTCAAACTGCACATTGCGCAGGTTGTTATGCAGCATGGCGGCCTCCAGCCTGTGCTGGATTTCCTCGGTGGTAAACCGCTGCCCCACCGTAACCGGCTTGAGAATTTCCACCGAATAATCGTCGGGCTGAATGCCCGGGAACATCTTGTTCTTATTGAAGGAATAGTTTCCCTTATGCTGGGCCAGTTCTTCGGCTACGTCCTTGGAGGCATCTTCCACGCTGTGTTTGACCTGTTCGGCACGAAGCAGCACCATATTATTCAGCCAGGAAAGCTGAATAATGATGATGCCCAGGAGCGATAACCCGATCAGCACAATTATAACCGGAAATGTCTTTTTCACAGCCAGGATTTAAAATCCGAAAGATAGTGGGTTTTCGGATTTGTAAGGGACGACAAAATTAACGGCTAGTACCGGGTTGCCCCGTCCGGCGCTCCCCGGGCAGGCGGATTTAACAGAGGTTTATCAATCCCGGCCGTCCAGTCTGCGGCGGCCGGTCCGGGTTTGGGCACAAGAAATTTTCCCAGTACCTTGTAGGTATGATTGACCCAGGTCCCGGCATCCTGCTGATCGCGGATCCTTTTCTGAAAGATCCCAACTTCCTTCGCTCGGTGGTATTTCTATGTGAGCACCAGCCGGAGGGCAGTTTCGGCTTTGTCCTGAACCGCCGCTACGAGAACACCCTGGACGAACTGATTCCTGAACTGGAAGGGTATCCCATCCCGCTTTACTACGGAGGACCGGTCCAGGTTGACACGATACATTTCCTCCACCAGTACCCGGATGCCATCCCCGGAGGCGTCCAGGTAATGCAGGGGGTCTACTGGGGCGGGGAATTTGACCGCGTCGTGGAACTCATCGGCCGGGGGCAAGTCGACATCAACAAGATCCGCTTCTACATCGGATACTCAGGCTGGGGTTCGGGCCAGCTCCAGGAAGAAATGGCTGAAAAAACCTGGCTCACGGTGAAGGCGACCCGCCGCCTGCTTTTCCATCCCGATTCCTCCGAGACCTGGAAGGAAGCCCTGAAACTGCTGGGGGGTGATTATGAGATGATGATTAATTTTCCCATTGACCCCCAGCTGAACTGAGTTTCGCGGCGGGATTTTTTCTTTGGCCTGTTTCCCCATTAGGATTTAATTTTAATGCCTGTCACCATAACACTCTTAAACAAGCCAGATGAAAAAAATCCTTCCATTTCTCTTTGCGACCGTTCTTGTCCTGGTGCTTGCCGCCTGCAGTCACCGGCGAAGCGGAAAACCCCGCGTGCTTGTCTTTACCAAGACCACCGGTTTCCGCCACGCCTCGATCCCCAAGGGGATTGCCGCCATCCGGCAGCTCGGCCAGGAAAACGGCTTTGAGGTGGACACCACCGAAAATGCCGATGTTTTCAATGAGGATTCCCTGAAAAAGTATGCAGCAGTCATATTCCTGAGTACTACAGGGGATGTCCTGAATTACCGCCAGGAAGCCGCCTTCGAACGCTTTATCCAGGCTGGCGGCGGATTCGTGGGCGTGCATGCGGCCACGGACACCGAATATGACTGGGGCTGGTACGGCCGGCTGGTCGGCGGGTATTTCAACGGCCATCCTGTGCCCCAGGAGGCCCGGTTTATTATCCGTGACCGGGATTTCCCGGCCACCCGGTTCTTCACCGACACCGTCTGGCGCCATAAGGACGAATTGTACAATTTCAAGAAACTGAACCCCGATGTCCACGTGTTACTGACCATCGATGAGTCCTCCTACCAGGGCGGTACCAACGGCGCCTTCCACCCCATGGCCTGGTACCATGATTATGACGGCGGACGGGCCTTTTATACGGAACTGGGCCACACGGATGAGGCGTATTCCGATCCCACCTACCTCAAACACCTGCTCGGAGGCATCCAGTATGCCATCGGCGACAACCGGGAACTCGATTTCAGCAAGGCGCATACCCAGATGCCGCCGCTGGAAGAGCGCTTCACCAAAGTGAACCTGGTGCAGGGCACGTTCTTCGAACCCACCGAGATGACCATACTTCCGAACCTTGATATCCTCGTGGCTCAGCGGCGCGGGGAGCTTCTCCTTTACAAGAATGACACCCGGCAGGTGAAACAGGTGGCCCTGCTGAACGTGTACTGGAAGACCCATACGCCGGGAGTGAATGCCGAAGAGGGCCTGCTGGGACTCTGCAAGGATCCCCAGTTCGCCAAAAATCACTGGGTCTATGTATACTACAGTCCCGTCGACACCTCGGTTAACCGGCTTTCCCGGTTCACGCTGGAGAATGACACCATCGACCTGAAATCCGAGAAAGTCATCCTGGACGTACGCGCCCAGCGCGAAATCTGCTGTCATACCGGCGGCTCGATCGCCTTCGGTCCGGACGGCCTGCTTTACGTGTCAACCGGCGACAATTCCACGCCTTTTGATGAGCCGGGGGTTAAATATGTGAACAGCGGCTTTGCGCCGTTAAACGACCTGCCCGGCCACATGCAGTATGACGCCCGTCGTTCCGCAGGCAATACCAACGACCTGCGCGGTAAGATCCTGCGCATCCGCGTCAAGGAGGATGGCACCTATGAGATCCCCGACGGGAACCTGTTTCCCCGGGGTACCGACAAGACCCGCCCGGAAATCTACGTCATGGGCGACCGCAATCCCTACCGGATCTCGGTAGACCAGAAAAACAGCTTCCTGTACTGGGGTGAAGTGGGACCGGACGCCGGATCCGACAGCCTGGATACCCGCGGCCCCAGGGGATACGACGAGGTGAACCAGGCGCGCAAGGCAGGTAACTTCGGTTGGCCGCTCTTTGTGGGTAACAATTATGCCTACCATGCCTACGATTACGCGACGGGTAAGAATGGTCCGGCTTTCGACCCGGCCCACCCCATCAATGACTCCCGCAACAACACGGGGCTGCGTGAACTGCCGCCGGCCCAGCCGGCCTTCATCTGGTACCCTTATGCGGTTTCGCCCGATTTCCCGGACCTGGGCAGCGGGGGCCGGACCGCTATGGCCGGACCCGTATACTACACGGACCTGTATCCCAAGGAAACGCGCCTGCCCGATTACTATAACGGGAAGCTGATCATTTACGACTGGATGCGCGGCTGGATCAAGGCTGTGACCATGCTGCCGAACGGGGATTTTGACAAGCTGGAACCATTCATGGAGCATGTCAAGCTCAACAACTGCATCGACATGGAAGTAGGTCCCGATGGCAAGCTTTACCTGCTGGAGTACGGTACGGGCTGGTTTGCCAAGAACGAGGATGCCGGTTTGTCCCGCATCGATTATAATGGTGGCAACCTCGCCCCGCAGGTCTCCTCGTTAAGCGTGGACAAGACCTCGGGCATCCTTCCCTTTACGGTAAAAGCAACCGTCGATGCCCGCGACCTGGAAAACGATCCCATGACCTATACCTGGACGTTTGGCGACGGAACGGTGAAGGAAACGACGACTCCCTCAATCAGCTATACCTACCATAAGCCGGGCGACTTCCAGATCAGCGTGGAGGTGAAAGATGACAAGGGCGCCGCCGGGAAGAGCAGTCCCGTGGCGGTTTACGCAGGGAATGAACGGCCCCGGGTCAGCATCGAAGTGAGCGGTAACAAATCCTTCTACCTGCCCGGCTACCCCCTTTCCTACCAGGTACAGGTTAGCGACCCCACCGATTCGGCCCGCATCGATCCGGCCAACCTGTATGTATCGGCCGACTACCTGGAAGGGTTTGACAGGGCAGCTATCCCCATGGGGCACCAACAGGGAGCCGCCGCCATCAGTGGCCGCAATATCATGCTATCCCTGGATTGCAAAGGCTGCCACAAGGAAGCGGAAAAATCCATCGGGCCGGCCTTCAACCTGGTGGCTGACAAATACCGCAAGGATCCCAATGCGATGAGCTACCTGGTACAGAAAATCCGGAAAGGAGGCAGCGGGGTGTGGGGCGAAGTGGCCATGGCTGCCCATCCCAATGTACCGGAGTCCGACCTGCAGCAAATCGTGCAGTGGGTTTTATCCCTGGGAAGCAAGGAAGCGATCAAGAAATCCCTTCCGGCCTCCGGTTCGATCATACCGGCATCGGATAAAAAGCCCAACACGGCCCTGGTCCTTTCCGCCAGCTACACCGATAAGGGTGGAAATAATATCAAGGCCCTTACCGGGGAGGCTTCCGTGGCCCTGCGCAGTAATTTCCTGACCTTCTCCGGGAAGGAACCGAGCAAAGCCTATACGGTTGCCAGCTTTAACGGGACCAACTATATGGTCATTCCCAACGCCGAAGGCTGGTTTGCCCTGGATAGTATCGACCTGAGCGGGGTGGCCTCTGTGAATGTGATCGCCGGTTGGCAGGAAGCCCCTGCATTCGGCTATGAATTTGAGATACACCTGGATAAGGTGGATGGGCCGCTCCTGGGCAAAGGAAGCCTGATGCCACCGGCCGGCAAGAAAGAGCAGCGGGGTATGGCTCACCTGGCCGTGAGCCCCGTGACTGACCGGCAGTTCCACACCCTGTTTATCGTTTCCCGTCCCCGGGATCCCCGGGAAAAGGCCCAGGCGGGAGTCGCCATGCTGCAGTTCAACGCGAAATAATTTTCCGGATGCTATCATCCGAAAGCCGGATGGCCTCAGGCCGTCCGGCTTTTTCTTTTTGCTGCCAGCAGGTTTATCCCCAGTACGGCGATCAGAATCACAAGGCCGAAGAACTCCCGGGTCTCTTCAATCCAGGGCTTCTCCGCCTTCATGGTTTCAGCGATATTCTCCGCATGATGAAGCCGGAGCCAGTCCAGAAGCCCGTTAGGGTCAAATACCTTGTACAGGGCGTAGGCGGCATATACGCCGATACCCAGCCAGTAGGCCCGCGGGTAATACCGACCCCGGAAGGCAAGCCAGCATAGGACGGCTGCATACAGGTAGATGGGCATCCAGACGTAGGGATCCGGATCGTTGTACTGCAAACCGGCAAATACAATGAATACGAAGCAAAAGAAGACGTTAAAGAGTTTCATGACCTGAAAGTACAAAGACTTCCCGGTTCAGGGGATTCCTGGCTGCCTGGCCCGGTCGGCCGGTTAATCCGGGAAACAGGTTATTCCCGTATGGGAAAACTGGCCCCCAGGCGAATGCCGAAGCTGTTCATGCTGCTGATGCCCGCCGAGTGAAAAGGAAGGTAATTATAAACTCCGCTGATCGTCAGTCCGCTTTCGCCCTGACCGGAGAACGGGATATAGATCCCCAGTTCCGGCCGGAATCCGAACCGGAACCGGTTATTGCTTCCGGCGAACTCACCGAGGTATTGGCGGTAAAGGACCGAGTATCCCCCCGCCGCCAGGCCGGCATAGGGCTGCCAGACCCTGGATGAGCCCAGTCGGTATTGTACCTTGGCCATCAGGGGCACCACCTGGACCGAATTGGTGACCACCGCGGAAATGTCGCTGCCATCACTGGTAGTATATACCTGGCGGGGGTATTTCTGGTAAAAATCCTGGAACCCCGTGTTGAAACCAATGGAAACGCGGTCATTCAGTCCATACATCAGGGAAGCATCGAACCCCCTGAATGAACCGTGACTGACCACATCCCTGAACGCACCAGCAGGCAAGGCTACGGCATAATCCAGGTTGAGTCGGAGCAGTCCCTGCTGGGCATTGCCCGCCAGGCCTGCCAGCGCCGCCAGGACGGTCAGCAGAACCGGGTGGGCTGCCCTGGACAGGGACCGAAAAACAAATCGTTTCCGCATATCAGTTTGTTTTTAGGTAAGCAGACTGGCTCAGCAGGGCCTGCGCTTCCTGAGAGGCATTGGCAGGATTAAACAGGCCCTCTCCGCGCACCAGGCCGTTCCAGACATATTTCAGCTGGTTGGTCCCCGAAGCGTCCTTCAGGTCGAACATGTCAACCGACAGGCCGCCCTGGGTAATATTATACACCCCGTAATACGTAGGAAAATAATAGGAATAGCCCGGGTAGCCCCAATAGTAAGGATCCCAGTACCCGTAATAGTCCCCGTAATAGTCAGTATAGCTGACCAGCCCCGTATAGTTATTGTACAACCGGCTGACATTTATTCCCAGATCCGGCTTGGCGGTTTTGTCCACCAGCGTGAATCCCCTGGCCTGCAGCTGCGTCTTCAGGGCGGCCAAAAAAGCCTGGTCAAAAGCATTCTGGTCCCGTTGGACAAACTGATTATCGTTGATTACCGCCACGGAATCGGCTACGCTGAATGTGTGGAAGGCGGAAAAACTGACCGTGCTGTCATGGTTGGTGATGTAGATGCGCGTCTCCTCTTCCGTAAGATGATTGACCGGTTCCTTGGTGCAACCGGCCAGAACCCAGGACGCCATGCCAACCCACATGACCGGCAAGAACATTTTTTTCATGACAGGAGGGTTTTACTACAGCTAATAATCCGCAAACCGGATGCCTGATTGTTATAGGGAAATCCTAATTTGTCAAAAAAAGCCGGTAAAAAAAATGCCCCACACCGGGGGCATATAATTCGGTAAACTTCGGGCTACTCCCTACACCAATTCCCTGGCACCTTCTACCAGGACGGTTACCCGGTTCTGCAGCACTTCCACGAAGCCGCCCTGAATGTCGAACTGGGCGGTATGGTGCTGCTTATCCTTGAGTACTTTGACACGGCCGGCCTTCAGCGCACTTACCAGGGGTGCGTGCCTGTCCAGGACTTCAAAGCTGCCGCTGATTCCGGGCATCTGTACGCCATACACTTCTCCGCTGAACAGCTTCTTTTCAGGTGTCAGGATTTCCAGGTTCATAACAAACTCCTAGGGGATCGTTAAT
Organism: Chitinophagaceae bacterium; assembly: GCA_035549175.1. Classification (GTDB taxonomy): domain Bacteria; phylum Bacteroidota; class Bacteroidia; order Chitinophagales; family Chitinophagaceae; genus DASTSN01. The sequence goes on along the minus strand of DASZRL010000092.1, from coordinate 108,615 downwards.
AGTTGTTTTATACGTTGATATCAGCCGGATCAGCCCTGGGCCTGTGCCAGCAGCTTCTTGCCCTTTTCGATGGCGTCGTCGATGCTACCTACGAGGTTGAAGGCCGCTTCCGGGTATTCGTCCACTTCGCCATCCATGATCATGTTGAAGCCACGGATGGTCTCCTCGATCGGTACGAGCACCCCTTTAAGTCCCGTGAATGCCTCCGCCACGTGGAAGGGCTGGGACAGGAAGCGCTGCACCTTCCGGGCGCGCTGCACCGTCATCTTATCTTCATCACTGAGTTCGTCCATACCCAGGATAGCGATGATATCCTGCAGTTCCTTGTAACGCTGAAGGATCAGCTTAACGCGGTTTGCACAGTTGTAGTGCGCCTCGCCCACGATCTGGGGCGTCAGGATGCGGGAGGTGGAATCCAGCGGGTCAACGGCGGGATAAATCCCCAAATCCGCAATCTTACGGCTCAATACGGTGGTGGCGTCGAGGTGGGCGAACGTGGTAGCAGGTGCCGGGTCTGTCAGGTCATCCGCGGGCACATACACGGCCTGTACCGAGGTAATGGAACCGTTTTTGGTGGAGGTGATCCGTTCCTGCATAAGCCCCATTTCGGTGGCCAGGGTAGGCTGGTAACCCACTGCAGAAGGCATCCGGCCCAGCAGCGCCGATACTTCCGAACCGGCCTGGGTGAAGCGGAAGATATTATCCACAAAGAACAGAATATCGCGCCCCTTGCCCTGGCCGTCACCATCCCGGTAATATTCCGCTATGGTAAGACCGGAAAGCGCCACCCGCGCACGGGCTCCGGGGGGCTCATTCATCTGGCCGAAAACAAAGGTTGCCTTGGAATCGGAAAGTTCCTTCAGGTCCACCTTCTTCAGATCCCAGCCGCCTTCTTCCATACTGTGCTTGAACGCATCACCGTATTTCATGATACCGGCCTCGATCATCTCGCGCATCAGGTCGTTGCCCTCGCGGGTCCGCTCGCCTACGCCGGCAAATACTGACAAACCCGAATAGGCCTTGGCGATATTATTAATAAGTTCCTGGATCAGAACGGTCTTACCTACCCCGGCTCCCCCGAACAGGCCGATCTTACCCCCCTTGGCATAGGGCTCGATGAGGTCAATGACCTTGATACCCGTGAAAAGCACCTCGGCGGCTGTACTCAGGTTCTCAAAAGTAGGGGGCTTGGCATGAATGGGGCGTCCGCCTTCCTTGCTTACGGCAGGTAACCCGTCGATCGGATCCCCGGTTACATTGAAAAGGCGTCCCCGGATGGATTCACCAACCGGCATGGCGATAGCCCGGCCGGTGTCCACTACCTCCATGCCGCGAACCAACCCTTCGGTACCGTCCATAGCAATGCAGCGAACGCTATCCTCTCCCAGGTGCTGTTGCACTTCCAGGACCAGGACTTCACCATTCTGTCGTTTCAGTTCCAGCGAGTTATAGATCTCGGGGAGCTTGCCCTCAAACTGCACGTCGATGACTGCCCCGATTACTTGTTTTACTTTACCAACATTTGCCATAGCGGGTATGTATTAGTGGGTTATTTTCAGGCCGCAAAGGTAAGGGGGACGTAACGATTTGCCAAACTTCCCGGGCCCCCTTCCTGGCCCGCCATACCAGTATTTTTTGGACCCCGGAATGCCTGTTTTGGCGGGTAGGGCCAATCCGTGTAAATTAAGAAGGAAACCGGCCGATGCCGGTATACAAATCCGAATATGAACAGGCTTCTTTCTGCCATAGTGTTTCTTTTGCTGGTCGGCTGCCGGCAACCGCATTCTGCCCCGCTGACTTCCCCGGGGCGGGATACCTCCATCACGGTCCGCAACGCATTCTCGGAAAGGTTCCTGGATAGTCTCCTGCTCGAACAACTCATGCGGACGGAAGGGATTTCCGGCGGGGATGCCTCCCGGATCCGGGATTTTTACAACCGCCGAAACTACCAGTATGCCTGGTTTTTTCCGGAAGGACTGGCTGATTATACCACCACCTTCCTGGAAATGCAGAATGATTATATTGCCTATTCGGGAGACAGCAGCCTGGCAAATCCCCGCCTGCAGCTGCTTGTCGACACCCTGCAGGCCGGCCAGGACCTCCGGGCAGCGCCGGACAGCCTGTTTGCGGAGGCCGAACTCTTGCTGACCCGCCAGTTCTTCCGGTATGCCCGGCGTGCCTACCAGGGGAAGGGCCAGCTGGACGCCCGGGAACTGGACTGGTATATACCCAGGAAAAAAATAGATCCGGCCGGTTTTCTGGATTCCCTGATCCGCAACCGCGGTCGCAACCTGTCTGCGTATGAACCCGTGAACAGGCAGTACCGGTTACTCAAGGATTACCTGGTCCGCTACCAGGAAATAGAAAATAGCCAGGCCTGGCACACGGTACCTGCGACACAAAAAAGCCTGCGCCTGGGTGATTCCGCCCAGGTTATCCGGCTCATCAGGCAGAACCTTCGGCTGGCGGGTGACCTGGCAGGATCCGACAGTTCCAGCCTGTTTGATGACCCGCTGAGGGAGGCCGTGAAGCATTTCCAGCACCGCCATGGTCTTGCCGAAGACGGCGTGGCCGGCCCGGGGTTCTTCCGGGAACTGAATATTCTGCCTGCCGCGCGGATCCGCCAGCTGCTGATCAATATGGAACGCATCCGGTGGGTACCCCGGGAACCCGCTACCGATTACCTCCTGGTAAATATTCCGGAGTTCCGCCTGCACGTTTTTGAAAAGGGGGATCCGGCCTGGAGTATGGACGTGGTGGTCGGCCAGGCCGCGCACCAGACCGTTATTTTCAATGCCAACCTGCGGTACGTGGTATTCAGCCCCTACTGGAATGTACCGGCCAGCATTGTGAAGAAGGAAATCGTTCCCGCCATGCAGCGTAATCCTAATTATCTGACGACCAATCGGATGGAGCGATTTAAAGGCGGGATCCGCCAACGCCCCGGGCCCAACAACGCCCTGGGACTGGTCAAGTTCCTTTTCCCCAACAATTACAGCATCTATCTCCATGATACGCCTGCCAAGTCTCTTTTTGGAGAAACCAGCCGGGCCTTCAGTCATGGCTGCATCCGGCTGGGTGATGCAAGGAAACTGGCCGGGTATTTACTGCGGTCAGACCCTGCCTGGACAGATGAGCGTGTCACCCGGGCCATGCATGCCGGCAAAGAGCAATGGGTCACGCTGAAGGAACCGGTACCGGTATTCATCGGATACTTTACTGCCTGGGTGGACCCCCAGGGGCAGTTGAATTTCCGCCGCGACATCTACGACCATGATGCCCGGCTTGCCAAACACCTGTTTGGCCCGGCCGGCCAATAAACGGGAATTACCTTTCTTTGCAGCATGCAACTGGTGGAAGTAACTACTCCCAAGCTGGCCCGCGAGTTTATCCAGGTAAACGTTCAGCTAAACCGGAAAGATCCCCATTATATCCGTCCCCTGGATAAGGATATCAACCAGGTTTTCGACCCCGCCCTGAATAAGGCATTCCGGCATGGGGAAGCGATTCGCTGGATACTCAAGGATGACCAGGGAGGACTGGCAGGCAGGATTGCCGCCTTCGTCAACAAGAAATACCGCTCCAAGGGGGATAACTGCCCCGTGGGAGGCATCGGCTTCTTCGATTGTATCGACAACCAGGATGCAGCCGACATGCTATTTGATGTAGCCCGGCACTGGTTGCTGCAGCGCGGTATGGGAGCCATGGACGGGCCCATCAATTTTGGCGAGCGGGATCGCTTCTGGGGCCTGCAGGTGGAAGGTTTTCAGCCACCTGTGTACTGCCTCAACTACAACCCCGCCTATTACCAGCGCCTGTTCGAGCAATACGGGTTCCGGCCTTATTTCAACCAGATCTGCTATGGCATGCGGGTGGACCTGCCCCTGGCCCGGAAATTCTATACCCGGCACGATGCCCTGGCAGCAGATCCCAAATACGTAGCCCGGCATATGGAAAAACGACACCTGGCCAGGTATGCGCGGGACTTTGCCATCGTCTATAACAAGGCCTGGGCAGGTCACGGTGGCATGAAGGAACTCTCCGAAGCAGCCGTTTTGAAGCTGTTCCAGTCCATGAAACCCGTGATGGATGAACGCATCAACTGGTTCGTCTATTACGATGGCGAGCCGATCGCGACATGGGTCAACCTGCCGGATCTGAACCAGTGGTTTAAACACCTCGACGGGCAGTTTGACTGGTGGCACCAGCTCAAATTCCTGTGGATCAAACATACCCGCCGGGTCACCAAGTTTACCGGCATCGCCTTTGGCATCGTTCCGGAATTCCAGGGCCGCGGCGTGGATGCCTTTATGATCGTCGAGGGAGCCAAGCTGATCCAGGGCCGGCACCTGTACGATGAATACGAGATGCAATGGATCGGTGATTTCAATCCCAAGATGATCAACGTCGCAGAATCCCTGCCCACCCAGCGTACGCGACGCCTGGTCACCTACCGGTACCTGTTCGACCGGACCCAGCCATTCAAGCCGCATCCCCTGGTCTGACCGGCCCCCGCCCCGGGGAGCCGGGAATTGCCTGCGCGGAACCTGCCGCTTTTCTTATCTTGCAGCGGTACCTAACGAAAAAAGCACGGCCCCTGGGCCGGGAGGATTATGGACAAATTCATTGTTTCAGCCAGGAAATACCGGCCCCAGACCTTTGCGACGGTGGTGGGGCAGGCCCATATTACCACCACCCTGAAGAATGCCATCCGTCACAACCAACTGGCGCATGCCTTCCTGTTTTGCGGTCCCCGCGGGGTCGGCAAAACCACCTGCGCCAGGATTCTCGCCAAGACGATAAACTGCGAGAACCAGACCCCCGAGGGGGAAGCCTGCAATCAGTGTGGTTCCTGCCTTTCCTTTAATGAAGGTACCTCCCTGAACATCCACGAACTGGATGCCGCCAGCAATAATTCCGTGGACGACATCCGCACCCTGGTGGAACAGGTTCGCTTTGCCCCCCAGGCCGGTAAATACAAGGTGTATATCATCGACGAGGTCCACATGCTGAGTTCGGCGGCCTTCAATGCCTTTCTTAAGACCCTGGAGGAGCCTCCCTCTTATGCCATTTTCATCCTGGCCACCACGGAAAAACATAAAATCCTGCCAACCATCCTGAGCCGGTGCCAGATCTTCGATTTCAAGCGGATCACCACGGCCGACACGGTGGAACACCTGCAGGAGATCTGTGACAAGGAGCAGATCCATGCCGACAAGGCATCCCTGCAGCTGATCGCGCAGAAAAGTGAAGGCTGCATGCGGGATGCGCTCAGCATCCTGGACAAGATTGTGAGTTTCACCAGCGGGGAAGTCAGCTACCAGAACACCCTGGAACACCTCAATATCCTGGATGCCGACTATTATTTCCGCCTGATCGACTGCATGCTGCGCCAGGACCTGGCGGGCGCCATGCTGTTATACGATGACATTAACCGCAAGGGCTTTGAAGGTGACATGGTGCTGAACGGGTTTGCGGAGTTCGTGCGGAACCTGCTGGTCTGCAAGGACGAACGGGTAGGCGAACTGCTGGATGTCGTGGAGGGTTTCCGGGACCGCTACATCCAGGCAGCCCGATCCATACCGGCCGCCTACCTGATCAGTGCCCTGAACCTCCTCGGTGAAGCCGAACTCAATTATAAGGCGGCCCGCAACAAACGCCTGCATGTTGAACTGGCCCTTATCAAACTCTGTTACCTGCACCAAGCCCTTGAAGTGGTGGCAGAACCCGGCGGACTGGGTAAAAAAAAACTGATTGAATCGGCCAAACCCATCGGGTTCCGCAGGATCGCACCCATGGAATATGTGACGCCCGGGAAGAAGGCGGGATCGACCCCGCAACCGGAACCAGGCTCCCCCGCCCCCGATACCGGGTCAGCCAGGCTCCTCATCGATTCAACTCTTGCCGCTCCGGGGGCCCAGCCAAAACCCGCTGCGGCCGGCCCAGCCATGACCGCGTCCGCCGCGGCAGCTCCCGGTACGAATGGCCCGGCTGCCACGGCAACCACATCTGCCGGGACCCCGCGCCTGTCGGCCCTTTCCAAAATCCGCGAACAATTCAGGGACCCGGGTACCCCGGCAGCGGACCAGGCCAGTCATCCCCTACAGGCCGAACCGCTCCAGGAAGCCTGGAAACGGTATGTCCAACAACTGAAGGAAGCCAAGAACTCCGCCGCACAGAGTTTTGAACTGGCTACGCTCCGCATCCGGGATGAGAACAGTTTTGAGGTATTGACCGCTAATAACCTGGAATACAAATTCATTGAAAAGGAACGCGTACACGCTTCCGAATTCCTGCAGCAGGCCTTGCGCAACCGGAACCTTCAGTTCGCCATCCTCATCGAAGAAAAATCCGATGCCCGGCCGGTGCAGGACTTGCCGTTAACTTCACGCGAACAGTACCTTAAAATGACCGAATCCTTCCCCCTGGTCAGGGAATTGAAGGATCGGCTACGCCTGGAGCTGGACTATTAACCTGTCCTGACCCAGCCAGTTAAAAACCGGTTAAACCTTTTGGCATGCATACGATTTTGGGCGCCGGCGGGGTGATTGCCCGCGAACTAAGCCAGGAACTGCTGGCCCATCAGCTACCTCTTCGCCTGGTAAGCAGGCGGCCCCATCAGGTCCCGGGTGCGGAATGGAAAGCTGCGGATCTGACCCAGGCCGGACAGGTCCGTGAAGCGGTCCGGGGGGCCTCCATCGTGTACCTGATGCCGGGGCTTCGGTATCACCTGCCTACCTGGGAGTCTGCCTGGCCGCTGATTATGCGCAACACCCTGGCTGCCTGCCGGGACGAGGGCGCCCGCCTGGTTTTTTTTGATAATGTGTATTGCCTGGGTAACGTGGACGGTCCCATGACGGAGGCGACTCCCTGGAACCCAACCAGTCGAAAAGGAGAGGTCAGGGCCCGCATCGCCCGCATGCTGCTGGACGAGGTACAGGCCGGAAACCTGAAGGCCCTGATTGCCCGGGCGGCTGATTTTTACGGCCCAAATTGCAGCACAAGCGTCTTCAACACACTCGTCACCGACCGGCTTGCGCGGGGCCGCAGGGCCCAGTGGATGCTGCAAGCCGGCGTGCCCCACTCCCTGACCTACACACCAGACTGCGGCAGGGCGCTGCGGGTGCTGGCTTCCAGCGAAGCGGCCTGGAACCAGGTCTGGCATTTGCCCACGGCGAGTCCGGCCTGGTCGGCCCAGGAACTGGTGGAGGAAGCGTGCCGCCTGATGGGCGGATCCTCCCGCATCAGCCTGATCAGCCGCGGCATGCTTCGCCTGATCGGTTTGTTTAACGGCGTAATCCGTGAGTTTTACGAAATGGCGTACCAGTACGATTCCCCGTACCTGTTCGATTCCTCGCGGATAGAGCAGCAGCTGGGACTGCGACCGACTTCCTATGCCGAAGGATTGCGCATACTGGCAGCCAGTTACAGGAAGCCTGCCTAAACAGGGTCCCCAACCTGCTGCTCCGGCCATTCCCGGAGCCATCCGGCCTTTGCGCACATTCAGCATTTTACCTTAATTTCGGCCAAAATTTCAAAGCACTATGGCTGAAGTGATCCTGATGCCCCGCCTGAGCGATACCATGACGGAAGGCGTGATCGCAGCGTGGCACAAAAAAGTGGGAGATCCCGTGAAAAAAGGTGATTTGCTGGCCGAGGTGGAGACGGACAAGGCGACCATGGAACTGGAAAGTTATAAAGATGGCACGCTGCTGCATATAGGGGTTGACAAAGGAGGCAAATTGCAGGTAAATGACCTGCTGGCCATCATCGGCAAGGCCGGTGAGGACATCAGTTCGCTGCTTGCATCCGGTGGCCATGCCCCCTCCCAGCCCGCTGCCAAAGCCGAACAGCCCGCCGCCCCCAGCCCGGCGCCGGCCGCGGCTTCCGCTACTCCGGCTGCCGATTTATCCAAACTGGAGGAAGTAGTCCTCATGCCCCGCCTGAGCGATACCATGACGGAAGGGGTGATTGCAGCCTGGCACAAAAAGGTGGGAGATCCGGTCAAAAAGGGTGACCTGCTGGCCGAAATCGAAACGGACAAGGCTACCATGGAGCTGGAAAGCTATAAGAACGGGACCTTATTATATATTGGCGCGCAAAAAGGCGAAAAGATCGCGGTGAATGCCCTGCTTTGCATTATCGGCGAACCGGGCAAGGTCGACGTGGATGCTATCGTAGCTGCCGTCAAGGGCGGTGGCCCGGCAGCCCCGGCGCCGGCAGCAGCCACCCCCTCCGCAACCACCGCCACGCCGGCCCCGGCACCGGCCGGTGCGCCAGGCGGCTCCTCGCAGAACGGTCGGATCAAGGCTTCTCCCCTGGCCCGGAAACTGGCCGCTGAAAAAGGTATCGACCTGCACCTGGTGCAGGGGTCCGGCGATGGTGGCCGGATCGTTAAGCAGGACATTGACCAATACACGCCGGCCGCCGCTCCCGCGGCGAAAACGACGCTTCCGGCAGTCGCAGCTGCCCCGGCCGGTCAGGTTAGTTTCGAAGAGTTTCCGGTATCCCAGATGCGCAAGGTGATTGCCAAGCGCCTGGCCGAAAGCAAATTCACGGCCCCGCACTTCTACCTCACCATGGCCATTGACATGGATAATGCGGTGGCCAGCCGGGCCCGGCTCAATGAAGTCAGCAAGGTCAAAATATCCTTTAACGACCTGGTCCTGAAAGCCTGTGCCGTCGCCCTGAAGCAACACCCTGCGGTAAACAGCAGCTGGCTGGGGGACAGAATCCGGGTCAACCATCACGTGAATATCGGCGTGGCGGTAGCCGTAGAGGACGGGCTGCTCGTCCCGGTGGTCCGGTTTGCCGATACCAAATCCCTCTCCCAGATCGCGGCGGAGGTGAAGGAGTTCGCCCAGAAAGCCAAGGACAAGAAACTGCAACCCGCCGACTGGGAAGGCAATACGTTCACGATCTCGAATCTGGGCATGTTCGGCATCGATGAATTCACCGCCATCATCAATCCCCCGGATGCCTGCATTCTGGCCGTCGGGGGCATTTCGCAGGTACCCGTCGTCAAGAACGGAGCCGTTGTGCCGGGCAACGTGATGAAGGTGACCCTGAGCTGCGATCACCGGGTCGTGGACGGTGCCACAGGTGCCGCCTTCCTGCAAACACTCAAGAGCCTGCTGGAAGAGCCGCTTCGCATGCTCGTCTGAGGTAGTAACGGCCGGCAAAAAGAAACCACAGCCTTGTTACCAAGGCTGTTTTTTTTGCCTGTACAGTGGCTTCCCCTTAAAGTTCACTAAGTGCTAACCCCTAGTTTGACAAATTTTACGCAAAAATCAAGGGTAAATACAAAGCGGACTGCTACTTTTACGATGTGATCCGGTAACTATGAAAAAACGCTATCTCCATACCGCCATATTTCTGCTGGCAGAAGGTTGTATCCTGGCGGGTACCGGATTCCTGCTTCATGCTTATAACTACCGCCATTCCCTCATCCTGGTTTCCGTCGGCATCGTCTCTTTCCTGATGGCAATTCCCGTCGCCCTCGTCGGGGTGGCCACCGGCTTTCCCCTTAAAGGCAAGTCCGGAGTGGCCAACTGGGATATGAATCTGTGATTATCCCCCCGGGATACGCGGCCATACCCGGCCATCAGGTGTCTGCTCCGCATGCAACCCGGCTCCAGCCGGTGGGAACGCCCTGTCTCCGTATCCATTTTTGAAAGGGTGATTAATTTTTCAATAAATTTTGAAAATTCAAAATCAATATCTAGTTTAGCAGCATGAAACTTTCAGAAGCCAAACAACAGTTTATCAGCAGCTGGGGCGCCTTTGGTACCCATTGGGGCATCAACCGCACCATGGCCCAGATCCATGCCCTGCTTCTGGTAAGCGCCTCCCCGCTCAGCCAGGACAATATCATGGAGGAACTCAATATCAGTCGCGGGAATGCGAATATGAACATCCGGGAACTGATCAACTGGGGGCTGGTCGAACGGGTCCTGCTTCCCGGGGAGCGCAAGGAATTTTTCGTCGCCGAAAAGGACATCTGGAAAGTGGTCCGGCAGATCATCAAGGAGAGAAAGAAGCGGGAACTGGAACCCATGCTCCGGTTACTGGACCAGCTGGAAGACGTGGAAGGAGACCGCAAGGATAAGGAAGTGAAGACGTTTGTGGAGACGGTGGGCGGGATCAAGAAATTCGGACACCAGGCTGACCGAACCCTGGACCTGATGGTTCGGGCTGAGGAAAACTGGTTCCTGTCGGCGCTCGGCAAATTCTTCAAATAACCGGACATTTCCAGTCCGGGCCGGCTGAGCCGGCTTTTTTTAGAAGCTATTTTTTCATTTTTTTCTGAAATTATAAAATATATTGTATGAAACGCTTTAAGTATCTCGATATCGTGGTCAGCTGGCTATGTATCCTGGCCTTCGGAGCGGATTACCTGCGCGGCGGGAACCACCTGGCGGAGGGTTACCTGGTCACAGGAGGCTGGCAGTCCTGCAGCATGCTGGTCCACGGATCCAGGCACTGGTTCACCGGCCGCCGGGGCCTGCGGTTTTATTACCATTGGCTGACGGTCCTGTTGCTGCTGACTTTTCCGCTGGGCTCCTACTGGGTGTTGTGGTGTATCGCGCCGTTCCTGGCCCTTTTCTATACCGGGCTTTGCATGTGGGAGTTATCCCGGATACGCCCGCGTCCCTTATCCCTACTAAAATAATTACCATGGAAAACAAGAAAATCATCCTGGCCGGCGGCAGCGGTTTTCTCGGAACCAGCCTGGCCCGTTATTTCGCAGCGCAAAATGACGTGGTCATTCTCACCCGCCACCTCCCCGCGGGGGGCCCGCGTCCCACCCGGATCCGCTGGGTGGCCTGGGACGGGGTACACCCCGATCCGGCCTGGGTGGACGAACTCGAGGGGGCCGACCTGGTCGTAAACCTCGCCGGCCGGTCCGTGGACTGCCGCTACCATGAGCGGGAGCGCCGCGCCATCCTGGACAGCCGCGTGCTTAGTACCCTGGCCATCGGAAGGGCAATCGCGGGGCTCCGGCGCCTCCCCGCCTGCTGGATCAACCTGGGCTCGGCCACGATTTACCGGCATGCCACGGAGGAACCCCAGACCGAGCAGGGTGGGACCATCAGTCCCTGGCGCCCTGACAATGTCCCGGCAAATACCCTGGACCGCCTCCGGCAGGCCCGGAATCGCTGGCTGGCTGGCTGGCGCCGACCCCGGAGCACCGGTCGTACCGCCCAGCAAACCGGTACCGACTGGACCCGGCTGGATTTTTCCGTGGAGGTCTGCCGCCGATGGGAGGAAGCCTTTCGGGCCCCTGAAACGCCCTCGACACGGCGCATCGTGCTGCGGACAGCGATTGTGCTGGGGCAGGATGGTGCCCTGCCTGCCTTCCGGAGGCTTGCCCGCTGGGGCCTTGGCGGCAGGCAGGGTACGGGGCGCAGCGCTTCAGCTGGGTCCATGACCGCGATTTTGTGCGGATGGTGGCATGGCTCGCAGACCAGCCATCGGCTCGAGGTGTGTACAACTGCGCTGCGCCCGGCAGTGTAACCAATGCGGCGTTCATGCAGGCCCTGCGGCAGGCCTGCGGACGCAGGTGGGGCGTCCCTGCGCCGGCCGCCCTGCTGGAACTGGGCGCCTGGCTCCTCGGCACGGAGGCCGAACTGGTGTTGAAGAGCCGGTGGGTCTATCCGGAGCGGGCCCTGGCGGAAGGATTCCGTTTCCAGTTCCCTGACCTGGAATCCGCCCTGGCAGACCTGACCCGGTGACCCCTCGCCGCGTAAACTGAATTGCGTGTAGTTTTGGGACATGGAAACTCCGAAATCCACCCTGGTCCTGGGGGCCTCCGACAACCCGGCCCGGTACAGTTACCTGGCCCTGCAACGCCTGCAGCAGCACGGCCACCCGGTCAGAGGGATCGGCAAGCGGCCCGGCCGGGTGGGCGCGGTGGAAATCCTCCCCCAGGCTCCGGACTACCCGGGCATCCACACCGTGACCGTCTATCTCAGCCCGGCCAACCAGCGTGCCTATTATGACTACGTCATCCGGCTGCGTCCCGCCCGGGTGATCTTCAACCCCGGGGCGGAAAACCCTGAATTCGCGGCCCTGCTCACCCGGAACGGGATCCCTTACGTGGATGCGTGTACGTTAGTTCTCCTCAGCACCGGACAGTACTGAAACCCGCGTCCGGCCTCGCTATAAGGGTAAACGCTTAGGTATAGAAATTTTCGGCTAAGCCTGCACGGAGTTCTACGAAACGGGCCGAAGTATTAGCCCCTTTTTTCCAAAAATTTCCGGGCCTCCCTCTTGCCTTTTCCTTAAAATGTTTACAAGTTTGTACTACCGTCCCCCAGAAAACTGCAGTGCGAATCTTGCCTGCCTGTCACATCCATTATTTTTTTTGAAAAGCGATATCCATGAAATACCTGCTATCAGGCTTATTCAGCCTTGCCCTGTTCGTGGGCCCGTTAAGCGGCTGGGCCCAGAAGATGCCGCCGCCCGTTGGCCAGCAAGACCCTTTCCGCCCGCGCCTTTTCCAGGACCTTCCCGACAACCTGCCGCTGCGCACCGGGGTGCTTCAGCCGCTGCTGCGCCTGCAGGCGGGCCAGACGGTCCAGATCCCGCTCAGCGACCGCTTCACGTTTGAAGGCATTGTCAGTTCATCCGTGTCCAAGTACCATGGCGTCCTCCGGACCGTGGTCATCCGGTGCACCAACCGGCCCGGTGCCGGGTTTACGCTCTCCGAGCGTACGGCCCCGGATGGTTCCGTCGTGTTTGCAGGCCGTATTGTCAGCTTTCAGGCCGGCGATTGCTATGAACTGAAGCAGGAGCAGGGTACCTACGTGCTGGTTAAACGCAACTTTTACGATATGGTCAATGACTGATATGCGCATGCCCGTTTTTATATCCGTACTATGAAAGCAGGGCTCCCCCGGGGGCCCGCCCCTTAAAATCCGCCTGATTATGAAAAACCTATTCCGAACCATTCTGGCTGTCACCTGGATCCTTGGCTGCCTGCGGGCATCCGGCCAGGTCCCCGCGCTGAGCAGCTACCCCGCGGCCTCCTCCGTGATTTTCCTGGATTTCGATGGCCAGTACGTTACCGGTACCAGCTGGAATTACAACGGTCCGATTGATTGCGCCCCGTCCGGCCTGACCACCGCCCAGATCACCGAGGTCTTTAACCGGGTAGCCGAGGACTACCGCCCCTTCAACATCAATGTGACCACGGATTCCACCAAGTACCTGAACGCCCCCATTGACCACCGTATCCGGATCATCGTCACGGTGACCAACGGGTGGTATCCCGGCGTAGGCGGGGTATCCTTCATCGGATCCTACAACTTCGGGGATGACACCCCCGCCTTTGTGTTCTCCGGAGCCCTTCTTTACAAGCCCAAAAACGTAGCGGAGGCCTGCGCGCACGAGGCCGGTCATTCCCTGGGCCTGTATCACCAGGCGGTGTATGATTCCACCTGCAAGAAGATCAGCGATTACAACAGCGGGGCCGGTTCGGGCGAGATTGGCTGGGCCCCCATCATGGGAGTGGGGTATTATGAAAACTTCACGCTCTGGAATAACGGGCCCAATCCCTATGGCTGCTCCCAGACCCAGAATGACCTGTCGGTGATCACAACCCAGAACAATTTCTCCTTCCGCGCCGATGATTACCCCAACACACCAGCCAGCGCCCAGGCCCTGACCTTTACCGGGGATTCCGCGCTCATCAGCGGGATCATCGAACAGAATACCGATGCCGACGTTTTCCGGTTCACCATGCCCACCGCCGCCGAATTTCACCTGGAAGCCACGCCCTATAACGTGGGAAGCAACAATGCCGGTTCGGACCTGGACATGCAGGTGACGATCTATAATGAGACCCAGACCCGCTCCAGTGTGTACAATCCCGGCACGCTGCTCAGCGCGGTCGTGGACACCCCGCTGAACGCCGGTACCTATTACATCAAGGTGGAAGGCAAAGGCAACCAGTATGCACCCGATTATGCGAGCCTGGGCTCCTATTCCTTGAAAGCCTCCCTGGGAGGAGGAGCCGTACTGCCGCTCCACCAGCTCCTGCTCAGCGGGATGGTCAGCGGCTCCCGCCACGAGCTGTCCTGGACCATCCGGGCGGAGGAACAGGTCACGGCGCAGACCCTGGAAGTATCGGCAGACGGATCGCATTTCATACCCCTGGCCAGTCCCGCCCCCGGCGACCGCTCGTACGGTTACCTGCCCCAGCCGGGCCAGCGCCTGCTGTACCGCCTGCGCGTGGATTTCGATAACGGGAGTTCCTATTATTCCAATGTGGTTTCGCTGCAGGCCGAAGGTGAGACTGCCCGTCCGCGCCTCGCTGGAAATGTGGCGGAACGGGGCGAGCTGACGGTGAACAGCCCGGGGACTTTCGGCTACGAGGTCCTTGACCTGGCCGGCAGGGCCCTGGTGCGCGGCCAGCTGAGCATCGGCCAGAACCGGATCAGCCTGCCCGCCAGCACGACCGGTTTATACCTTATCCGTTTCTCCGGGGACGCCTCCCAGTGGACGGAAAAATTCATACGGCAGTAGGCAGCGGACCGGCAACGCATCCTATCATCACCATCCGCGCTTTGTCATGTGGGGGTTTTTCGATAACTTGGGAAAACCCCTTTTTTATGCGATGGAGAAAGTTTAATGGTGAACCCCTGGAAGGTCCCATCTACCACGCGGTCGAAAATGCCATCCGCCGGGAGACGGAGAAAGGCTTCCGGCTGAAAGTTTGCATCGGAACGGATTCCCAGGTCAAGGGCAAGGAAACGGAATTTGCCACGGTGATCGTCTTTTTACGGGAAGGTCATGGCGGATTCATGTTTATCCACAATGAAAAGACCCGCCAGCAGTTCACCATCAAGGAAAGAATGCTGCTGGAGGTAGCCAAGAGCATTGAAATTGCCTATGACCTCTGCAACCTGTTCACGCGCTACCAGGTGGATATGGAAGTGCATGCGGACATTAATACCAATCCGCATTTCAAGAGCAATGACGCGCTGAAGGAAGCCATGGGCTACATCCTGGGTATGGGCTTTGCCTTCAAGGCCAAGCCGGAAGCCTTTGCCAGCAGCAGCTGCGCCAACAAGATCGTCAACTGAGACGGCACCCGCCGTAACCTCCTTCCACTTTTATCCGGAGCCCTTGGCTGCGGATCGGGGAAACTACCCCCCTTCTCAAACAGTATATAGTGTAAAATTGCGCTGCATGCATACCCCGGAACCGGGCTGGCAGCTGACGGAAAGTCCGGCGCAGGCTGAAACCTGGCTAATTCAGTTTTAAACGGGAAGACGGTTCGTCCGGGCCGGTCGCCGGGGCAGCCGGCAGCGTGGAGGCGCTGGGCTGGATTTGCTTGGTTCCCAGGTATAATTTATCCAGGTCCTTGCTGTCCCGTTTGGCAAAGGAAAAGGTAACCAGTACCGCGACGAATAAAACGACGACGAGATGTTCTTCCTTGCAAACCTGCTTGATCCGGTTCATGCGAATCGTATAATTCCCACAAAATAAAGGGTAAATTTCTGAATAACCAATCTCAGCTCCGCGGACCGGACGAACCGGAAAGGCCCGCATTGAGCCGGCCGATATAATCCAGCAGCTCCTTTCGCCCCAGCCTGCTTACCGTGGAGGTGACAAAATAGGCAGGCAACACATCCCATTGTTCCCGGAGTGCATCCAGGAAGGCCTCGACCTGGCGCTGGGTGCGCCCGGGCTTGTTTTTATCGGCCTTGGTAAACACCAGGCAAAAGGGAATTTGCCAGGCCCCCAGCTGGTTGACAAAATCCAGGTCAATGGGCTGCGGTTCATGCCGGCTGTCGATCAGCACGAAGAGGTTCACCAGGTTAGGGCGCTTGCGCAGGTACTCTTCGATCATCCGGCTCCATCCCTTGCGCTGCTGACGACCCACCCGGGCATACCCGTAACCCGGCAGGTCCACCAGGTACCATCGCTTCTGATCATCCGAACGGATATCAAAATGATTGATCAGGCGGGTCTTGCCCGGCGTGGAAGAGGTCTTGGCCAGGCTGCTCCGCCCGCTAAGCAGGTTGATAAGGCTGGACTTGCCCACATTGCTGCGGCCGATAAACGCGTATTCCGGCCGGTCAGGCCGGGGGCATCCGCCCACTTCGGCACTGCTGATCAGGTAGCTGGCTGCTGTAATGTCCATGTACGGGCGAAAATAACGGATGCCCGGCAATTCTGACCTTCCCGCCCGGGTCCGGGACCGATTTTTCAGCACCCGCCAACTTTTCGGGGACGGCCGCGTTAACCCGTGAACCCGTCACCCTTCCCGATTATACCCTAATTTTGCGCCCCATGTCCCTTTCCAAGCTTCCCCACGATCCCATCACGCCCTACGGCGATGCCGGCACGGCCAAAAAAGAGCAGGTAGCCCAGATGTTCAACCGGATCGCCCGACGCTACGATTTTTTGAACCGGCTGCTCTCGGCAGGCATTGACCGGACCTGGCGGCGCCGGGCCGTCGACCTGCTAAAGCATGAACCGCATGACCGGATCCTGGACGTGGCAAGCGGAACGGCGGACATGGCTATCCTGGCCGCCCGTCGCCTGGGAACCAGGCAGATCACCGGCATCGACATTTCCGAACAGATGCTCGAACTGGGCCGGAAAAAGGTTGAAAAAGAGGGGTTTGCAAATGTTATAACCCTGCAAACAGGCGACAGCGAAACAATAAATTTTCCTTCCGGGACGTTTGATGCCGTATTGGTAGCCTTTGGCGTGCGGAACTTTGAAAACCTGCATGCCGGCCTGCAGGAAATGCTGCGTGTCCTGAAGCCGGGCGGAAGACTGGTCGTCCTGGAGTTTTCCAAACCCCGCAATGCCCTGGCCCGCGGCCTGTACAACCTGTACATGGGGGCACTGGCACCGGAACTGGCCGGCTGGTTCTCCCGCGACAAGAAAGCCTATCAATACCTGAATAAATCAGCCCTTGCCTTTCCGGACCGCGGGGATTTCGTGGATATATTAAACCGGGTGGGGTACCTGGATACCTCCTATAAACCTTTAAGCTTAGGAATATGTTGCATATACAGTGGAAGAAAGCCCGTAAGTCCCTGACCATCCTGACCCTGGGCATCCTTCTCGCCAGCTGTTGCACTCCGGCCTACTCCCAAACCGATCTCAACCAGTACGATCACGACAGCAAACCCTATTATTTCGGGATCACTCTCGGGATCAACTCAGCGCGGTTCCATACCGACATGCATCCCCGGTTCCTCCAGAATGACAGTGTACTGGTCGCCGAGCCGGTCAAAGCCGGGGGCTTTGCCCTTGGCCTGGCGGCCACCAAGCGGCTGAGTGACCGCTTCGAGGCCCGGCTGAACCCGCAACTGATTTTTACCGAACGGCAACTGTATTATAAGCTCAAATACCCTGACCCGGATCTGGGCACAGATGTCACCAAATTGATCGAATCTGTCCTGGTGAGCTTTCCGGTCCAGATCAAATTCAACAGCGACCGGATCGGGAATTTCAGGGTCTACATGCTGGGCGGCGTAAAGGGCGATATTGACCTGGCATCCAATGCGCGGGCCAAGAAGGCGGAGGACCTGGTCAAGATCAACAAATATGATTTCGGCGTGGAAGCGGGGATCGGTTTTAATTTCTATTTCCCCAGTTTCATTTTTTCCCCCGAGATCAAGTTCAGCAATGGCCTGAGCAACCTGCACAGCCGGGACGAGACCCTCAAATACTCCAGCGTACTGGACAAAATCCAGTCACGCATGATCGTCTTCTCCATCCACCTGGAAGGCTGAGTCTCCCGCTAGAATTCAAAGTCACGCCGCTGCATGTTCCAGCGGACGCCAAAGGAAATTACCGTGGATTGCTGGGTCACCAGCGGCGCGGTCTTGGTCTCCAGTCTCCGGGCAGCGGCGCCCAGTTCCAGGTACAGGTTTTCACGCACTTCGTAGGAAAGCAGCAGGGAGCTGTAGAATACATCCGTCTTCCAGCCCGAACCGATATCATACCCGAAATCCTGGGTCCGGTACGGCGGCGTATTGGGCAGGAAGATATTGCTGCCAAAGCTGGCCGACGAGGAATCACGGCCCTGCTGGTAGGCAATGGCCTTGGCCGTAATGGTCCACCGGGGAGCGGGCTGGTAGCGGGCCAGTGCGATGAACTCCTGGAAATTGGCGCCGAGGGGATGGGCCAGGGGCTGGTTGAAATGCGTATAGTTGGCGACCGAATCACCGTGGGAGTAGGTAAAGGGGCGCACCCGGTTGTGTTCGACCTGCAGGTCGAGGTTCCGGATGCCGAAGGCATCGATATACTTGGCCCCGACCTGGATCCCCCATTTGTTGGCCCACCACCCCCGGTTGCGCTTGATCTCCGACAGCTTGAACTCGTCCAGCATCAACTGCCCGTAAAACTGGAAATGATGGGCTACGTTGGCTTTCACATCCAGGCCGGCCAGGGAGTTATCATAACTTCCGTTCTGCTGTTCGGCAGACCGGTAAAAAATGATCGGGTTGAGATACCCGAACTCAAAATGGTTCACGCGGCCGAACACGATGGCCTCGAACAGGCCGATATTCAGCCACCGCGTTACCCCCATATCCAGGTGATGGATGGTGGCGTATTTTTTTCCGATCAGCCGGTCGCCCGTGCGGGGATCGGCATTGGCCAGTTCCATAAACAGGTTCTGGTAATTAAGCTTCCAGATCCGGGTATTGAGCCGCAGGAACAGGTTACCGTTCCCGAAATCACTCAGCAGCAGGCTGCGGTATCCGTTGCCGATGAAATTCCTGTCGTATCCGAACGACACGTCGATATAGCGTGTCACGTTGAAGGTGAAATACCCCCTGGCATCAAAATAATCGACACCGCCTGCTGCCTTGAAGGGTTTATAAAAACCTTCGCCCGGTACCGCGGTCCGGTCGCTGATCCATTGCTGGACGTAGGACGGATCGCGTTCCTGGTTATCGGCCAGGTAGGTATAGAACCCGATCTTGTTGGCCAGGCGGCCCCGGACGGACAGGCCACGCGTATTGAGAAAGAGCCGCTGGTCATTATCCTTTTCCTTGGAAACGACGTACTGCAGCACAGGGTTGACAACCAGGTCAAAGTCCTTCACATGAACCTCGAAGAGGTTGGCGGGGGTTTTGAACAATCCGCCAAGCACCGGTTTTTTGCTGCGGTAGGCATCCTGCTGGTCAGCCGGCAGGTATTCCAGGTTATTGAGGTAAAGGCTGTGCAGGTTATAGGCGTCCACCGGGGACAGGGTGCCCGGGTATTGCCGGTCATAGTGCTGGGCCCCGGCAACCACCTGCCGGCGGTTGAAGGGCCGAAGCGACGAAAAGTTCAGGATGCTGTCCCTGCCCGCCTTGATTTCCAGCCGGTCCAGCAGGATGTAGCTCTTATCCCCCTGCGCCAGGTAGGTGGATTGGGCATGCGCGCCGAAGGCAGGCAGCAGAAAAAGGAGTCTTACCAGGGTTTGCTTATATTGCATGCACTACCAACTTTATTTGCCGGACAAATTATGCAAAATTACCTGATAAAAAATATCCAGATCGTCAACGAAGGAAGGATCGTAGCTGCAGACGTGCTGATCCGGGGCGGACGCATCGAAAAGATAGCCTCACGGATAAGCCAATCCCCGGGAAATGTGCGCGAGATCGATGGGGAGGGGCGTTACCTGTTACCCGGAGTCATAGACGACCAGGTACATTTCCGGGAACCCGGCCTGACGCATAAGGCAACCATCTACACGGAGGCCCGCGCAGCCGTCGCCGGAGGCGTAACAAGTTTCATGGAAATGCCCAACACCCAGCCGCCCGCATTCACCCAGGACCTGCTGGAGGCCAAGTATGCCCTGGCAGCCCGCCATTCACTGGCCAACTACTCGTTCTTCATGGGAACCTCCAATGACAATACCGACGAGGTCCTGCGCACCAATGCGAAAAAAAATACGGTTTGCGGAGTGAAGATCTTTATGGGCTCCTCCACCGGGAACCTGCTGGTGGACAACGCGCGCACCCTCGACACCCTGTTCCGGGAAAGCGAATTGCTCATTGCCACCCATTGCGAGGATGAGCGTATCATCCGCGCCAACCTGGAGCGCCGGCGCCAGGATCCCGCGCCGCTGACAGCCGCCGACCATCCGGTCATCCGGGATGAGGAATCCTGCTACGCTTCTTCGCTCTACGCCATCCAGATCGCCAAGAAGTACGACACCCGGCTGCACATCCTGCATATCAGCACCCAGCGGGAACTGCAGCTCTTTACCAACCTGGTCCCCCTGGAACAAAAACGCATTACGGCCGAGGTTTGCGTCCACCACCTGCATTTCACCAGCGAGGACTACCCGCGGCTGGGCAACCTGATTAAGTGCAACCCGGCCATCAAGGCTCCCCATAACCGGGAAGCGCTGTGGGAGGCCCTGCTGGATAACCGGCTGGACATCATTGCAACCGACCACGCGCCCCATACCCTGGAGGAAAAGCAGGCCCCCTACGAAAAGGCCCCCGCCGGGCTGCCCCTGGTGCAACATCCCCTGCTGCTGATGCTGCACTACCACCGCCAGGGACGAATCAGCCTGGAGCGGATCGCTGAAAAAATGAGCCATGCCGTGGCGGATTGCTTCCGGGTGGCAGACCGGGGCTATATCCGGGAGGGCTACCATGCCGACCTGGTGATCGTGGACCTGAATAGGCCCTCCCGGGTCACGCCCGACACGATACGTTACAAATGCGGCTGGAGCCCGCTGGAAGGCTTTGAGTTTCCCGCGACCCTGACCCATACGTTCGTGAACGGCCACCTGGTTTATGGAAACGGGGTCTTCGATGAATCCCAATGGGGACAGCGGCTGGTATTTAACCGTTAGTGCACCGATCATGGAAATAGACAAGATATCGTTCAACGACATTTCCATATTCCATGAGGAAGAGGAGTTCTCCATCTTTCACAAACTCAATTTCACGCGAACCGTAGGCGGCAAGGAGTGGCTGCGCAAATTCTTCAGCGAGCCCCATGACCGCCTGGAAAATATCCTGGGCACCCAGCAGGTCATACGGACCCTGGCGGAACATCTTGGTGACTGGCCCGAGGAAATCAGCAACGGGACGATCATGGTGATGGGCAAGTTCCTCGACTATGCCTTTGACCCGATACCGGCCCAGCCCAATGCCTTCAGCAGCCTGGCCTACAAATGGCTGCACACCGAGGATTATGCCATGATCAAATACTCGGTGAAACACTTTGCGGATTTTTACCGGGGCATCAAAAAACTGGCCGGTCTCTTTGACCTACAGAACCAGCCCGCCTATTTCCGGTTATACATGGGCCGGATCAACCAGCTGCTGCAGGAGGAACCGCTGGCCCGCCTGGCCGACACGCGACCCTCGGACCGGTTCACCCCCGCCGCCAACCTGTATTACGCCTTTTTCCTGCGGGGCCGTTACAAGACGGACACCCTGGAGCTGATCGACATATTCAGCCGCCTGGACGCCTGGTTCTCCATGGCCGTAGCCATGAAAAAATATGCCCTGGTCTTCCCCGAATTCGTGGAATCGTCCGCCCCGCTGGTGGAGGCCGAGGGGCTGTACCATATCCTGCTGCCGAACCCGGTCGCCTACCAGGTCGAACTGAACCAGCAGCACAATTTCCTGTTTCTGACCGGGGCCAACATGGCCGGCAAGAGTACGCTGATCAAAGCGGTGGGCTCCTCGGTGTTCCTGGCCCACCTGGGCATGGGGGTCCCGGCCCTCCGCATGCGGCTCACGCAGTTCGACGGCCTGCTCAGCAACATCAACGTGGTCGACAATATCGCCCGGGGGGAAAGCTTTTTCTTCAACGAAGTCCAGCGCATCAAAAACACGATCCAGAAAATAAATGACGGGCGAAAATGGCTCGTGCTGATCGACGAGCTTTTCAAGGGAACCAACGTGCAGGACGCCATGAAATGCTCCACCACGGTGATCAGGGGCCTGATCAAGATCCGCAATTCCCTGTTTATCCTGAGTACCCACCTTTATGAGATCGGCGAGGAGTTGCGGATCTACCCCAATATCAGTTTCAAGTATTTCGAAACGAATGTGGAAGACGACCAGCTGGTTTTCAGCTACCAGCTGCGCGACGGCATCAGCAATGACCGGCTGGGATACGTGATCCTCAAGCGGGAAAAGGTGGTTGACATGCTGGAAAATTTGTGAAGGCGGAGGCCGGAGCCTTAAGAAATACTATCTTCCCTTCCGGTTCACCCTAACGTATTCCCCATGCAAAAATTATTACTTGCCTGCCTGGTCCTGGCCGGTTTGCGGGCAGCCCCGCAGGCTGCCCGCGGTGCGTCCCGCACCGGCCTGCTGGATGTGCAGCATTACGCCTTCCGGATTGAACTGTCCGATGCCACCGATACCATTCGCGGAGTCGCCACGATTACCCTGCGGGTGCTGGCCGCGACGGACCAGGTCCCGCTGGACCTCAGCCCGGTCAACGAAAAGGGCCGCGGCATGTTCGTGTACCGGGTCACGGAGAACCAGGAAACCGTCCCCTACACGCGGGAAGGAGACCGGCTGGTGGTGCGCCCGCAGGGCGGCTGCCAGGCCGGCCAGACAAGACGTTTCGAGATACGGTATGTCGGTATCCCGGCCGATGGCCTGATCATTTCCCGCAATAAATACGGGCACCGGACCTTCTTTGCCGACAACTGGCCCAACCGGGGACATAACTGGCTGCCCTGCGTGGATGACCCGGCAGATAAAGCATCGGTGGAGTTCCTGATCACGGCTCCGGGGCACTACCAGGTTGTCGCCAACGGGGTGCAGGTCGAGGAAACCAACCTGGCGGACGGACGCAGACTGACCCACTGGCAGGAAGAGGTGCCGGTGGCCACCAAAGTCATGGTGATCGGAGCGGCGGATTTCGCCGTGAACCTCTCCGGTACCGTGGATTGCATTCCGGTGACCAGCTGGGTTTATCCGGAAGACCGCGACAAGGGATTTTACGACTATGCCCAGGCGACGGGGATCCTGCGCTATTACATCGACCACATCGGCCCGTATGGCTACCGCAAACTGGCCAATGTACAGTCCAAAACGATATTCGGCGGGCTGGAAAACGCCAACACCATCTTTTATTCGGAAAACTCCATCAGCGGAACCCGCCGCAATGAAAGTCTGCTGGCCCACGAAATCGCCCACCAGTGGTTTGGCAACATGGCTACCGAAAAGAGTTTCGGCCACCTCTGGCTCAGCGAGGGTTTTGCCACCTACTGCACCATCCTGTACCTGGAAAACAAGTACGGGCCCGATACGGCCCGCTTTATGCGGGCGCAGGACCGGCGGGAGGTCATCGCCTTCAGCCAGTCCAGCAACCACCCCGTGGTAGATACCGCCGTGACCGACTACATGCAGCTGCTCAACCCCAACAGCTACCAGAAAGGGGGCTGGATCCTGCATATGCTCCGCCACCAGCTGGGTGATTCGGTGTTCTGGCGTTCCATCCGTACCTATTACGCCCAGTATGCCGGCCGCAATGCCGACACCCGGGACCTCCAGGCGGTCTTCGAAAAGGTGTCGGGACGCAACCTCCAGGTCTTTTTCGATCAGTGGCTGTACCAGCCCGGCGTGCCTGTCGTTTCCCTGGGCTGGAAGCAGGTTGCCGGCAAACTCGTCGTCACGGTCCGCCAGTTACAGCCCAGGCCGTTTTCCTTTCCCCTGGAACTGGCCGTCCGCACGGCAACCGGAGACGTGCGGCGGGAACGTATCGAGGTACGGCG
Organism: Chitinophagaceae bacterium; assembly: GCA_035549175.1. Lineage (GTDB taxonomy): Bacteria > Bacteroidota > Bacteroidia > Chitinophagales > Chitinophagaceae > DASTSN01. Next base: position 84,893 of record DASZRL010000092.1, on the reverse strand, counting down.
TGCGCAGGAATCTTTCACCCTGCCCGCTCCGCCCGGGATTTCCGAGGTGCAGCCGGATCCGGACGTCCACCTCCTGTTTGATTACCGGCAGCCGTAGGCCATCAGCCGGAAGTCAGAAGCCAGGAGCCCAGGTCCCCGGGACCCGGCGGGCGGCACGGACCGGGCGGCCGTGAACAAGGTGGCTGCCTGATGGTAGGATGGTACGCCCAGGTGATTGACGGGCCGGCGCCGGCCAACCGGGACGGACAGGAGCAGCCGGCTCCTGCCATTCTGCCGGGTAAAGCGGGGGGATTCGTATATTCGGTTCGGTTTTCTGTCATCCTGCTGTGCCATGTTTTCCGTTTTCTTTTTTGCTGCAATTTTTGATGCGGGAACCCCCTAATTCCTACTGACTGTTATGAAAATCCTCCTCAAATACCTGAAACCTTACCGGTGGCTGGTCATCCTCACCCTGGTCCTGGCCGCCATCAACATCGGATTCTCCCTGATCGATCCCATCCTGTTTGGAAAACTGGTCAACCTGGCCAACCGTTTCCGGGTGGCCGCGCTGGGAAATCCTTCCGTTCCCACGGTTACCGCCGGGGACTACTTTAATTCCTTTTCCTGGAAAAGTCCCGGGGTCTGGTTCATCGTCATCTGTTCGATCTCCGTGGCCATGGTGAGCCGGATCGCCAAGAATTTCCAGGACTATTTCCTCAACGTGATCATCCAGAAGTTCGGCGCACGCGTCTTCACCGACGGCCTGCAGCATGCCATGAAACTCCCCTATCAGGAATTCGAGGACCAACGCAGCGGGGAAACCCTGTCCATCCTGACCAAGGTCCGGGCGGACGTGGAAAAATTCATGAACTATTTCATTAATGTGCTGTTCGGCGTGATCGTGGGGGTCGTCTTCGTTTTCGTTTATGCCGCTCTGTTCATCCACTGGAGTATCCCGATTGCCTACCTGGGAGGCATCCTGCTGCTGACGCTGATCACCAATTTCCTCAGCAAGCGGATCAAGGCGATCCAGAAGAACATCGTCAACCAGACCACGGCCCTGGCGGGTTCCACCACCGAATCCCTGCGGAACATTGAGCTGGTCAAGAGCCTGGGGCTTACCCAGCAGGAGGTAAGCCGCCTGAACCGCAATACCTACAAGATACTGGGCCTGGAACTGACCAAGGTGAAACGCATCCGCTCCATCTCCTTCATACAGGGCACGATGGTCAATACGCTGCGGCAGATCATACTTTTTATCCTGATGTGGCTGATCTTCCGCAAGTACATGGATGCGGGACAGCTGGTGACCATGCAGATTTTTTCCTTTTTTGTTTTCGGCCCCCTGCAGGAAATCGGCAATATCATATTATCCTACCGTGAAGCGGAAGCCTCCCTCAACAATTTTGAATCCCTCATGAAAAAGGAGCCCGAGCTCCAGCCGGCCAATCCCAGGCACCTGGGGGATATCCAGACCCTGGAATTCAGCGGCGTGGGCTTCAAGCACCGGACCGCCCAGCAAAGCGCCATCAACGGGATCAGCTTCCAGGTGCGGACCGGGGAGACCATCGCATTCGTCGGTCCATCCGGTTCGGGAAAAACCACGCTGATGAAACTGCTGGTGGGCCTCTACCGGCCCCAGTCAGGCCGCATTCTCTATAACGGCCTGGATGAAAAGGAAATCAATTTCGAGGACCTGCGCCGCCAGATTGGCTTTGTGACCCAGGATACCCAGCTGTTTTCAGGAACCATCCGCGAGAACCTGCTTTTCGTAAATCCTGCGGCCACCGAGGAAGACCTGTTTGACGTATTGCAAAAGGCCTCCTGCCAGACCCTGCTACAGCGGGCGGAAAAAGGACTGGAGACGATGATCGGCGAAGGCGGCCTGAAGCTGTCTGGCGGGGAAAAGCAGCGCCTGAGCATCGCCCGGGCCCTGCTGCGTAAACCGCACCTGCTGATTTTCGACGAAGCGACCTCCGCGCTGGATTCCCTGACCGAGGAAGAGATCACCCAGACCATCCGCGAGGTATCCTCCCAGCGCTACCAGGTCACGATCCTGATTGCCCACCGGCTTTCCACGATCATGCATGCCGACCGGATCTATGTCCTGGAGAAGGGCGACGTGGTGGAAACCGGCACGCATGAAAGCCTGCTGGAGGAAAAGGGCCTTTATTACGCCATGTGGCGCCAGCAGATCGGCGAGCGTAAACCCAAAGCGGTCGCCGTATAAGACTTACGGCGTGTAGACCGTCTGTCGTTATTTCCAGTCGAAGGCCAGGGGAACGATCAGTTTGAATCCCCAGTTTCTGCCCATATCGAATACCCCCTGGCGGCCTGTCACGAGGTTAACGTCCGTGTATTTCAGCCGGCTGAGGTGATTCTGGTAGGCCACATCCCCCAGGTTATTGCCCGAGAGCTGCAGGCTGAACAGGGTTTTCCCCTTACGCTGGAATTCCGCGCCGGCCGCCAGGTTGACCAGCCAGTAATCCCCGGTGGCGGTTTCCGTGTTGTACCCCGTGAAGGGTCGGTCCTGGGCAAAGGTGTAATCGCTTTCCAGGCTGACGTACAGGTTGCGCACCCGTTTTCCCCTGGGCAAAACGTTTACTTTCAGATCAGCCAGGTACCGCGCGGCCGGGATGTACGGAACATTGCGGCTTCCATCGATCGGTTGGGTGAAGGTGGCCCGTGTCAGGGAAAAGGTGTTCTCAAAGTGCAGCCAGTCCAGGGGATGGGGATGAATGTCCATATTGAACTCCAGGCCCCGGAGGCGAGCCGTCTGGCCCGCAAAGGCAAACACCAGCAGGGGGGCACCGGATGCCGGATCGTAACGCAGGGAATCGCCCCCCCGCACCGAGGCAAGTTTGCGGTAAAAAATGAAGTGGCTGATCGCATTATAGAAAAGACTGGCGCCCAGGGTAACATGCTGGGTATTGACCTCCACGCCGGCATCCCCCTGCCAGCTGGTTTCGGAAGGGAGGTTGACATTGCCGATCTCGTAGCGGTTGGTGCCTTCGTGTGCCCCGTTGCTGGCCAGTTCAGCCAGGCTGGGCGCCCGGAATCCCCGGGCCAGGTTGGCCTTCAGGGTCAGGGCATGCGTGACCTCATAACTGAGGCCCGCGCTGCCGGACAGGTTCCCGAAATTCCGGGTAAAGGCTGCGAACCGCAGGGTTCCGTTATCGTCCAGGGCATCGCTGGAGATATGGCGTCCGTCGAGGCGTATTCCCCCGCTCACTGAGAGTTTGTCCTTGGCGTACTGGCTGAACAGGAAGGCGCCGCCATCCAGGAGGTTAAAATCGGGGATCAGCACGTCTGCGGCCAGGTTCCGGTTGTTCTGAACCATTCCGGTGACGCCGGCGGTGGTTCGCCAACTGGCCCGGTAGGGAAAATGGTAGCGGAGGTCGTAGGTCCAGGTCTTCAGGTCAAACCAGGCCGTGGGATCGGCCGGCTGTCCCGCATCTCCGAATTCCTGGCGCTGGTTGTGCTGGAAGGCGACCGTGACATCCAGATGGCTGCGGCCCAGGTTGAAACTATTGTCACTGGTCACCTTCAGGTGCCGGATGTGCTGGTAGGGCACGGCAGGTTCCATCCCGCGCAGATCCTCCGCCGTTACCGGGACCATGCCGCCCCCCGGTAAGGTTTTCAGGAAGGCGCCCGTGGCCGAATCGCGGCTGCCCTCGATGATTCCCAGGTGCTGGTTAAACCGGGTTACCGAAAGCTGGCTGTGGCCCCAGGCTCCCCGGTACCCGGTCATTAATCCGAGGTTCTGGCTGTAAAAGCTGGAATTAAAGACAGGCCCGTCGAAGCGGTTGCGGTAGTCGTCGGCTGCCTTGTAGGAACCGTAGGCATTGAAGCTGAATCCGTTACGGGTTCCTCCCAGGTTGCCAAAAAATCCGCGTAGCCGGGCGTTGGTCTGGTATTCGCTCAGCACACTACCCAGCAGTTTCCCTTCCGGTACGGGCAGGAGGCTCTGAATGTTAATGACCCCTGCCAGGGCATCGGATCCATACATCAGGGAGGCTGGACCTTTGAGCACTTCCACCCGCTGCACGCTGTAGTCATCAATTTCAATCCCGTGTTCATCGCCCCACTGCTGTCCTTCCTGGCGCACGCCATCGCTGACGGTGACCACCCGGTTGTAGCCCAACCCGCGGATAAAGGGCTTGGCAATGGCCGGTCCGGTCGTCAGGGCGCTGATGCCGGGAATATGCGTCAGACCCGATATCAGGTTGGTAGCCGTAATTTTCTGGAGTTCATCACGCCGGATGATGGTTACCGGCTGCGGGATCTGTCGCAGGCGCGTGGCAGCCGACACCCCGGTCACCGTTACGCCCTCCTGCTCCAGGACGGCAGGACGGAGAACGAACTCCCGGTAGGTATCCGGGCCGATCTCCACCGTCTGGGCCACCGTCGTGTAGCCGGTATACGTGATTTCCACCAGGTAGCGGCCGGCACGTACCGCCTCGGTCCGGAAATAGCCGCTGTCATTGGTAATGGCGCCGGTATTGGCGCCGTGAATGAACAGGCTGGCGCCCGGCAATCCCGCACCCGTGGAATCGATGATACGGCCCCGCAGCAGGGCCTTCTGCTGAGCCCAGGACGACTGCGACAGGCCGGCAAGGGCGATAAGAAAACCTAAAATATATTTCATGTAAAGGATCGATTGCAGGTAAGGCGGATCCCTCCGCCAGGTAGTTACAGAAGCTGTTCGGCGCTTGGCCGGAATGAGGTCCGGGTAAGGTAACCCGATCAGACGCCTGCTGCGGGCGGACCGCGAAGTTGGGTGGCGGGCACCAGGCCGGCAAAAATCCCCGGAATGCGGACGGTACGGGGCATATCAGGATGGACCGGTGGTCTTTCCAGTTCAACCTGGTAGACCGGAAAAAAAAGGCATGGCCAGGTCTTCCAGGCAATGGCAGTTGAAACTGATGGTGCGGGACTCGCCCGGCGGCAGGGGATCCTGGCTGGCAGCCAGGTGCAGCCAGTTATGCAGGTAAATACCTAATCCGCCGCGCTGCGTGAATACCAGCAAGACCAGAACGGCAAAAACCTTAATAAGTACCTGCTTGATCCTCATGGCGGGCAAAAATAGCAAATATGCAATACTGGTTCAAATAAACCGCCATCAAATAATGCAATTCCGCTGGTTATTTCTGCAACAGGCCGGGAGCCCGTAACCTGGTTTGGCCACTAAGCCAGGTTTTCGATGATGCCGGCAATACCCTGGCCGCCACCCACGCAGGCGGTGACCATGCCGTATTTTTTATGAAGTCGTCTGAGGTCATGCAGGATCTGGATGGTCAGTTTGCAGCCCGTACATCCCAACGGATGGCCCAGCGCAATGGCACCGCCGTTGCCATTCACCCGGTCCGGGTCCAGCCCGGCCTCCCGGATGACCGCCAGGGATTGGGACGCAAACGCTTCATTCAACTCAATCAGGTCGATCTGGGATAGGTTCATGCCGGCCTGGGCCAGCGCCTTGGGTATGGCGGCCACAGGGCCGATCCCCATGATCCGGGGGTGCACGCCGGCTGAGGCGCAGCTGACCAGTCGCCCGATAGGCCGGAGCCCCAGCTCGTTCACCATCCGTTCGCTCATCACGATGACAAAGGCGGCGCCGTCGCTGGTCTGGGAGGAGTTCCCCGCCGTGACGCATCCGCCGGCCGCAAAGGCCGGTTTAAGCCTTGCCAGGGCCTCCAGCGAGGTATCCGCGCGCGGGCCTTCATCGGTATCCACCACATACTGGCGCTTCTGTCGCTTTCCCTTACCGTCCACGTACACTTCCTCCACTGTAATAGGCAGGATGCCGTCTTTGAAATATCCGTTTTGTATGGCCCGGATGGCCTTCTGGTGAGATTGCAGGGCAAAGGCATCCTGGTCTTCGCGGCTTACCTTGAATTCCTTGGCCACCGCTTCGGCAGTAAGCCCCATGCCGAGGTAATAATCCGGCTCCTCCCGGGTGATGGAATAGGCGGGCACTGTTTTCCAGCCGGCCGTAGGCACGAGGCTCATGCTCTCGGTCCCACCCGCCACGATGCAGTCGGCCATCCCCGTGCGGATCTTGGCCGTCGCCAGGGCGATCGATTCCAGCCCGCTGGCACAATACCGGTTTATGACGAATCCCGGCACGCTGATCCCCAGGGCCCGGGCGGCAATAATCCGGCCTACCTGCAGTCCCTGTTCGGCCTCCGGAACCGCATTGCCCACGATCAGGTCATCCACCCGGGATGGCTCCAGTTGGGGTACCGAGGCCAGCAGGCCCCGTATCACCTCAATGGCCAGGTCATCCGGCCGGTAAAAGCGAAATCCGCCCCGCTTGGCCTTGGCCACCGCGGTCCGGTAGCCGGCAACTATGTATGCTTCCTGCATGGTTTTCCGTTTAAGTTGACCCCGAAACGGGTACAGCCCGCCGCGGCAGTTGGTTGTTTATGCAACCTTCTACTCCAAAATTAACGGTTGTCTGCCTGCCCACCAAAAATCCCGTCCGTTAAAGTTGCTTTATCTTCGCCCCCTGGTATGTACGCACTGCTACGCAATTTCCTGTTCCTGTTTGCCCCCGAAGGTGTCCATTACTTTTCCATGAACCTGCTGCGGGTTGCCTGCCGCTTCGGGCCCCTGCGGCGCCTGCTGGCGCGCGGGTTTGCCGCCAGCAGGCCCCTGACCCCGGCGGGCCTCGGTAACCTGATCTGGCGAAATCCCATCGGGCTGGGGGCCGGTTTTGACAAGAACGGCCGCTACCTGCGGGAGCTGGACACCCTGGGATTCGGCTTCGTGGAAGTGGGTACTGTCACGCCACTTCCCCAGGCCGGCAACGAAAAGCCCCGCCTGTTCCGGCTTCCCCAGGACCAGGCCCTGATCAACCGTATGGGATTTAACAATGACGGTGTCCGTGCCGTGGCGGAGCGGGTACGCGCCTGGCGGGCCAGCCAGCCAGACCAGCCGGGCCGCATGCTGATCGGCGGCAACATCGGCAAGAACAAGCAGACCCCCAACGAGGAAGCCTGGAAGGATTATGAAGCCTGCCTGCGGGGTCTCCATGACTGCGTGGACTATTTTGTGGTCAATGTCAGCAGCCCCAACACGCCGGGCCTGCGGGAACTCCAGGAAAAGGATTCCCTGCGCCGCATCCTGGGCCACCTGCAGACCATCAACGAATCCCTGGGCCATCCCAAACCCCTGCTGCTGAAGATTGCACCGGACCTGACGGATAGCCAGGTGGATGATGTCATCGACCTGGCACGGGACATTCACCTGGATGGCCTGGTGGTTTCCAATACCACGGTCAGCCGGGAGGGCCTCCGGACGCCTGCCTCCCGGATCCAGGCCATCGGGCCGGGAGGCCTGAGCGGCCGTCCCCTGCTGCGGCGCAGTACCGAGCTGCTGGCCTATATTCAGGCCCGTACACAGGGCCGGATCCCCATCGTGGCATCCGGTGGCGTGTTTACAGCCCGGGATGCCCGGGAAAAACTGGCCGCCGGGGCCAGCCTGGTCCAGGTCTGGACGGGTTTCATCTATGTGGGCCCCTCGATCGTACGCCGGATCTGCCGGGGGCTGTCCTGACCCTTCGGGCGCAGGCGGGTACCCCGGAGCAGTGAGGCGTACGCGTCCCATAAACGGAATCAACCCTTGCTGAGAGCAAACCAACGGAACCATGACCCATTTATTTACCACCGAAAGCCTCATCAGTTTTATCATCCTGGTCATCCTGGAGATCGTGCTGGGAATTGATAATGTCATTTTCGTCAGCATCATCATTAACCGGCTGCCCGCCCACCAGGAGCGCAAGGCCAGGCGCATCTGGATGACTACCGGCATAGTGATCCGCAGCCTTTTGCTGCTGGGCCTGGGATGGCTGCTGGCCCAGAAGGGTAAGCCGCTGCTGACACTCGGGGGGAAGGAATTTGACCTGGCCAGCCTGGTCATGCTGCTGGGGGGGCTGTTTCTTATCTACAAATCCGTGCGGGAGATTCATCACAAGCTGGAGGGCGAGGACCCCAACCTGGCGGCCCGGAACCGTCCCCTGCTTTCCCTGGGACAGGCGGCCCTCCAGATCATGCTGATCGATACCGTTTTTTCATTTGACAGTGTGATTACGGCCGGGGGCACGGCCCGCTATGTGGCCATCATGATCGCCGCCGTGGTAATCGCCATGATCGTGATGTTCCTGTTCAGCCCGCGGATCTCGGCCTTCATTCACCGCCACCCCACGCTGAAGATGCTGGCCCTTTCTTTCTTGGTCATGATCGGACTGAGCCTGGTCATCGAAGGCTGGGATGCTCAGCGAGCGCACGAGTTACACCTCAAAAACTACATTTATTTTGGCATGGCTTTCTCCTTTGCCGTGGAACTGCTCAATATGTCGGTGCGGCGCCGCCTGGAGCGGGGCCGGCTGGTCCAGCTGAATGAGCCGGTACTGCCCTCGGAGCGGGAGCCCGGTAAGTCAGACATGGCGAAGTAGGACGGCCGCTACCATGCCGGCCGTCTCGGCGCGCAGCCGGGTTTCTCCCAGGGTCACCGGCAGAAAATGATGGCGCACCGCCAGGTCAACCTCCCCGGCGGTAAAATCCCCCTCCGGGCCCACCAGGATGATTTTGGTTGGAAGAGAACCGTTGACCAGGTCCGGCAGGGAGCGCTTCTCCCCATCCAGGCAATGCGCGATAAATTTCTGCTCCTGGTCAGCCGACCGGATGACCGATTCAAGCGCAGCGGGCTCCCGCAGCTCCGGCAACCAGCATTGCTGGCTCTGGAGCATGGCGCTGACCAGGATTCCTTTCATGCGGTCCGGGCGGAACTGCGTGCGTTCCGTGCGCGCGCAAAGCAGGGGCTGGATTACCGACACCCCGAGTTCGGTTACCTTTTCCAGCAACCATTCAAACCGGTGGACATTCTTGATCAGGGAAACGGCCAGGGTGATGCGCAGGGGTTCGGCAGGCAGGCTTCTGCGCGCCAGCACCCGTACCTGGCAATGTTTTTTGTGATCGGAGGCCAGCTCGCCATCCACCAGGTTGCCCCGGCCGTCGGTCAGGCGCAGGCGTTCCCCACGCCGCATGCGCAGGACGGTCACGATATGGCGGGAGTTTTCCTCGTTCATCCGGATTTCCGGGTGAACCGCCTCGGCTGGTTCGATATAGAAAAGCGGTGTGTTCACGGAAAGAGTATGGGCAGCGTGAATAAACCCCGGGGAGCCGGGGCTGGCCCGGTTAGGGGAAAGCCGTCAGAAAGGGGAATCCTCGTCTTCCGGGTAATTCATGTCATTCATCTTACTGCCCGTCTGTATGAACACGCGGGCCCCGCCGCCTTCGGCATCCGGTACCGGCTTCCAGTTACCCGGCAGGCCCATTCCACCCAGGTCGCTGCCATCGTCCTCGATAAACTTCTGGATATGGAGCAGCGCCTTGAGCTTAACCGTTTCCAGGGAGCCATTCCGGTGTTTGGCGATCCGGACATGCGTCTCTCCCCGATTGCTTTCGCCCATTTCATTGGATGTAATATCGTAATAATCAGGGCGGTACAGGAACATGACCATGTCGGCATCCTGTTCGATCGCTCCGGATTCACGCAGGTCACTGAGCTGGGGCATCTTGGTCCCGTCCTTGGCACCGCGCTTTTCCACTTCCCGGCTGAGCTGGGACAGGGCTATGATGGGTATGCTCAGTTCCTTGGCCAGGCCTTTCAGGTTCCGGGATATATTACTGATCTCCTGCTCGCGGTTGGCGTTGCGGTTTTCCCCGGTGCCGCTCATTAACTGCAGGTAGTCGATGATGACCATCCCGATATTGTGCTTGTTCTTGAGGCGACGGCATTTGGCCCGGAGTTCAAAAATGTTCAGGGCCGGGGTGTCATCAATGAACAGGGGCGCCTGGGCCAGCCGCTGGATGCCCTTGGCGTAGAGTTGCTTCATTTCATGCTCCTCCATTTTACCCCGGGCGATCTTTTCCAGCCAGATCTCACTTTCGGCCGAAAGGATCCGCTGGACCAGCTGGCCGGCACTCATTTCCAGGGAAAAGACGGCGACCGGCGTCGGCTTGGTCGGATGCAGGGCGGCGTTGCGGGCCAGGTTCAGGGCGAACGCCGTCTTACCCACGGCCGGACGGGCTGCCAGGATAATCAGGTCGGTGCTCTGCCAGCCGTAGGTGACCCGGTCCAGCGAGGGAAATCCGCTGGGTACCCCGGTTACCTCCTCGTTGCGGTGCCGCAGGTCCTCGATACGCTGGATCGTCTTGACCAGTACCGAATCGATGGTGTCAAAATTCTTTCTGAGGTGGTTGTTCGTAATCTCAAACAGCTTGCTTTCGGCGTCATCCAGCAGGTCAAACACATCGGTGCTGTCCTCGTAGGCATCCCCGATGATCTCCCCGCTGATGCGGATCAGTTCCCGCTGGATGAATTTCTGCAGGATGATCCGGGCATGGGCCTCAATATTGGCGGCGGATACCACGCTGTTGGTCAGCCGGGTGACATAATAGGGGCCGCCAACCAGGTCCAGGTCTTCCCGGAACCGCAGTTCCTCCACGACGGTCAGGATATCGATGGGCTGGCTCTTCTGGGCCAGCGACTGCATGGCCCGGAAGATGCGCTGGTGGCTCTCCACATAAAAACATTCCGGCTTCAGGATCTCCACCACGGCATCAAAGGCGCCCTTTTCCAGCATGATGGCCCCCAGCACGGCTTCTTCCAGTTCCTTGGCCTGGGGAGGCACCTTGCCGTATACCATGGTGCTCAGGTCAAGGGTCGATTTGCGCCGCTGCTTGCGGTCCCGGTTCAGATTAGTAAGGTCCATGGGTTCTATTACAGCGAAAAAAGGTTAAACCATCAGTTGTTCACTAATGACTTTGGGTTAGTATTCCAGCCTTGTTTTAAGAAATCGTTATCCCTCTATTATCGGAATGTTTCCCGCCAGTCGGGGGCGAATATAAATTCAGAAAAAGGGCAGAAAAAAATTTTTCTTATTCACAGTCGCCTCACCTGGTTATCCACAGCATCCGCAGGCTTATCCACGCAAACCCCCTAGTCATACACAATTTAAAAAAGTTTTTCGCCCCGACCTAAATGAAATTAACACAGGCTGTGCTAAAATAAAACATGGCGTTTTTTTGGCTGGTTTCCGTAACCTACAGAATGGGCTTTCCGGGGATTCCGGAGGGCCCGCAGGACCCCGGACCGGCCGCAAACCCAACATGGAGCCGCTTTAGACGAGATTGCAAAAAGCCGGCGCGGCGGCCGGGAGACTTTCTGCCGGCCGCTCCCGGCAGGCTAACGGGTCAGCCTGGGCGCAAGCGGTCCTGCGCCGGGTGTCGCGGGGTCAGGTGCCCCGGGCCGGCTCCCGGCGGAACCCCTAATCTGATGGCAAACAATTATCTTTGCTGGCCCTGGTGCCAGGCCGGACGGATGGCGGGCATCCCAACGAAAATATTAGCAACAACATGACGATTTCCTATAAATGGCTGAGTGATTACCTGCCCCTGACGATCGAGCCGGAGCGGCTGAGCAGGATCCTGACCTCCATTGGCCTGGAGGTGGAGAAACTGGAACGGTATGAAGAGGTCCGGGGTGGGCTCAGGGGCCTGGTGATCGGGGAGGTGCTGGAAGTAACCCCCCATCCCAATGCGGACAAACTGCGCCTGACGCGGGTCAATACCGGCGGACCGGAACCCCTGCGGATTGTGTGCGGGGCACCCAACGTGGCCCCCGGCCAGAAAGTGGTGGTGGCCCTGGTGGGGACCACGATCTACCCGGTTCATGGTGATCCCCTCACCATGAAGACCGCCCGCATACGCGGGGAGGAAAGCCAGGGAATGATCTGCGCCGAGGATGAAATCGGACTGGGTGAATCCCATGCCGGCATCCTGGTGCTGCCGGCTGAGCTGAAACCCGGCCTGCCGGCCGCCGACTATTTCAAACCCTACGAGGACTGGATCTACGAGATCGGCCTGACGCCGAACCGCATGGATGCCATGAGTCACTGGGGTGTGGCCCGGGATGTCTGCGCCTACCTCAGCTACCATGAGAAAAAGGAGTTCCGACCGCGCCTGCCGCTGACCAACGGGTTCAAGCCGGACAGCCAGGAACTTTCCGTCCGGGTAACCATCGCCAATACCGAGGCCTGCCCCCGCTACAGCGGCCTGGCCTTTACCGGTGTGCAGGTGGGTCCCTCCCCCGCCTGGTTGCAGCAGCGCCTGAAGGCCATCGGCCTGCGCCCCATCAACAATGTGGTGGACATCACCAACTTCATCCAGCACGAAACCGGCCAGCCCCTGCATGCCTTCGATGCCAAGGCCATCCGGGGAGGTCATATCATCGTGCGCAATCTTCCCCAGGGGACCCCTTTCGTAACCCTGGATGGCAAGGAGCGCCTGCTGCACCAGGAGGACCTGATGATCTGCGACGAGCAGGGAGGCCTCTGCCTGGCCGGCGTATTCGGGGGCCGGGACAGCGGGGTAACGGAAAAGACCACGGAAGTGTTCCTGGAGAGCGCCTGCTTCGACCCCGTGACGATTCGCCGCAGCTCCTTCCGACACGGTCTGCGCACGGATGCGGCCACCCGGTTTGAAAAGGGCGTGGATATCTCCGGCACGGTCCAGGTCCTGAAACGGGCCGCCACCCTGTTTCGCGACCTGGCTGGCGCCCAGGTGGCCTCCCCGATCGTGGACGTCTATCCCCAGCCCCGCGACAAAAAGCAGGTGGGCCTGAAATTTCATTACCTCAAAAAGCTGAGCGGCAAAAATTACCACCCCGACGCCGTAAAGAATATCCTGGCCAGCCTCGGGTTCGACCTGGTCAAGGAGGGCATTGACGAACTTTGGGTGGCGGTCCCCCATCACAAACCCGACATTGCCCTGCCGGCGGATATCGTGGAGGAAATCCTGCGCATCGACGGGCTGGATAACGTGCCGATCCCTTCCTCCATCCATATCAGCCCGGCCGTAGAAGAAAACCCGCTGCGCGAAGCGTACCGGGAAAAGCTTTCCCAGTACCTGGTAGGCGCCGGCTTCTTCGAGATACTGACCAATTCCATTACCAACGCGGCCTTCTACACCGAGCAGGAACTCGCCGGAGCCGTACGCATGCTAAACAGCCTGAGCGCGGAACTGGACATCCTGCGGCCCTCCATGCTGGAAACGGGCCTGCAGTCCATCGCCCATAACCTGAACCGAAAAAACCTGGACCTGCGGTTCTTCGAGTTCGGGAAAACCTATTCGTCCCGGCAGGTGGGAAAATACCAGGAGCAGGAACACCTGTGCCTCTATCTCACCGGGAACCGGACCGGTGAAGGTTGGCGAAACAAGCCGGCCCGAGCCGATTTCTTTGACCTGAAGGGCCTGGTTGAGGCCGTTTTCCGGGTCCTGGGGGCCGGGCCTGTCCGGTTTGAGCCAATGCAGCATGACAAGTTCCAGGCAGGCCAGTCAGGGCAGTTGCAGGGACGGGAAGTCGTACGGCTCGGCGTGGTCAGCCCAACCCTGCTTGACCGGTTCGATATCCGCCAGCCGGTACTCTTCGCCGATTTCGATTGGGAAATCCTGGCGAACCTGCCGGGCCGCCAACCGGGGTCTTTCCGCGAGATTCCCCGTTTCCCGGCCGTTCAGCGGGACCTGGCCCTGGTGGTAAGCCGCCAGCTCCCCTACGAATCGCTCCGGCGCGCGGTGCAAAAGATCGGGCTGGAAAAATTGCAGGATGTCCGGTTGTTTGATATATTCGAAAGTGAAAAGCTGGGCGCCGACCGCAAATCCCTGGCCGTGAGCTTTACCTTCCAGGACGCGGAAAAGACGCTGACGGACAAGGAAATCGACCAGTGGATGGCCCGGATTATGACCACGCTGGAAAAGGAAGTGCAGGCGGAAATCCGCAAATAACGGGGCTCCGCTGTCGGAAGATCCAACCGAACCACACCACATGGCAGACCTGGAAATACAGCTACGGACGATTCAGGAAAAACTGCAGCAACTGCTGCGGCAGTACCAGGCTTTGCAGAAAGATAACCTGCGGCTGCAGCGGGAACTGGAAGCCTGCGGGCAGCATAACCAGCAGCAGCAGCAGACCATCGAGCGCCTGCGCCAGCAGATTGAGGTGCTGAAGATCAGCTCGGGGAACTGGAACGAACAGGACAAGAAAAGTTTTGAAAAGCGCATTAACGGCTACCTGCGCGAGATAGACCGGTGCATTACCCTGCTCAGCGAATGATCCGGGGCTAGACCCGTTTGACCATCCGGAGTTTCATTTCATCGGCTCCTTCGGAAAGTTCCAGGGTATATACGCCGTAGGGCAGGTGGTTGAGCCCCTCCCAGGTTATGTCCTGGGAACTGCCCCGCAGGGTTTTTTCCAGGGTGGAGCAGACCCGGCCGGCTTCATCGCGCAGCACGGCACGAACCCGGGCCTCGGGGGCAGATTCAACTTCCAGTCTTACAGTGTCAATGAAAACGTGCGATTTGACGCGGGCAAACATAACGTGTTGGTGTTTTGGGTTTTTCGGATATGGGCGGAGTATAGGATAGCAGGGTGTTCATTCGGGTAATTCAGGGCAACTAAATAACTCAAATTATTTCACAATTGCAAGCTATGGCAGAATTAATTCCGGTCAACATCGTCATAGGGGACCGTACCTACCGGATCCGCATCCTGCCCCGGGATGAGGAGGTGGTCCGCCGGACCGTAAAGACCATCAATGACAAGATCCTGGAATTCCGGACCCAGTTCGCCGGCAAGGATATGCAGGACTATATATCCATGGTACTGGTCTGGTTTGCCACCGAGCAGAACGGGGCCCTGCAGGCGGGGGTGGACCCGGATCAGCTGGCAGAAAAGCTGGCCGGCCTGGAACGCCTGCTCGACAGTCACCTGCCGCAGGCCTGAACCGCATCGGCCGCCGGCGGGGCGGCTGCCCGAATGATTTTCAGAAAATTATAAGAAATCCGGCTAATTTCCGATTTCCGCCAATTCGGCCGGTTTTGTATCTTCGCCCATTGCCCGCCGCCGGCGGGCCTTCATCTGCCCATGCAGTATGGAAAAAACGACAAGACATAGCATTTCGGAACAATCAAAAAAACGTATTCATGGACCCGAATATATTATCCATCATAACGGGGATCGCGGCACTGGCCGCGGGCATTGTAGCGGGTAAGTTCATTTTTGCCAAGAACACCCGAAAACAGATCGAAGAGGCTGAATTACAGGCACAAAACATCATCAAGGAGGCAGAACTGCGGGCGGAGACCCTGCGCAAGGAGAAGGAACTGGAGGCCAAGGAACGCTTCGTGCAGCTGAAAGCCGCCCACGACAAGGAAACCCTCGACCGCAACCGCAAAATGGGGGAAGCCGAAAACCGGATCCGGCAGAAAGAGCAGGCTATCAACCACAAGGAGACCAGCCTGGACCGCCAGATCAAGGAGAACGAGGCGATCAAGGAAAACCTGAACCGCCAGATCGAACTGGTGAATATCAAGCGTACGGAGCTGGAAAAACACCAGGAGGAGCATATCCGCCGCCTGGAAAAGATCGCCGCCCTGTCCGCCGAGGAGGCCCGCCACCAGCTGGTGGAGAGCCTGCGCCAGGAGGCCCAGACACAGGCCATCGGCATCCAGCAGGAAATCATCGACGAAGCCAAGCAGAAGGCTAACAAAGAGGCCCGCAAGATCATCATCCAGACCATCCAGCGTACGGCCGCGGAACAGGCCATTGAAAACTCCATTACGGTATTTAACCTGGAAAGCGACGAAATCAAGGGACAGATTATCGGCCGTGAGGGTCGTAATATCCGGGCGATTGAAGCCGCGACCGGGGTAGACCTGATCGTGGACGATACCCCGGAGGCGATCATCCTGTCCTCCTTTGACCCGCTACGCCGCGAAATCGCCCGCCTGAGCCTCCAGCGCCTGGTGACCGACGGACGCATCCACCCGGCCCGCATCGAGGAGGTCGTTGAAAAAACCCGCCGCCAGATCGAAGAGCAGGTCATGGAAATCGGGGAACGCACCGTGATCGAACTGGGCATCCACGGCCTCCACAAGGAACTGGTCCGGATCGTGGGAAAGATGCGTTTCCGTTCGTCCTACGGGCAGAACCTGCTGATGCACAGCCGCGAGGTCGCCAATCTGTGCGGCATCATGGCTGCCGAACTGGGCCTGAACCCCAAGCTGGCTAAGCGGGCGGGCCTGCTGCACGATATCGGCAAGGTACCCGACGAGGAAAGCGAACTCAGCCACGCCCTGCTGGGTGCCAAACTGGCTGAAAAATACGGGGAAAACCCGGCCGTGGTGAACGCCATCGGGTCCCACCACGATGAAATGGAAATGCAATACGTGATTTCCCCGATCATCCAGGCCTGCGACGCCATCAGCGGCGCCCGCCCCGGAGCCCGCCGGGAAATCATGCAGCAATACCTGCAGCGTATCAAAGAGCTTGAAAACCTGGCACTTACCTACCAGGGCGTGGAAAAGGCCTATGCCATCCAGGCCGGCCGCGAACTGCGGGTCATCGTAGAGGCCGACAAGGTAAGCGACCAGGATTCCGAGCGACTTTCCTTTGAGATCGCCCAGAAGATACAGACCGATATGACCTACCCGGGCCAGATCAAAGTGACGGTGATCCGGGAAAAGCGGACGGTCAATGTGGCCAGGTAGGCCCGAAAAAAAGTCCCCCTCTTCCCTTCGGGGTATCAGGGGTTTTCCCTACCTTTGCCTCCCTTAAAAATCTGAGTCATGGATGCTACTGCGTATGTACACGAACAACTGACCGGTAAGAAAGACACGCCGAACTTCAAGCCCGGTGACAACATCACCGTCAACTATAAAATCGTTGAAGGAAACAAGGAGCGTATCCAGTCGTTCAAGGGCGACGTGATCAAGCGCCAGGGCACAGGTTCCACCGCCACCTTCACGGTGCGCAAGATCTCCGACGGCATTGGCGTGGAGCGGCTTTTCCCGCTGTTTTCCCCCAATATTGAATCCATCGTGCTGAACAAGACCGGCCGCGTACGTCGTGCCAAGCTGTACTATCAGCGCAGCCGCAGCGGCAAGAGCGCCCGGATCAAGGAAAAGCGCCTGCTGGTCGAATCCGCTGGAAATTAATTTCTTCCCGCATACAATCGAAAAGGCCCGCGATCCGGGCCTTTTTTCGTTTACCCGGCGAGGAAAACAGCCCGTTCAAATTATTTGTCGCCGCATGTTCCCGCTAGTTCCTATCTTTACCGTCTAATTCCGATTATATGATACATGCAAATTTCTTGACTGTGCTGTTGGGCGTGCTGGGTACCCAGGAAATCATCATCATCCTGGTAATCATTCTTCTGTTATTCGGTGGCCGCAAGATCCCCGAACTGATGCGTGGCCTGGGCCGTGGCGTGCGTGAGTTTAACGATGCCAAAAACAATGTGAAAAGGGAAATCGAGGAAGGTATCAACGAATCCCACAACTCAGGTACCAACTGATCCGCTCCACACACATCGTCCGCTCTTAACCATTTTCTTTATTAGATAAAGGCCGGGGTTCTTGTTTTCATTCACTTCCATTGATGCCTACCACCGGGAGTTAACGGAAGGCCGCACCAGTTGCGTGGAGGCCGTAGACCATTACCTGGAGCGCATCGGGAATTTCCGTCATTTAAATGCATTCGTGGAGGTCTTTGCCTCCGAAGCCCGGGCGCGTGCGGCCTGGCTGGACCAGCAGCGGGCGGCCGGCAAACGACCAGGGCTCCTCCATGGCGTAATCATCGGGATCAAGGATGTCCTGTGTTACCAGGGTCATGCCGTGACGGCCGCCTCCCGCATCCTGCAGGGCTTTCATTCCCTGTACACGGCCACTGCGGTGGAGCGGCTCCTGGAGGAAGGGGCGATCCTGATCGGCAGCCTGAACTGCGACGAGTTCGCCATGGGCTCCACCAATGAAAACTCCTTTTACGGCCGGGTCCTCAACGGCCTCGACGAATCCCGCGTGCCCGGCGGATCCTCGGGCGGATCGGCCGTAGCCGTGCAAACCGGCTGCTGTATGCTATCGCTGGGCAGTGATACCGGCGGATCGGTCCGCCAGCCGGCGGATTTCTGCGGACTGGTGGGCCTCAAGCCCACCTACGGCCGCATTTCCCGGTATGGCCTGATCGCCTACGCCTCTTCCTTTGACCAGATCGGCATTTTCGGCCATCGCGTGGAAGACGTGGCCCTGGCCCTGCAGGTAATGGCCGGCCCGGATGCCTTCGACAGTACGGCGTCCCAGCGGCCCGTACCCGCCTACACCCCCGTTTCGCCCACCGGCCGCCCGGTCCGCTTCGCCTATTTCCGGGAGGCGCTCGATCACCCGGGCCTGGACCCCGAGATCGCCGCGGCCATCCGCGGCCTGCTGGAACGACTCAGCCGGGATGGCCACCAGGTGACCGAAGTCCCCTTTGAATACCTGGATTACATAGTCCCTGCCTATTACGTCCTCACCACCGCCGAAGCATCCTCCAACCTGTCCCGCTACGACGGGGTCAGGTTCGGCTACCGGACCTCCCACCCCGTTACGGACCTGGAGGCCTTTTACAAAAAGACCCGTTCGGAAGGCTTCGGGCGCGAGGTGAAACGGCGGATCCTGCTGGGGACCTTCGTGCTGAGCACCGGCTACTATGATGCCTACTTCACACGGGCGCAGCAGGTGCGCCGGATGCTGCGCGACCGCACCCGGGACATATTCCGGCAGCATGATTTCATTCTGCTGCCCGTTTCCCCCACCACCGCCTTTCCAATCGGGGAAAAGCTCAGCGACCCGATCGCCATGTATCTTGCGGATATCTATACAGTTATGGCCAACCTGACCGGCATTCCCGCCCTGTCCCTGCCGCTGTTCCGCCATAGCAACGGCATGCCTTTCGGCATCCAGGTTATGGCAAATGATTTCGAAGAGTTATCTTTGCTCCAAGTCTCCAGCCACCTGCTACAGCAATACAAGTATCCTGTTTAACAGCCACCTTCGTCGCTTACCTGTGATTCGTGATTCGAGATTCGGTGTACGTAAACAAGGCACGATGAAACCTATTATCCGCATGTTCCTGGTCCTGGTTACCGGGGGGGCTTTTTCGGGAGTTGCTGCCAGGCAGGACGCCCGCCAGGCCTCCTTTACCGCCCAGGTACAACCCGCACAGAAAACGACCTCCCTTCCTGCGGCTGCCCGCCGCAGCGAACTGTCCCGCCGCCTGCCTTCCGACACCCTGGCCCACCGCGATTCTACCCACCGCGAGACCCTGGTCAGCGATCCCAAGGAGGGATTCCGGGACCTGTTTGTGGCCAACACGCTGCGCAACGGGTTCAATGATGCCCAGCTCAATCCGAGGGCGGTAAGTTTCGTGCAGGATTACATGCAGAAACATGGCCGGAGCCTGGAGAAAATGAAGGGCTGGGGGAAACCGTATTTTGACATGATCGAATCGATCCTGGAACAGCACGGGGTTCCCGGGGAAATGAAATACCTCGCCGTCATCGAATCGGATCTTAAACCGACGGCCGTCTCCTGGGCCGGCGCCGTAGGCCCCTGGCAATTCATGCCGGAAACGGCACGCAACAACGGGCTGCGCGTAGACGGCTACGTGGACGAACGGACCGATTATTTCAAGAGTACCCACGCGGCCGCCCACTACCTGACGATGCTGTATAACCAGTACCGGGACTGGCTGCTGGTCATCGCGGCCTATAACGGAGGAGCCGGCAACGTCAACTCCGCCATCCGCCGCAGCGGCAGCCATAACTTCTGGGACCTGCAGTATTACCTGCCTTCCGAATCACGCGACCATGTCAAGAAATTCATCGCCACCCATTACATCATGGAAGGCCAGGGAAGCATTACCACCGCGACCAAGGATGAAGCCCTCGGCTACCTGATCGCCTCTCCGCAGCGCAGAAACATCAGCAGCGCGGAAATGGCCGGCTCCCGGGTGCTCACCATTTCCGGAAAATACAATGCGGCCGTGATCGCCAAATACGTATCCATGGATATCACGGCCTTCAACCGCTACAATCCCGGGTTCGACAGCCAGATCGCCACGGACGGCACCTATGACCTCCGCCTGCCCAATGACCAGATGGACCAGTTCATGGCCAACAAATTCCAGATCCTCAATGAATCCCTGCAGGTGCTGCTGAGCGCTGCTCAAAGCAAGCCGGCGATCACCGCCCGCAACCCCCGCTGAGCCACCAGGGTACCGGGTACCGGGGTGGCATCAGCCTGCTTGCAGGACCGCCTGGATCGCGGCCGCCTTCAGCAGGCATTCCTCCCATTCCCGGGCGGGATCGCTGTAGGAGGTAATGCCGGAGCCGGCCTGGAACGACAGGTACTGGCGCTGCGCCTGGTACATCACGCTTCGTATGACCACGTTAAAATCAAAGTTCCCCTGCGGATCGATATATCCCAGGGCCCCGGAAAATATACCCCGCCGCGTCACTTCATACTGTTCAATCAGCTCCATGACACGCCGCTTCGGCGCGCCGGTCATGGAACCCATGGGAAAGCAGGCCCGCAGGATGGAGGCCAGGCCGGTTTCCGCAGGCAACCGGCCGCTGACCGTGGAGATCAGCTGGTACACCTGCGGGAAGGCATAGAGCCCGCAGAGTTCCTCGACCCGGACCGATCCGGGCAGGCATACCCGTGACAAATCATTGCGCACGAGGTCCACCACCATAACATTCTCGGCCCGTTCCTTGGCACTGGCCAGCAACGCTTCCCGGCTGCGCCGGTCCAGGTCCGGCTGGCCCGTATGGCGGGGCGCCGTTCCTTTGATCGGCTGGGACACCAGGGTGCTCCCCGCCCTGCGCAGGAAGCGTTCGGGGCTCGCGCAGGCCAGGTAGCAGTCCTGGCAGCGGTAGAAAGCCGAAAAGGGATTGGGGGAAAGGCGGCTGAGCTGGTGGTAGAGGGAAACGGGATCCACCCGGGCGTTCTCGGCAAAAAACTCCTGGCAGAAATTGATTTCATAACAGTCCCCCCTGCGGATATGCCGCTGCAGGGCTTCGATCCTTGCCAGGTAGCCGGGCCGGCTGAACCGGCTGCGGATGGCCAGGGGATGTCTTACCGGGGGGCCGGGTAGTCCGGCTGCGGTGCCGCACAGGTCTTGGAATACGGCGGCAGGATCGGGAGCGGTGATTTCCAGCCTGGCCCCGTCCAGGCGGATCAGGATCTCGGGTTCGAAAAAGGACAGGTCGGGAAAGCCGATGCCGTCGGGATGATCCGAGGACAGGGGTTCCAGCTCATTTTTCAGATCGTAGGCCAGGTGGCCGAACAACCAGGTGGACTGCTGCCGCCAGAAGGCCTCCAGCTGATCAAGGGCCCCGCCGGCCTGTAGCGTCAGCCGGCGCCGGCAGCCGGCAGCCAGAAGCCATTCCTGGCTGCGGGGGCCGTGGGCATACCCCTGGTTATCCAGAAAACAAAACATGCTGAACGGTTTTACCCAGTTCAGCATGCGTTGTCTTACCGTATCGATATGGTCAGGTAGTTCGAAGCAGTCAGTCTTGGTGTCGGGGTTCAGCATACCCGGGGGGTGAGCACCTCAGAAGTCGTCTTCTTCGTCGTCGAACCCGCTGTCGTTGAACAGGTCCATATCCTTAAATTCGTCGTCAATCTTGAAGTCGTCGTCGTCTTCGCCTTTCTTGCCCGCTCCTGTTTTTTTGGTCTTCGATTTGGGCAGGTCGAACTCCTCAAAATCAGGATCCCACTCTTCCTCCTCCTCTACCTTATCCCACTCATCAACCTCCTCCTCATCGTAATCCTCCTCGTCTTCCTCCTCGGCGCTGTCCTTCTTCGCCGTGGCGCCCGTTTTAGCGCCCTTCCGGGAAGCAGACTTTGCATCCAGTTCCTCGTCGGCGTCCAGTTCCTCCTCCTCATCCCCGTCCACCTCCTTACTCGGTTTGGCAGGCGTTTTTTTGGCGGGTTCCTTCCGGCTCCCGGACCCAGTTTTCCCGGCGGATTTTTTTTCCTTATCAGATTTAGATGCCATGGTCTAACAGGATTATAATTGTAAAATTTCAGCGAAGTTTTTAATTCGCCAAATTTTTTAAAAAAAAATTTTCCCTCTGTAAAAGGTCATTTTTATCAGGAAATTACCACGAGCTGATCCCGTCCGGGACCATTGGAGATGTAGCGTATTTCCACGCCCAGGTAGTGGTTGATGAAGGCGACATACTGGCGCATTTTTTCCGGCAGGTCTGACGCGGATTGGGCGGCTCCGGTCGGACAGTTCCAACCGGCCAACCGTTCGTATTCGGGCAGAATGGCGGACCGCATCATCTGGAAGGGCACTTTTTCAGACCGCTTGCCATCCACCTGGTAGGCGGTACACACCTGGAGCTCCGCAAAGCTGTCCAGGACGTCCGCCTTGGTCATGACCAGCCGGGTGACCCCGTTGACCATACAGGCGAATTTCAGAGCGACCAGGTCGATCCACCCGCAGCGGCGGGGGCGGCCGGTGGTGGCGCCGAACTCGTTGCCGATGCGGCGCAGCTCTTCCCCGGTAGCGTCATCCAGCTCGGTCGGGAAGGGCCCGCTGCCCACCCGCGTGCAGTAGGCCTTGGTCACCCCGATGACGTCGCGGATCTTCTGGGGTGCGACGCCCAGGCCGCTGCAGACACCGGCAGAAATCGTGTTGGAGGACGTGACATAGGGAAAGGTTCCGAAATCTATGTCCAGCATGCTGCCCTGGGCTCCTTCGGCCAGGACGCGCCGGCCCTGCTGCAGCTGGTCATTGATAAAATATTCCCCGTTAACGATATTGAGTTGACGCAGAAACTCCAGGGCGTCGAAGAACTCTTCCTCCCAGGCCGAAATATCTTCCGTGAAGGCATAATTGTCCAGCAGTTTCTGGTGCTTGAGCCGCAACTTGATATAGGAAGTGGTGAAGCTCTTATCCAGGATATCACCCACCCGGATGCCGTTGCGCCCGGTTTTGTCCATGTAGGTGGGCCCGATGCCTTTCAGCGTGGAACCGATCTTTTCGTGGCCCTTGGAGACCTCGGCGGCCTTGTCGAGCGCCCGGTGGGTAGGCAGGATCAGGTGGGCCCTTTCGGAAATGAACAGGTTTTTGCGTAAATCGATACCGAAGGAAGCCACTGTTTCGCATTCCCGCTTCAGGGTAACCGGATCGAGGACGACCCCGTTGCCAATCAGGTTGGTGGTATTACCATGGAAGACGCCGGAGGGAATCTGGTGGAGTACGATTTTCCTGCCTTCCACATAGAGCGTGTGCCCGGCATTGGGGCCGCCCTGGAACCTGGCCACCACATCATATTCCTTGGCAAAATAATCGACTATCTTTCCTTTTCCCTCATCGCCCCATTGAAGGCCGAGTATAACATCAACCATGATTTTTCTTTAATGACGGCGGCAAAAATACGGCATCGGCCCCAGTCACCGAATTTCCCGGCTGGTTGTTGGCAAATATTTTTAGGGGACGCTTCTCAGGCCGCCTCGGCATCAAACCGTTCCACGCGTTCGATCCCCGGCAGGTCCTTGAGGCGGGCCACCAGGTTTTCCAGTTCCTCCTTGTCGTGCACGTAAAGCTTGATGTCCCCCTTGAACAGGCCCTCCTTGGCTTCCACGGTGAGGGCGGCGATATTGATCTTGAGCTCGCCGGAGATCAGGTTGGTGATCTTGTGGATCACGCCCACGTCATCCATGCCGATGATCTTCAGGCCGGTCAGGAAGGAGATTTCCTTGTTCTTGGCCCACTTGGTCTTGACGACGCGGTGCCCGTAATGGGCCAACAGTTTGGCGGCATTGGGGCAGTTGGTACGATGAATGGTCAGGCCCTTGCCGGTGGTTACAAAACCGAAGACATCGTCCCCGGGTATGGGTTTGCAGCAATTGGCCAGGTTGTAGACGATACGGTCGCTGCTTTCCCCGAATATGATCAGTTCGGCATCCTTCTTGGACAGGGCCGCCGCATGGGCGGACTCGGGACGCGCCTCCCCGGCCGGCCTGACGGGGCGGGGGGATTCAAGGCGATCACCCAGGACCTTGAATTCCTTCAGTTCCCGCAGGTCGATGTTACGGATCGCGATCTGGTAAAACAGGTCCAGGGACGAACTGAGTTTGTAAAAGGCCGCCACCTCGTCGATATTTCCCTGGGAAAAGGCGGCGCCCATCCCCTCCAGCTTGCGCTGGAGGGTATACTTACCCTCATCGGCAATCGCCCGCTTGGCCTCCTTCAGGGCGTCCTTGATCTTGGTGCGGGCCTTGGCGGTGACTACGAAGCCCAGCCAGTCCTCCGAAGGCTTCTGCTTGCCGGACGTGATGATCTCCACCTGGTCTCCGCTGCGCAGTTTGTGGCTGATCGGGACCAGCTTATGGTTGACCTTGGCCCCGATACACTGCGTACCGATGGCGCTGTGAATGGAAAAGGCAAAATCCAGGGCCGTGGAGCCGACGGGCAGCATCTTGACGTCCCCCTTGGGCGTGTACACATAGATTTCCTCGGTCAGGAAACTGGTTTTGAAATCCTGGAGAAAGTCGATGCTGTCGGTCTCCTGGTTGCTGATCATCTCCCGGATCTGCTGGAACCACTGGTCGAAGCGGCTCTCGTCGGCGCCTCCCTCCTTGTATTTCCAGTGCGCCGCCAGGCCCTTTTCAGCAATCTCGTTCATGCGCTTGGTGCGTATCTGCACCTCGACCCACTTGCCCTGCGGCCCCATCACGGTGGTGTGCAGGGCCTCGTAGCCATTGCTTTTGGGGTTGCTGAGCCAGTCGCGGAGCCGTTCGGGGGACGGGGTATACTCGTCGGTGATCACCGAATAGACCTTCCAGCAATCCTCCTTTTCCTTTTCGGGCGGGGAATCCAGGATGATGCGGATGGCGAACAGGTCGTAGACCTCTTCGAAGGCCACCCCCTTTTTGCGCATCTTGTTCCAGATGGAATGGATGCTCTTGGGCCGCCCGAAGATCTCGAAACGGAACCCGCCTTTTTCCAGCTGCTCCTTCAGGGGCCGGATAAATTCGTTGATGTACCGGGTGCGCTCCCGCTTGGTCTCGGATAGTTTCTTGGCGATCTCCCGGTAGGTCTGGGGTTCCATGTACTTCATGGCCAGGTCCTCCATTTCGGTCTTGATGTTGTACAGCCCCATGCGGTGGGCGAGCGGGGCATACACATAGACCGTTTCGGAGGAAACCTTCAGCTGTTTTTCCGGCTTCATGCTGTCCAGGGTCCGCATGTTGTGCAGGCGGTCGGCCAGCTTGATGAGGATCACCCGGGGGTCGTCGGTAAGGGTCAGCAGGATCTTCTTGAAGTTCTCAGCCTGCTGGGAGGCATTGACATCGATCACGTTGGCGATCTTGGTGAGGCCGTCCACGATCCGGGCGATTTCGCTGCCGAACTCGCGCTCCACGTCCTCCAGGGTTACATCGGTGTCTTCCACCGTATCGTGCAGCAGGGAACAGATCGTGGACCGGATACCCAGGCCGATTTCCTCCACGCAGATCCGGGCCACGGCCAGCGGGTGCAGGATATAGGGTTCGCCGCTCTTGCGGCGCATGGTTTTATGGGCTTCGGCAGCCAGTTCAAAGGCATGCCGGATCAGCTTGCGGTCCCCGGGCTTGAGCTTGACTTTCAGGGACCTGAGCAGGGCACGGTACTCCCGCAGGATGAGTTTCTTTTCCTGTTCTTCGGTCAGGTTGTACTTGGGTAGTTGCGCTACGGTTTCCATCTATTACGAATTTAAGGAAAAGCCGCCTTTTGCCTTCGTTTTACTGAAATGCCCTACATTTGCAGCCCGAATTTTTGGCATTGTCCGGCGGGGCCGGCCAGAGAGCTGTCCAGGCAGCGGGTGTGGTGAAATTGGTAGACATACCAGACTTAGGATCTGGCGCCGCAAGGCATGGGGGTTCGAGTCCCTCCACCCGCACGACAAGGTTATAACAAAGGACGGGAACGAATCGTTTACCTGCCAGCCGCCAAGGCCTCTTTCCAGGTGCCTGGCCCGGGGTCCCCGATCGCTTCCCGCCGCAAAAAATCAATCAACCACGTATGGCGACGGTTACCAAAGAAAATATCGGCCAGCTGCAGGAAAAGCTGTCCCTGAAACTGGAAAAAACGGATTACCTGCCGGCCTTTGAAAAGGCCCTGAAGGATTACGGCAAGCGGGCCAACATCCCCGGCTTCCGCAAGGGCCAGGTCCCTGCCGGATTGATCAAAAAGATGTACGGCAATTCCGTCTTCACCGATGAAGTGCTGCGCAGCGTGGACCGGGAACTGATCAAGTACCTGGAAACCAGTAAACTGGAAATTTTTGCCCAGCCCCTGCCGCTGGAAATGGACATGCGCCAGCTGGACATGAACAACCCGGCCGATTACACCTTCCATTTCGAGATCGGCCTGAAGCCGGATTTTCAGCTGGCCGACCTGGCTGCAGCCCCCATCACCCGGTACCGGGTGGAGGTAACCGAAGAAATGGTGGACAACGAACTGACCCGCCTGCAGAACCGGTACGGCAACATGAAGGACGAGGAAACGGTCGCGAGCGAAGACCATGTCCTGAACGTGACCTTCCAGGAGACCGGCGACCAGGACCAGCCCCTGGAGGGCGGCCTGCGCAAGGAGAACTCCCTGCTCGTGAAATACTTCCGCGAACCCCTGCGGGCCCGCTGGATGGGCAGGCAGGTGGGCGAGGCGGTGACCGCCAGCCTGGAAGAGGCCTTTGATGAAAAGGAACGCGAATGGATCCTGGAGGACCTGGGACTGGACAAGCAGGACCCTGCCGCTTCCGGCAGGCGGTTCCGTATCGAACTTACCAAGATCGGCCTGCTGGAGAAGCGGGCGCTGGACGAGAGCTTTTTCAACCAGCTTTATCCCGGTACCGAGATCAAAACCGAGGCGGATTTCCGCGCGAAGATCCGCGAAGAGATCGAGGCTTACTGGGATAACCAGGCGACCAGCCAGGTGCAGGACCAGGCCTACCACGCCCTGGTGGACCAGACTGCCATCCCCTTCCCGGAGGCTTTCCTGAAGAAGTGGCTGAAAACGCAGGGAGAACAGGCCAAGTCCGACGAGCAGGTGGAAACGGAATTTCCCGTCTTCATCAGCCAGCTGAAATGGACCCTGATTTCAGATAAGATCGTCCGGGAGAACAACCTGCAGGTCCATCCCGATGAGATCCGCGAAATGGCCCGCCAGCAGCTGTTCGGATATATGGGCATGCAGGCGGCCGATGCGCAGCAGGCCTGGGTGAACGACTACGTGGAACGCATGATGAAGGACCGCAAGTACGTGGAGGACGCCTATAACCGCCTGCAGACACAGAAAGTACTGGAGTGGGCCGGCGCGCAGACCCGTCCGCAGGATAAACCGATCAGCGCCGAGGAATTTACCCGGCTGATCGAGGAGCACCAGCATCACCACCACCATGGATAGTCCGGACCGCCGGTCCAGGAGAAAAGGTTGACAGATCGGAACACCTGTCAACCTTTTTTGTTAGAAGTCAGCCAAGATGACACCAATTTTGTGGTTTTGGCATTTGGACGGATATTTGATGGGAGTACCTACTTACGCTTAAAACCAGTTTATGCACCTGAATTCGGAATTTGAAAAATATGCGGTGAAGCACCGCGGGATCTCCAGCAATACCCTCAACGGGTATGCTTCCCACCTGGTGACCGCTCTCACCCCCAATATCATCGAGGAGCGGCCGATGAACGTGGCCGTGATGGACGTATACAGCCGCCTGATGATGGACCGGATCATTTTCCTGGGCTACCCCATCAATGACGAAGTGGCCAATATCGTGACCGCCCAGCTCCTGTTCCTGGATTCCACGGACCGCACCCGGGACATCAATATGTATATCAACAGTCCCGGCGGCAGCGTGTATTCCGGCCTGGGCGTTTATGATACCATGCAGTTCGTCACCCCGGACGTCTCCACCATCTGCATCGGCATGGCCGCCTCCATGGCCTGTGTGCTGCTGGGTGCGGGCACCAAGGGGAAGCGCGCCGCCCTCAAACACGCCCGCATCATGATGCACCAGCCCAGCGGGGCCATCGGCGGACAGGCCAGCGACATCGAGATCACCGTCAACGAGATCCGCAAACTCAAGAATGAGTTGTACGAGATCGTGCAGGTACACTCCGGCAAACCGACCAAGCAGATCGAGCAGGACTTTGACCGGGACTACTGGATGACTGCCACGGAAGCCAAGGACTACGGCCTGGTGGACGAAGTGCTGCTGATCAACCCGCGGAAGCAGAAAAAGGAAAACTGAGGCAGCCGCCCTGCGGGACACAACCATCTTACTAATTAGGAAAACAGCCATAAATTATGTTACCCAATCAGCACCTGTACGGCGCCTGGCGCCAGGATGACGAACCAGAGGAGAAGGAAGAAGAACCCAAGAGCGACCTGATGATGTTCAGCAAGAAGATCGAAAAGTATTTTTTCGACCAGCGCGCTGTGCAACTCTGGGGCGTGGTGGACGACAAGAGTGCCCGGGACGTGGTCACCAAGATGCTTCTGCTGGATGCCGATAACCCCGGCAAGGAAATCAAGTTTTATATCAACAGCCCCGGCGGGGTGGTCACCAGCGGTATGGTGATTTACGATACCATGCGCATGCTCAAATCCCCGGTCAGCACCATCTGCATGGGCCTGGCCGCTTCCATGGGCAGCATCCTGCTGAGCGGCGGCACCCGGGGGCGACGCTTTATCTACCCCCATGGCGAGGTAATGATCCACCAGCCTTCCCTGGGCGGTTATATCCAGGGGGTCAGCACGGACCTGGAGATCCAGGCCAAGCAGACCAAGCGGGTTAAGGAGATCGGCGCCCAGATCCTGGCCGATAATTGCGGCAAGACCGTGGCCCAGATCATGAAGGATTTTGACCGCGATTACTGGATGGACGCCAAGGAAGCCCTCGAATACGGCATTGTCGATGTGATTTCAGAACACATCTAAAAAATTGACCATCATATTATTATAACCGATCCTGCCGCCCGTAAAAATAATACCGGGCTTGTCGGGGTGGTTGTTTACTTTTGTGCAACGGCAGGGCACCCATGGGGTGCCCGCCTTTACTATTCATGGCAAAAAATCCCTTACACTGTTCTTTTTGCGGCCGGAGCCGGGATGAAGTAAAGATCCTCATTGCAGGCCAGGAAGGACATATCTGTGAAAACTGCGTGGAGCATGCCCGGGAAATCATCGAGCAGGAACTGATGATCCGGGAAGAGAAAACCCAGGCCTCCTTCAAACTGACCGTCAAAAAGCCGGTCGATATCAAGAAATTCCTTGATGAATATGTGATCGGCCAGGATGAGGCCAAGAAAGTCCTGGCAGTGGCCGTGTACAATCATTACAAGCGGCTGCAGCAGAAAGGCAGTGAGATCAGCACCCCCGGTGACGTAGAGATCGAGAAAAGCAACATTATCATGGTGGGTGAAACGGGCACGGGGAAGACCCTGCTGGCCAAGAGCATTGCCCGCATGCTCAATGTTCCTTTCACGATCGTGGACGCCACGGTGTTCACCGAGGCCGGTTATGTCGGTGAAGACGTGGAAAGCATCCTGACCCGCCTGCTGCAGGTCTGCAACTATGACGTCAGTGCCGCCGAACGCGGCATCGTGTATATCGACGAAATCGACAAGATTGCCCGCAAGGGAGACAATCCCTCCATCACCCGCGATGTGAGCGGGGAAGGCGTGCAGCAGGGTATGCTGAAACTGCTGGAAGGCACCGATGTACTGGTTCCCCCGCAGGGCGGACGCAAGCATCCCGAACAGAAGCTCATCAAGATCAACACCCAGAATATCCTGTTCATCTGCGGCGGCGCCTTCGATGGCATCGACAAGATCATAGCCCGCCGCGTGCAGACCAGCACCATCGGGTTCAATGTCGACAAGGGCCACCAGGATGACATGAAAAAGAACCTGCTGCGCTATGTCAACGCCCAGGATCTGAAACAATTCGGGCTGATCCCCGAGTTGCTCGGACGCCTGCCCGTGGTGACCCACCTGGATCCCCTGGACGCCGCCACCCTGCGTGCGATCCTGACAGAGCCCAAGAACGCGCTGATCCGCCAGTACAAGAAGCTATTTGAACTGGAAGGCATCCAGCTCCACATCGAGGAGGACGTACTGGACTTTATGGTGGAAAAGGCCGTGGAATACAAACTGGGAGCCCGGGGTCTCCGCAGTATCTGCGAAGGGATCCTTACGGACGCCATGTTTGAATTGCCGTCCACCGACCAGACCAGCTTTACCCTCACGCTGGATTACGCACGGCGGAAGTTTGACAAGAGCAAACTCAGTCTGCTCAAAGTAGCCTGATCCGGCCCGGCCCGCAGCGGGCAAGCCGGCCCCGAGATGTTACCTGAAATCTTTCAAACCATCTTTATGCAGGAATTGATCGACCGCCTGAAAAGCGAAGCCGGCCTGACCGACGAGCAGGCCCGGAAGGCTCTTGAAGCCGTCAAGCAGTATGTCGTGGAAAAATTTCCCATGCTCGAAGGCGCCGTAGGCAGCCTGTTCGGGCAGGGATGACCCGGTCCCCGGCCACGCCGCGCCCTGCTGCGGCCGGGCCGGGCATGGAACCTGTCGGCGGGCGGCTCAGTTCAGGGCCCGGCATCTGCGCGGCGGATGCGTGGCCGCGTCATAGGGGGTAAAGGCCCGGTTACAGGCGACCAGGGTGACCAGCAGCATCACCGTCAGCAACAGGACCGTCCAGCGGGGTGTTTTCATACGGGCAACGGCTTTTCTTGGCAAAGATAGTCCGGCCCGCCTGCCCGGACCAGCGGGAATCCCCACTGAAATGCCCGGATCCCGGGTGCCGTATTCCGCCGGGCACCGATACGGAAATCTACGGCCCAAAAAAAATCCCCCGGGAACCGGGGGATCGCAAGTCGGGTACTTTTCTGTATCTGGTTTTCCGTCCAATTTCAAAAGGTATCAGCTGCATCCCATGCTGTTTCCGCAATTGAGGCACTTGTAGCAGGTGCCGCTGCGTACTGTGATGTGACCGCAGGTGTTGCAGGCCGGGGCATCGCTCTGCATGCTCTTGGCTGCTGCGTTGACGGCGTCCAGGCTGGACTCGGCCCGTACCGGCTGGCTGGCACGCTGGGTCTTGGCAGGCTGCGGGCTGGTGCCGGCCGTGCCTACCACGCGGACGCTGGACAGGGCAGGCGATTTGTCATATTCCAGGTTGGTGGGCACATCGTCCCAGTCGTCCGTACCGGCATTGAGCACTTCGGGTTTATCCAGTACATGAACCAGGTCGGTCCGTCCCAGGTATTCATAGCCCAGGGTCCGGAAGATGAAGTCCACGATGGAGGTGGTCGATTTGATATTGGGGTGCTCGACGAACCCGGCCGGATCGAACTTGGTGAAGACGAACTTTTCCACGAACTCCTCCAGGGGTACGCCATACTGCAGGCCGATCGAGATGGAAATGGCAAAGCAGTTCAGCATGCTGCGCATGGTGGCTCCTTCCTTCGCCATATCGATGAAGATTTCCCCCAGGGTACCGTCGCTGTATTCCCCGGTACGCAGGAAGATGGCCTGGCCATTGATCTTGGCTTTTTGGGTGAAGCCGCGGCGCTTGGCAGGCAGGGAGCGGCGCTCCACGATGCTGGCCAGCTTCCGTTTCAGCTTCGTATCCGGGGAAGCCTGCACCCGCTTCTGCACCTCTTCCAGCAGTTCTTCCACGGTCAGTTTGCCCAGGTCCACGATGTTGGAATCGGCGGCAGGGGCCATAGCGGCGGAACCTGGTTCCTCGGCGATGACCTTTTTCTTTTTGTCGCTCTTGTTGCTGAGCGGCTGGGAGAGCTTGGAGCCATCCCGGTAGAGGGCACAGGCTTTCAGGCCCAGTTCCCAGCTAAGCAGGTAGGCTTCGGCGATTTCCTCCACGGCGGCTTCATGGGGCAGGTTGATGGTCTTGGAGATCGCCCCGCTGATAAAGGGCTGGGCGGCTCCCATCATGCGGATGTGACCATGCGCGTGAATATAGCGCTGTCCTTTCTTTCCGCATTTGTTGGCACAGTCAAAAACGGGCAGGTGCTGTTCTTTCAGGTAGGGGGCGCCTTCGAGCATCATCGTACCGCATACGTAATCGTTGGCGGCTTCGATCTCCTCCTCGCTGAACCCGAGGGCCTCCAGCAGGCTCCAGGAAAAGTCGTTGTATTCTTCCGGTTTGAAACCCAGGCGTTGGAGGCATTCCTCGCCCAGGGTGTATTTATTGAACACAAAGCCGATCTCAAAGGCCGAGGCAACGGCTGCATCCAGTCGTTTGATCTCCTCGGCAATGAATCCCTTTTCACTGAGGGTCTGGTGATTGATAAAGGGAGCCCCGGCGAAGGTGGCGGCACCCACGGCGTATTTTACGATGGCATCGATTTCCCGGTCGTTGTATCCCAGGTTGCGAAGGGCCGTAGGAACGGACTGGTTGATGATCTTGAAATACCCGCCGCCGGAAAGCTTCTTGAACTTTACCAGGGCAAAATCGGGCTCCACGCCCGTGGTGTCGCAATCCATGACCAGGCCGATGGTGCCGGTGGGCGCGATGACCGTGGCCTGGGCGTTCCGGTAGCCGTATTTCTCGCCCAGTTCAACCGCCTCGTCCCAGGCCTTGCAGGCGGCCTTCAGCAGATAATCCGGGCAGTATTGGGCCTTAATACCCTGGGGTTTGATGCTCAGTCCTTCGTATTCGTCGGCATCGTAGGCGGCCAGACGGTGGTTGCGCATGACCCGCAGCATATTGTCGCGGTTTTCGGCAAAGCGGGGGAAGGGCCCCAGCACTTCGGCCAGTTCCGCGGAGGTCTTGTAGGCGATCCCCGTCATGATGGCGGTGATCGAGCCGGCAATGGCGCGGGCCTCCTCACTGTCGTAGGGGATGCCGCTGACCATCAGCAGGGTACCCAGGTTGGCATAACCCAGTCCCAGGGTCCTGTATTCATAGCTCAGCTGAGCCACCTCCTTGGAGGGGAACTGCGCCATCAGCACCGAGATCTCCAGCACCACCGTCCAGAGCCGGCAGTTATACTCGTATCCTTCGACATCAAACAGGTTCTTTTCCACGTCGTAGAACTTCATCAGGTTGGCGGAAGCCAGGTTGCAGGCCGTATTGTCGAGGAACATGTATTCCGAGCAGGGGTTGGAAGCCCGGATTTCCCCGCCTGCGGGGCAGGTATGCCATTCATTGATGGTGGTATTGTACTGGGTGCCCGGATCCGCGCAGCGCCAGGCGGCGTAGGCGATCTGGTTCCAGAGTTCCCGGGAAGGCACTTTTTTCATGACGCGGCCGTCCATCCGCCCGATCAGTTCCCAGTCCTCGTTGTTTTTCAGGCGCTCAAAGAAGGCATTGGGGATGCGCACCGAGTTATTGGAATTCTGTCCGCTGACGGTCCGGTAGGCTTCTCCTTCATAATCACTGGCGTAGCCGGCAGCAATCAGGGCAGCCACTTTCTTCTCCTCCTCCATCTTCCAGTTGATGAATTCCACGATCTCGGGATGGTCCAGGTCCAGGCAGACCATTTTGGCGGCGCGCCGGGTGGTTCCGCCGCTCTTGATGGCACCGGCGGCCCGGTCACCAATCTTCAGGAAGCTCATCAGGCCGCTGGAAGTACCTCCGCCGCTGAGTTTTTCGCCTTCCCCGCGCAGGTTGGAGAAGTTGGTTCCGACGCCGGAGCCATATTTAAAGATCCGGGCTTCCCGGACCCACAGATCCATGATCCCCCCGTTGCCAACCAGGTCATCCTCCACGCTCAGGATGAAGCAGGCGTGGGGCTGAGGCCGTTCGTAGGCCGAGGTGGATTCCTTGAGCTGCCCGTCGACGGGATCCACATAATAGTGTCCCTGGGGCTTCCCCTTGATTCCGTAGCTCTCGTACAGACCGGTATTGAACCATTGCGGGGAGTTGGGAACGCACATCTGGTTCAGGATGCTGTACACCAGCTCGTCATAGAAAACCTGGGCATCGGCCGGGGTGGCAAAATACCCGTAGCGCTCGCCCCATACGCGCCAGCAGTTGGCCAGACGGTGGGCTACCTGCCTGACCGAGGTCTCCCGGCCAAGGCTGCCATCCGGCTGCGGCACGCCTGCCTTCCGGAAATACTTCTGGGCCAGAATATCTGTGGCAATCTGGCTCCATTGCCTGGGCACCTCCACATTGTTCATTTCGAATACCACTTCCCCGGACGGGTTCCGGATCACGGACGTGCGGTAATCATATTCGAACTGGTCATATACATTGATGTCCTCTCGTGTATAGCGACGATGAAATGTCAATCCGCGGCCGGCGGACCCCTGGTTTTGCTTTGCCATAACTAAAAAGAATTTAGTGGGTTCTGGTCCAAAAACGAGCTCTCAGGCGAGAGACGTTTACGAAAGTATTTTTTGATTTCTGAATTGCAAACCTACAGATATACACATCTTGTGGAAAAGATACCGGTTGCCAATGAAAGCCCTTTACAGCAGGGACTCCAGCGATTTTTACACAGCCGGCCACCTGTCCGATGGAAAATATTTATTTGGAAAATTCACCCCCAAATATTAATAAATTGTTATGCTCCGGGAAGACCCCCTGGAACCCAAAACCAGCAAGGTTTTTTCCGGCGCGCATTCCCCAAAGCATTGCCAGGCATGCCTTTCCTGCTGGGTATCACCCCAAACCCAGGCTGCGCGGCCCCTCCGGGCCAGGGGGGCAGCAAGAAGCGGCCGGGTTCTCCCATTCCTTCACCCGATCGTCCCGGTCCGGCAGGACCAGGGTGAATTTCGTATAGGCCTCCTTGTTATCCCCTGGTGTGCGGGCCTTCCAGGCCCCCTGCCCGCCGGGCCGGGTATTCCTCAACCCGGAGCTTTGCTGTGTCCGGCCCTGGCGGGCCCCTCCGGGTCCCCGCCCCTGCCGAATAAAGCCCTAAAAAGCCCGGAACTCGAAAAGTTTTTGCATTTTTGCACGTAACAACAGGACCGGATGAGGGAATCTATTTACCAGTCATTGAAAACCAGAAAGGAAGAGGGCCGAAAATCGTTTGCCGTGCTCATTGACCCCGATAAGGTCAATCCGGCCATACTGGACGAAATGGTCTCGCTGTCTGTTCCCGCCGGGGTGGATTACTTCCTGGTGGGAGGCAGCCTGGTGATTTCCAACCACCTGGACGCCTGCGTGCAGCACCTCAAGCAGCATAGCCAGATTCCTGTCATCCTGTTTCCGGGAAGCCCTTCCCAGATCAGCCGGTATGCCGACGCCCTGCTATACCTGTCGCTGATTTCCGGCCGCAATCCCGAACTGCTGATCGGCCAGCATGTGGTTTCCGCCCCGTTTGTGCGGCAGAGCGGCCTGGAAATCCTTTCCACCGGATATATGGTGATTGATGGCGGGGCCCCCACGACGGTGTCCTACATCAGCAATGCCACCCCCATCCCGGCGGATAAGAACGAAATTGCCATGTGCACCGCCATGGCCGGCGAAATGCTGGGCATGAAACTGATCTATATGGACGCCGGCAGCG
The DNA here is from genome assembly GCA_035549175.1 of Chitinophagaceae bacterium. GTDB lineage: Bacteria > Bacteroidota > Bacteroidia > Chitinophagales > Chitinophagaceae > DASTSN01. Next base: position 49,495 of record DASZRL010000092.1, on the reverse strand, counting down.
GCGCCAAAAAGCCGGTAACCGAAAGCATGATCCGCAGTGTGGCAGACCATATCAGCGTGCCCCTGATCGTGGGCGGAGGGATCTGCGACCCGGAAAAGGCCTACCGGAACTGCAAGGCCGGTGCGGACCTGCTTATCGTGGGCAATGCCATAGAAAAGGACCCCTCGCTCATCCGTGAGCTTAGCGCCGCGGTGCACTCCCTGCCTGTCCGCGCCCTCTGAGCGGACCCAGGCCACCGGGTACCTGCGGGCGGTATACTCCCTCCCAAGGTTGTTTTCAGCTATTGAAGGTCTTCCACATGCACGCGGGTCGGCGTGTCCTGGCCGCTGATGATGGTCCGGGCGCTGAGCGCAATGGATTGGATGATACGGGCCATATTGTCGAGGTCCAGGGTCTCGATCTGATCGGAGACCTTGTGGTAATTAGGCTCATTATCCATTTTGGACGTGGAAATCGTATGGGCCGGCACCCCCTGGCGGGCCAGGGTGGCATTGTCGGACCGGTAAAAAAGGTGCTGGTCGGTATACGGGTCGGGATAAAAGGTGAAGCCGGTGCCAGCCAGGTTTTTCTGCATGATCTGGCCCATATCAGTCTTGTCATAGCCGGTTATGTAGGCCGCGTCCTTTCCCCATTTGCTCTGGGTCCCGATCATTTCTATGTTGAACATGGCCATTACCTGGGCCGGGTCAAACTGCCGCGAAAAGTACTGGGACCCGTACGCACCCAGCTCCTCGGCCGTAAAGGCCGCGAACACCAGGGTCCGCTCGTTGTCCCCTTTCTGTTTGAAATACCTGGCCAGCAGGATCACGGCCGTGGTGCCGGCGGCATCATCGTTGGCCCCGTTGTAGATGGAATCCCCGTTCACCGGCTGGGTAACCCCCAGGTGGTCATAATGGCCCGAGAAGATCACGTATTCCTTCGGCCGGCTGCGCCCCGGCAATATCCCGACCACATTGGCCAGCCGCTGCTCCCTGATCTGGTGGTGCGCCTCGAAGGAGTAGGTGACGGGATCCTTGTCGGTAAGCACAAACACGAGGCTTTTGTCGGTTTTGAAAAGCCCCCGCTTCATGCCGGTAAGCCGCAGGAAATTGGCGGCCAGTTTCGTGGGTACCAGCACCACCTGGTTCCGTCCGGACAGCAGGTATTTCCGGGCCTCCGCAAAAAGATTGGCATCCGGGGCCATCCGGACTTTCTCATAGCCGGAATGATCATCCACCTTCAACTCGGGTTGGCAGGTGATGACCACCAGGCTGGAAGCGTCCACCGCCTCCCCGTCCATCGTGCCGGACGCACTGATAAATTTGGGCTGGACCATCCAGAACTCCTGCAGGTAGGTCCGGTTGCCCGGCAGGGGCTGCAGGCCGGCCGCCCGGAACTCCGAAGCGATGAAATCCGCCGCCCGGTCAATATCCGGGGTAAAGGCCCGGCGCCCCCGCATGTCGTCGGAGGACAGGGTACGTTCCACCCGCTCGACCTCGGCGGTAGAAAGACTTCCCGGGACGGTTTGTGCAAAAAGTACCAGGGACAGGGCGCATCCGGGCGCCAAAAGGAGCAATTTCTTCATATTCGGATCGGGTTGATTAGGCGATACAATGCAGGAGGACCGCCGGGGTCCGTCCCGGGAAAATCACAGGCTCATCATTTCCTTGAACTTAACGGTCTGGCGGCGGCTGACTTCGATCTTCTCCCCTCCTTTCAGTTCCAGCAGCAGGCCCCCGTTAAAATAAGGCTCTATTTTTTCAATCATCCGCAAATTGACGATATGCTTGCGGTTGGCCCGAAAGAAACTGCGCTCGTCCAGGCGCTCCTCCAGGGCGTTGAGGGATTTGAGAATGAGCGGCTTATTGGGTCCGAAAAACACCTTCGCGTAGTTGCCCACGCTTTCAAAAAGCCGGATGTCGCTGAGGCGGACAAACCAGCACCGGTCCCCGTCCTTGACGAAGACCTGATCGTTTTCGCCCAGCAGGCTGTTATTGGTACCTTCCTGGGCGGGGCGGGTCTCCTTCTGTTCGGCATTCTGCAGTTTCTGGATGGCATCCGCCAAACGCTTGGGCTCCACCGGTTTGAGCAGGTAGTCCAGCGCATTCACCTCAAAGGCCTTCAGCGCATATTCATCGTAGGCCGTCGTAAAGATCACGTGGGGAGCCTTTTCCAGTTCCGCCAGCATGTCAAAACCGGTTTTACCCGGCATCTGGATGTCCAGGAAAATAAGGTCGGGGTTCAGGCTATCGATCTTCGCGAGGCCTTCTTCCGCGTTGGCCGCCTCGTCCACCACCTCGATCTCCGGGTATTCCTGGAGCAGCTTTTTCAGTTCGGCCCTGGCCAGACGTTCATCGTCGATGATAATTGCTCTCATGTGAAAAGAGGTTTATTTGATTTCTACGGGGATCAGGACCCTTGCTTCCACAATATTCGGATTTATCTGCTGGATCTGGAAAGTGGCCTTTTCCCCGTAGAGCAGGTTCAGCCGGTTTTGGGTGCTGGAAAGCCCGAATCCCTCCGCATTCAGCGCCCCATTGAGGTTCCCCGTATTCTGGACGGCCAGCTCATGGTAATTATCCCGGAAGTCCGATATAATCTTGACTACCCCGCCGGTAACCCGCTTGCTGATTCCGTGTTTGATGGCGTTCTCCACGAGGGTCTGCAGCATCATCGGGGGGACCGGTCTTTCCAGGGTGTCTTCATCTATTTCATACTCGACGATGAGCCGGTCCTCAAACCGCATATTTTCCAGGGCCAGGTAATCGCGGACAATGCTCAGCTCGCGCTCGAAATTCACGGTCTCGGCCTTCTCCGCCTGCATGCTGCTGCGCAGGATATTGCTCAGTTCGGTAATCGCCTTGCGGGCCCGGTCCGGATTCTCATCCACCATCGCCCGGATCCCGTTAAGGGAATTGAAAATGAAATGGGGGTTGATATGCGCCTTAATGGTCTTGAGTTCCAGCTCCTTAACCAGGGCTTCCAGCTTGAGGGTATCCAGCTGCTGGCGCCGGCTCTTTTCCACATAATGGTAAATGAAGTAGATACAGTTCCAGATGAACAGGTAGACAAAGGAATAAAACGCGTTGTTCAGGATGATCTTGGGCAGGGCGATTTCCTTGTTCGTTCCGGCCGCCCGGGGCAGCAGGCCGAAGATCTCCTGCAGGTAGGTCTCCGAAATCCCCAGCAGCAGCCCGAATACCAGGGTTATCAGGATAAAACTGGTCAGCTGGTTCTGCAGGGTTTTCAGCATGATGTTGGCCCGGTGGATCACCCAGCGCATGGCATGGGAGAGCAGCAGTCCCAGGCCGATGTAAATCATGAGCCGGAAGGCAAATTTCCACTCGATTTTTTCAAAAATGAAGGCGAAAAAGACATTGATGAAGGCGAAAATCCCCCAGCCGGACAACTGAAACAACCAGTATCGCCTGTTCCCTGCGTGCATATTCGGACAAAGCTAATCAAACGGGCCTGCATCCAATGTGATAAAAATATACCAGTGGAGCAAAATTTTTACAAATGGAGCCCGTTTTAGGAGGAATTTCAGGGATTTACCGGACCCCGGGCAACCCTTTGCCCGGTCGATTGTTGGTAAATTTTTAGCCACCCCCCCAAAGGGGAAAACCCTAATTTTACACTTCAAATCAACCGCATGCACATTCACCCCGGCCAGCTGCTGAGCACGATCAATTCGCCGCAGGACCTCAAGACCCTGCCCCGCGAAAAGCTGCACCAGGTTTGTGATGAACTGCGCCAGTACATCATTGACGTCGTCAGTGTGCATGGCGGGCATTTTGCCGCCAGCCTGGGCGTGGTGGAACTGACGGTGGCACTGCATTACATCTATAATACCCCCTACGATCAGCTGGTCTGGGATGTGGGCCACCAGGCATACGGGCACAAGATCCTCACCGGGCGCCGGGACAGCTTTATCACCAACCGCAAGTACAACGGAATCAGCGGATTTCCAAAAAGGTCTGAAAGTCAGTTCGATGCATTCGGCGTAGGCCATTCATCGACCTCCATTTCCGCTGCGCTGGGTATGGCCATGGCGGCCAAATACAAGGGGGAGCAGGACCGCCGCACCGTCGCGGTGATCGGGGACGGGGCCATGACGGCCGGCATGGCCTTCGAGGCCATGAACCACGCCGGCGTCGCGGACAGCGACGTCCTGATCATCCTCAACGACAACTGCATGAGCATCGACCCCAACGTGGGCGCGCTCAAGGAATACCTGACCGACATTTCCACCTCCCCGACCTATAACAAGGTCAAGGACGATGTCTGGAAACTGCTCGGCAAACTGCCGGTCGGCAAGAATTTCAGCCGCAGCATGGCCCATAAGCTGGCCGAAGGCCTCAAAGGGATGGTGAGCAGTTCCGCCAACCTCTTTGAAGCCCTCAAACTGCGGTATTTCGGGCCCATTGATGGCCATAACATCACCAAGCTGGTCGACACGCTGCGGGACCTGCGGGAGATCCCGGGGCCCAAGCTGCTGCATATTGTGACCGTAAAAGGTAAGGGGTATGCGCTGGCCGAACAGGACCAGACCAAGTGGCATGCTCCCGGTTTGTTCGATAAAGTGACCGGCGAGATCCAGAAAAAGAAGTACGACCTCCCCCAGCCTCCCAAATACCAGGATGTATTCGGGCATACCATGATCGAACTGGCCGAGCAAAATCCCGCCATCCTGGGAATCACGCCGGCCATGCCAAGCGGTTCGTCCCTCAAATTCATGATGGAAAAAATGCCCGACCGTGCCTTTGACGTGGGCATCTGCGAGCAGCACGCCGTGACCCTCAGTGCGGGCATGGCCACCCAGGGCATGCGCGTATTCTGTAATATATACTCCTCCTTTATGCAGCGTGCCTATGATCAGCTGGTCCACGATGTAGCCATCCAGGACCTGCCGGTGGTATTCTGCCTGGACCGGGCGGGCCTGGTGGGCGAGGACGGGCCTACCCACCACGGCGCCTATGACCTGGCCTACCTGCGCTGCATTCCCAACCTGATCATTAGTGCCCCGATGAATGAGGCGGAACTGCGCAACCTGATGTATACCGCCCAGCTGGACAGCACCACCCATCCCTTTGTCATACGCTATCCGCGGGGTGAGGGCGTCATGCCGGACTGGCGTACCGAAATGAAGGAAATCCCCATCGGCCGGGGACGCAGGCTCCGGGAAGGCCGCCAGGTCGCCCTGCTTACCCTGGGCCACCCGGGAAATTTTGCAGCCGCCGCCATCCGGGAGCTCAAAGCTGAAGGAATCGAGCCGGCCCACTATGACCTGCGCTTTGTCAAGCCGCTCGACGAGGAACTGCTCCATGAGGCCCTGTCCCGCTATCCGCAGATCATCACGGTGGAAGACGGCTGCGTCCGGGGAGGCTTCGGAAGCGCGGTGCTGGAGTTCATGGCCGACCACGGTTATACCAACGAAGTCCGGATCCTGGGTATCCCTGACCGGGTGGTGGAGCATGGTACCCTGCGTGAACTGCACCGGGAATGCGGCTATGACGCCTTGGCCATCGCCACGGAAGTACGCAGGATGCTGGCCGGTAAGGTAACCGTTACCAACCCAACCCTGCTGCAATAATCCCCTCCTGCTCCCGCCCCTTTCATTCCATGCCGGCTGACTGCCGGCCGTCATCCTATTTGCCAGGGGGATTACTTACATTTAAGTACGTAATGATTGCCGCATGGACCGCCCCCGCCTGCCCCGGTATCTGGCCGCTATTTGGGTTCTGCTCTGCCTGGGGGCAGGTCCGGATACGGGTGCCCAGCTACTGAACCTTCACTACAACTTCAAACGGCTCAACGTACAGAACGGACTCACCCAGAATATCGTGTACCATTTTCTGCAGGACAGCCGGGGCTACCTGTGGATCGGCACCCGCAAGGGACTGACCCGTTTTGACGGGGTCCGCACCATCAATTACACCCACGACGACGGCCAGCCAGGCTCCCTGGGCGGCGATTTCATCACCCGCATCCTGGAAGACAGCAGCCACCGGCTCTGGATCGGGCAGGACCGTGGCATAGACCGGTATGATCGCCTGCGCAACATCTTTATCCATTACCGGTTGGGCAGCCCGGCCGCCAGGGACGTCTTCTGCGTCCCGCTGGGTTTTGCAGGGCCCGACCAGCTCTGGTTCCTGGATATGGGTGCGCATACACTCCGGGTGCTGGATACCCGGCATGACTCAGTCAGGACCCTCCTGGCCACCGATGCGGTGGACGGTACGGTCTGGTATGACTCCCTGGCTGAGACCCTGCACGTCTGGACTTACCTGAGCCGGGGTACCCGCCATTACCTTTTTCGCGGTGGCCGGCTGGAGCGGCAGGAACAATTTTTCGGGCCTGCCGCGCCCGGGCGTCAGCCGCAATGGGAGATATTCCATGTCCTTCCGCAGTCTGCCGGCTGTGTCTGGCTGTCCACCTCGGCGGGGCTGGTCAGGCTCAATCCCGGCCGGGGCACCTGGAAATTATATCACCGGATAGGTACGACCCGGCTGGAACAGGTTCGCTGTTGTGAGCCCGGGGAGCGCGGCCTGCTTTGGCTGGGTACCGGCCAGGATGGGATCTATACCTTCGACCCGGCCACCGAACGCCTGGTGGATCATTTCAGGTACCTCGATGCCGATGCCTTCAGCCTTTGCAGTAATAACATCGTATCGATCTACCTCGATCACCTGGGCAATATCTGGTGCGGCAGTTACGGAAGCGGCCTGTCCTACAGCCAGGTGTCCGGTAACCGGTTTGCCAAATACCTGTCCCGGACGGAGATGGCGAAATGGCAGCAGTCCAATAATGTAACCTGGGTGGCGGAAGCGCCCGGCATGGAGACCTGGTGCCTGGTCCAGGATGCCCCCGGGTACTGGGTGCTGGATTCCGGCCTGCGAGTGCAGGCCCACCGGGTGCCGCGGATGCCGGACGGCAAACCCTTCAGCGGGAGCCTGTACCAGTTCCTGTTCGATGGACAGGACCTGGCCTGGTGCCTGACCGACCGGGGCCTGTACCGCTATGATCGGCGCAGTAACCGGCTTACCCTGGTACCCTACCCGCGCCTGTCGGACCAGCTGTTCGGAAGCTATTGGACCAACCGGATGATCCGCCTGCACGACAGTTCGCTGTTGCTGGGCACGTTCAGCGGCCTTTACCGGATTACCGGCTCCATCCGCCACCCGCGGATTGAACCGTTCTCCCCGCTGAATCAACTGACAGACCGGAGTTTTGACGAACTCTACGAGGATGCCGACCATGACATCTGGGTCAAGGACCATCTCAGCCGCCTCTACCGGCTGTCGAGTCCGGGAGATACCGGCCGGTGCCGCGTGCTGCAGCGTTTCTACCTGCCGGCGGAGGTGAGCCAGTTTGCCCTGGACAGCCAGCGCCGTGTCCTGTGGATTGCAACTAACAATGGACTATATGCGCTTTCAAAGAGCGATTTCCGGCTGCGCCGGGTAAACCCGGGAGGCGGCCAGCCGGTCGGGGCGCTTGCCGCCCTGCTCCTGGACCGCGGCCGGCTCCTGTTGTTCGGAGAACGGGGCCTCTACCTGGCAGACAGCAGCCTGGGAACCGGGACGCTGTTCACTACCGAAGACGGGCTTTGTTCCTCGGAATTCAATCCGTCGGCCCTGGTGCCGGCGGGCCGGGGCCGCTGGCTGGCTGGCACCACCAACGGGCTGCTTGCCTTCCATCCGGGTGACCTGCAAGCGGCCGGCAGCCAGCCGCGGGCAGAGCTTACCGGACTGTTCATCAACGATTCCGCGGCCAGCATGGCGGCCAACATCCAGGAGACGGCGCGCCTGAGCCTGGAACCCGGCCAGAACACCTTTTCCCTGTCCTTTGCCCCTATCGCCTTTCAGCATGCCGCCGATTGCCGTTATGAATACCGGCTGGAGAACTACGATGCCGGCTGGATCCGCGGTGTCGCGGGACACGGCACGCGGTACAGCCGAATCCCGCCGGGGGATTACGTATTCCGCCTGCGGGTCCTGGACGCAGCCGGTCGCGTGAGCCCGTTTGAAAAGGCCCTGGCCCTTACCATCAGGCGGGCATTCTGGCAGACGACCTGGTTCCGGCTGCTGGCGGCTGGCCTGGTCCTCGCGGCGGGTTTTTTCCTGCTGCGCTGGTACCTGCGGGCTTCCCTGCGGAAGCGGCAACTCGCCTATGAGCGCCGGCAGGCGATCGAACGGGAACGGACGCGTATCGCCACCGACATGCATGACGACCTGGGCGCCGGGCTATCCCGGATTAAATTTCTCAGCGAAACGATCGGCCTCAAAAAACAGCAGCAGGAGCCCATCGAAGAAGACATCAACCGGATCCGCGAATATTCCCACGAAATGATCGACAAGATGGGAGAAATCGTGTGGGCCCTCAATGAAAAAAACGATTCGCTGAGCGACCTGCTCGCCTACACGCGGTCCTATGCGGTGGAATACCTGTCGGAGCACGGCATCGCGTGCCGGGTCGACCAGCCGGATTTACAAGCCGAACATTTCGTGAGCGGCGAGTTCCGGCGCAATATCTACCTGACGGTCAAGGAGGCGCTGCATAACGTCGTCAAGCATGCCCGGGCCTCCCGGGTCGAGATCCTGGTACGGGCGGGAAGGACCCTGGATATCCTGATCCGGGATGACGGTACCGGGTTCAACCCCGCAGAGGTCCGACCGTTCCGCAACGGGCTGTCCAATATGCGGCGGCGGATCCAGGAAATCGGAGGCGTCCTGCAGGTGACAGCGTCCGCGGGTACGGAGGTCAGCCTGTCGGTCCCGCTGCCGGGCTAACTTTTGTACTATTGGCCCGCAGGCCTCCGCACCTTATTTTCAACCTGATCAACGCGCGATATGGCCATTTCTCTTGTGATCGTGGAAGATCTCGACGAAGTCAGAAGCGGCCTGGCCGGCTTCCTCGGGCTCAGCCCGGACTTCCGCATTGCCGGCAGTTTCCGTACGGCGGAGGAATCCCTGCAGGAACTTCCCCGGTTGCAACCCGATATCGTGATCATGGACATCAACCTGCCCGGGATGAGCGGGATAGAATGCATCCGCCAGGTAAGGCCCCTCTGCCCCGGGACCCAGTTCATGATGTTTACCGTATACGAGAATGACGAAAAGGTATTCGAGGCCCTCAAGGCCGGTGCCTCCGGGTACCTGCTGAAAAACACGGGGCTGCTCCACCTCACGGAGGCCCTCCGGGAATTACAGGAAGGCGGCTCGCCGATGAGCGCCAATATTGCCCGCAAACTGGTCACCATGTTCCGGGAGGGGGCGCGGGAGGGTGAACCGGATCCCGCTGCGTCCAGCGGGTTAAGCCAGCGTGAACATGAAATCCTGCAATGGCTGGCACGCGGGCTGCTTTACAAGGAGATCGCCGAAAAGCTGCATATCTCTACCAATACCGTCCGCCAGCATATACACAACATTTATGAGAAGCTCCACGTGCAGAACCGCACCGAGGCGCTCAACAAGGCCTTCCGCAAGCGGTGAAGGCCTGCGACACCGTTAACTTTCGTTCTATTGCACCGGACTGCCCGCCCGCCTATTTTCACCATCCCTAAATGCGCGCAGCATGAAATTCGCGGCCGTTCTTTTCCTCCTGCAGGTCAGCTCCACCCTGCTGGCCCAGGATGATTCCATTCCGATCATTCAGGCACCCACCCGGACAGCCATCGGCAAGGCCGCCGGTGAGAAGGTGTCCGCCCGGTTCAGCCGGGAGGGCGGCCGGCTGCATTCCCAGGACGGCCGGCTGGAACTGGTCATCCCCGAGGGAGCCCTGGGCTCCCGGACCACCATCAGTATCCAGCCGGTGGAAAATACCCTGAACCCGGGCGGACCACCCACCTATGCACTGCTGCCTTCCGGAGTGAACTTTGCCAGACCGCTGCAGCTTATTTTCCATTATACCCGCCGCGAAAGTCCCTGGATCACGCCGCAGCTGCGGGGCATCGCCTGGCAGGATGAAACCGGACAGTGGTACCGCCTCGAAAACACGGTCCTGGACAGCGCAGCCATGACGATCTCCGGGCTCATCACCCATTTCAGCCACTGGAGTTATTTCGATGCCTTTACCCTGACACCTTCCCGGGCTACCGTCAAAGTGGGAAAACGGCTGCCGATGCAGATCATCTGCACCGGGGTACCCACCCCGGGCGGTGGCACCGTCCTCACCGGGGAAAGCCTGCCCACGCACCTGTCCCTGGGCACCTATGTAGACGGGGTGCGCGGAGGCAGCGCCGCCACAGGAACCGTCACCGGTGTGTCGGGCAATGCCCTGCAGTTCACCGCACCGGGTTCCGTCCCGGACCGCAACCCGGTGGCCGTGTCGGTGGAGGCCCATGCCAACTTCACGCTGAACGGCACGCGGTTCACGCGCCTGAAACTGGTCAGCTACGTCACCATTGTAGATCATTCCTTCCTGATCACCGTTTCCGGCCACAATACCCAGAACACCCTTGGCTGCGTCATCACAGCCCTGGACACCTCCACCTGCGTCCTGCAACTCAACGGGAGCCGCAGCCGGGTGCAGGACATCCAGAACATGAACTACCGGCTGGACGTGAAATCCTGCCCCTGTAACCTGCGGGAAGTCAATCCCGGGGGAAACATCGGTCCGGTCAATATTGCCGGGGCGGCGCGAATCGACGTGCAGCCTGCCAATCCTCCCCAGAAACCCTTTGCCACCGTCACCATCTATTTTATCCGCAACTTCGGGATGATTTCCGGCATGAGCATCGATCCCTGTGGCGGCCAGCCCGGCCTGACCGTACCCGGAATGCCCATCCTGGCTGTGCCGCTGGTCCTCCAGTTTGAGGCGAAGCCCGAAGAACAGGTGCTCAAGCAGGGCGGCGATGAACGCAACGGCTTTGAGGTCCGGGTAAGCCCCCTGGAGGGGGATGAGTGACGGGCCTGCCTAACTTTTGTTCTATTGCGTGGCTTCCGGATTTTACCCAATTTTCCTGAAAACAGCGTATGCGACCTCTCCTTTTCAGCTGGCTGGTACTGGGAAGTCTCTCCCTGGGTGCCCAGGGGATCGGGATCAAGGCCGGCCTTAATTTCGCGAACGTAACCAACGCCTCTTCCCTGACCAGTTCCAACCGGACGGGATTTATGGCAGGCCTATTCCTGGCACCCCCGTCCAAAAAAATCCTCAGCTCGCGCACCGAACTCATCTTCTCGCGGCAAGGGTACAACTTTCAGACCGGATCGAATACCGGGCACGTAAACCTCGACTACCTTATCCTGCCCCAGCTGATGGGGATCAATATCACCCATTTCGTGCAAGTGCAGCTCGGCGCCCAGATGGCCCTGCTGCTCAACGCCAAAGCCGACAGCGCCCAGGGCAACGGACCGCCGAACACCCCCGGATCCGTAATGAGCTACTATAATCGCTTCGATTACGGGTTCGGGGCGGGCGTTGAAATCCATCCCGTGCTGGGTCTGCTGATCGGGGCCCGGTACAACATCAGCCTGGGCAAACTCTACAAGGACCTGGCTACCGGGCAGCCGCCTTCGTTCAGTTCCGCCGACGCCCGCAATAATGTGGTCCAGCTGTTTGCCGGCTGGACGTTCGGACAATCCTCCTCAAAAAAGAAAACACAATGAAAACCTGGTGGCTTACCCTGCTCGCGTCCTCCCTGGTATTGGGTGCAACCGCCCAGACCTACCCGGACCCGGAATTCAGCAATGAAATCTGGCTGCTCAAAAAAGAGGGAACCTACAGCCTGGTCCGGCTGGAGAAAAATATTTCGAAAATGGAAACCAAGACCAAGTTCGGCGGGATTGGCGGGTCGGAAAACGGATATACCATCGAGGGGGAAAAGTCGCCGGTCCGCTTTAACAGCGGGGACCACCTGTCCTTCGTCTATTCCACCGGGGCAGCCGGCGGCGGCAAGTCGGCACAGTCGGATTCCATGATGCGGGCCAACGGCGTGGACCCTTCCATGATGCCTACCATGGGGTCCATGAACGATCCGCAGAATATGATTTCCCTGTACCGGACCGAGGTGGGCAAGGGCCAGCGCAAGGTCCTCCTGCAGAAGAGCCCGGGCGCCCTGCCCTTTTCCAGTCACCGTATCCAATCCAGCGACAAATACACGTTCAGTGTCCGCAAAATCCGCGACGGGTACTGGGAACTGAGCGTGGATAAATCCCTGCCCAGAGGAGAATATGCCTTCACCATGATGGACTACAGCAGCATGTCGGGGCCCATGGGAGGCATGCTCCTGTTTGCCTTCGCCATTGACTAAGGTCCGCCACCCGGGTCTGGAGGCAGGTACCGGCCCTGCGCCGCCGGTAACTAAAAAAGCCATTACGGCTCGGAAAGAGCCCGTAATGGCTTACTCAGCGGCGGCGCGGCGAATCAGGCCAGGCTGGCTTCCATCGAAATCTCGGCCTGGAGCAGTTTGCTCACCGGGCAGTTAGCCTTGGCGTCGGCGGCACATTCGGCGAACTTGGCGGCATCGATGCCGGGCACGCGGGCCTTCACCACCAGGTGGCTGGCCGTAATCGCACCGTTATCGAGCGTTATGGTGCACTGCGTGTCAATATTCTCGGCGGTAAAGCCTGCCGCATTCAGAACAAAGCTCAGTTTCATGCTGAAGCAGCCGGCGTGGGCGGCGGCGATCAGTTCTTCCGGGTTGGTGCCGATCCCTTCCTCAAAACGGGATTTGTAGGAATACTGCGTGTCCTGGAGCACACCGGACTGCACCCCTACCTTGCCTTTCCCGTCCTTGCCGGTACCCTGCCAGTTGGCGGTTGCGGAACGTTTCATACGTAATCTGATTTTAGGTTATTGTGGTTGGTTTTCTGCTTCTTCCACCGGCCTGTTTTCCGGTTCAATGAATTCCAGGATGAAGTTATTGCGGCCTTCCCCGATCAGGATGGTCAGGTATTTCTGTTGCACCAGTTCCAGCAGGGACAGGAACAGGAAAATGGCGTGCACACGGTTCTCCGCATGCTCGAAGAGTTTCTCGAAGGAAAGGTTCTTTTCGCGGCTGGCCATGTCAAGCAACTGTTCCCGGCTCGCTTCTATGGTATAATTGTAGCGTACCACGGTATGCACCGGTTTGTTGACCCGGTCGCTGTACCGCTGGATCGCCCGTTCGAAGGCCTTCATCAGCTTGAAAAGCGTGATTTGCTGGATCTCGGTGCCTTCCCCGGACTCTTCGCCGATACTGGCCAGTTCCCGCTGGATATTGCCCCGCTTCACCATCAGCATGCGCATCGCCTCCATCTCCGCCATCTGGGCGGACGCTTCCTTGAACCGCTTGTATTCCAGGATCTTGTTGACCAGTTCCTGGCGGGGATCAATCTCGTTACCCTGCGCATCCAGCTCCTTGCGGGGAAGCAGCATTTTCGCCTTGATGCGCATCAGGGTGGAAACGAACAGGATGAATTCGCTGGACAGCTCAATGTTGAGCGATTCCTGGGAATGGATATAGGCCAGGAAATCGTTGATGATCCGGGTAATGGGAATATTGTAGATATCCAGTTCATCGCGCTCGATGAAAAACAGCAGCAGGTCAAAGGGGCCTTCGAACTGGGGGAGTTTGATCTGGTAGGAAGTATTCACAGTGCATACCGGTTTAACACATAAAAAAGAAGTCCCGCCGTCCGGGTGACGAGGGGGCGCGGGACGGGCAAAAGTAACGAAATATTCAATCAGAATTTGGCGGACAGGCCCACCCCCAGCAACTGGCGAACCTGCAGGCGCGCGATGGCATTATTGTCGTAAATCATGTCCAGGTTGATATTGGCGGAAATGATCTTGTTGACCTTCATCGCCAGCACATTGGTGAAATAAAGATCCACGTTCTGGGGGTCATTGCGGTAATTGGAAAACAGGTCCAGCCGCGAAGTATAGACCATGTTCTTGGCAATCTCCCTGCTGAAACTGGCCGTCAGGAAGGCGCCCAGTTCGCTCCGGGACCGCTCGCCGGGTATTACCCCATACGCCCCCTCGGCGGAAAGCACGGAGTTGGACACGATGGTCCATCGCTGGGTAAGCGGCGATATGAACACGGAAAAATAATCCACGGGTTTGAAATTCATACCCAGGGACAGCAGAATATAGGCCGGGGCAAAGGAAGCCGAGGTAAGGGTCTTTACGTCCCTGCCTATACTGTCCTTGCTATAGGAGTAGCCGTTGGCAAACTGCGTCCGCAGGTTGAACAGGGCGCTGGCATACCACTTGGGGGCTAGCTGGTACCCGTATTTGGACAGCAGGTCGATCCGGTCGTCACTCTTCCGCCTGCCCAGGCTGGTCGTATTGACGATCCCATAGCCCAGGTCAAGGGTATTGTCCCAGGCATGCCGGCCCTTCTTATAGTAGGCATACAGGTTGAGAAAGGACACGGCGGACAGGGAGAATTTGTCTCCCCCGCCTACCCAGTTGGTCAGGGTCCCCTGGGCTACGTTGAGGGTAAACAGGCCGCCCGTCTTCCAGATTTTCGGCAGGGTGTCGTTCGGGTCCTTGGTGATGGACCGGGACGCATCGGCCTGCAGTTGTTTCACGGTAGGGTCCTGGGGCCGGGCAACCGCCAGCATCAGCAGGCTGGCAGTAAGCAGCATGACTTGTTTCATAGAAAGGTATTAAACGGGCAGGCAGCAGGAAAGTCCGGCCTGCCCGATGGGAAAGGCAAGTACTATTTTTTCAGGGCGTCGCGGATCTCACGCAGCAGGGTGATATCCTCCGGCGTGGGAGGCGGGGCTGCCTGCTGTTTTTTCTTCAGGCCGTTCATGGCTTTGACCATCAGGAACAGGATGAAGGCGATGATAACAAATTTGATCACCGCACTGAGGAACACGCCGTATTTGACGGCTCCCCAGGTCAGTTTGTCGAGATCCGCCACATTGGCGGCCTTTAAGGCAGGAGTCAGCAGCAGGGGCGTGATGACATCATCCACCAGTGAGGAGACGATAGCCCCGAATGCGCCGCCGATGATAACGGCTACCGCCAGGTCCACGACGTTCCCTTTCAGGGCAAAATCCTTGAATTCCTTAAGCATTCCCATAAAAAGTATTTTTTGGTGAATTGGTTAATGAATATAGCGATTTCCCCGCAATCGGCGCGGGGGGCGGACCGTTATTTTTTCATACCCGGGTATTTCATATCCAGCCCTTTCAGCAGGTCGCGCAGGGCACTGGCCACGACAAAGTCCTTATACCAGTTCTGGTCGGCCGGAACGATGGTCCAGGGCGATTCGTTGCAGTTTTCGAAGCAATCCTCGTACATCTGCCTGTAAATATCCCAGAGACCGGATTCGGTAAAATCGTTCTCATTGTACTTCCATTGCTTGGTCGGATCCTTTATCCGGTCCTGGAGGCGCTTTAACTGTTCCTGGTGTGAGACGTGCAGGTAGAATTTCAGGATATGCGTGTTGTTGTGCTGCATGAGCAGGCGCTCAAAATCATTGATGGCCTGCATACGCCGGCGGGCCGTCTCGTCATCGCACCATTTGTGCACGCGGGTGACCAGGATGTCTTCGTAATGGGAGCGGTTGAACAGGTGCATCATGCCCCGGCCGGGCGTGTGCTGGTGGACACGCCACAGGAAATCGTGAGCCAGCTCCTCGGGGGTAGGGACCTTGAACGAGGTGACGGCCACGCCCTGGGGATTCAGCTTGCCGAATACGTTCCGGATCAGGCCGTCCTTGCCGGCGGCATCCAGTCCCTGCAGGACAATCAGCACGGAATGCTTGGATTCCGCATACAACAGGTTCTGCAGTTCATCCAGCTCGGCCAGGATTTCCACGGTTTTACTTTTGGTCTTTTCCTTATCCAGGTCCTTGGGTGCGCGGGTGGATATATCCGCAAGTTTTATTTTTGCCATGGTCGGTTATCTTGTAAACACCAACAAGATAACTATTTTGCGGAACTCGGCTCCGGCCCTCCGGGGACTGCTGGCTTACCAACGGACCTACCATGCGGGACAAATGGATACAATGGACCCTGTTTATTGCCCTCTGCCTGATCTGGGGCAGCTCCTTCATCCTGATGAAGATCAGCAAGGACGCGCTTTCGGGCACCCAGATCGCCGCCCTGCGGATATTCTCAGCAAGCCTGGTATTGCTTCCTTTCGCGGTCCTGCACCTGCGCCACGTGTCCGCCAGGCAGTTGCCCCTGCTGTTTGTCACCGGCCTGTTCGGCAACCTGCTGCCCGCCATTCTCTATGCGACGGCCATCGCCCATAACCTGGACAGCTCCCTGGCCGGTATCCTGAACTCCCTGACCCCCCTTTGCGTCATTCTCCTGGGCGTCCTGGTTTTCGGAGACCATACATATAAAAACCAGGTACTGGGTGTCCTGACCGGCTTCGCCGGCCTGTGCCTGCTCATGCTGCGTGACCATGTGCATCTGGATAACCTGATCTATGGATCCCTTATCCTGGTGGCCACCCTGTCTTACGGCATCAACATTAACCTGGTCAGTCACTATCTCCCCTCCCTGCGCCCGGTCCATGTGGCAACCATTTCGGTATCCCTGATGGCCCTGCCGGCCGGCCTGCTGCTGGCCTGGGAAGGTTTTTTCCAGCTGCCCATGGGAGACCCTGTTATCCGGCAGGCTGCCGGGGCCGCCTGCCTGCTGGGTTTCGGCGGTACGGCCGTGGCTACCCTCCTCTTTTATATGCTGATCAAACGGGGAGGCGGATTGTTTGCCTCCCTGGTAGCCTATGGCATTCCCCTGGTCGCGGTATGGTGGGGGGTGATATACGGGGAGGCGGTCGGCTGGTATACGGTCACCTGCCTGGGCATCATCCTGGCGGGAGTCTACCTGGCCAGAAAATGATACGCAGCCCAACGGCCGCAGGCTGCGGAAAGCAATATGCACGTAAAGGAAGGCCGCATGAAAAAGGGGGGCCGGGCGCAGAAAAAGGGCCGGCTCAGACGGACATGATCTCCTTTTCCTTGCTGACCAGGTGTTTGTCCACCAGGCCAATGAAGCGGTCGGTCATCTGCTGGACATCCTTTTCGGCGTCCTTGGCGGCATCCTCACTCATCCCTCCCTTCTGCAACTTCTTGATTTGCTCAATGGTATCGCGGCGGATATTACGGATGGCCACTTTGGAGTGTTCGGCTTCCCCGTGGCATTTCTTGACCAGTTCCCGGCGCCGTTCTTCGGTCAGGGGTGGCAGGAACAGGCGGATCAGGTTTCCGTCATTCTGGGGGGTAATCCCGATATTGGATGCGATGATGGCGCGTTCAATGGGCTGAAGCATATTTTTTTCCCAGGGCTGGATGCTCAGGGTTCGGGCGTCCAGCACGCTGATATTCCCTACCTGGCTGATCGGAACGGGCGAACCATAATAATCTACCACGATACCGTCGATCATCTGGGGATTGGCCTTGCCAGCCCGGATTTTGACCAGCTCGGACTCCAGGTGGCTGATGGCCTTGTTCATCTGGGATTCAGCGCTGGCAAAGACAGCGGAGAAATCTTCTGCCATAGATATTGATTTAAGCGAGGCAAAGCTAATGAAACAGGTAATAATTGTATAAAAAAGAAGGCCTGAATCCCGGATGATTCAGTTCTTTTCGGCCACCGCAGATTCTTTGGTCAGGGCGACCAGTTTGGAAGGCGCCTTATAATCGGCCTTGACCGACGCGGTATCCAGGCGCTTGGCCACCACCAGCTGGCGACGCGGGCGGCGCAGGTAGAAGGTTGCCAGTCCGGCAAAACCGATACCCAGCAGGATCAGCAGCAGGTTGGTTGCCCCCATACCCTTCAGCAGGAAGGCCGCCGTCAGGAAAAGCAGGTTGATTGCCAAACAGGAAAGGGTAACCGCAGGCGGGTTCATGCCGCGGTCGATCATCAGGTGGTGAATATGGTTCCGGTCAGGGGTAAAAGGAGAAATCCCTTTAAAGATCCGGATGCTGAATACGCGCAGGGTGTCAAAAAGGGGCACCATCAGCACCGCAAAACCCACGGCCACCGAAGAACCAACGGGTACCAGCGCACCCGGTGAATCCGCCAGGTTGATAAACCGGATGACCAGGATGGCACTGACCAGTCCGATCATCAGGGACCCGGAGTCACCCATAAAAATCTTGGCCGGGTGGTGATTGAAAATCAAGAAGGCCAGCAGGCTGCCGGCCAGGGCAAACGCCAGCAGCGAATAGGCCGGCTCCTCAGCCAGGAAAAAATAAATCCCGAATACCAGCATGGTCATGATACCCAGGGAGCCTGCCAGGCCATCCACCCCGTCGATCAGGTTGAACGAATTCATTACCACGATAATCGTCAGGTAGGAAAGGGCCAGGCTGAAGGCCTCGGGCACTTCCTGGAAACCGAACAAGCCGTGCATGCTGGTCAGCCGGATACCTCCCAGGTGTACCAGGATGGCCGTAGCCACCAGCTGGCCGGCAATCTTTTTGGTGGCGGACAGGATGACCAGGTCATCTTTCAGTCCCAGTAAAAAAATGACGAAGGCTGCGGCAAAAAAGTATTGAAATTCAGGATTATTAAAGGCGGAAATGGAGAGCAGGGAAGCCAGCAGGAACCCCGCGAAAATGGCGATGCCCCCCAGGGAAGGAATCGGCTGCTTGTGTAATTTCCGCTGATCGGGTATGTCGTATAATTTTTTGATCTCCGCCACCTGCATCACCACCGGAATCGCCAGAAAGGTGATAAAAAAAGCGACGGATCCGGTCAAAATTACATCAAGCATTCAGCGAGGTTTGTGACACAAATGTAATCGTTAGACGATAAATTTTGTAGTAATATATCTACTTTATTTCCAGCCCGGTCAAAATACATAGGCGGGTCCGTAAAAACACGGTCTGGCTCCCAAATTTTGGAACTCCGTGATTCATATTGAAAAAGATTGCAATTTTGCAGCGCAATATTGCCTTTGGAATTTAAAAATCCTCCCAAGTTTAATGGACAGCAACAAAAAATCCCCCGAGGAACTCCGTCGGATCGCCACCCAGCTTCGCCGGGACATCCTGCGCATGGTGCATGGTGCCAACAGCGGCCACCCGGGCGGTTCACTGGGATGTGCCGACTTTTTCACGGCCCTTTATTTTAACGTGATGAAGCACCGGCCCGCCTTCGACATGAATGCCCGTGGTGAGGATGTGTTTGTGCTGTCCAATGGCCATATTTCCCCGGTGTATTATGCGGCACTTTCCCGCAGCGGCTATTTTCCGACCCAGGAACTGGCCACCTTCCGCCGGATCAATTCCCGGCTTCAGGGGCACCCCGCCACCCATGAACACCTGCCCGGCATACGCATTGCCACCGGCTCCCTGGGCCAGGGCATGAGCGTAGCCATCGGCGCCGCGCTGACCAAGAGACTTAACGGGGAAAGCGAACTGGTGTTTTCCCTGCACGGGGATGGGGAACTGGATGAAGGCCAGGTATGGGAAGCCGTAATGTTTGCGGCCCACCACCAGGTGGACAACCTGATCTCCACCATCGACTGGAACGGACAACAGATTGACGGTCCCACCGACCGGGTGATGAGCCTGGGGAATATCCGCACCAAGTTTGAAGCCTTCGGATGGGCCACCCTGGAAATGAACGGCAATGACATGGATGAAGTCCTGGCTACGCTGAACCAGGCCCGCGGCCTGGTGGGCCAGAAAAAGCCCATTGCCATCCTCATGCATACCGTGATGGGCAAGGGCGTGGATTTCATGGAAAATGACCATACCTGGCACGGCGTGGCTCCCAATGATGAGCAGCTGAAGCGGGCACTGGCCCAGTTGCCTGAGACGCTCGGAGACTATTGAATCAATTCCCGCCGGCCGGATACGAACCCCGGGAAACCCTTTTTAGCCCAAGCAAATACCCATCGCCTGCGCGACGAACTATTCGGCGCGCAGCGATAGCTGGCCGGCGGCCGCCTTGCGGGCTGGCAGCCAGGATGCCAGCAGGGCGATCACCAGGACCGTGGATCCCACCAGCAGAAAATCACTCCATTTGAGTTTTACCGGAAAATAGTCAATCAGGAAGGTGCCGCCTGCCAGGGGAATGAGTTTGTAGCGGATCTGCAGGTAGGATATGACCAGGGCGATCACCATGCCCAGCAGGCCGCCGGCGATGGCCAGCAGCAGGCCTTCGCTGAGAAAGATCCGCTGGATAAACCCCCGGCTGCCGCCCAGGGCATGCAGCACCGCAATATCCTTTTCCTTCTCCAGGACCAGCATGGTCAGGGCCCCGATGATATTAAAGGCAGCCACGACCAGGATCAGGGAAAGCACGGCATAGATCACCCATTTTTCCGTACCCATGACCGAATAAAGGCCCTGGTTTTGCTCATACCGCGTCTGCACCTTGTACCGGTCCGGCGGGAACAGCTTCTCGACCGCCGGTTTCATCCGGTCCGCCTGGCCGGGATCCCCCAGGGCGATTTCCAGCCCGCTGTATTCCTGCGGCCCCAGGCCCAGCATGCGCCGCATGAAATCCAGGTTGGTGATCGCATACTTGTTATCAAAGTCCTGCTGGATTACAAAGGTGCCCGAGGTGGTGATGGTATCCATGCTGATGGATTGCATGGGATCGAGCTGTGCCTCCCCGCTGCGGCGGGGCAGGTAGACAAACAGGGGCAGCAGGTTGCGATCCGCCTGTACGCCTACGGCATTCTCAATGCCGGCCCCCAGAACCAGGGATGGCGCGTCACCGGTACCGAGCGTAAAGGCCCCTTTGACGAGGCTGCGTGCCACGCCGGTGACATAGCGGTAATTGCCATCCACGCCTTTCAGGTAGACGACCGATTGATATTCGCCGTTTTGCAACAGCGCCTTCTCCTCCACGACCAGCGAGAAATTCCGCACCCCGGACAGGCCCCGCAGCTGCTGCAGCTGGGCGGGTGTGATGGTCATGACCTTCCCGCTGCCGGGAAATACCTTGAGGTCGGTATAGAAGGAGGAATACAGCGACTTAACCAATCCCTCGAAACCGTTGAACACGCTAAGCACCAGGATCAGGGCCGCCGTGCCGATCGTTATGGCCGCGATGCTGATCCAGGCAATGATGTTGATGGCGTTGGTAGACTTCCTGGCCTTGAAATAGCGCCAGGCAAACTTCCGGGAAAGGTTCAAGGTCCTGCTATTTGACGGGTGATTGATTATTCGTTGCCCGCTGGCTTCTGTTTCTGGGCCTCGATCTGTTTGAACAATTCTTCCATACGGAAGACATGGTCCAGCGTGTCATCCACAAAATATTTGATTTCCGGGATGCGCCGCAGTTGCTGGCGTACCGCGGCCGCCAGTTCCTTTTTGATCTCCCAGGCCCGCTCCTCGATTTTCTTCAGGGCGGACCGGGTGTCAGGTACCTGGTAAAAGCTGAGGTAGATCCGGGCCTCCAGCAGGTCCGGGGTCACCTTGACCGATGAAATGGATACCATACCTCCTTCCAGCATGGCCAGGCCGAGCCGCTGAAAAATGCCGTTCATTTCCTGCTGGATCAGGCCGGCCACCTGCTTCTGTCTTTTTCCCTCCTGCATAATCGATCGGTTTATTCCTTGTAAAATTACTTACTTTGCCGGGTTTAAGGCATTCAATCGGTTTCATGAAGAAATATTCCAGGATTTTCGGCTACCTGAAGGACTATAAGGGATCGATATTTCTATATTTCCTGTTCATTGTTTTATCCATCATCTTCTCGCTGGCCTCATTCGGGATGCTTTCGCCCTTTTTCGACCTGATCTTCAAGGGGAACGAGAGCGCCTTCCTCAAGCCGGCCAGCAATCCGGCCATGGAAAGCCTGCGGCAGCTGCTTCTCAGCCAGGTCCAGCACCTTACCCCGGTCGGGGCCCTGGCCATCATCTGCGTGCTGATCGTGCTGACCATCTTTCTGAAAAATCTTTTTTTGTACCTGTCCTATTACGTGCTAAACCCGCTCAAAAACCGGATCGTCAATACCCTTCGTGCCGAACTGTACCACAAGATCCTGCGGCTGCCGATCGGCTACTTTACGGAAAAACGAAAGGGCGACCTGATGAGTCGCATGAGTAATGACGTAGCCGAAGTGGAAACCAGCGTAGTGAGCACCCTGGAAGGATGGATCCGCGACCCGCTGACCATCCTGTTCACGTTCGCAGGGCTTTTTTTCCTGAGCACGGAACTTACCCTGGTCATCCTGGTGTCCATCCCGGTGATCGGCTTCATCCTGGGCAGGATCTCGCGGGCCCTGAAACGCCAGTCCAGTGAAGCGGCCATACGGCAGGGCGAGTCCCTTTCCGTACTGGACGAGACCCTGAACGGGCTGCGGGTCATCAAGGCCTTCAATGTAGAGTCCATGCTACGGGACCGCTTTGACGGAATCAACGAGGAACTATACCGGGCGAAGAACCGGATCAGCCAGCGCCGCGACCTGGCTTCCCCCATGTCGGAATTTCTCGGGGTGCTGGTCTTCGCCGGGATCCTGTGGTTCGGCGGACAGCTGGTACTCGGTCACCGTATTGCCCTGGATGCGTCCACTTTTCTTACGTACCTGGCCCTTTTCTATAACGTGATTACGCCCGTAAAGACCCTGTCGACCTCCTTTTCCAATATGCAGAAAGGATCAGCCGCCATAGGCCGCATCGAGGAAGTCCTGCGTACGCCCGTGACCGTGGATGAAAATCCCGGGGGCCGCCTGCTGGAGCGTTTCCGGGAGTCCATCGAGTTCCGGGGGGTCCGATTCGCCTACGAGGACCAGATTATCCTGGATGACATCAACCTGGTCATTGAAAAAGGCAAAACCGTGGCCCTGGTCGGTTCCTCCGGCGCCGGCAAATCCACCCTGGCCGACCTGGTTCCCCGGTTCCATGATGTCACCGCCGGGCAGGTCCTGATCGACGGCGTCAACATCCGCGAGTATGCCCTGCATTCGGTACGGAGCCAGATGAGCATCGTGACGCAGGAGCCGATCCTGTTCAACGACAGCATTGCCGCCAATATCGCCCTGGGCTATCCCGAAGCTACCGGGGAACAGATCGTTGCGGCGGCCAAAATTGCCAACGCGCATGATTTCATCCTGAAAAAGGAAGGCGGGTACCAGGCCAATATCGGGGACCGGGGTTCCAAACTCAGCGGCGGGGAAAAACAACGGCTCACCATCGCCCGGGCGGTATTGAAGAATCCGCCCATCCTCATCCTGGACGAAGCCACGTCCTCGCTCGATACCGAGAGCGAGCGCCTCGTGCAGGACGCCATCAACAAGATGATGCGCAACCGGACCAGCCTGGTCATCGCCCACCGGCTCAGTACGATCCGGCATGCCGATGAGATCATTGTCCTGCAGAAAGGCCGCATCGTGGAGCGGGGCAACCACGAGCAGCTCATGGCACTGAACGGGTATTACAAACGCCTCGTGGATATGCAGGAAGTGCGGTAGCCGCGGGCAGCTCAGCGCAGCACATCCCGGGAGATAACCAGCTTCTGAATTTCACTGGTCCCTTCGCCGATGGTGCAAAGCTTGGCATCGCGGTAATATTTTTCCACGGGGAAATCCTTGGTGTACCCATAGCCTCCGAATACCTGGACGGCATCCGTGGCTACCCGGACCGCCACTTCGCTGGCATAGTACTTGGCCATGGCCGAGGCCGTGGTCACGTAGCCGCCCCGGACCTTCAGGTCACAGGCCTGCAGGGTCAGCAGGTCGGCGGCCTCGATTTCCGTGGCCATGTCCGCCAGTTTGAAGGCGATCCCCTGGAACTGGGCGATAGGCCGGTCGAACTGCTGGCGCTGCTGGGCATACTGCAGGGCCGCCTCATAGGCCCCGCGGGCAATCCCCAGGGACAGGGAGGCGATCGAAATACGTCCGCCATCCAGCACTTTGAGGGCCTGGCGGAACCCATCCCCCACTTCGCCCAGCCGGTTGGCATCGGGCACCCGGCACTGGTCGAATATCATCTCGGCCGTCTCGCTGGCGCGCATGCCCAGTTTATTTTCCTTTTTGCCGCCGCGGAATCCCGGGGTTCCCCGCTCCACCAAAAAGGCCGTGGCATTGCCGCTGGTCCGGGGCTCCCCGGTGCGGCAGACCACGACGGCGAGGTCTCCGCTTTGCCCGTGCGTAATCCAGCTCTTCGTACCGTTCAGTATCCAGTCCCCGCCGTCCCGTACAGCGGTGCAGCGCATGTTACCCGCATCGCTTCCCGTATTGGGTTCCGTCAGCCCCCAGGCGCCGATCCACTGGCCGCTGGCCAGCCTGGGCAGATAGGTTCGTTTTTGCGCTTCGCTGCCAAAGAGCAGCAAATGCCCCGTGCAGAGGGAATTATGCGCGGCCAGGCTGAGGCCGATGGCCCCGCAGACCCGGCCGATCTCCTCGATGACGGCCTTGTATTCAAAATAGCCCAGGCCCGCGCCGCCGTAGGTTTCCGGTACCAGCACCCCCATCAGGCCCAGCCGGCCCATAGCCTCGAAGAGCTCGCGGGGAAAATGCTGGGACTCATCCCATTCCATCACGTGCGGGCGGATATGCTGGTTGGCGAAATCCCGCGCCGTGGCAGCTACCTGGCGGGTCAGCTCATCGGATTGAAAGTTCATGATCATTGGCTTAAAAGGGTGACGGTTAAAAAAGGTGCCACAACACGTGCTGTGGCACCAGGAATGTATCCCCACGATCCCGCAAAGGCAAGCAACTTGTCCGGCGATCGGTAAGGGCCGTTCAAAAGTAACGAAAAAAAAGATTAAACTAACAAATGTTAGCAAACGGCGCCCGCCCCTGCGGCGGTTCAGACCGCAAGCTCCAGGCCGTCATAGGCCAGGTGCATGCCGGAGGGAAGTTCCGCGCTGACTTCTCCGTGCCGGCCCAGCTGGTGGGAAATATGGGTAAAGTACGCGGCGGGTATTTCCAGTTCGCGAACCAGGTCAATGGCCTCCCCCAGGCTGAAATGGGATATATGCTGCTGTTTGCGCAGCGCGTTCACGACCAGGACACGGGTACCCCGCAGCTTCGCCTTCTCGGTCTCATCAATCCGGTTGGCATCCGTGATATAGGCGAAAGAACCGAACCGGAACCCGTAGACCGGCATTTTCAGGTGCCAGACCAGGACCGGCGTGACAGGGATGTCTCCCACGCGGAAGGGTTCGGGGGTAATGGTGTGCAGTTCCAGTTCCGGGACTCCCGGGTACTTGGTATCAGAAAAGGCGTAATAAAAATCCCGGCGCAGGGCGGCTTCGGTCAGGGAATCGGCGTACACGTCCATCGGCCTGCCGGAAAAAAAATTATAGGCCCGTACGTCATCCAGGCCTGCGATGTGGTCCCGGTGCGGGTGGGTAAACAGGACGGCGTCCAGGTGCCTTACCTGGGCCCGGAGCATCTGGAACCGAAAATCCGGTCCCGTGTCCACGACCAGGGTGGTTTTCGCGGAACACACCAGGATACTGGACCGCAGCCGCTTGTCCCGCGGGTCCGGCGAGGCACACACCTCGCAATCGCAGCCGATCATCGGCACCCCGCTGCTGGTTCCGGTTCCCAGAAAGTTTATGGTGAGCGAAGATCCTGCCACCCGCCAAAGCTACAGTTTGTCGGTCTTGCGGCCAACAGCCGGCGGCCCGGAACGGATTATTCCGCGCCGTTATCCTGGGTTTCGAGGCGGGAGATGATTTCCTGGTACAGCTTGCGGGCCTCCTCGGTCAGGGTAAGGGGGTCGATATCGAGTTGGGGAATCAGGTCGACGAGCGTATTGATGCGTCCCTCGGTCTGCAGGAATTTATTCAGCACAACCACCCTCTTTTGCTCCAGGATGCAGTAACCGCTCTGAAAGGTGCCCCGCTCGTAGCGCAGCACATAGCCCGCCTGCTCAACAATCGCTTCCAGTTTCTCAAGCGTGGATGCCGTATACTTCATGGGACAAAAATAGAAAGATGGCGGCGAATGGACCCGTTTTGATCCACTTATTATCCACATCACCGGGCCCCGGGGAGCAGGTACTCGCTGGGGGATTACCCGTTCCGCGATGCGCCACCTGCCTTATTTGCTCTGCATGCGTATCACCGGCACGATCATTTCTTCCAGGCTGACTCCGCCGTGCTGGAAAGTATTCCGGTAATAGTTGACGTAGTAGTTGTAATTGTTCGGATAGCAAAGGAAGCTGTCCTCCTTGGCAAATATGAACGACGAATTGACCGTCGGCACAGGCAGGCCCGCCTCCCGGGGATCCCGGAAGGCCAGGACCTCGCGCGGTTCATAGTTCAGGTTGCGGCCGTGCTTGTAGCGCAGGTTGGTCGTGGTCTGCTTGTCCCCGACCACCTTGCAGGGAGTCTTAACCCGGATGCTGCCATGGTCGGTGGCCAGGATGATCCGTACCCTTTTGTCCGCGATTTTTCGCAGGGCCTGATGAAGGGGGGAATGTTCAAACCAGGAGGCCGTGATGCTGCGGTAGCTCATTTCGTCGCCGGCCAGTTCCTTGAGCACTTCCATCTCCGTCCGCGCATGGCTCAGCATATCCACAAAGTTGTAGACGATGACATTGAGGTCATTGGTCAACAGATTATGGATCTGGTTGACCAGGTCCAGCCCGGCATGGTTGTTCAGCACCTTGGTGTAGGAAAACCGGAGGTGATCCATCTTCATCCGCTTCAGCTGCGCGCGCAGAAATTCCTCCTCGTGGAGGTTCTTGCCCCCCTGTTCGTCATCATTCTTCCACTGGTCGGGGAATTGTTTCTCAATGTCGAGGGGCAGCAGGCCGGAAAAGATCGCGTTGCGGGCATACTGCGTGGCGGTGGGCAGGATACTGTAAAAGGTGTCCTCTTCCAGGATCCGGAAACTCGCCGCGAAGATGGGCTGGATGGCCTTCCACTGGTCGAACCGAAGGTTGTCGATCAGCACGAAGAACAGCGGCGTACCTTTCTCCAGCCAGGGAAGGACCTTGCTGCGCAGCAGGGTATGGCTCATAACCGGGCCTTCCCCGCCGCGACCGACCACCCAGGAGGCATAATGCCGGGACACAAACTTGAAGAACTCGGTATTGGCTTCGCCCTTCTGGCTCTGCAGCACCTCCTGCATTTCGGGACTGTCACTTTTCTGCATTTCCAGCTCCCAGTAGACCAGTTTCTTGTAGATGTCCATCCATTCATTGTAATCCGGGTTGCTGTTCAGCGCCATGAACAGGTTGCGGAACTGCTGCTGGTAGGCGGACGTGGTCTTCTCGGCAACCAGGCGCTTGTTATCCAGGATCTTTTTGAGGCTGAGCAGCACCTGGTTGGGATTAACCGGCTTGATCAGGTAGTCGCTGATCTGGGACCCGATGGCATCATCCATCAGGTTTTCCGTCTCGTTCTTGGTGATCAGCACGACCGGGATATGGGGATTGACCTCCTTGATCTTGGCCAGGGTTTCCAGGCCCGTGATCCCGGGCATGGTTTCATCCAGCAGGACGACATCCACGGGATGGGCCTTGACAAAATCGATGGCATCAAAACCATTGGTCAGGGTCTGGACCCCGTACCCCTTGCTTTCCAGGAACAGTTTCTGGGACTGCAGGCTTTCGATCTCGTCATCAACCCATAAGATGGTAGCTAGTGCCATGCGCTCGGTTTAGCGGTTTTTTGTTGCCGGATGATCCGGGTGCCGGTGGGAAGTTCAGGGAAGGCACCGACCTGTCCAAATTTAGCTTTTTCAAGCCAGCTATTGTAGTTTTGCCCCCTGCCCGCAAGCCGGCTTTAACAAAAACAAAACAGGGATGAACCCAGTCAGGAAAATCATCAACGACCCGGTCTATGGCTTCATCACCATTGACCACCCGCTGGTCATCCAAATCGTCGCCCATCCCTTTTACCAGCGCCTCCGGCGCATCAGCCAGATGGCCTTTGCCCACCTGGTCTATCCCGGGGCGGTCCATTCCCGCCTGCACCATTCCCTGGGCGCCTACCACCTGATGGGCAGCGCGCTGCAGGAGCTCAAAGCCAAAGGCACGGAGATTACGCCCGAGGAGGAACTGGGCGCCCGGATCGCCATCCTGCTCCACGACGTCGGGCACGGCCCCTATTCACATGCCCTGGAAAGTGAGCTGATCCGCGATATCAGCCATGAATCCATTTCCCTGCTGATCATGGAAGTGCTCAATGAAGAATTCGGCGGGCAGCTCCGCACCGCCATCGACATCTTCACCAACCGGTACCCCAAGCGATTTCTCCACCAGCTGGTTTCCGGCCAGCTGGATGTGGACCGGATGGATTATCTCACGCGGGACAGCTTTTTCACCGGCGTGTCGGAGGGCGTGATCGGGTATGACCGGATCCTGAAAATGCTGGTGGTCCATGAAGGCGACCTGATGGTAGAGGAAAAAGCCATTTATTCCATCGAGAAATTTCTGGTGGCACGCCGGCTCATGTACTGGCAGGTTTACCTGCACAAGACCGTCCTGGGTGCCGAAATCATGCTGGTGCATATCCTGCGGCGCGCCCGGGAGCTCATCACGGCCGGCATGCGCGTGGCCGCCGCTTCGGACAGTTTCGACTTTTTCCTGCAAAACCAGCAGGCAGGCCTGGCGATCAGCCAGCACCTGGACTGTTTCTGCCGGCTGGATGACTATGATGTGATGTGTACGGTCAAGAACTGGATGCGTCACCCCGACAAGGTCCTGTCCCTGCTCTGCCGTTCCCTGGTCGACCGCCAGCTGCTGGGCGTCCGCCTGCAGGCCGACCCGGTTGACCCGCAGGAAGTGCAGCGCAAGACCCGGGACGCCATGGATCGCCTGGGCATTACCGAACAGGAGGCCAGTTATTTCGTTTTTACGGGCAAAACCAGCATCACCACCTACAACCCGGAAGACGAACGCATCCAGATCCTGTTCAAGGACCAAACCGTCCGGGACATCTCCCAGGTCGATAACGCGCTCATTCACCGGCAACTGAGCGGGCCTGCCAAAAAGCACTATTTTTGTTACCTTAAAACGCCCTGACACGGGCTAATCTCCGACAACATGACATTCTCTGCCCTGCAAATAGCCCAGCTGATCCAAGGAACGATCGAGGGTCAGCCCGATGCCGGCGTATCCTCCTTTGGCAAAATCGAAGAAGCCACGGAGGGCCAGCTGTCTTTCCTGGCCAATCCCAAATACGAAGAATACCTGTACAACACCCGGGCTTCCGTGGTGATCGTCAATCATTCCCTGGCCCTCAAACAACCGGTACAGGCCACCCTGATCCGGGTTCCCGACGCCTATACGGCCTTTGCCACCCTGCTCGCCTGGTACCAGGATATGATGAACCGGCAGCTGACCGGCATCCAGCAACCGGCTTACCTGTCCGCTTCGGCCCGAGTGGGCGAACAGGTGTTCATCGGGGCCTTTTCCTACCTGGGCGAAAAAGTCGTGGTGGGCAACCACAGCAAGATTTACCCGGGCGTATTCCTGGGTGACAACGTGCAGGTCGGCGAACACGCCATCATCCATCCGGGGGTAAAAATCTACCACGACTGCGTGGTGGGCAATCACGTGATCATCCATGCAGGCACGATCATCGGCAGCGATGGATTTGGCTTTGCCCCCCAGCCGGACGGAAGCTTCAAAAAAGTACCGCAGATCGGCAATGTCGTGCTGGAGGACCACGTGGAGATCGGAGCGAACACGACGATCGACCGGGCGACGATCGGTTCCACCCGGATCCGCCGCGGGGCCAAACTGGATAACCTGATCCAGATCGCCCATAACGTGGATATCGGCAGCAGTACCGTCATTGCCGCCCAGGCCGGCATCAGCGGCAGCACCAAGATCGGCCAGGGGGTCATGATCGGGGGACAGGCCGGCGTGGTCGGTCACATCCAGATCGGGGACGGAGCCAAGATCAACGCCCAGAGCGGGGTGAGCAAATCCCTGGAGGCCGGCAAAGCGGTTACCGGTTCACCGGCCTACGATTATACCGCGTCCCTGCGCAGCCAGGCAGCCAGCCGGCGGCTCCCGGAGCTCGAAAAAAGGGTCCAGGAACTGGAAGCCCTGGTGCGCCGGCTCACTGAAGAGAAGACCCTGCGCTGACCATCCGGCCAGGCTCCCTGAGACGGGAACCGAAACTACCCGGATTACCCGGAAGGCTTTCTGCCGGTTCCGGTAGTACAAATTCTACAATCCCCCGAAAGCATTTAGGACATTTTATTGATAGCCCCTTCTATTTTACGGGTGGCGCAACCCCGCGATCTTTGTGTCATCATAACACGCTGGTGTAATGTATTACCGGCCGGCTAACCTGGAAAAACACAGGCACGTGATACCGCCGGAAGTCCTGGTATCCCCCGCTCCGCAACCCGCTGAAACCCACCTGCCGATCCGTACCCTCTTGAAAACCACCTGAAGATCCCTCCTGTGTCAAACGGCATCCCCCAGTTTATGGCAACCCATCCCTTTTCCCTGGACCGGCTGGTAAGCCGCCTGATCGCAGCCGAACTGCCGCAGGCTGTCCGGCGAGGCAGCCTGGTCGTCAACGATGTACCCCCCGGCACCTGGCTGGGGGCGGATGAGACCCTGGTGGAAACCGTACTGGCCAAACTGCTTTGTCAAACCATCCTGTCCAGCCACCAGGGCTGCATCCGGGTATCGGCCTGGCAGGAAGAGGGATTTACCCAGATCGCCCTGCGCGACAACAATTCGGATTACAGCCGCTATATCTCCGGGAAAATGAACAAGGTGGAACCGCTGCTTCGCCGCCTGGATGCCGGGATTGAATTCGAATTCAACCGCCGGGGCAGCATCCGCATCGTGTTACATTTCAGCCACAGGCGCCGCGTCGCCTGAGTCCCCGGCCCGACCGGCCGGCATGGGATTGGAGCGTCCTGACATACAGGGAAGTAGTATATTTGCTGCGCCCAAAAGAAACGTATGACAATGAACTTCAATCCGGACAAGCAGCACACCCTGAAAAGTTCGGTTAGCATTTCCGGTACGGGACTCCATACCGGCGTCCTGGCGGACATGACCTTCCGGCCCGCCAACCCTGGTTTCGGCATCCAGTTCCAGCGCATTGACCTGCCCAACCAGCCGGTTGTCAAGGCAGACTGCGACCTGGTAACGGACACCAGCCGGGGAACCACCCTGGAATGCCATGGCGCCCGGGTCAGCACCGTGGAGCATGTACTGGCCGCCCTGGTGGGCATGGGGGTGGATAACTGCCTGATTGAAATCAACGGTCCGGAAGTGCCCATCATGGACGGAAGTTCAGAACCGTTCGTGGAACTGATCGAGGAAACCGGCCTGGTGGAGCAGGACGCCGCCAAGGTCTGGTACAGCATCGACGAGAACATCTACCACTACGACGAGAAAAAGCGGGTGGAAATGGTGGCCATGCCTGCCATGGATTACCAGATCACGACGCTGATCGATTTCAACTCCCCGGTACTGGGAACCCAGCATGCCGGCCTGCGCCGCATGGCCGAGTTCAAGAACGAGATTGCACCCTGCCGAACCTTCTGCTTCCTGCACGAACTGGAAATGCTGCTCGATAACAACCTGATCAAGGGGGGCGACGTGAACAATGCCATTGTGATCGTGGACAAGAAGGTGGATGACGCCGAAATGGAACGGCTCCGGAAGATCTTCCGCAAGGACCGCATCGAAGTCAAGAGCGAAGGCTACCTCAACAACCTGGAACTCCGTTTTCCCAATGAACCGGCCCGGCACAAGCTGCTGGACGTGGTGGGCGACCTGGCCCTGATCGGTTATCCGATCAAGGCCCGGATCATTGCCAACCGGCCCGGACACAGCTCCAACGTGGAATTTGCCCGAAAGATCAAGCAGTACATAAAAAAAAACAAGCATACACGGGGCGTCCCGGTCTATAATCCAACCCAGCCGCCCGTCTTTGACCAGCAATACATCGAAAAAAAGCTTCCCCACCGTTTCCCCTTCCTGCTGGTGGACAAGATCATTGAACTGAGCGACACCCATATCGTCGGAATCAAGAACGTCACCTTCAACGAATGGTTTTTCCAGGGGCATTTCCCGGGCAACCCGGTGATGCCGGGTGTCCTGCAGATCGAAGCCCTGGCCCAGACCGGCGGAATCCTGGCGATGAACCTGAGCGGCGAGGGACAGTACGACACCTACTTCCTGAAGATTGACAACTGCAAGTTCAAGCAGAAAGTGGTGCCGGGCGATACCATGATCCTGAAAATGGAACTGGCCGCGCCCATCCGCCGCGGAATATGCGAAATGAAGGGCACCGTGTATGTCGGAAGCAAGGTGGCCACCGAGGCGGACCTCGTAGCCCAGATCGTCAAGCGCTAGGGCGTTTGCCAACCCGTTTTCCAGCACCGCCCGCAGCCTGCGCGGGCAGCCGGCCCAGGTAGAAAAATAGTGCAAAAAAGCAGGGCAAAATACCCCGTCCCCGGGCTTATTTTCGTACATTTGTCTATTCTGAATTTTACACCATTTCACCCGGATTTTAAGCGAACGTATGAACCTAGAAACACAGGAAAAACCCCTGGTATCCCCAGCCGGTTACGGGGCGGAAAGCATCCAGGTCCTGGAAGGATTGGAGGCGGTGCGCAAGCGCCCGGCGATGTATATCGGCGATATCAGTGAGAAGGGACTTCACCACCTGGTTTACGAAGTCGTAGACAACTCAATCGACGAAGCCCTGGCCGGCTACTGCAAGAATATCACGGTAACCATCTACCCGGACAACTCGGTATCGGTGATCGACGACGGCCGCGGCATCCCTACGGGGATGCACCCGAAGGAAAGGCGCTCGGCCCTCGAGGTAGTCATGACCGTGCTGCATGCAGGGGGTAAATTTGACAAGGGTTCCTATAAGGTATCCGGCGGCCTGCACGGCGTCGGTGTCAGCTGCGTGAATGCCCTGAGCAAGAAACTGCACGTAATCGTGCGCCGGGAAGGAAAGACCTTTGAGCAGGAATATCATATCGGCATCCCGGATTACCCGGTCCGCGAAATCGGCCCGGCCGAAGGCACCGGAACCACGGTACATTTCTGGCCGGACGATACGATTTTCACCACCACCCAGTACAAGAAGGATATCCTGGAAAGCCGGCTGCGTGAACTGGCCTTCCTGAACAAGGGCATCCGCATTACCCTGACCGATCAGCGGGAACTGGACGACCAGGGCGCCCCCTATGCCAAGACCTTCTACAGCGAAGGCGGTATCGTGGAGTTCGTCGAAATGCTGGATAGCAATGCAGGGCGCAACCCGCTGATTCCCCGCGTATTATTTGTCGAAGGCCGGGATGAGGCCACCAATGTGGCCGTGGAAGTGGCCATGAGCTACAACGATTCCTTCAACGAGCACATTTATTCCTACGTCAATAACATCAATACCATCGAGGGAGGTTCTCACGTAGCCGGTTTCCGCCGGTCCCTCACCCGGGTATTCAAACACTACGGGGACAAGGAAGGCATGTTCGAAAAGGCCAAGGTCCAGATCGAGGGCGATGACTTCCGCGAAGGTCTCAGCGCCATCATCTCGGTGAAGGTACCCGAACCCCAGTTCGAGGGGCAGACCAAGACCAAACTGGGAAACAGCGAGGTCATGGGGGTGGTGGATACCACCGTCTCCAAGGTTCTGGAGGCCTACCTGGAGGAAAATCCGCGGGAAGCCAAGACCATCATCAACAAGGTGATCCTCGCCGCCCAGGCGCGGGCGGCCGCCAGGAAGGCCCGCGAGATGGTCCAGCGAAAATCCGTCCTCAGCGGCGGCGGCCTGCCGGGCAAACTGGCTGACTGCTCCGACCGGGACCCCGAACGCTGTGAATTATTCCTGGTCGAGGGAGATAGCGCCGGCGGAACCGCCAAACAGGGCCGCGACCGCAGTTTCCAGGCCATCCTGCCGCTTCGCGGCAAGATCCTGAACGTGGAAAAGGCCATGGAGCACAAGATTTATGAAAACGAGGAAATCCGCAACGTATATACGGCCCTCGGTGTCACGGTAGGCACCCCGGATGATCCCAAGGCCCTCAATATCGCCAAACTCCGGTACCACAAACTGATCATCATGACCGATGCCGATGTGGACGGCAGTCACATCGCCACCCTCATCCTGACCTTTATCTACCGGTATATGAAGGAACTGGTGGAACAGGGCTATGTCTACATTGCCCAGCCTCCCCTGTACCTGGTTAAAAAGGGAAAGGAGCAGGCTTATGCCTGGAACGAGGAGCAGCGGCGTTCCCTGGTGGAACGCATCGGGGGCGGCAAGGATGAATCCGTAAACGTACAGCGGTACAAAGGTTTGGGCGAAATGAACTCCGACCAGCTTTGGGAGACCACCATGAACCCGCAGACCCGCACGCTCAAGCAGGTGACCATTGAGAGCGCTGCCGAAGCCGACCGCATTTTCAGCATGCTGATGGGCGATGAGGTGGCCCCGCGCCGCGATTTCATCGAAACCCACGCGCGCTACGCCAAGCTCGATATCTGACCGGCATGGCCTGCCAATGCCAATAAATACAGGCCGCCTCAGAACCCACGGAGGCGGCCTGTTCATTTGTATCCCGATTTTCGGATTTTGTAGGGGTTTTGGTCCCTCCCGGCAGCGCGGCCGGCTTAGACCTGCCATCAGGCCCCCTTGGGGTAGTTGATTTTGGATGTTTGCCCCTTTATCCTTGTTTGGAGGTCATCGGCCAGGCCAGTGAGCCCGATTCCGGTGGAGACCTTTCCCTCACCCCGCAGGCGGAGGCGCCGGATGCTTTTTTTGTTTCTGGTTGGTAAAAATGGGTTCTCCACCGGCGCATCGGTTCTTACGTCTTGTAATGCCTTCTTCCCTTCGCAATCGCCCGGCTGCCTGTCGCTTAACTCCGCCAGGCCGGTAATTGATTTCCAGGATGCGATTGCTTTATGTTTTTGATATGCTCCCCGGGATGGACAGTCCGTCCGGTTAGGCGCCTGATATTCTGTACCCGGTTGGTCAAAGCCGCCTCGGGTCATTTCTTTGCGTGTGCCGATGGTTTAGATGGGCTGTGCCCCGGCCATACCCAATAGGCTCCGGCTTCCCTGTAAGGTAACTGGTCAGCGGCCAAACGGTGTTGTTTGCCTGGTGACGCTTAGCCAAAAAAATTGTACTTCACGTATACCGCTATCCGCGGTTGTTCCATTACTTCATAATGCGGTTCAGCGACCAGCCTGCTCACTGCTTGACCAGCCGGAACAACTGCCGGTGGCTCCCCTGCGTCACGTCCACCAGGTAAAGCCCGGCCGCATACCGGGGGGACTGCAGGTCAATCGCCTGCTTCTGAACAAATCCGCTGGCCGGGATGGTAAGCTGCTCCAGTACCCTGCCAAACAGGTCATAGACCCTGAGGGAGAGATGCTCGTCACTATTGAGCTGGTAAACCAGGTAAAACAGGCCGCCGGAAGGATTGGGATAGATTTGCCACCTGGCTTCCGGATCGAAGACCACGGGACGAGCCGGGGAATAGGTAATCCCACCACTGGAATCCACGATCTTCAGCCGGTAATACCGGGCTCCCGACTTGCCGCTTTCCCCATCGTTATACGTATAGGCGTGCTGGCCTCCCCCGTTCAGGGCAGTCACCAGGCCCAGGCTGGAAAAGGCATTATGCTGGTAGGCATCATTGCCGCGGGCTACCTGTACTTCGTAATGGTCGCACTGCAGTTCTCCGTCGCTGGTCCAGCGGACCTGGACATTGCCGGACGCATCCCGGGCCGCCTGCAGGTCTACCAGCGCCACCGGGAGGTAATGGTTGCGCAGGGGGCCTCCATCGCTGAGCCAGAATTCGGAAAAATCGCGGACCCTGAATTCAGCATAGTAGCCCCGGTCATAGGGAACCTTGACGGTCTGGGCCGGCAGAATGAAGGCCCAGGTTCCAAGGCTATCGTCCATCACCGTCCCGTTTTCCAGGCTGTCCGCGGGATCGCTGTATTTGGAAACGCCCAGGTCAAAGGCCGTTCCGGGGCGGGTACAGCCGGGGCAGCCGGCTGCCGCAGTGAGGCTGTCGGCCTCAGACTGCAGGAAATAAAACCGCACGGTGGCCGAGTCGTCCAGGCTCCGCCGGGCCGGTTTGATGGTCAGGTTACGGTCCAGGTAATACTGGCCGTTATAATACCGTACGCTGTCGGTATGGACATAAACCCGCACCCCGGTGTTCCCCAAGGCCTGGCCTGCCGGAAGCACAGAGGCAACCAGTTGGCCGCCGGACGTGAAATCGATCCAGCTACTGCCGCCCGCCACGTTCTGGGTGACCGGGGCGGCCAGGCTGGGTCCGTCGTAAATGCCATAGGAGCGGTCGTACAGGTGGATATCGTCCACAGCCAGGCCTTCCCGGTTGACGGCCGGGTCGCTTTTCAGCACAAACCGCAAACGCAGGTTACTGAGCCCCGCAGGCAGCGGGCAGGTTGCCACATGCCAGCGGGTGGCGTTCTCGATGCTCCACAGGTCGCCGCTGCCGGTATAGGATTTATTGTACCAGTTGAAGCCGCTGCTGTCCGTGCCCAGGCGGGTCCACGTCTTTCCGTCCGCGGAGTACTCGACCCAGGCCCCGTCGCACAGGCTGTTGCCGCAATCCTCCAGGTCCAGCGCAAAGCTGAAGCTCAGGGTCGGGTGGACCATGCCGGTCAGGTTGAAGCAGGGCGAATACAGGAAGGAATACTCCATATCATTATAATTTCCCGACAGGCGGGTTTTCCAGGCCTTGCTGCCGCTGGCTGCCCGGTTGATCTTCGGGGAGGACGGTGTCCCGTATTCCCAGCTGCTGGCGGTGCCGGCCGTGTACCAATGGCCATTGCCGGCCTCAAAGTCTTCCCGGTAGGGGAAGGAACTGATGACTGGCGCGTTGTTCACCAGGACGCTCAGGGTATCATTGTCGGGGAAGTTATCCCCCGGGTACTGCACCTGGGCCTCGATCTGGTGCGATCCGAAGGAGGCCAGGTTGGCGGGGGTGGTAAACTGGTAGGTGAGTGAATCCAGCGGGCCGACCGCGGGCACCGTTTCATTTACCCAGGCGCCCCCGTCGATGCGGTACCGGACCGGCACGTTGGCCAGCACGGAGCGGGAGGCGTTGCGCAGGGTGATGGTGACCGGGGTGCCGGCATTCAGGCCACAGCTGCTGACAAAGGGCGAATCGATCCGGATCAGCTGCATATCATTCAACACCTGGTACAGGTGGATATCATCAAAGGTGTAGCCCGCTCCGCCAAAATCGTCGGCCGTCAGCAGCTGTCCCCACTGGCCCCAGCGGACCTGGAAGCTGCTGGAATAGTCCTGGGATCCGGCGCTCAGCAGGTTGCCGAGTTCGATACTTGCGGACTTCTTGTAGACACCCGGGTCGGCCTGGTTGGCGAACAGGTCATACACCGGCAGCCAGGGCTGCTGGTCGTTTCCCCGGATCCATACCTGGTTGGCCGGGTTGGCCAGCTGGCCATGATTCTTATAGCGGAAATCCAGCCGGATATCATCCGTGGCCGCATGATAGGCTCCCAGGTTAAAGGTGGCTGTCAGGGAATCGGTATTACCTGCCACCACGTACTGGCTGGCATCCAGGGTAAGGGCGTGCTGGCCGGAATAGGCAATGCCGGTATTCACGAAGGTGCGTAACCGGCCGTAGGCTGACTGCGCTACAAAATCATAGCGGTCCATGGCCGGCATGCCCAGCTGGCGGGAGTAATATTCAGCGGCGGGCGTCCCCTCCAGGTCATCCAGGAAATCGTTGCCCGGGCTGATCCCCAGGGGCCCATTGGCGATTTGCCGGATGGTGACGCGCAGGCTGTCATTGGCCGCAACCGGGTCGGTGGCGGCCGTGTTTTTTACCACAACCAGGAGATCATAGCTCCCGACAGCCGAAAAATCGTAGGTCGTCGCAAAACTGTGGGTGGCCAGGCCGCCGGCGGCCACCGGCGTAACCACGGCATCCGTGGCAATGAGGGTGCCGTTTACGAAATAACTGAGGTTATAGCTGGTCACGGGGGCATTGTCCAGGTTTTTGATCCGCACAGTAACCGGAGTGGCGGGACCCAGCCCGGTGGAAGTGAACTGCCTTCCGCTGACCGGAGCCAGGATGGCATCCATGCGCAGGTCGTTATCCGAAATGGAGCCGGCGCAGGTGCCGCTGTTGGGTTGCCGGGACACCGCTTTGGCCCGCAGGCCGGGTTGGCCGCCAAGCGTGGCGCGTACGGTCACCCAGTAGGTAGTATCCCTGGACAGGCCGCTGAACGTATAGTTGGTGGCGGTGGTCGTGGCCATCGGGATCATCTGGTCTCCCCGCACCATCATCACCTCATACCCGGTGGCTCCCGTTACGGGCGTCCAGGTCAGGGCTATGTATCCTTCACACTGCACGGATGCCAGCGATATGGTAGGCCGACCCAGGATGGTAAAGGGCTGGCTGGTGCTGGCGAGGCCCGTTCCGTTGCGGGTGACCCGGACCAGGGCCTGGGTGGTGGCGGCAGCCGGAACGGTCCAGGCCAGCTGGCGCTGGGTGGCAGCTACCGTACTGCTGAGCGTCGTCCAGGTTCCCCCGTTATCCAGGGAATATTCCACGGTAAATCCGCTGGCAGGATCACCATAGCTGTCCCAATTTACGGTGACGGTTTCCCCGGGAACCAGGGTTTCGCCGCCCGCCGGAAAGGTCAGGGTCGTGGCTACGGGGACCAGGTCATACACGACCACGTAATCCTGGGGCGCGCCCTGGGTAACCGAGAATCCCCGGACCTGGGCCTGGTAATCGCCTGCCGCCGGATTATCGATCACCACCTGTTCAACGTTGTTCATATGGTCGGCGCCCCGGGTGGCCGGGTTATTGGCATTGACTTCGGTGGTATCCAGCACAAAGGGCAGGACTGACGTACCGGACGGGGTGCTGACCGAGAGGTCCAGGTCGTTCACGAGGGCCCGGCCTGCCAACGGGGAAGCCGCCGGATCGTTCCAGTACAGCATGACCTTCAGCTGGGCCGTTCCCGCGGGTACGGTAATCGTATGGGTATTGGAACCACCTTGCCCGGCCGAAGCCAGGAAGTAATGGTGATTGGTTAGCATGTCGGCGGAACGCAGCAGGTTCATCCAGCCAAACCCGTAGCTGTAATCCGGTCCCGGGTTGCCCAGGTCCGTGGCGCCATTGCAGAGCAGGGCCTTCATCAGGGCATTGGGGGGATCCGCATTGGCATTGAGCTGGCGGTAGCGCTGGTAAAGCAGGACCAGGCCGCCGGAAACGGCCGGGCAGGCCATACTCGTACCGGTCTGGGAGGCATAGGTGTTGACCGGCCAGGTGGAGGTCACCCCGGTACCCATGGCGCTGATCTCCGGTTTGATCCTGCCGTCCTTGACCGGTCCCTTGCTGGAGCCGCCGTTCAGGGTGCCGTCAGACAGGGTGTTGGCCACATCGATGACGTTTTTGGCCGACTGGTAACTGCCCAGCACGGTGGCAAAACCGGGCGGGAAGGCCCGGCAGGTAATCCCGCCGTCATTACCGGCCGCAAATACATTCTGCAGGTGGGGCAGGTCAAAGGCCTGCTGGTCCAGGTAGGCGGAGAGCATGTCATACACCCCGGCATAATCACAGTCCCCGACGATTTCCCCGTAGGAGTTATTGGTGATAACCATGTTATAATCCTGCACATATTGTGGACCGTTGAGGAAAATACCCGAATAGGCCTGACTGAGCAGGGTAGCTTTCGGAGCAAACCCGGTATACCGCTCTTCAATGAGACCGGCTCCGGCCACGGTACCCATGACATGGAGACCGTGGCTCTGGCCAATCGAACTGTTCCGGTTGATCAGCCGGCCGGTAAAATCGATATGGCGGGTCGGATCGGCATTGTCTCCCACGCCCACCGTAACCCCTTCCCCGTGAAGCCCCAGCCCCCCGGCAGTCAGCGGCGCATTAAGCCGGCCGGCGCGCGCATCGTTTACGCCAGGGAAGTTAAGGTCCTGGTCGGGATGCGGGGCGGCATCCATATATTCCACGAAGGCCTGGGAGGCCAATTCGCGCAGGCGGGCCTGAGGGACCCGAAGCGCCAGGATATGGCTGCCGGCCAGCTGGCTGGACACCACATCCAGGTTTAGCTGCCGCAGCTGGTCCATTACCTGGCCGACCGCGATGGACCGCGGGAACCGGATCCAAACGTCCACGGTACCCGCCGTTCGGACGGCCCAGCGGGGATAGACACCCCGGGCCAGCGGTATACTCATCTTCTGCTCCGGGGCCAGTTCCACCAACGCCCGTGTCCGAACCGACTGAAGGAAGGCCGGGTCCAGCCGCCCGTGCAGGGTGGCAGTATAGGCATTGTTGGGTATATAATCCAGCAGATCAATGCCGGCCTCGCTCAGGCGCCGGCGGTCATCAGGACCTGGGATCTCCTCAAATTGTATAACGGCCAGCATCACCCGGCCACTGCGGGCTACCCGGTCATTATACCGGCTGGTAAAGGTGGACAGGTTACGGTCGGGAAGCAGGGTTCCGGAATTCAGGAGCAGCCGGTAATCTTTCTTCGTTTGCGCGAAAGCCGGAGCCCCGCTGAGCAACAGGAATGCCCAGGCGGTCGCCAGCAGTATCGGTTTTTTCCACATAGGTCTTGGAATGGTTCGGTATAATTTGCCGGCAGGAGGCCTCCCGGCCAATCCCCCACTTGATCCGCCAGCTTACCGGCGGCCCGGGATATTTCCTCACAGCACCCCTATAACGAAGGAGTTAGGTGAAAAATTGCCGCGTGGTCCGGCGGCCTGACACCAAACGCATCGCGGTCAACCCGCGGTAG
This sequence comes from Chitinophagaceae bacterium, assembly GCA_035549175.1. Taxonomy (GTDB): domain Bacteria; phylum Bacteroidota; class Bacteroidia; order Chitinophagales; family Chitinophagaceae; genus DASTSN01. The sequence continues at coordinate 8,932 of DASZRL010000092.1, read as the reverse complement.
GCCTGGACAGCCCCACGTGAAGGTTGTGGTTATCCTTTGCGAGCTCTAACATATTATTAATCAAATTGTTACGTTTTTTCATTTTTCAGCATCCAAAACCTCCTGCTGCACCCGAACTTCCTGCTCCCCGCGCCTTTGGACAGGGCTAATCCCCGATAAATCGCTTGAAAAACCATTAGGTCCTGGGTCCCTGGAGGGCCTGTACCATGAGGCGGCACACAGGAGGTATCTCTCCATAACCCGGTAAATTCTTACTGCAGAAGGTAAAGACGGCCCTTATTGGCTGACACCCGGAACGGGACGGACCGCCTGCTGGGTATAGGCATGCATGCGCTGCAGGAACTGGTGGACGGCCGGCATGCCGGTGATCCGGTCAGCCACCAGGTAGAACAACTTGCCCTGCTGGCGGAGGCGGGCCTGGTTGGTCTGGGTCTTCAGGTATTCCAGTACCTGGTGGAACAGGGGGGAATCAAAATACGGCGAATCGGGCCGGTTGATAAAATAACATTTCAGCACCTGGTCTTTCAGGATCATCCGCTCGAAGCCAAGGGCAACCGCCAGCTTGCGGCAGCGTACAGTAACGAAAAGGTCCTCTACCGGGGCAGGCATGGGGCCGAACCGGTCGATCAGTTCGGCATGCATGGCCTGAAGCTCTTCCTCCGTTTCGCAATTGTCCAGCCGCGTGTACAGGGAAAGGCGCTCGGTGATGCTTTCCACGTATTCGTCGGGAATAAGGATCTCCAGGTCCGTGTCGATCGTGCAATCCTGAACAAAATCATCCTGGCGCGAAATTTCCTCCTTGAACAACTCGCGGAACTCAGTGCGCTTGAGCTCCCGGATCGCCTCGTCCAGGATCTTCTGATACATTTCAAAACCAATCTCCGCCATGAACCCGCTCTGTTCCCCGCCCAGCAGGTTACCGGCACCCCGGATGTCCAGGTCGCGCATGGCAATCTGGAAGCCGCTTCCCAGGTCACTGTGCTGTTCGAGGGTCTGCAGACGCTTGCGCGAATCCGCCGGCAGGGTACTCATGGGAGGAGCCAGCAGGTAACAGAAGGCTTTCCGGTTGCTCCGCCCGACGCGGCCCCGCAGCTGGTGCAGGTCGCTGAGGCCGAACTGGTGGGCATTGTTTACGATGATGGTATTCACGTTGGGAATATCCACGCCGCTTTCCACGATATTGGTGCAGATCAGGACATCATACTTCCGGTCGATGAAGTCCAGGATGCGTTCCTCCAGGACATGACCCTCCATCTGGCCGTGGGCAAAGCCGATGCTGAGATCCGGGCAGAGCCCCTGGATGAGGGCAGCCATTTCGGCCAGGCCCTGTATCCGGTTATGAATGAAAAAGACCTGCCCGCCCCGTTCCGTTTCAAAATAAATGGCATCCCGGATAAAATCCTCGTTGAACACCTGCACTTCCGTCTGAATAGGCTGGCGGTTAGGAGGCGGCGTATTGATGATGCTCAGGTCGCGGGCGCCCATGAGGCTGAACTGCAGGGTGCGGGGAATGGGAGTGGCCGTAAGGGTCAGGCAGTCAACGGTGGTGCGCAGGGTCTTGATCTTCTCCTTATGGGCTACGCCGAACTTCTGTTCTTCATCCACGACCAGCAGCCCGAGGTCTTTGAACTTCACCTCCTTGCCCAGCAGGGCATGGGTGCCGATGATGATGTCGATCTTGCCTTCCTCGAGGCGCTTGAGGGTCTCCTTTTTTTCCCGGGCCGATTTGAACCGGTTGATATAGTCCACCGTGACCGGGAAGTCCCGCAGCCGGTCGCTGAATGTCTTATAGTGCTGGAAGGCCAGAATGGTGGTGGGCACCAGCACCGCGGCCTGCTTCCCGTCCACGCAGGTCTTGAAGGCCGCCCGGATGGCCACCTCGGTTTTTCCGAAGCCGACATCCCCGCAGACGAGCCGGTCCATGGGGGCGGGAGATTCCATGTCCTTTTTCACATCCGCCGTAGCCTTGCTCTGGTCGGGCGTATCCTCATAGATGAAGGAAGCCTCCAATTCCGTCTGCAGGTAGTTGTCCGGGCTGTGCGGGAAGCCCTGCTGCGCCTTACGCTGGGCGTAGAGCCGGATCAGGTCGAAGGCAATTTCCTTGACACGGCTTTTGGTTTTTTCCTTGAGACGGTTCCAGACATCGCTGCCGAGCTTGTTGATCTTGGGCACGGAGCCTTCCTTGCCCGTGTACTTGGCAATCTTGTGCAGCGAGTTGATATTCACGTACAGGATATCGCTATCCTTGTAAATGATCCGCACCGCCTCCTGTACCTTGCCGTTCGTTTCAATTTTCTGCAGGCCGCTGTAGATTCCCACGCCATGGTCAATGTGGGTCACATAATCGCCCGGCTGCAGTTCGCGCAGGGTGCGCAGGGTAAGGGCCTTGCTTTTATTATAGGCCTGCCGTACCCGGTACTTGTGATACCGCTGGAAAATCTGGTGATCCGTATAGCAAACCAGGCGCAGGTCTTCGTCCAGGAAACCTTCATGGATGGAAACGGGTACCGGGTTGAACGTGATCTCCGCCTTCAGATCCTGGAAAATGCTGTACAGCCGCTCCAGCTGTTTGGGGTTGTCGGCAAACAGGCAGATGGTGTACTGGCTTTTCTCCCATTGGCGAAGGTCCCGGATCAGCAGGTCGAACTGGCGGTTGAAGGCAGGCTGCTGCCGGGTCTGGAAGGCGATTTCCACCCGGGCGTCCCCGGGGTCGGAGCCGAAGGCTACCGTATGACGTTCTGCCAGCTGGGCCTGCAGGAAGTCGGCTGATATGAAATCCGAAGCCAGCACCTGCTTTTTCCAGATTTTTTCGTCGCCTCCCTCGCTTACGGGTTCCTGTTCGCCCGAGCGCTCCAGGAACAGCCGCAACTCATCCGCCAGATCCAGGAAGCGTTCCCGGCAAAGGGCCGGATCCTGCAGCCAGACCACTGTATTCTCCGGCAGAAACTCCAGCAGGGAGATCTTCTGCTCTTCCTCGAACTGCGTTTCGACGTTGGGAATGATAGACACCTGGAGCAGCCGGCGTTCACTAAGCTGCGTTTCCGGATCGACGATGCGGATGGAATCTACTTCGTGGCCGAACAGCTCGATGCGGTAAGGCTTGTCATTGCCGAAGGAATAGATATCCAGGATGCCTCCGCGGATCGCAAACTGTCCCGGTTCGTATACAAAATCGGTACGCTCGAAGCCGTAATCCGCCAGCTTCAGCAGGAGCTGATCCACCTGGAGGGTTTCGCCGGATTTTACCTGGATGATATTTTCCGACAGGGTCCTGGGCACCACCACTTTCTCAAAGAGTGCTTCCGGATAGGTTACCAGCACCTTCTTATTGACCGCCCCGGGCTGGGAGGCGATCCGCGTCAGGGCCTCCGTACGCAGCATCAGATGGCTGCTGTTCAGCAGGCGGTAGTTTTTCTTGTTCTTGAAGGAGGATGGAAAATAGAACAGATCCAGCGTGCCGGTCAGGCTTTCCAGCCCGTTATGGAAATAGGCTGCCTCCTCGGCATCGTTTAGGACCACCAGGTGGTTGAGCTGGGCACAGGCGGGGTGTAGCAGCAGGGCGGAAAAAACGAACTGACTGGAACTGCCCTGCAGGTTTCTGAGCCAGATATGTTGCGGTTGGGAAAAAGAGAGCCTATCCGCCAACTGAAAAAGGCGGGGGGTGTTCTGATACTGGGTCAACAAATCCTGGACACGCATGGAAAGTGCAAAGATAACACTTACGCGCTGATCCGGGACCGGTGGCGAGCCCCGTCCCGGCCGCTGCAGGGAGGTTTGAAAAAAATTTTTTCCGGAAATTTTGTATCATAACAATTTTTTATACTTTTAAAACCTCGATTGCTTGCCCTTACAGGCACATATAAGCGGTACGGAAGTACCGCTTTTTTTGTGCCGGAACCGGCCTTCGGCCTATCTTTAGCGCCACGTCATGAAATACCCCAGCAATGGCTCCATTACCCTGGCAAAAAGGCATCGTCCGGCACATCCTGCAGGAAACCCATAATACCCGGCGGTTTTTTATCCAGCTGCCCGACCTGGAACGCTTTGATTTTCAGGCAGGTCAGTTTGTTACGCTGGACCTGCCCATCCACGAACGGCCCGGCCGGCGCTGGCGGAGTTACTCCATCGCGTCCTGGCCCGACGGTACCAATGTGTTTGAGCTGGTCATCGTGAAAATGGAAGGCGGGGCAGGTACCAACTACCTGTTCAACGAGGTGCAGGAAGGCACGGAAATATCCGTACGCGGGCCCCAGGGGGTGTTCGTCCTGCCTGACCCGATGGACAAGGACCTGTTCCTGATCTGCACCGGGACCGGTATCGCCCCGTTCCGCAGCATGCTGCACTATATTAATAAGCACAACCCGCCCCACCGCAATATCTACCTGATCTTTGGCACCAGGCGCCGCGAAAACCTGCTCTATCACGAAGACCTGCTGGCCCTCCAGGAAAAGATTCCCTATTTCCATTACCTGCCGACCCTGTCCCGCGAGGAATGGGAAGGCCGGACCGGGTATGTGCACGCCGTGTACGAGGAACTGGCAAAGACCCGGCAACCTGCCGATTTCATGCTGTGCGGCTGGAAGGACATGATCGATGAAGCCAGGAAACGCATCCAGGACATGGGCTATCCCAAATCGGCCATTCACCTGGAATCCTACGGGTAAGGAAGGCCGCTGAAGTTTACCCATTAGTTGGTATATTCGTAGAAATCAATCCCTATGGGTGCCTCATCCCTGATTGTCCTGGTGATTGCTGCCGTCGCTTTTTCAGGCATTGCCATCCTGGTATCCAAATTCGTGGTACGGGCCACCCACAGCAAGCAAAAGGGAGAACCGTACGAATGCGGGGTGCCTACCCAGGGTCCCAGCTGGATCCAGTTCAACGTGGGGTATTATTTGTTTGCCCTGGTATTCCTGATATTCGATGTGGAACTGGTGTTCCTCTACCCCTGGGCCGTGGTCGTGAAACAGGTGGGCTGGCCGGCCCTGGTCGAGATCACCCTGTTCTTTTTTATCCTGTTTCTGGGCTTCCTGTACGCACACCGCAAAGGTGCGCTGAAATGGGTCTGACCCCGCGACAGGCCATAAACCGATCGTATGTTGACTGATGATGCTGCCATAGAAAAACAACCGGCAGGCTCCCCGCCCGCCGCAGGCCCCGGCTCGTTCCCGGGGCAGGTCCATCCCGTCCCCGGCGGAGGGATCCTGGTCAGCAAGCTGGATGAGGTCATCAACTGGGCCCGCAGCAACTCCCTGTGGCCCCTGGTTTTCGGGACCAGCTGCTGCGCCATTGAAATGATGAGCACCGCTTCGGCCAAATACGACTGGTCCCGGTTTGGATTCGAGGTCGCCCGGGCGACCCCCCGCCAGGCGGATGTCATCATCATTGCCGGCACCATCGTCAACAAGATGGCCCCCGTACTGAAGCGCCTTTATGACCAGATGGCCGAGCCCAAATACGTGATCGCCATGGGGGCCTGCGCCACCAGCGGCGGTCCTTTTTTTTACAATACCTATTCCGTAGTCAAGGGAGCCGACCATGTCATCCCCGTGGATGTATACATTGCCGGTTGTCCGCCCCGTCCCGAAGCGCTGCTCCATGCGATGATCACCCTGCAGGAAAAGATCCGCAGCGGCCTCACCCGCGAGCAGATCCGGATGGAAAAACCCGACCAGCCAACCCCATGAACAAGGATACCCTGATAACCCGGCTCCGGGAGCTACTGCCCGCCGCCACACCCGAGGGGAGCGGCGAATGGGCGGTCCTGCCCCTGCCCGGCGGCGAATGGCATGCCTGGGCCGGGCGGCTTCGGGACGATGCGGTCCTGCAGCTGGATTACCTGTTCTGCCTGACCTGCGTGGACTGGAAAACGCGGCTGACCATGGTCTATCATCTCGGTTCCAGCCGGCATAACGAGGCGCTCGTCATCAAGATCGACCTGGACCGGGAGCAGCCAAGCGTCCCCTCCGTGTCTGATATCTGGCGCACGGCGGAGTTTCATGAACGGGAGGTATACGAATTATTTGGCGTGGATTTTCCGGGACACCCCGACCTGCGGCTCCTGATCCTGCCGGAAGGCTGGGAAGGAAAAAACCCGCTCAGAAAGGATTTTGAGGATCCGGTCAATATGATAAAACTATAACAACCGCCGGCTGCCCGCAGGCAGGGCCGGCCTTCATTTATGTACAGGGAAACCCAGATCGTCGAACCCCCGCTGACCGAAGCCAGCCGCCCGGGCGCCTCCGGCGAGCTGGTCATTAATGTCGGCCCCCAGCATCCTTCCACGCACGGCGTCCTCCACCTGCTGATCACCCTGGACGGGGAAACGATACGCCGGGTGGACCCGCACCTGGGATATATTCACCGCTCCATCGAAAAAATGTGCGAGAGCCTCAGTTATCGCCAGTTCATTTATACGACCAGCCGCATGGATTACCTGTCGGCCCATATCAACAACCACGCCTGCGCGCTCTGCGTGGAAAAAGGCCTCCAGGTGGAAGTGCCTCCGCGGGCCCAGGTGATCCGCGTGCTGATGGATGAGCTGACCCGGATCGCCTCCCACTGCCTGTGGTGGGGCGCAATGGCCATGGATGTCGGCGCCCTGACCCCCTTCTTCCTGGCCTTCCGGGAACGGGAAATGATCAACGATATCATGGAGGAGACCTGCGGGGCCAGGCTGACCATGAACTACATGGTGCCCGGCGGGGTCATGTTCGATCTCCACCCGGAATTTCCCCGCCGTGTCCGCGCGTTCATCCGGCATTTCCGGGACCGCATCGACGAGTATGATGAACTGGTCACGGGAAATGTCATTTTCCAGAACCGCCTGAAGGGCGTGGGTCGGCTGAGCGCCGCGGATGCCATATCTTACGGTTGTTCAGGCCCGGTAGCCCGGGCCAGCGGTGTGTCCTGTGACCTCCGCAAGCGGGCCCCCTATGAAGTGTACGGGCGCCTGCAGTTTGACGAGGTCCTGGAAGAGGGCGGGGACTGCTTCGCACGCTACCTGGTACGCGTCCGGGAACTGCGCCAGTCCCTTTCCATCCTGGAGCAGCTGATCGACCAGATCCCGGAAGGGGATTTCCAGGCCAAAACCAAGGCCGTCCTGAAACTTCCCAAGGGGGAGTTTTACAGCCGGGTGGAAACCGCGCGGGGTGAGTTCGGGGTCTATATCGTCAGCGAAGGCGGAACCACCCCGTACCGCATCAAGTTCCGGTCGCCGGGTTTTTCCAACCTGAGCGCCCTGGACCACATGGCGCGTGGCGGCAAAATCGGGGACCTGATCGCCATCATGGGCACCCTGGACCTGGTGATCCCGGATATAGACCGTTAACCGGTACCAGGCAACCGCCACCGCCACCGGCGCCGGGCCGGTGACGGCGGACAGCGGGCCTGACCTGATAAACAAATGAATCGTCAACCAAGCAGCTATACATGTACGGTTTTGAAGCATTAACCCAGGCCCTGGACCGCTGGCTCAACGGGACCTTTTCACCCGGGTGGGCCCTGCTGATCGAGTTTGTGCTCGTGGGGCTCTGCGTGATCGCCCTGTTCGCCGTGCTGGGCCTGGTGCTGATCATGATGGAACGAAAAGTGTCCGCCTGGATGCAGTTGCGCCTGGGTCCCAACCGGGTCGGGCCGGGCGGCCTGCTGCAGACCACGGCCGACACCCTGAAACTGATCGTCAAGGAAGGCCTGACACCGGACGGGGCCGATAAGCTCCTGTTCAACCTGGCTCCTTTCCTGGTCATGATCGTCGCCATGGTCATCCTGGCCCCGCTGGCCTTTGCCCGCGGCCTGCAGATCTGGGACATCAATATCGGCATCCTGTTTGTGACTTCCGTTTCCTCCCTGTCGGTCATCGGGATCCTCATGGCCGGTTGGGCCAGCAACAACAAGTATTCCCTGCTGGGCGCGATGCGCAGCGGGGCCCAGATCGTCAGCTACGAACTCTCCGCGGGCCTGTCGGTACTGACCATCGTGGTGCTGACCGGCAGCCTGCGGATGTCCGATATCATCCAGGCCCAGCAGGGCGGCTGGTGGATTTTCCGGGGGCATATTCCCGCCCTGGCGGCTTTCGTGATTTTCCTGGTGGCCGTCACCGCAGAGACCAACCGGGCCCCCTTTGACCTGGCCGAGGCAGAATCCGAACTGACGGCAGGCTTTCATACCGAATACTCCGGCATGAAGTTCGCCCTGTTTTTCCTGGCCGAGTATGTAAACGTGTTTATTGTATGCGCCGTCGGGGCCACCCTGTTCCTGGGAGGCTGGATGCCCTTTCATATCGGGACCTGGCAGGCGTTCAACCAGGTGATGGATTATATCCCTTCCAGTGTCTGGTTCCTGGGTAAGACCTTCGCCCTGATCTTCGTGATCATGTGGTTCCGGTGGACCTTTCCGCGGCTGCGCATCGACCAGTTACTGAACCTGGAATGGAAGTACCTGCTCCCGCTCAGCATGGTCAACCTGCTGCTGGCGACGGTAGTCGCCATTACGGGATGGCATTTTTAATACCAGCCGGGCCTCCGGGCCGGGCCGGGACAAATTGAAACGCTATGTTCTTGGGAAACTATATACGGGACATCTTCGGCGCGGTCCGGTCGCTATGGTCCGGCATGCGGCTCACAGGCTATTATGCCCTGCACCACCGCCGTGAGAAGATTACCCAGCAGTATCCGGATAACCGGGCCACGCTCGTATTGCCGGAGCGGTTCCGCGGGGAAGTGGTGCTGACTCATGATGAAAATAACGAGCACGCCTGTACGGGCTGCACGGCCTGTGAACTGGCCTGCCCGAACGGCACGATCAAGATCATCACCAAGTTCGATACGACGCCCGAAGGGAAGAAGAAGAAAGCCCTGGACACCTTTGTCTACCACCTGGAACTGTGTACCATGTGCAACCTGTGCATCGAGGCCTGCCCGACAAGCGCTAT
>DASZRL010000091.1:0-20351 GCA_035549175.1 Chitinophagaceae bacterium | reverse complement strand
TATCGAAGCAAGTATATCAAAAGATATACTCATGCTAACTAGAATTGACAAGCCCGCTTTGATGAAGCGCCTTTTTGAATTGGGATGTCTTTATTCCGGCCAAATACTTTCTTATACAAAAATGATCGGACAGTTGCAGGATGCCGGCAATACGACTACTTTATCGCATTATCTTGACTTACTGAATACGGCAGGATTATTGGCAGGTATCGAGAAATTTTCTGGTAACTTGATTTACAAAAGATCTTCAAGTCCTAAATTTCAGGTACACAATACGGCATTAATCAGCGCGCAGCGGGGAGAACTATTCCAGGAAATACAAATAAGACCCGAAGACTGGGGCCGGTTCGTGGAGTCCTCTATAGGCGCTCATTTGATAAATTACTCCCTGGTTGAAGGATTCGTAGTTTCTTATTGGCGCGAAAGAAACCAAGAAGTTGATTTTGTCCTTGAAAAAAAGGGAAAGGTTATTGGACTTGAGATCAAGAGTGGAACGACGCAATCTTCCTCGGGTATTTCGGCGTTTAAGAAGGCGTTCAATCCCGATAAAGTCTTGCTTGTAGGGAAAAGTGGAATTCCCTGGCAGGATTTCCTGAGATTAAATCCTGGGGAATTGTTTTAATCTAACACGGCGAAGATTTTCTGTGGAAATTACCGGGCCTTGTGTCTTACTATGGATGACGAGAAAGATAAAATATTACGTTCCCGGAGTGATTAGCCTGTTGGGACTGCCAATATTATTATGGATATATACGCCAAATCAAGGGCCTCGACTTCGGGTAGTGTCGGTGTTTTTCCCTTATGAAGGTCGCGATGCAAGCCGATATCGGTTTTCTAAATATTCCTTCCTGCAAGAGATCAAAAACAAAAAATTACTATGTGTTGATTTGGATGATCCTGCTCCATCACGAAGTAGAGGTCTTTATGCCAGAAAGTTAAACTTTATTTCTCGGGGGATCGGACGGTTGGAATTTTTGCACGACACGTCCGTGGTATTAAAGATAAAGTTTGGCGATTCGAACACTTAGGGTCAGTTTATATGGTTGGTCAATCAGGCTGATATTTACCAGGTTAAACGGTATACTTTTTTCGATGCCGCCTTTTATATCCTTGGTAACCGGCCCATCGATACCGCTGCAATGAAGGTGATCCCAAGGATTGATCTCTAGGTTCTCCGTTTTTTTTGCGGTTACCTACCTGTAAAATAAAAACCCGCAGCTATTGCTGCGGGTACTTGTTGAGCTACTAGGATTCGAACCTAGACAGACAGAACCAAAATCTGTAGTGCTACCGTTACACCATAGCTCAATCCAGATCCCATCCCGGATCGGAAATGGGAGTGCAAAAATAGGGCGTCCCCAAAAATGTACCAAATCAATTTGGGGTCCGGATCCCGGGATGGGCCATCCGGCGGATTTACCAATTATTCAATAATTTTCCGCCTTTTCCGGCCAGCCGGTACCATCAGAAATACTTTCGCCATGTTCAAATCAACCTGCCTTTTATTGTGGGGCTGCCTGGTGACAGGGGCCCTGGCGGCCCAGCGGCCGGCCGATAACCTGTCAGTCACCCACCACCAGCTGAAGACGGGGAATGGCCTGCTGAACTATACGGCCACCACCGGGTACATGCCCATCCGGGATGAAAAGGACAGCCTGCTGGCCAGGCTGTTCTTTGTCGCCTATACCAAGGACGGGGAAACCGATCCCGGTCGCCGCCCCATCCTGTTTGCCTTCAATGGGGGCCCGGGTTCCGCCTCGCTGTGGCTCCATATGGGCGTACTGGGTCCCAGGCGGGTGGTTACTACCGACGAGGGACTGCCCCTGCCACCTCCCTACCGCTACCAGGATAATGAATACAGCTGGCTGGACCGGGCCGACCTGGTATTTATTGACCCGATGGAAACCGGGTACACCCGGACGGCAGGAAAATCCACCAAAGATGAGTTTATCGGGTACCAGAACGACATCCGCTTTGTGGGGGACTTTATCCGCCTCTACCTGAGCCGGTATGCCCGCTGGGGCTCCCCCAAGTTCCTGGCCGGGGAGAGCTACGGAACCACCCGGGCGGCCGGATTGTCCGGGTACCTGCAGGAGCGGTACGGGATCTACCTGAACGGCATCGTCCTGATCTCCGCGATCCTGAATTTCCAGACCGTGGAAACCGACCGGGGCAATGACCTGCCCTTTGCCCTGCAGCTTCCCACCCTGGCTGCCACGGCCTGGTATCATAAAAAACTGGATGCCCGCTACAGTAGTTTGCCGGCCCTGCTCCGGGAAGTCCAGGACTTTTCACTCGGGGAATACAGCACGGCCCTGATGAAGGGTGACCGGCTCAGCAGCCAGGAACGGGCCGCGGTCGTGGATAAGCTCCACGCCTACACGGGCCTTTCGCCGCAGTACCTGGAACAGACCAACCTGCGGTTGTATGTCGGCCGGTTCAACAAGGAGCTGTTGCGCAGTGAAGGAAAGACTGTCGGCCGGCTGGACGCGCGGATTACGGGTTCGGATTACGACGATGCCGGCGAATCCTTTGAATACGACCCCAGTTACGATATGGCCATCTACGGGACTTATGCCGCGGTCATCAACGACTACCTGCGCCGCGAACTCGGTTACGAAAACGACCTTCCCTACGAAGTGCTGACCGGCCGGCCTTCCCCCTGGCCCCTGAGCCAGGATCATTACCTGAACGTCGCCGAGACCCTGCGGGATGCGATGACCCGCAATCCCAGCCTGCAGGTCTGGATCTGCAACGGGTACTACGACATGGCCACGCCGTATTTTGCCACCGATTACGTGGTGCACCACATGTTCCTGCGCCCCGACCTGCGGTCGCATATCCGGCTGACCTATTACGAAGCCGGCCATATGATGTACATTCACAAACCATCCCTGGTCCAGATGAAGAAGGATTTTTCCGGCTTCCTGGACAGTGCGATACCAAAGTAACTGCCATGGCATTCAGTAACCGGCGAAGATTCCTGCGGCAGGCCGGCCGGCTTACGGCCAGTTCCCTGCTGCTTTCCCTGTCCCGGCCCGCCTGGGCCAGGAACCTGGAAAAGGCCCTGCGCGAGGCGGAGGGCATCCCGGCCGGTGACCTGGCCGGGGAGGAGGATTTCTGGTATTATATCCAGCAGTCCTTCACCGTTTCTTCCGCCCTCGTCAACCTGAACAACGGCGGCGTGTCGCCGGCGCCCCGGACAGTACAGGATGCCATGAAGCGGTACTACGATTATTCCAATGAGGCACCCAGCTATTATATGTGGCGTATCCTGGACCAGGGGCGCGAGCCGCTGCGCCGCAACCTGGCCCGGCTGGCGGGTTGCGACCCCGAAGAGATCGCCTTGCACCGCAATGCGTCGGAAGGCCTGGAAACCGTGATCTTCGGGCTGCAGCTGAAGGCCGGGGATGAGGTGGTGGCGGCCCGCCAGGATTATCCCAACATGATCAACGCCTACAAACAGCGCGAGAAGCGTGACGGCATCCGGATGGTCTGGGTGAACCTGGATTTGCCCAGCGAGGACGAGGAGTACCTGGTGCGCCAGTACGTCAGCGCCTTCACGGACAGGACGCGCGTGGTCCACATCACCCATATCATCAACTGGAACGGGCAGATCCTGCCGGTGCGGCGGATTGCCCAGGAGGCCCACCGGCGAGGTATCCAGGTCGTGGTGGACGGAGCACACAGCTTTGCCCACTTTGATTTCCGGATCCCGGACCTGGACTGCGATTATTTCGGCACGAGCCTGCACAAATGGTTGTTCGCCCCCATCGGCACGGGGATGCTGTATGTGAAAAAGCAGCGGATCCCGGGGCTGTACCCGCTGTTCGCCACCAGCGACGATCCCCTGCGCGACGATATCCGCAAGTTTGAAAACCTGGGGACACGCCCCTTCTTTATCGAGGAGGCCACCGGGAAGGCCATCGAGTTTCACGATATGATCGGCATCGAGCGCAAGCAGAAGCGGTTGCATTACCTGAAGAATTACTGGATGGAACGGGTCCGCCACCTCCCCGGCGTGCAGTTGAATACCTCCCTGGATCCGCGGTGGGGATGCGCGATCGGCAACGTGGGGATAGCGGGCAGGAAGCCCGGCGAACTGGACGCCTTCCTGTTTGACAAATACAAGATCCATACGGTGGGCATCGAATGGGAAAACATTCATGGCGTGCGCGTGACGCCCAGCGTGTACACCAGCATCCAAAACCTTGACCTCCTGGTGGAAGGCATCACGGCCTTCACCCGGACCTGATTGGCAGGTCAGCCACCCGAACCCGTAAATCACCCGGCACCTTGACGGCTCCATCGAACAGAAAAATAACCCTGCTGCAGGCTTCGGCCATCAACATGATTGACATGGTCGGCATCGGCCCTTTCGTGGTCATCCCCATGGTCATCGGGTTTTTCAACAGCCACCTGTTTTTCTGGGCCTGGATCCTGGGCGCCTTTATCGCCCTGGTGGATGGCATGATCTGGGCGGAACTCGGGGCCAGTTACCCGCTTGCGGGAGGTACCTACCAGTTTCACCGGGTGGCCTTCGGACCCCGAGGCGGCCGGCTGATGAGCTTCCTGTTTGTCTGGCAGACCAGTATCCAGGCGCCGCTGGTGGTGGCTTCGGGGGCCATCGGCTTTTCCCAGTACCTGGGTTACCTGGTGCGGCTGACCCCGCTGGAGCAGAAGGCGGTTTCGGTCCTGGTTATCCTCGCCCTGGTCTGGATGCTGTTCCGCCGTATCGAATCTATCGGTCGCATCTCGGTCCTGCTCTGGACCGGGGTGATCATTACCATTGGCTGGATCATCCTGGGAGGGGTGACGCACCGCCAGGTGGCCTACACGCCCTGGCCCGCCCACGGCGGGGAATTTTTCAGGGCGGCCTTCTGGGTGGCCCTGGGACAGGGTGGGGTGAAAACCATCTACAGTTACCTCGGGTATTACAATGTATGCCACCTGGGAGGGGAGATCCGGGACCCGGGGCGGAATATACCCCGGAGCATTTTCATTTCCATTGCAGGCATCGCGGTCCTTTACCTGGGGATGAACCTCAGCATAGCTGCCGTGATTCCCTGGCAACAGGCGCGCCAGTATGATTTTATCGTAAGTGTGTTCGTGGAGCGCATCTATGGGGTGGCGGCCGCCCGGGTGGCCACGGCCCTGGTATTATGGATCGCCTTTGCCTCCCTGTTCGCCGTCCTGCTGGGTTATTCCCGGGTGCCTTATGCGGCCGCCAGCGACGGGAACTTTTTTCCGGTTTTTGCCCGGCTCCATCCCACCAAACAATTTCCCTATGTGTCCCTGCTGTTCATCGCAGGGCTGGCCATCCTGTTTGTATTCAGGTTTTCGATCAAAGAGACGATCAGCGCCATCCTGGCCATGCGGATCCTGATCCAGTTCATCGGCCAGGCAGTCGGGGTCGTCCTGCTGCGGCGGCGTTACGGATCCGGCTCGCTTCCCTTCCGCATGTGGCTGTACCCGCTGCCCGTAGTGCTCTCGGTAGCGGTATGGCTGTTCCTGTTCGTCTCCACCGGCTGGTTTGCGGTCTGGGGGGTGACCATCGCCCTCATCGGCCTGCTGGTGTATTGGGTGGGCCGCCGGCTCGGCTTCGGGGCATCCACCCCCCCGCAGGAGCATCCCTGAGGTCATCGCGGACGGGGCACCCGGCTGGTACTTTTTTATTAAAATCGCGGAATTAATTGCCCGCCGGCGCGACCTGGCTTTTTTGTGGTTAATTTTAGGCAGCCGCCGGTAAGCGGCCTGCTTTCTAAAGTTTGCATATGAATATCCGCATTTCCTTACTGGCCCTGGCCGCCATCACCCTGCTATCCTTTATGCCCCAGAAAAAACAAAAAGTGATCTTTTTCGGCGACTCCATTACCCAGGCGGGTGTGCAGCCGGGCGGCTATATCACCCGCATCGACAGCCTGTGCCGGGCGCAGAACCTGGCCAGCCGCTTCGAGTTCGTGGGAGCCGGCATCGGCGGCAACAAGGTGTACGACCTCTACCTGCGCATGGACCAGGATGTGCTCAGCAGGAACCCGGACATCGTCCTGATCTATGTCGGGGTCAATGATGTCTGGCACAAGCGGACTTTCGGCACCGGCACGGATCCCGATAAGTTCGAGGGCTTTTACCAGGCCATCATCGACAAGCTGCGTGCCCGCGGCACCAAGGTAATCCTGGTAACCCCGGCCGCCATCGGGGAAAAAACCGATTTCAGTAATGAGCAGGACGGGGATCTCAATAAGTACTGTAATATCATTCGCGGGTTGGCCCAGAAAAATCACCTGCCCCTGGTGGACCTGCGCAAACAGCTGCTGGCCTATAATCTGGCGCATAACCCGCAGAACCTGGACCGGGGGATCCTGACCGTGGATGGCGTTCACCTGACCCCGGCCGGCAATGAGCTGGTGGCGGAAGCCATGTGGGAGGTTATCAAAAACCTGCCCTAAGCCGGGCATGTGTAATCGGAACGCTTTTCAGGAGAAGCGGACCAGGTAATAATTTTTCTTTCCCTTCTGAACCAGCAGGTACTTTTCATGCAACAGCAGGGCGGGCTCGACCGTCATCTGCGGATTTTCCACGCGTTCCCGGTTGACGCTTACGCCGCCTCCCTGGATTGTTTTGCGGGCCTCCCCCTTGCTGGGGAACAGGCCCGCCTCGGCCAGGAAACTGACGATATCCAGCCCCGCCTGGATCCGGGCGAGCGGGAAGTCCGATTTAACCACGCCTTCCATTTGTTCCAGGTCCCCGACCGTCAGGCTGCTGGCCGGTGCGTGCTGGCCGGTAAAGAGTTTCTGGGTGGTTTCCACCGCCTTGTGGTATTCTTCCTCGCCGTGGACAAACACGGTCACTTCCCGGGCCAGCTGCTTTTGCAGCACGCGCCGGGCCGGATCCTGGCGGTGTTCCTCGGTAAGCTGCGCGATATCCCGGGGGGACAGGAAGGTGAAGATGCGGATCCATTTTTCCGCATCCTGATCGCTGGCATTCAGCCAGAACTGGTAGAACTGGTAGGGGCTGGTTCGCACCGGATCCAGCCAGACATTGCCTTTCTCGGTCTTGCCGAATTTGCCGCCGTCCGCCTTGGTGATCAGGGGGCAGGTAAAGGCGAACGCCTCCCCGCCGGCCTTGCGGCGGATGAGCTCGGTGCCGGTGGTAATATTGCCCCATTGATCGCTCCCGCCCATCTGCAGTTTGCAGTTCTTGTGCGTGTACAGCCAGTAAAAATCATAACCCTGCATCAGCTGGTAGGCAAATTCGGTATAGCTGATTCCCGTTTCCCCCTCGATGCGCTTGCGCACGCTGTCCTTGGCCATCATGTAGTTGACGGTGATGTGCTTGCCTACGTCGCGCAGGAAGGCGATAAAGGACATATCCCGGAACCAGTCATAGTTGTTGGCCATTTCCGCCGCGTTGGGCAGGCCGGGGCTGAAATCAAGAAATTTTTGCAACTGGGATTTAACCCCCAGCACATTGCGCTCCAGCTGCTCCTCGCTGAGCAGGTTGCGTTCCTCGCTTTTCCCGCTGGGGTCGCCTACCATGCCCGTGGCCCCGCCGACCAGCGCGATCGGCTTGTGACCGGCGCGTTGCAGGTGGACCAGCAGCAGGATGGGTACCAGGCTGCCGATATGCAGGCTGTCCGCGGTGGGGTCAAAACCGATATAGGCCGTGGTCATCTCCCGTTGCAATTGGTCCTCGGTTCCGGGCATCAGGTCCTGGATCATGCCCCGCCAGCGCAGTTCTTCAATGAGGTTCATGGTATTAGCGCGAAGTTTGGCGCAAAAGTAAGGCAGAAAAGAAATGCGGCCGGCGGGAAGCAATATTTTTCTAAATCATTCGTTTACAGCTGATACCCGGACTACGCGGAAAGCTATGTATTCCCGGGTTTTGCGAGTATTTTTGAGATCGCATCCACCCCACCGACCCGATGAAAACATACCGAATGTTTTGCTTATTCGAAAATTGGTAACATGAAAAAAGCCACCGTATACCTTACCCTATTGGCAACCGTCGTGTCCCTACCCGTGCTGGCGCAATTCCGCAAGTATTCCAACGAATTCCTGAATATCGGGGCCGGGGCCCGGGGCCTGGCTATGGGAAGCGCCCAGGTCGCCTCGGTCGGGGACGGCACGGCCGGCTACTGGAACCCGGCGGGCCTGGTAGGTGTAACGGACCATCCCCAGGTCAACCTGATGCACGCCGAATATTTTGCGGGCATCGGGAAATATGATTTTGCCAGCATTGCCTTCCCCACGGACAATAACAAGCGTACCATCGGCGTGACCGCCCTGCGCTTTGCCGTAGACGACATCATGAACACCCTGTTCCTGGTCCAGCCGGACGGATCCCTCAACTACAATAACATCCAGTCGTTTTCCTCCGCGGATTACGCTTTCCTGCTATCCTTCGCCCAGAAGGTCAGGGAAAGCGATAAGCAGAACGTGCATTTCGGGCTGAACGCGAAGATCATCCACCGCAGTGTCGGCTCATTCGCCAAGGCCTGGGGCTTCGGCCTGGATGCCGGGGTCCAGGTAATCCAGGACAAATGGAAATTCGGCCTGGTCGCCCGGGACATTACCACCACCTTTAATGCCTGGTCCTTCAGTTTCACCGACCGTGAGAAGGAAGTGCTCTACCTGACCAATAATGAAATCCCCGTCAAGTCCACCGAACTCACCGCCCCGCGCCTGATCCTGGGGATTGCCCGGGACTTCCGGCTCAGCCGCAAGGTGGGGATGCTGGCGGAAGCCAATTTTGATTTCACCTTTGACGGACGCCGCAATACGATCATCAGCGGGGACCCGGTCAGCATCGATCCGATGCTGGGCGTGGAATGCGACTTCAACCATGTTTTCTTCCTGCGGGCAGGCGTCAATAATTTCCAGAAGGGCCTGGCCGACGGGGACACGCTTAACCAGCGCAAGGTCTGGATCTACCAGCCCAGCCTGGGGGCGGGATTCAAGGTCTCCAATGTGACGATTGATTACGCCTTTACCAACCTGGCCAACCAGTCCAACCCGTTGTTCACGCATGTATTCTCACTGCGTTTCAACCTGGTCGGGGACAAAAACCGGAATAAAAAGAAAAGCTAATCCGCACCAAATCATAAACTGATCCGCATGAAACGGTTTTTACTCATCCTGTTTGTTTGCTCGGGATTTTACCTGCACGCGCAGCAGGCCTATAATAACGAGTGGATCGACTACAGCAAAACCTACTACAAGTTCAAGGTGGGCAAAACGGGCCTGTACCGCATTCCCCAGGCCACCCTGGCAGGATTGGGCCTGGACGGCGTTACCGTGGACCAGTTTCAGCTCTGGCGAAACGGCAAGGAAGTGCCGCTGTACCCGTCCGTCACTACAGGCACCCTCGGCGCCTCGGATTACCTGGAATTCTGGGGGGAGATGAACGACGGCAAACCCGATAACGCCCTGTACCGGAATACGGATTACCAGCTCAATGACAAATGGAGCCTGCAGACGGACACGGCCTTTTATTTCCTTACCGTCAACCCGGGAGGAAGCAACCTGCGTCTGCAGCCCACCAATAACGACGTGGCGAACAACGTGCTGCCGCCGGAGCCCTATTTCATGTATACCGCAGGCAATTATTACAAGGTCAAGATCAATCCGGGATATGCCGCCCTGGTGGGCGAGTACATTTATTCGGCCTCCTATGACATCGGGGAGGGATATACCTCCGCCGACATGGCACCCAATACGCCCCTGACTACCACGTTTTCCGCCATCAAGCTGTACAGCGGCGGGCCGGATTCCCGGCTCAGGATCAATATGGCCGGTAATGCCGTAAACCCGCGCAACGTGCGCATCCGGGTCAACGGTGATTCCATCATGGGCAAGGAAATGGATTATTTTGATTACCTGAAGATCGATACCACCATCGCCACCAGCCGGCTGACCACCTCGGTCAATGCCGTCATCGACGTGACAAACCAAAGTGCGGTAAGCACCGACCGCATGGTGGTGGCCGAGGTGGAACTGACCTATCCGCGCCAGTTTGATTTCGGCGGCGCCAAGAGCTTTGATTTTACCCTGCCGGCCAATTTGAACGGGAATTTCCTGCAGATTACCAACTTCAATTACGGTACCGTGCCGCCGGTGCTTTATGACCTGACCAACGGGAAACGGTACGTCGCCGTGATCAGCCCGCCGTCGACGCTGAAGTTTGCCCTGCAGCCTTCGGCCGTGGACCGCCGCCTCATCCTGGTCAGTGAGGACCCCTCCAACCTGCTCTCGGTCACTTCGATGGAAACCCGGAACTTCGTGAACTACGGGCTGCCTGAAAACCAGGGCGATTACCTGATCATCACCCACCCGAGCCTTTTTGCAAGTTCCACGGGGGATAATTTCGTGGAACAGTACCGGGCCTACCGGAGTTCCCCGGCGGGCCGGGGCTTCAATGCCAAGATCTACAATATTGACGAGCTGGTTGACCAGTTTGCCTTCGGAATCAAGAAGCATCCGCTTTCGATCCGCAATTTCATCCGCTGGGCGCGGGCCAACTACCCGGTGCCAGTCCGGGACGTGATGCTCATCGGCCACGGCATGACCTATAACCTGTACCGGACCTACGAAAGTACCGGAAACGCGGATAAGCTGGACGTGATCCCCACCTGGGGTCAGCCCGCTTCCGACCTGCTTTTGTCGGCCACCTATGATAACCCGGTTCCCCAGACCCCCATCGGCCGCCTGTCTGCCGTGACCGGGGACGAGGTCAATGTATACCTCCAGAAACTCAAGGAATATGAGCAGGCCCAGGCGACGCCTTCGGGGCTTATCCAGGACAAGGCCTGGATGAAGAACGTCGCGCATGTCGTGGGGGCCAGCGATGACAACCTGAACGATATTCTGAATGCCTACATGTTCAAGTACAGCGGGGTGATCTCCGACACGCTTTTCGGTGCCAATGTCACCACCTTCAGCAAAGCCACCACCGACCAGATCCAGCAGACCAGCCTGGACCTGGCCAACCTGTTTAACCAGGGCATCAGCCTGCTGCTGTACTTCGGGCACTCCGCCTCCAGCGCGCTTCAGTACAACCTGGACAATCCCCTGAACTATAACAACCCGGGCAAGTACCCGGTCATGATCATGCTGGGATGCAACGCGGGTAACTTTTTCGGCTATGACGTCAACCGGTTCGTGATCAAGACCACGAACTCGGAAAATTTCATCCTGGCGCCGGAGCGGGGCAGCATCGGGTATTTTGCCAGTACCCACCTGGGTATCGTGCACTACCTGGACATTTACAATACGATGATGTATAACGTCATCGCCAAAACCAATTACGGCCAGACCTTCGGGGAGCAGATCCTGGCCGCCATCCAGCAGGTCTACAACCTGACTTCCACGGAAGACTATTATGCCCGGCTGCACGTGGAGGAGAACTGCCTGCACGGGGATCCGGCCCTGAAACTGAACAGTTTCACGAAACCCGATTACGTGGTGGAAGACCCGCTGGTGCGGATTTCGCCGGCGACAATCACCGTTTCCTCGGAGAACATCCATGTGGATGCCAAGTTCCTGAACCTGGGTCTTGCCATCAACAGGAATATTGTGGTGGAGATCAAGCGGCAGTACCCCGGCGGCAAGACCGACGTGGTCCTGCGGGATACCATCCCCGGCATCCGGTACGCCGATTCCCTGTCCGTTGACCTGCCGATCGTGGCCAGCCGGGACAAGGGACTCAACCGGATCACGGTTACCGTGGATGCCAATAACGATGTCGATGAGCTTTTTGAAAACAATAACAGTATTACCAAGGATGTGTACATCTACGACAATTCAGCGGACCTGGTGTACCCGTATAAGTATGCGATCGTCACCGATCCCAATACCCAGCTGATTGCCACCACGGCCGATCCGTTCAGCCCGGTGCGAACCTACCAGATGGAAATCGACACCACCGAGCGGTTCGATTCTCCCCTGAAGCAAAGCCAGACCACCTCGGCCCAGGGCGGCATACTGACCTTCAACCCGGGCATCCCCTTTACGGACAGCACCGTGTATTACTGGCGCGTGGGTTCCCAGGCCAGCGATGGCACCCTGACCTGGAATACCTCGACCTTTGTCTACCTGCCTGCGAGCAGCGACGGGTTCAACCAGTCGCATTATTTTCAGCATACCCATTCCACAGCCTACCAGATGACCCTGGATTCCGTGAGCCGCAGGTGGCGGTTTGATTCCTCGGCCACCGTCCTGGATATCCATAATGCGGTTTTCCCCACCTCCGGTCAATATGACCAGGATTTCGGGATCTACGTCAATGACAGTCTCTACATCGGCGAAGGTTGTTACGGCAATTCCATCGACTTCGTCGTTTTCAACCCGATCACCATGAAACCCTGGGCGAACGATTTCTCCGGGGCGACCGGGCTTTACGGCAGCTACAAACTGACCTGCGGAAACTACAAGGGGTACAGTTTCGAATTTTCCCTGGCTACCAGCGCCTCCCGGAAGAATGCCATGAATTTCTTCGACCTCATTCCCGATGGCTATTACGTCATCGTGCGGGATAACGCCGTCAACACCCAGTCCGGGAATACCTATCCGAATGTCTGGAAGTCAGACACCACGCTCTTCGGCTCCGGTAACTCCCTGTACCAGCGGCTCTTCAACCAGGGTTTCTATGACCTGGACAGCTTCAACCGCCCCAGGGCCTACCTGTTCATCTGCAAAAAGAACGATGCCCAGCATTTCCAGCCGCAATCCCTGTTCAGCCAGGGCCTGCTGGACAAGATTGCCCTGAAGGTACCCTGCACCTCCCCGGATACCCTGGGGATCCTGACCTCCCCCAAATTCGGACCCGCCAGAAAATGGAAGGAACTGCACTGGCGTGGCAGCAGCCTGGACGCCGGTCCGGGAGACCACCCCACGGTGGACGTGGTGGGGATCCAGGCGGATGGTACCCAGGTAACCTTGCTGTCGGGGCTCGACCAGACCCAACAGGACGTGGACATTTCCTCGGTGGATGCCCAGCAGTATCCGTATGTGCAGCTGCGCCTGCGCAACCTGGATTCCGTGTTCCTGACCCCGTACCAACTACGCTACTGGCGCCTGAATTATGACCCGGTTCCCGAAGGAGCCCTGGCCCCGAACATCTATTTCACGACCAAGGATACCGTGGAGGTGGGTGAGCCCTTCCATTTCGGGATCGCCTTCAAGAATATCAGCAAGGTGGCTTTTGACAGCCTGAAGGTCAAGCTGTCGATCACCGACAAGAACAATGTGGAAAATATCATTCCCGTACCCCGCCAGAAGGCCCTGGTTCCCCAGGATACGATCAAACTGGACGTCCAGGTGGATACCAAAGCGTTTTCGGGAACCAATATCCTGAAGGTGGACTTTAACCCCGACAATGATCAGCCGGAGCAGTACCTGTTTAACAACATCGGGTTCCGCACTCTGTATGTCAAGCCCGACAGCCTGAGCCCCCTGCTGGACGTGACCTTTGACGGCACCCACATCCTGAACCGGGATATTGTGTCGGCCAAGCCGCAGATTCTCATCAAGCTCAAGGATAATTCCCAGTGGATGATCCTGGATACCTCCCGCGTATCCATCCAGGTCAAATATCCCGACGGCACCCTGCGCAACTTCTATTTTACCAACGACACCCTGAAGTTCACCGCACCGGGCGCCGCGCCAAATCCCAACAACACGGCCAGCGTGGATTTTGCCCCCTATTTCACCCAGGACGGGGATTACGAACTCATCGTTACCGGAAAGGACATGAGCAATAACAGCGCGGGCAAACTCCAGTACCGCGTCGACTTCCAGGTCATCAATAAGCCGATGATCTCCAATATGCTGAATTATCCCAACCCCTTCACCACCTCGACGGCCTTCGTCTTCACCATCACCGGTAGCGAGGTGCCCCAGAACATCCGCATCCAGATCCTGACCATAACCGGCAAGATCGTGCGGGAGATCACCAAGGAGGAGTTGGGTCCCCTGCATATCGGCAGAAATATCACGGATTTCAAATGGGATGGCACCGACCAGTATGGGCAGAAACTTGCCAACGGCATCTACCTGTACCGGGTCATCACCAACCTGAACGGCAAGTCGCTTGACAAGTACCGGGCCGACGGCGACAATACCGATAAATATTTTAATAACGGGTACGGTAAAATGTACCTGATGCGCTGACCGGATTCCTTTTGCAGGAGCAGGCCGGGGGAAACCCCCGGCCTTTTTTTATATCGGCTACCAGGGCGATTCCAGGTCAGCGGGCCGGTACAGGTGGTTGCGGGTATGGTACCCGCTTCCCGCTCCGGGACCCTTGATCCGGATCGGGTCCTGGCCGAGCAGCCGGCGTACCGTGGCGATGGGGGTCAGTACGAGGTAAAACAATACGAAAAGGATGACGTGGCTGGAAACCCAGCCCAGTCCCTCAGCCAGTTTGCTCCACAGGTAATGGATGGGACGGGTCAGGGCGGGAAACGGCAGCGTGACCGGGAGCAGCGAAGCAGCCAGCAGCAGGTAATAATGGTGGCCGGCCAGGGCCAGGACCACGAGGCCGGCGGCGATAGCCAGGACGGATTGCTGCTCGTTGGATAACCTCATATCAGAACAAAGAATAAATATAGGGGGCCAGGGCCGAAGAAGACCCCGCGATCAGCAGTATGGCGAACAGGAACAGGATGATGATCATGGGGATCAGCCACCATTTGCGGCGTTCCCGCAAAAAACGGCCAAGATCTCTGATGAATTCAAGCATGGGTGGTCCAGATGATTGGGCTAAAATTAGCTTATTCCTGTTTCCCGGCCAATTGGGAGGACGCGTCCGTCCCGGGGCCGGTACCTGCCTTACTCCCCGCGGGTTTGTGCAGCAGGTAATTGCCCAGCACCAGACAGTCCATATCCGTAGCCAGGAAGCAGCGGTAGGCTTCCTGGGGCGTACATACGATCGGCTCATCCCGCACATTAAAGCTGGTATTGATTAGCATGCCCAGCCCGGTACGTTGGCGGAAGGCTTCCAGCAGGGCGTAGAACCTGGGATTGGACTGGCTGGTAACGGTCTGGATGCGCGCGGAAAAATCCACGTGGGTAATGGCAGGCAGGCTGCTGCGGACCGTATAGAGTTTTTCGGTCAGGGGCAGCTGATGATACCCCGGCGGCAGGGCATTCCGGATGGATTCCCGTACGGGGTGGACCAGCAGCATGTAGGGAGACTGGCCGGTCATCTCGAAATAGGTTCCCGACTCCTCCAGCATGACTGCCGGCGCAAAGGGCCGGAAACTTTCGCGGTTCTTGATTTTCAGATTCAGTTTTTTCTGCATGTCCGGGTTGCGGGGGTCACCCAGGATACTGCGGTTACCCAGGGCCCGGGGCCCGAATTCCATCCGGCCCTGAAACCAGCCGATCACGAGTCCCTGGTCCAGCAGGGCGGCTACCCGCCGGCACAGCTCATCCAGGGAGTCTATCCGCTCCGGCCCGGAGGCATGCTGGCGCGCCACCGCTTCCAATTCCTGCTCGGTGAATGCGGGACCGAGGTAAGCGCCCTGCATCAGGTCCTCCCCACGGGAGGCCGGAACCCGCGGGCCGTCAAAGAAGATATGGTAGGCAGCCAGGGCGGCACCCAGTGCGCCGCCGGCATCGCCTGCCGCCGGTTGAATAAACAATTCCTCAAAGAGTCCCGCCCGTTGGATCTTCCCGTTGGCGACGCAGTTCAGCGCCACGCCTCCGGCCAGGCACAGGCGCGGGCTGCCGGTCAGTTCCCGGGCATGGGCCGCCATCTTCAGCACAATGTCTTCTGTCACCTCCTGGATAGCCAGGGCCAGGTCCAGGTGATGCTGCTCAAAAGGCGCTCCGGGCTGACGCCTGGGAAATCCGAACAGGCGCTCCATTTTGCGGTCATCTACCATGCGCAGCCCGTAGGCATACCGGAAATATTGCTGGTTCAGGTGTACGGAGCCATCGCCGGCCAGGGAGACCAGCTGGGTCCGGATCTTTTCCCGGAAGGCATGTGTCTGCCCGGAGCCGGGGTCTCCATAGGGGGCCAGCCCCATCAGTTTATATTCATCGCTGTTGACCGTAAAACCCAGGTAGTAGGTGAAGGCGGAATAAAGCAGGCCTACGGAATGCGGGAACCGGA
This sequence comes from Chitinophagaceae bacterium, assembly GCA_035549175.1. Classification (GTDB taxonomy): domain Bacteria; phylum Bacteroidota; class Bacteroidia; order Chitinophagales; family Chitinophagaceae; genus DASTSN01. Next base: position 4,235 of record DASZRL010000091.1, on the reverse strand, counting down.
GTTCCTTGAGTACTTCGATGGACTGGCCCCGGCCGTGGGACAGGGTGGTCGTGGCCCATTCACCCACGCCGTCGATAGTGAGGATGGCCGCCTCCTGGAAACCGGAGGCGTAAAAAGTGCTGGCTGCATGGCTGAGGTGGTGCTCCGGAAAGAGCAGCCGGAGCCGGCGGGAATCCAGCCGGTCGATCCGGGCCAGTTCCCGCCGCAGGATTTTTTTTATGAAGATCTTTTCCCGGATCCAGCCCGGGATCGAGGTAAGGAACGAGGCGATGCCCCGCGGCGCAAAGGCATAATAGGTTTCCAGCAGGCGCTCGAATTTGAGAAACGGTTTGTCATAAAATGCCACGGCATCCAGGTCGTTCAATCCGACCCCCGCTTCCTGCAGGCAGTACCGGATAGCCCCGGCCGGAAAGGATTTGTCATGCTTGACCCGGGTAAACCGTTCCTCCTGGGCGGCCGCAATAATGACCCCATCGCGGATCAGGGCCGCTGCCGCGTCGTGATAAAATGCGGAAATACCGAGTAGGGTCATGGTGCCGGGTTTGTAAAAATAAGCGGCCGGAGCTGATCGGCCAGCAGCGAAGCTACCTCGCGGGCTCCTTCATTGGTGAAATGGATAAAATCATAATAATAGGCCGGGTTTTTGGGCATCCGCGCCGCCAGGTCAATCACGGGGACCGCGGGGGCCAGGGACCGCAGGACCGCGTTATACTGATCCAGCACGAGTCCTTCCAGCCGGCAGTTGTTGGGGCGCGGGTCATCCCGGAGCCAGCGGTCTCCCATGGCCAGGCCGCTTACCGGGTCGGTGTAGTCGCCGTACAGGGAAGGCTGGGTGATGAAAATAGGCTGAATACCAGCCTGCCGGCATAGGGAAATCAGGCTGTCCACCCGGGCCCGGTAACCGGCCAGGTAGGGTTTCTGGGCAGCCAGGCGCGCCTGCACGATGGAGTCGGCCAGGGGTTCCACCCGGAGATCCCCGGGCCGCACTTCACGGTGTATGAGCCCCTTTTTGTAGGCCTGTTCCACCAGGTAGAAGTGGAACGCGGTCCGGCCCAGTTCGGTGTGATTGAGCAGGGATTTCAGGAAGGACTTGACCGAGTGGGTATTTAGGCGGTTGTCATTCATGAGGTCGAACTCATCGGGACGGTCCGTTTCCACGTCGTTGATCCCGGTGAGGAACAGAATATAACGCGGCCGGAGCCGGACCAGGTATTCACGAAGCAGCAGCAGGTGGCCATAGGTGGAATGCCCGTCCATGCCGGCATTGTTGATCCACAGGTCCGGGTGGCCGGGCCTGAGCAGTTCGTCGAGCCGGGAGGGCCAGGTACAGCTGTCTGAGAGAAATTTGCACTCGGTGGTGCTTCCCCCGACCGTCACGATGGATAGCAGTCGCCAGAGGGAGTCCGGAGGCTCCGGCCCGCGAAAACCCAGGGAATTGCGGGAATACCGGATATGGCGATCGAGTTTGCTGATCCATCGGTTCACAAATACCTTATGCTGGTTGGCCGGCAGGATCAGCCGGCCTTTTTGGAGCGCAAACGGGAAGGGATTGTAGATGCGCAGCAGGATCTCACATAGTAGCAGCCCCAGGAACAGGCCGAACAGAACGGCTTTGAGTTTGCTGAAAGATTTTTTCAAGTACATGCGCGTTTGCCGCATGAAAATAGCAAATACCCGAGACATGGGTTGGCCGCCTCAGGTTCCCGGCAGCCGCAGTTCCCGCCAGTTCCTGCGGGTCAGCAGGATCAGGCCGAGCAGGGCCACGGCGGCGCTGATCCACAGGGCGCGCCGGATGGGCCGCGGGTTGAAGTAGAACTCCAGCCGGTGATTTCCGGGCGGCAGTTCGGCGGCCAGGAAGGTATGGAATGCGGTACCATGGGGTACTATTCTGCCATCGAGCCGGGCCGACCAGTAGGGGTAGTCATTTTGCAGCCATACCACGTACCAGGTCTTCCGGTCCGGGTTGACCAGGTTGGCCTGCAGGTATCCCGGCCCCATGGCCCGTACCTGCAGGACGCTGCTGTCGCTGCGGGTAGCCGCCGAGAGGGTGGTATCGCTTGCCAGAAATAGCCAGGCCTGCTTTTGTATAAAGGATTTTGCGAGGCTGTCCCGGTAAAAGTCCCGCGTGGTCCGCAGCAGAATGGGGTATCCCTCCTCGACCGGGCTGGTCAGGCGCTGGCGGTACGAGGAGACCAGGTGGAAGCTTTGCCGCAGCAGGCTGTCGGCGGGTTCCCCGGCCACCCCGGGTGTCAGCGGGGGGATCCGGATGCCCCGGGCCGGCGAACGGATCAGGGCCTGCATGTGGGCCCGGCTGTTCATACCCAGGCCCGTGAAGGGCAGGGTGAGCCACGTCAATACAGTCAGGTTAAACGCAGAGGCCGCCAGCCAGGAGCCGGTATTGCGGCGCAGGAGCCATAGGGTAGCCAGCTGTACCAGGCAGTTCACCAGAAGCAGGTCCCCGAAACGCAGGCTGTCCAGCAGGGATTTCAGGTAGGACTTATCCAGGGTGCCGTGACCCCGGAAGGAAGGCCAGGCCGGTTCATGGCGGGAAACGATCATCACCAGGGCAAGCAGGGCGCCCGCCGCAAACAGCACTACCAGGGTGGGCCGCCACCACCGGACCTCCTCCAGGAGGGATTTCCCGGTCAGCAGGGAGTCCAACCCTGCCCCTGCGGCAAGCAGCAAAATCAGCAGGGTAAAATACGTGAACTCCCCGTTGAGGCGGACATAGCCGATGCCGGGCAGCAGGGAGGCGGCCAGCTGTTTGAATAGGCCCCCGGCGGATAGCAGGAAAAAGAACAGCAGGCTGGCCGTTACCGGCAGCCGCAGCCTTCGCAGACCGGGTTGCCGGTAGAAAAGGATCAGCCCCAGCAGGGCCGGCAGACCCATATAAACGTCCCGCATCGAAAGGTCGGTATGCAGGAAGGAGGCGCGGAAAACCGGCAGCGGAACCAATAGCGACAGGTAGCTGGACGGGTTGGTGGGGTGAAGCAATAACTCCTCCGGTGTGACCCGGGCCCCGCGTGTAAGGTGCGGCAGGACGTCCAGGTTGCTGCAGATGACCACCAGGCTGAACAGGCCGGCGGCCGCCAGCAGCCAGGCCATAAGGAGCCAGGCCCGTTTTGGCCACAGGGCGGCCAGGGTGGATCTGCGCAGCCGCAGCACGGTACCCAGCGCCAGCAGCAGAAAATAGATGGCCCCGATGATGAGGCCGGGATGGGTGGAGGCTAGAAACAGAAACGTACAGCCGGCCAGGCCAACCAGGTTTTTCAGGACCGGCCGGCGGAAGGTTCTGACCAGGAAGAGCAGTACGTAGGGAAAGCAGGCAGTTGCGGTGATCCAGATGAAGTGCTGCAGGTGCCCCACCGTGTATCCGCAGCACAGGTAGGCCATGGCGGTCAGTACGGCCGCCTGTTTGCCTGCATATTCCCTGACCAGCAGGTAGAGGCCCCATCCGCCCAGCAGGATGTAAAAGAGTTCTTCCAGGGTAATGGTCAGCAGGTTGTAACCGCAGACCCGGGCGATCAGCCACATCACCGGATTCCAGAAGCCATTGTTCATGTCGCCATACTGGGGGATGCCGTAATGAATATACGGGTTCCACCAGGGGAAATACCCGGAGTACAGGCTCTCCCCGATGACATAACGGGTGGGGAGATTTTGGGTGATCAGGTCATTTTTGAGATGAAAGAAGGGGAGCCAGACGGGTGCATAGACCAGCACGGTCCATCCCAGCAGCAGCCAGAACGGGTATTTCCACCAGAATGACTCGGGCTTGCTCATATCAGTACCGGTAATTTATGACAAATGCCGAATCCGGCCGGGGCCACATCCGGAACCCGTCTTTGAGGTTCGGCGTTCGCTGCTGCAGGTACGGGTTGTATTCGTAGATGCAGGGAAGGGGCGTGTAGTAGCACCGGGTATTCCAGTTCCCCGGCAGGAGCTCGGGAATATGGTAGGTGGTCGAGCCGACCGCTACGGCCTTGTAGTCCGGCTGGCGAACGGGACCGGGCGTAACCAGGTGACCCGGTTCCCACTGCTGCAGGAGGTACCACAGGGTAACCCCGGCGCAGGTCAGCAGGCCCAGGCGGACCTTGAGCGGGCTCAGCAGGGGGGCCAGGAACCAGGCCGGCGCCAGGCACCCGGCAAACAACAGCCATCCATAAGCGAAACGCGGGTCCGGTGAATTGAAAAACCACAGCAGGATCCCGGCCAGGCAGGCGGTATACAGCAGG
>DASZRL010000090.1:0-33248 GCA_035549175.1 Chitinophagaceae bacterium | reverse complement strand
TAGGCGCTGGTGGGACGGCCGCCGGCGGTTTTCCTGTCGGCGAATCCTTCATAAACGGCTGAGATATGCCCGCGGTAATTGTGAAAGGCCACATATTTGCCCAGCAGGCCGCTATCATTGCCCAGGCCGTTGGGAAACCGGCGGGAGGTTGAATTAAGCAGGATCAGGTTGGTATTCAGGGCAGCAGCATTGACAAATAGGATCCGTGCGTAAAACTCGCGGACCTCCCTGGTCAGGGCATCGATGACCCGGACACCGGTTGCCCGCTGCTGCTGGTCGTCGTATATAACGGATTGGACCACCGAATGGGGACGAAGGGTCAGGTTGCCGGTCTTCTGCGCCCAGGGAATGGTGGTGGAATTACTGGCAAAATAGCCCCCGAACGGGCATCCCCGCTGGCAAAGATTCCGGTTCTGGCACTGCCCCCGTCCCTGTTCCAGATGGACGGGATTAGGCCGGGTCAGGTGGGCGCAGCGGGCATAGATCACGTGACGATCCTTATAATGGCTGGCCACAAAATCCTTAAAATAATTTTCAACACAACTCAGTTCCAGGGGAGGAAGGAATTCACCATCCGGCAGCATCGGTAAGCCGTCCTTGTTGCCGGAAATTCCGGCAAATTTCTCTACATAGCTGTACCAGGGGGCCAGGTCCTTATACCGGATAGGCCAGTCTACGGCAAAGCCGTCCCGGGCAGGTCCCTCAAAGTCAAAATCACTCCAGCGCTGGGTTTGCCTGGCCCAGAGCAGGGATTTACCTCCTACCTGGTAACCCCGGATCCAGTCAAACGGCTTTTCCTGGACATAGGGATGTTCCGTATCCTTGACAAAGAAGTGCATGGCGTCTTCCCGGAACGCGTAGCAGCGGCTGACGACCGGATTGGCATCCTGGATTGCCCGGGGAACCTGGCCGCGGTGTTCAAATTCCCAGGGCTGCATATTGGTGGTAGGATAGTCTTTCAGGTGGACGACGTTTCGTCCCCTTTCCAGCACCAGGGTCCTGAGCCCTTTTTCACATAATTCCTTGGCCGCCCAACCACCGCTGATGCCTGATCCGATCACAATGGCATCAAAGGTGCGATCCTTTTTTCCGTCTTTGGTATCACCCATCTGGATTCAATTTATTCTTGGAAGGTTTATACGGGAATGCAACCCTGAAAAACACCCGGTATCATCTTGTACCCCCGGATGCGCGTCATGTAATATTCGCCCGTGGTATAAGCCTGCAGGGTATATCGTTTTACCGTATGGTAAAAAAAGGAGAGATCATCCTCCCCCTTCCCGGAGGAATCCAGGTCACCCACTACCGCATTCCGCTGTTCGGGGGTGGATTCGCCAAAGGATCGGCCCGCTTTTTTTTCGGCCAAACCGGCAAATTGTTCCAACCCGCGCATAAAACGAACCTGATCATCATGGCCCAGGCAATCATCTGCCATCTTCAGGGTAAACAGGTGCGCCCCCAGATCCCGGGCACCGGGCGTATCTGTTCTCGGCAGGATCGTTTCTGCCAGGTCGGCCAGCATTTTCTCCTGGTCCCCGGTAACGGGCAGGTTCTTTAAAGCAATCGAGGGTTTGTTTTCCTCGTGGAGGCAGGCCGGCAGGAGCGTAATGCCGGCAGACAGGAATAAAAACCTCCGGATGGCGGTTCTACGGTCAAGCATCGTGTATTTTTTGGCCACTAGTAATCCGGGGAAAGGTACTTTATTTTAAGGCCGCTCCCAAACGACAGGTGCCAAAACCGGGGAACGGTCAATAAAGGACCGTGAAACGCAGAGAAACCATCATGGCTGTCGCTGCCGGCCCTGGATTCAGGTCGCGGTATTCAGCCGGGTTCACGCCATCCCGGTGTGGATGGCCGCGGAGGGCAGGAGGATTTCCTGCCGGGATACGAAGCCGGGAACCACCGAAAGCCATGGGGCCCGGGTCCGGTTTCTGTTCACCCGGGAAGTACGCCCTGCGGGAGGGAGGGGCGCGGACGGGCCGGCCGCCTGAATCTCCTTACGACCGGGGTCTTCCGCAGAAGGATGAAAAGCCAGAGGGCCAGCAGGAAGTATCCGAGTGCATAAAGTACCAGGGTTCGCGGCCCGTCGACAATTGGCGCACTGGAATAAAAAAGACCCTGCGCGTCCCCGCCATACCGGAAGACGGGATTCAGGTAGAGGGACGTACCATCAGCGAAATGGAGGGACGTCCTTACATAGTTGTCTTCCCGTCGGATCCGGTAGGCTGCCTGGTCGGCCCGGCAAACCACAGCCAGGGTTTTTCCATGCTGGCCCGTGAACTCGATCCGGTCCGCCGGGCGGTTAAGGCGGATCAGCAGGGTATCTCCCCGTAATTCGCATGCGCGCAGCAGGGGGGAGGTCAGGGATGTCCGGTCTGCGGAACCGACCTCCATGGCATAGCCTTTACCCTCCCGCAAGGACCTGAGTAGGTAGGCCTGGGAAAGGGTATCCACGTAAAGCCAGGTGCAGAACCGCCCAAGGGAACCCTGGTCGAATACATTGTGGGTATCGTCATTTCCGGTCGCAAAGACGGGTTTCCCGGCCGAAAGGGCTGCATCCCAGAGGGAAAAGGAGCGTCCTGCAGGATTCAGGACCTCGATGCACTGGTACCCGGCCAGGTAAGCCATATCCCGGGCGGTATATCCATTTCGAACAACCGGATGGTTCAGTTCCACGACCACCCCGGGATCCGCCGATAACTGATTGAGCATCCATTGCTTGTTGGCACGGCTCTGGGGAAAAAGGAAATCAGGCCAGCAAACCCGGGAGGCTCCCAGCACCAGCTGATGGGTCTTGGTGGCATTATAGCCATGTTCGTAGGCAGCAACATAGGAAGGTTGTTGCCGGCCGGTTGTATCAATCTTCTCATATTCCGACACCGCATGCACCGTATAGCCCAGTTCCTGGTACCTGCGGAAAAGATCCTCTGCGCTGCCCCGCCCGTTGGTAATCCCATTCCAGGCATTGGTGTGGGCGTGAAAATTGCATTGAATCCACCGGCCTTGAACCAGGTTCTGGTAGGGGTTGTAGAGATACGCCCCATGAAAGGGTTCGGGTTCCGTAAACCGGTACTGGGGGCAGAGCAGGTACTGAGCTACCAGCAGCCAGATCACCAAACTCAGCAAAACCAGGCCCGTATAGCGAACGAATTGCATGGCGTAAAAGTCGGGAAGCAGGGTAATCCGGGCATGAAGGATTTGCTAAAAAAAGGTTACCAGATTTTTACCGAACGCCTGAATTCCGTACGGGCTTGTACCTTTAGGGTAACGTATGCGAAACCCTGCGGCAGGGGCCCGCGGCGGCCCGTCGCTAATTCTTTTCTACCTCCTCTACCTGACAGCGGCGATACTCCTGTTTACCCGGCTGGGCAGCCCGTCCCTCTATATCCTGGATGAAGTAAAGAATGCCCAGTGCGCCCGGGAAATGATGCATAATGCCAACCATTGGATACCTGTATTCAACGGCGTGCTGCGAACCGACAAACCTCCAGTGCACTATTTTTTCATGCAGCTGGCCTACCACCTGTTTGGGGTCAATGCCCTGGCAGCCCGCTTTTTTTCCGCCCTGGCCGGATTGGGAACCCTGATGCTGATCGGGTCGTTTGCCCGGCGGTTCCTGGACCGGTTTTCTTCCTTTTTTACCATCCTGGCACTGGTAACCTGTACCCACTTTCTGTTTGAATTCCGGCTGGCTGTCCCGGATCCCTACCTGATTTTCTTTACTACCCTGACCTTCACCAGTGCCTTTCGCTGGCTGGAGGAGGGCGCCCCGGCGGAATTGTACCTGGCCGCCTTTGGTGCGGGCATGGCGGTCCTGGCCAAGGGTCCCGTAGGCATCCTGCTGCCCGGGCTCTGCCTGCTGATCTGGATGGGCTGGAAAGGAAAGTTCCGCACCCTGGTATCGTGGCACCTCCCGGGGGCCTTGCTGCTGTTCCTGCTGCTGGCCCTGCCCTGGTACCTGCTGGTGGACCGGGCCACAGCCGGGGAATGGACCCGTGGATTCTTCCTGGAGCATAACCTTTCCCGGTTTACCCGGGCTCGGGAAGGCCATGGGGGGATCTTTCTGCTGGTTCCAGCCTTTTTCCTGGTCGGCCTGCTGCCGTTTTCCCCATTTATCCCGGCCTCCCTGCGGCAGCTACGCCACCATCCGAACAAGGCGCCGCTTCAGTTTGCCATCCTGATAGTGATTGTATACCTGCTTTTCTTCAGCATCTCAAGAACCAAGCTCCCCAATTACGCCATGCCCTGTTACCCGATGGCAGCTGTTCTGATCGGAGCCTACCTGGGCCGCGCCTGGCAGGGTACCTACCGGGTCCCCGGTTATCTCTTCTGGATCCTGGCAGTAATTTCCCTGCTCATCCCGGCCGGTGCCTTTCTGGGTATCCGGTCCGAAATGCAAACGGCCGACCTGGCCCCGATGGCCTGGTTACTGGGGATTACGCCGCTGACGATGACCGGTATATTACTGTCCCCTCAAAAAAGCCTCTCCGCCAGACTAACGTGGACAGCACTGGGCTGGACGGCCCTGAACCTGGTGGGTCTTCTATACCTTTATCCGGCCATCTACGTACGCAACCCGGTCAGCCAGACGATTCAGCAGGTTAAATCAGCCCCTGCGGTGCTGGGATACCGTATTATCAATCCGGCCTATCTTTTTTACCTGGATCACCCGGTACGGGTAACCGAAAACCCGGATACCCTGCGGCACTGGCTGGACATGAACCCGGGCGCAATTGTGATCACCCGCAGTGCCTTTGGGGCGGAGCTCAGGGGATTACCCCTGCGCCCGGTGGCATCGCTTCATAACCTGTTTGAGACGGACACCACGGCCCTGTTTGAAGGGATGCCTGCTCCCCGGACTCCCGGAGCAGGGAGTCATTAAGCGCGGAGCCCGCTTCGCCAAAGCAGCACCTGAAACTTGGCGGCCTCGGCGTCCCGGCTTAAATTGGACGACCATTAATCCAACAATATGACCAAGACAAGACTGGAGGCTTTCAGTGACGGAGTACTGGCGATCATTATCACCATTATGGTGCTGGAACTGAGGCCGCCCCAGGGAACCAGCTGGGCAGCCATCCAGCCCCTGTTGCCTTCGCTGACCAGCTACATGCTCAGTTTTGCCCTGGTGGCCATTTATTGGGGAAATCACCATCATCTCCTGCATGCCGCTACCCACATCAACAGCCGGATCATCTGGGCCAATATGCACCTGCTGTTCTGGCTTTCCCTGGTTCCTTTTGCCACCAGCTGGGTGGGGGGCAATAACTTCGACAGGATTTCCGTAGCGGTCTATGCGGCCGTGCAGGCTGTCTGTGCGGTGGCCTATTACATCCTGCTGCGGGTTATCGTGGCGAGCCAACCGCATAATACGCACCTGGCTGTACCCCTGAAAAAGCAATCGCGGAAGGGCTTCCTCTCCCTGGTCACTTATCTTATCGCCATCCCGGCCGCATTCCTCCATCCGGCCATTTCGGAAGTTCTGTTCGTCCTGATAGCCATTGTCTGGTGGATACCGGATCGCAATATTGAACGGGCACTCCGGGAGTGATGCGCCACGGGGCAGGCCGGCGCCGGTAACCAGGTCGCCCGGGAGCCGCCTGTACGGGCCGGCTAGCGGGTCTGGGCCAGTTCCCTGCGCAGCACCGGGAATTCCAAGGGCTGCCTGGCCTTCCCCAAACGGTCATCTTCCGGAAAAGGCCTGGTTTCCCCGGTAGGCTGGTAGCCACGCCGGGCATACCAGGCCAGTAATTCCCGGCGCAGGGAAATCACCTGCATCACGATGGCCTGGCAGCCCAGGCTCCGGGCATGTGCCTCTGCAGCCTCCAAAAGCAGCCGGCCGGCTCCGCGTCCCTGCAGGCGGGGCGCCACGCTGAGCATCCCCAGGTAAAGATCTTTTCCAGCCTGTTCCAGGTACACACAGCCCACGAGCCCGCCGCCGGATTCACGGCAGGTCAGTACCACCGTTCCCGGCCTGGCAATCAGGTTAGCCAGGGCCTGTTCGTCAGTCCGGAGCGTACCTTCGACCAGGTCGGCTTCGGTAGTCCAGCCCTCGCGGGAGGTTTCGCCCCGGTAGGCCTCGTTCACCAGCCTGACAAGTTCCGGGATATCCGGTATGGCAGCAGGTCGTATGAAACAGGCTGGGGACATAATGGATCAAATTTCCGGTTTGAGTCAACTAATTCAAGGAACCGGGAGGCCGCTTACAGGTTAATTCCTCCGGATGCTTCAATCCGCTGCCCGCTGATCCAGCCGGCATCGGGCGAGCACAGGAAGGCAACAATGCCTCCGATATCGCGGGCTTCTCCGACCCGCCCCAGGGCGGTCTGGGCCGCCATATGGGCCTTGCGTTCCGGATTATTGCGGATGGCTGCGTTGTTGAAATCGGTTTCAATTGGTCCGGGAGCTACCACGTTGGCTGTGATACCGCGGCTGCCCACTTCCTTGGCCAGGTAACGGGTAAAAGTTTCGATGGCTCCCTTCATGGAGGCGTAAACCGAGTACCCGGGAACACAGAACCGGGTGGTTCCCGTCGACACGTTGATAATGCGTCCCTGGTCGTTCATCAGGGCCAGCGCCTGCTGGGTCAGGAAGAAAACACTTTTGAAATGGATATGGAGAAACCGGTCGAAGTCCTGTTCGGTCACCTGGAGGAAAGGTATGGTGGCCCCGATCCCGGCATTGTTGATCAAAAAGTCAAACCGGTCTGTGTTCCAGGTACTGGCGAGGGTTTGGCGTACCTGCTGCAGGAACGCGCCGATGTCCTCCACCTTTTCGGCATCATAGGAGAGTACGGAGGCCTTTCTTCCCTTGGCACGAATCTGGTCCGCCACCTCCTCGGCGGATTCCCTCCGGGTCTGGTAGGTCAGCAGCACGTCATTCCCGTAATCGGCCAGGCGCAGGGCCATATCCCGGCCCAGGCCCCGGCTGCCACCCGTTACCAGGGCAATTTTAGAAGCTGTCTTCATGTGGATTATTTTCGGGGAGCAACAAAAATAGAGCCGTTTGGTTCAGGACGGGCCTGCCGGGCTGAATTCCTTGGCGGGACCGTATCTTTGCGAAAAATGTACGGGCATTGAAGCACTTACGGGCACTCAACAAATATTTCTGGAAATATCGCGTGCGACTGGGCATTGGTATTTTGTTTGTCATCATTTCCAACTACTTTGGTGTTCTCTCGCCCCAGGTCACCGGTTATATAGTCGGTTTCGTACAGAAGCACCTGTCGGGGCAGTCCGCGCCGGCCGGCCGCCCGGATCACTACGACATTCTGGTTAACCGGTTCATTGACCAGGTGGAAGGGGCCCACCTGGGAATCGGGTCGGTGGTAGCCCTTTGCGGTATCACGATCCTGGTATTGGCCCTGCTGCGCGGATTTTTCATGTTCCTGATGCGGCAGACCCTCATTGTCATGAGCCGGCATATTGAATATGACCAGAAAAATGAGATTTATAACCACTACCAGCAGCTGGACACGGCGTTTTACAAGACCCATAGCACCGGGGACCTGATGAACCGGATTGCGGAGGATGTCAGCCGTGTCCGGATGTTTACCGGACCCGCCATCATGTACCTGGTTAACCTGGCTACCCTGATTTCCCTAAGCATTTTTTATATGCTTAAACGGGATGCCCTGCTGACGCTCTACGTACTGGCCCCGTTGCCACTACTCGCTGCCGCCATCTATTACGTCAATACGATCATCCACCGCAAGAGCGAACGTATACAGGCCCTGTTATCAGACCTGACCACCAATGCCCAGGAATCCTATTCCGGCATCCGGGTCATCAAATCCTTTGTCCAGGAAAAAGCCATGTACCGGTTCTTTGAGAAGAACAGCGAGGAATACAAGACCAATGCCATCGGGCTGGCCAAGGTAGAAGCGGTCTATTTCCCCTCCATGACCCTGATCATCGGCCTCAGCACCCTGCTTACCATCATGATAGGGGGCCTGTCCTATATCAAAAACCCCAGTGCCACCCCGCTGGCTACCATCGTGGAGTTCGTGATTTATATCAATATGCTGATGTTTCCGGTCAGTGCGATCGGCTGGACAGCCAGTATGATCCAGCGGGCCTCTGCATCCCAGAAACGACTTAATGAATTCCTGCAGACCCGGCCTGATATTCAGAACAGCCCGGAAGTCAAAGACATCACCCTCCAGGGCCAAATCCGTTTCCGTCATGTGGATTTCACCTATCCGCACACAGGTATCCGGGCACTCCGGGATTTCGACCTGCAGATCAACCAAGGAGAAAAAGTGGCCATCGTGGGACGTACCGGCAGCGGAAAATCCACCGTGGCCCAGTTACTGCTGCGTATGTACGACACGACCCGGGGCACAATTGAAATGGATGGCGTAGACATCCGACAGATCGACCTGCGCTCGCTGCGCGAACAGATCAGCTATGTCCCCCAGGATGTGTTCCTGTTCAGTGATACCATTGAAAACAATATCCGGTTCGGCCTGCGCAAGGACGAACCCGGTCAGGTGATCCAGGCTGCTGAATATGCCTCCATCCATGCGGACATCGCCGGGTTTCCCGAACAGTACCAGACCCTGGTTGGCGAGCGGGGTGTCACCCTGAGCGGTGGCCAGAAACAGCGGATTTCCATTGCGCGCGGTCTGGTCAAGGATCCCCGGTTGGTGGTCTTCGATGATTGCCTGAGCGCGGTGGATGCCCGGACGGAGAAGGCCATCATCGGCAACCTCTACGAATACCTGAAAGACAAGACCGCCATTATCATCACCCACCGGATCTTTTCCCTGTTCCAGTTCGACAAGATCGTCGTACTGGACGACGGGGAGATTGCCGAGTCGGGTAAACATGAGGAGCTACTGGCCCGCAACGGCTACTATGCGGAGCTCTATGCCCGACAGCAGGAACAGGATGCGGGCGGCGCGGAATGATCCCGCCAATCCCCCGGTCTGCCCGCCAGGACTTGGTTTTATGGAATTTGGCTGTTTCAAAAACATAATTATATTTGTGCTTTCGGCAACCAAAACGCATTCTATAACTGCAAAAAACTACTACGGTGGCGTACGAAAACAACGACAAGAAAATGGACAGCATCTACAGCAAACGAATCCGTGCTGGAAAGCGAAGAACCTATTTTTTTGATGTACGGGCTACCCGTGGTAACGATTACTACCTGACGATCACAGAAAGCCGCAAGCGGTTCAACGATAACGGGTATGATCGTCACAAGATTTTCCTTTACAAGGAGGACTTCAACAAATTCATCAAAGCCCTGAATGAGGCGGTAGATTACGTCAAGACCGACCTGATGCCCGACTTCAATTTTGACGCCTTCAACCACGATGAAGTCATTTCAGAGAACGAAGGGGAGGAGATGGTCAGCGACGCAGGACCCGCTGAGGAACTGGAAGCCAACGACGTTCCGGCCGACAACAATGCCGGCGAGGAAGTGGACAAATGGTAACATCTTTTTTTCGGATAGCAGAAGGCCCCGGATCACCGGGGCTTTCTTTTTTAATTTCCGGTCAGCAGTACCGGCAGGTTGCGCAGGATCTGATTTTGGGGCCCTACTACCCGCAACAGGTAGCTGCCGGCGGCCACGCGGCCGGCGCGGAAGCGGACGGCCTGGTCGCCGGCCGCCACCCAGACCAGTTGGCGCGCGATAAGTTGGCCAAAACTGTTATACAATTCAAACCGGTAATTACCCCTGGCGGCAGACCGAAGCTGTACCTGGAACGCCTGGCCGGCAGGGTTGGGGTAGAGGGAAACCATGAACTGCCCGGCCGGTCGTTCCAGCAGAACGATATCAGAATATTCGCGGTGGCCATCGGAATGAACCCCTGCCAGGCGGTATAAATTCCTTCCCGGTATGGGCTGGTAGTCGTTGAACTGGCCCTGGGAGGAAGTTCCTCCGGCCCAGTTGTCAGTATATACCGGGCTAAACGACCCGGTACCATCACTGCGTTCCAGCACGATCTGCTGAAGATCGGAGGCCGATTGAATTTCCCAGCTCAGGTGATTGTAGTCCGGCAGGACGGTACCCCGGAAACTTTTATATTCCACCGGCAGGATACTGCCCGCAAAGGTCAGGCTGAATGAGGCCTTGGTATTCTCGATGCCATCCAGGTAGAGCAGGTAGTTGGTATTGGCCGAAAGCCCGGTGATATTGGCCAGGGTTCCGTTGCCGCTGAACGTGGTGCAGGCTACCGGTGCCGGGAAGGAGCCAGCCGCCGGGCAGGTACTGGCCTGGTAAATGGCCAGGCGGACCCCGGTAACGGGAACGCCGGCATATTTCTGGGTGCAGGAAGCAAGGGAGGAGGGGGTGGTGGAATAGTTGGATACGGTCAGGGCGAGTACCCCGCCGGACGGGTTGGTCCGGAATGCATAATAGGCATTGTTGGTAATAGCTACCCCCTTGCCGTCGCAGCGGACCTGATTGTAGGCGGGATCCGTGTATTTGTTACTGGTGGCATGCACCAGGTCAAAATTGATGGTGGTATTGTACGGAGTGGTCGTGACGGGGAAGCTGGCCGGGCACTCGTCGCGCGATTCGCTAAGGGTGGCCAGGGGGACCATTTCCCCCGGGGCCCCGCAGGAACCGTAGGTATTGCCCTGTGGGTTAATGGCATACTGGGCACCGGCATAGGCGGCATAATCCGGGGATATCCTGCGTACGCTGTTAATGGTGGCGTAATTCATCAGTTTGGCCGGGTTAACCTGCCCCACGATGAGGGAACCCTGCAGGTCATCATTGATATGGCCCAGGCCAATGGCATGGCCGAGTTCATGTAACAGGACCGTCTCCAGGTCAATCTGAGTATAATCCACGCTGTTGGGCGGACAAGGGCCGATGGTAAAGGTCGTTCCTCCCGAAGAGACTGCATTGTTGCGGATGACAATATCGAAGCCCGTTTTCTGGAGCTGGTTGACGGACGGGCTCGAGGTACAAATCCCATAGAAGGAATAGCAGACAGCCAGCACGCCGGCGGCCAGGGGGCTGGTCCCGGTGTTCAGGTTGTCAAACATGATAACGTTGTTGCCGTCGGAACTGACCGCCTGGATGGTCGTGGTGCCACCTTCCTGGACATTGAAACCGGCCAGCTCCTTCCAGGTGGTGAGGGCGCGCTGGAAAGTCTGTTTGGCGGAACTGGCATTCAGGTCGACCCCGTTGCCGGCGGTACTGGTACTGTACAGGACGGTATACCCCCCGCTGCCGTTGAAGTTCATCAGGTTGGATTCCTTGACATAACTGGTTCCCGAAAGGGTGAATCCCGCGTCCAGGATGCTGTAGAGCACGTCCAGGTTCGTTGGTGCCGTAGCCACGGTACCTGAAGCATCCTGGACCTGCAGGGCTCCCGTGCCGGCATAGGTTGGTACACGGAGCTGGATCTGCGTGTCCGTCCAGGAAATCACCAGGGGGCTATTGTAGGATACGGCATAGGGCGTACCCCCCGTACCGTCATCAGGGTCATCAAAGAGAACGGCGGCACTGCCCGAACCGGTTCCAAAACCGGAGCCCGAGATGGTGAGTACATTATGAGTTGGGTCCAGCAGGGCCCCGGCATTTACCTGCGAGGGGGAAAAGGAAGTGATACTGGGCCCGAGGACCTTGGCCTGCGGCTGGAGCCGGGCCGTTACGGAAAAGGCAGGTTTCCGGTTTTCATATTCCCTTCCTGTCTGCCGACGCAGCTCGCCGTAGAGATCCCGGGTGATATTCTCGTAGCGCACGAAGGGCGCACTAGCCGTCCCGGTGGCCAGGTCATAGCGCAGAAATCCCTGGGCGCTGCTGTAAACATCCCAGGCTGTCCGGGTCGCACCGGGAGCCTGCATGTCAGGACGACCGGGAACCAGGAAGAAAAGCCCGATCTGACCGGGATGCAACGCCAGCAGGTCGCTTACCTGGACCATGGCACCTTCCACGCTGCCGCCGGTTGTTACTACGTCCACATGGGATTGACGCAGGCTTCCTTTGAACACCTTGAATACCTCCACCTGGCTGGCCGTATAGATCATCGTGTGAGCCTGGTTCCAGTAACTAACCTGGCCCGTCACCTGTCCTTCCACAATCAGGGATGCGCGTCCTGCCTTCTCATCGGGGGAAACTTTGTACAGACCCTGGGCTGCCAGGTAGCAGGTGGAAAAAACAAAAGGGAGAACCAGGAGAATGCCGCGCTTCATGGCCGGGACGAATTGGGTTTTCAAAAAGGATTGAATTTCACTGCGGAACCTCGGGCGGGAAGACAGCAGTTGCCCTCCATAACGCCGGGAGGCTGTTAATATTATGGTGCCGGGCCTGAATCTGAGCCAGGGAAAAGCAGGGGCCGGCTTCCCGGCACAAAACACATGGGTGGAGGCACGCTATTGCAACAAAATTGCATCAGCCGGGCGCCTGGGGTGGCCCCGCCGGAGGTAGGCGGGTTGCCGGTCAGGACCGCATTTTCTTGTACCAGTTGATCAATCCGTTGGTGGAGGAATCGTGCCCGGTGATGGCCCGTTTCTGCTCCAGTTCCGGCAGGATCCGGTTGGCCAGCTGCTTGCCCAGTTCCACGCCCCACTGGTCGAAACTGAAAATATTCCAGATGATCCCCTGCACAAAAATCTTGTGCTCATACAGGGCGATAAGCTGGCCCAGGGTAAAAGGGGTGATTTTTTTAACCAGGAAAGAATTGGTGGGCTTATTGCCGGAAAATACTTTAAAAGGCACCAGCCTTTCGATCGCCTCCGGGGAGAGCCCGGCCTGCTCCAGCTCGGCGGCCGCTTCCTGCCGCGTTTTTCCATTCATCAGCGCTTCGGTCTGGGCAAAAAAATTGGAAAGTAATTTGGCATGATGGTCTCCCAACGGATTATGGGATTGAGCCGGGGCGATGAAATCGCAGGGGATCAATTCGGTGCCCTGGTGGATAAGCTGGTAAAAGGCATGCTGCCCGTTGGTTCCGGGTTCACCCCAGATGACCGGGCCGGTGGCGTAGGATAGGGGATGGCCGTCGCGGCTTACGCTCTTGCCATTGCTTTCCATATTGCCCTGTTGAAAATAGGCCGGGAACCGGTACATATACTGATCATAGGGCAATATGGCTTCGGTCTGGGCACCGAAGAAATTGGTATACCACAGGCCGAGCAGCGCCATCAGGATGGGTATGTTCCGATCAGGCGGCGCCTGGCGGAAATGCAGGTCGGTATGATGGCCCCCCTTGAGAAGCTGCTCAAAATTCCGGTAACCCACGGTGAGGGCAATGGACAGGCCGATGGCACTCCACAGGGAATAGCGGCCGCCCACCCAATCCCAGAACTCGAACATGTTGTCCGGGTCGATCCCGAATTTCGCCACCTCCTTTTCATTGGTTGACAAGGCCACAAAATGACGGGCTATATGCTTTTCCTGTTTCGCCTTTTTCAGAAACCAGGCCCGGGCCGTGTGGGCGTTGGTCATCGTTTCCTGGGTGGTGAAGGTTTTGGAGGCTATCAGGAAAAGGGTCCTTTCGGGATCCACCTGGCGCAGGGTCTCGGCGATATGTGTGCCGTCGATGTTCGACACGAAAAAAGGCTGGATGCCTTCCACCCAGTACGGCTTCAGGGCCGCCGTTACCATCTGGGGGCCCAGGTCGCTGCCGCCGATCCCGATATTGACGATATAGCGGATCTTCTTGCCGCTGTACCCACGCCACTTGCCATCATGGACCTTGTCGCAGAACTGCTTCATTTTGCGAAGAACCTTCCGGACCTCCGGCATGACGTCCTTTCCGCCACACAGGACGGGTTCCTTCGAAAAGTTCCGCAGCGCCGTGTGAAGAACCGACCTGTTTTCGGTTTCGTTGATGGGCTCCCCGGAAAACATGGACTCGATACCCGGTCCGACCTGGCATTCCCGGGCCAGCTGCTGGAGCAGGTCAAGGGTCCGGTCCGTCACGAGATTCTTGGAGTAATCAAACAGGATATCGCCCGTTTGGAGGGAATATTTCTCAAAGCGTTCCGGCTCCCGGCGAAACAGGTCGCGCAAATGCACCGACTTCATTTCTTCGTAGTGCTCACGAAGCTGGGCCCAAGCCGTTGTGGTGGTGGGATCGATCCTGGCTAGCATGATTCGTTGATTGAAAGGTTTATCAAATATGTTTCAGTACGTCGATGGTCTTCTGGACCATTTCAGGCCGGATATCCAGGTGCACGACCATCCGCACGCGGTCGGGCGCAATGGCATAGGCCAGGATCTGGTTGTCCTTCAATTTGGCGACGATCCCCGCGGCCGTAAACCCGGGCCGGAGCTGGAAAATTACGATATTGGTCTCCACGGGAAGCACCTGGTCCACGAATTCCTTTTTCTGCAGGGCTTCCCCCAGCAGCCGGGCATGCAGATGGTCTTCTGCCAGCCGGGTTATATGGTTATCCAGCGCATAGATGCCGGCGGCAGCCAGAAAACCCGCCTGCCGCATGCCTCCCCCGAATACCTTGCGGATACGGCGCGCCTGGCGGATAAAGGAAGCCGAACCAATCAGCAGGCTGCCCACCGGGCATCCCAGGCTCTTGCTCAGGCAAATGGAAATACTGTCGAATACTTCTCCGTACTGGCGGGGAGTTTCCTTGCGGGCGACCAGGGCATTGAAGAGCCGGGCGCCATCCAGGTGCAGACCGAGCCCCTTTTCGGAACACACGGAGCGTATCTGCTGAATGTCCCGGAAATCATAACAGCTTCCGCCGCCCCGGTTGGACGTATTTTCCAGGCACACCAGGGATGTCCGGGCCTTGTGGACATCATCGGGGTTGATGGCCTGGACCACCTGCTCTGCCCGAACCCGGCCCCTGTCCCCGGGCAACAGCCGGACAGACGCCCCGGAATTGAAGGCAATCCCTCCTCCTTCATATTGGAAAATATGGGCATTCTCATCGCACAGTACTTCATCACCGGGCTGGGTATGGCATTTGATGGCAATCTGGTTGGTCATGGTACCGGAGGGGCAAAACAGGGCCGCCTCCATGCCGAACAACCGGGCGGCCTTTTCTTCCAGGGCGTTGATGGAAGGATCTTCTCCGAATACATCGTCCCCGACCTGCGCCCGCATCATGGCGTCCAGCATCCCGGCTGTAGGCCGCGTCACCGTGTCGGACCGGTAATCTATGGTCATACGTGAATTTCCCGCAATTTACTTATAATCAGGTATTTTGGTTGAGCTTTCTGACAGCAGGGCCCCATTCCATCCCTTTCAGGCCCGGACATCCCGGCCTTACTGCATGTCCTGGAATGAATGCGCCTTCGCCCATCCCTTTCATAATCAATAGGAACCGCTGGTACTATCCTGGCTCCGGGTTGTAACCCGCCTGCAGATCCTGCGTACTAATGCTATCAGGATATAATGGCCAGTCATCCCGAAATTCAACCGTTCAATTTAAAACAAGCATCTATGCTAAGCATAGTACCTATCTTTGAATTGTAATTAACAAAAACTAGTACCAACCTTAAAAATTGATATATGAGAAAAAAGAGTATCCTGTTTGGGGCTGCTTTACTGCTGGTAGGCGCAGGATCGTTTGCCCAGACCGGAAAAGGCAAAATAACCGGTACGGTCCAGGATGGTTCCCAGAGGACGCTGGAATCTGCCACCATCACCCTGCTTAGGGCCAAGGATTCTTCGGTGGTCAAAATCAATGTAGCCGACAAGACCGGCCACTTCGTTTTCGAGGAAGTGCCTTCCGGCCGGTACCTGGTCTCCGTTTCCGCCGTGGGCCATGAAAAGGGCTATTCCGAAACCGTGGAGCTGGATGCCGGGCACCCCTCCGTCGAACTCCGGCGGATTGACCTGGTTACGGCCACCAAGACCCTCGATGGAGTAGTGGTTACGGCCAAAAAGCCCCTCATTGAACAGAAAGTGGACCGCACCATCGTCAATGTGGAAGCTTCCACCACCAACGTGGGAACGACCGCCCTGGATGTGCTGGAGAAGTCGCCCGGGGTGACCGTGGACAAGGACGGCAATATCAGCCTGAAGGGGAAAAGCGGCGTGCAGATTTATATTGACGGAAGGCCTGCCTACCTGTCCGGGCAGGACCTGGCCAACATGCTGCGCAACATGAACTCCAGCCAGCTGGAGCAGATCGAAATCATGACCAACCCGCCGGCGAAATACGATGCGGCCGGGAATTCGGGGATCATCAATATCAAGACCAAGAAAAACAAACAGTTTGGTTATAACGGCAGCCTGACCCTGGGTTACGGCCAGGCAAGCTACCCGAAATTCAATGAGGGATTCAACTTCAATTACCGCACGGGAAAATTCAACCTGTTCACCAACCTGAGCCACAGCTTTTACCAGCGCTACCAGGATCTCAATATCCAGCGCCGGTTCCGCAACGAATCCACCAAGGAACTGACTTCGGACTTTATCCAGACGGCCCATATGACCAACAAAAGCCAGTTTTACAACGGCAAGGTGGGACTGGATTACAATGCCTCCAAGAAAACCACCCTGGGGTTTGTCGCAAGCGGGTTCTCCAATAATTTCTCCTTCCTGAACAGGAACGTGACCGACATCTATTACCAGAACGGCGACGCTCCCAGCCAGACCCGGGCCATCAGTGAAAACGGTTCCAACTGGAAGAACTTCAGCGGTAACCTCAATTTCCGCCACAGCTTCGACTCAACGGGCCGGGAGATTACCGCGGACCTGGATTATATCAAGTATAACGCCGGGAATGACCAGTCCCTGGTGAATTCCTACTATAACCTGGCAGGCAGTACAACCAGCCCTTCGGATACGCTGCTGGGCAACCTGCCGCAGGTGATCCGCATCTACAGCGGCAAGGTAGATTACTCACACCCGCTGAAAAAGGGAGCGAAGCTGGAGGCCGGGATCAAGACCAGTTTTGTCAAAACGGATAACAACGCCCAATATGACAGCCTGATCAACGGCCAGCAGGTTCCGGACTACGGTCGCAGTAATTATTTCATATACCAGGAAAACATCAACGCGGCCTACGCCACCTACAGCCGGCCCCTGAGCAAGAAACTCAGCGCCCAGGTCGGGCTGCGGCTGGAGAATACCCACTCCAAAGGGCGCCAGGTTACGACCCAGCAGGATTTTGACAGGAACTATACCCAGTTATTCCCGACGGCTTACCTGCAATACAATGCCAGCGATAAGAACCAGTTCGTCCTGAATTACGGCAGGCGTATCGACCGGCCTGATTATGAGGACCTCAACCCGTTCATGCATTTCCTGGACAAATACACGTACGAAAAGGGAAATCCGGACCTCAGGCCCCAGTTCAGCCATAATATCGAACTCAGCCATACCTACCGCGGGTTTCTGACCACCACGCTGAACTACTCCCGCACCACCGACATTATTCAGCAGGTGTTTGAACAGCATGAAGCCACCAATGAAACCTTTATCACCCGGGACAACATCGCCTGGCTCCGCCAGTACGGAATCTCGGTAAGCGCCTATAAGCAGTGGACCAAGTGGTGGAGTGGAAACCTGTACGCCAACCTGTTCAATAACCATTTTGAAGGTCAGGCCAACGGGGATCCCATTGCTCTCAGTTCCACGACCCTGGTCATCCAGTCCCAGCAGCAGTTCAAACTGAAAAAGGGGTGGGGGACCGAAATCAGCGGATTCTACCGGACCAAGGGGCTGGAGGGCGTGATCGTGACCTACCCCCTGGGTCAGATCAGCCTGGGAGCCAGCAAGCAGGTGCTGAACAACAAAGGCACGGTGCGTCTCAACGTCCGCGACGCGTTCAACCTGCAGCATTTCAAAGGGTACAGCCGCTATGGCAATATTGATATATCCCTGCAGAATTATTTTGAAAGCCGCGTGGTCAACCTGAGTTTCACCTACCGTTTCAGCAAGGGGAAGCTCAACGCAGCGGGCAACCGCAAGAAGGGTGGGGCGGATGAAGAACAGAACCGCGTCAAAATAGGGGGCAACTGATCCCTGGAATCATTAACCAGTAAACCTTCCCGTGATTCATCCTTAACCAGAAAAGAGGGGGTGGCCGGCCAGGCAAGGGCCGTGCCCCCTCCCAATCCGGAACCTCTTTGGTTTTCTCATGCGAACACACCGTCCTTCCTGTCCAGGAGGGACGTTTTATTTGCTTGCCCGGGAAATGCAATCTCGCGTACCTTTGGACCGATTATTCAGCATTAAACCCGCCATCATTATGCCTTCATTTGATATCGTCAGCAAAGTGGACGGCCAGGCCCTCGATAATGCGGTTAACGTTACGACCAAGGAAATCACCAACCGATTCGATTTCAAGGGGTCCCATGTCCTGATTGACCTCAACCGAAAGGATTTCAAACTCCTCATCGAAACCGAGGACGACATGAAAATGCGCCAGCTGATCGACGTGCTGATCAGCCGTGCCCATAAGCAGGGCATATCCCCGGAAGCCTTTGATCTGTCCAAGGAGGCATATCCCAGCGGCAAGCTGGTGAAGAAGGAAATCCAGGTGCGTAACGGCCTTCGCCAGGAAGACGCCAAAAAGATCGTCAAGCTGATCAAGGACGCCGGGCTGAAGGTCCAGGCTTCCATCATGGATGATATCGTCCGGGTTACCGGTAAGAAGATTGACGACCTGCAAACAGTGATCCAGGCGTCGAAGGGCTGGGGCTTGGGCATCCCCCTGCAATATGAGAACATGCGTAGCTGAAACGGCTTGTGGATAAGTTTGTGCCAAACCCGTGCATAACAAGTCTCCCGAAAATTTGGATTCGGCAGGTTAAGAAGTGTACCTTCCATTTACATCGCTGCTGAAACCCGGAAACGGAAAGTAGGTAGCGGGGATTGCAAAAGTCACGTAAAAAGGATGGACGCAATCCCGGAAAGCATCGGGTAAGGGAGTGGGAACACGCAAGTGGGAACACGAACAAAACTTGGTGCTTTCTTCTTTTGGCACCTGCTGCCGGGCTGAACGGCCTGAACTTCCGCCCCTTAATTAGATTTGGAGCAACGAACGGGGAGTGCTACCTTTGCGCTTCTAAATTTTTTTAGGATACGGCAAAATCCGTATCCCCTTTAAATCAACAAGTTATGAAAAAAGGTATCCATCCCGATGCATATCGGTTAGTTGTATTCAAGGACATGAGCAACGGGTATTCGTTTCTGAGCCGGTCCACTGCCGCCTCCAAGGAAACCGTTAAGTGGGAAGATGGAAATGAATATCCCCTGGTAAAGCTGGAAATTTCCAATATGTCCCATCCCTTCTTCACCGGCAAAAATGTCCTGGTGGATACGGCTGGACGTATCGATAAGTTCAAGAAGAAATATGAAAAAAAGAAATAATTCCCTGGCCTAGCCGGGACCTGTTTTTTGTTTTTCATGGCTATACTTTGGCCTCCTGAGTTTTCAGGAGGCTTTTTTTATCCCGGATGGGATTGATACCACCAAAACAAAATGGTATCTTAGGATTCTAAAGCTCTTTATATGAAAGAACAAGTGATCTCCCGCATCGCGGTGGTTATCCTTTCCATCGTCATGATCGCCTTTGGGATTTATCATTTTGTCAATCCCCAGGTACTGATTGTCTACGTACCCAACTTTCTGCCAGGAGGCATCGTATGGGTTTACCTGGTGGGGGTGTCCTTCATCTTTGCCGCCCTGGCCTTCCTGTTTCACAAATGGGTCAAGATAGCGGGCTACCTGCTGGCCCTGCTGCTTTTCATCTTTATTCTCACCATTCACCTGCCTAATTACCTGCATTCCGGCGACAAGGACATGCAACAGCTGTCCTTCATGAACATCCTGAAGGACGGAGCCATTGCGGCCTTTGCCATGTACATAGCCAGCAATGCCAGGAAGATCTGACCCGCAGCAGCCAGACCCAGTCAGGCAGGCCCCTGATAAGTATCAGGGCGTCTGCTGCATTATGTCATTTGCCTGACAGGCCTCCCGGGATAGTTTCGCTCAGCTAATTCCCTGGTCATGAAAAAGATTTTGCTGGTTTTTGACGGAACCCATTTTTCGGAAGGCGCCTTTGCGTTTGCCAGCGCCCTGAACGAACGGTCACCTATCCTGCTGACCGGGGCCTTCCTGCCCCAGGTCGACTATGCGAACCTCTGGAGCTTTGGGGGCGCAACCGCTACCGGTCCGATCTATGTACCCCTGGTCGAAAGCGAGGACGCGGACCAGGTGTCCGCCAACATCGAGCATTTCGCGGACCTTTGCCGTAAGCATGGGATTGAATACCGGATCCACAAGGACTTCTTTGATTTTGCCCTGCCGGAGCTCAAAAAGGAAAGCCAGTTTGCAGACCTGCTGGTGGTGGGCAGCGAACTGTTCTACGAAAACCTGGAAGGAACCGGGGTCAACGAATCCATGAGCGAGATGCTGCATGATGTAAAATGCCCGGTTATCGTGGTACCGGAAAAGGGGGCGTTTCCGACCAGCAACGTACTGGCCTATGACGGCAGCGAATCTTCGGTCTTTGCCATTAAGCAGTTCGCCTACCTGCTGCCCGAATTCACCGGTAACGCCACGCTGTTGGTGCACATACAGCCCGGGGGTGAGCCCTCCCTGCCTGAACAGGCCAACATGGAAGAACTGGTGGCCCGCCACTTTCCGGATCTGACCATTTATTCCCTGGATATGAATGCCCGGAAATATTTTAACACCTGGCTGGCGGAACGGCCCGGCGCCATCCTGGTGAGTGGTGCGTTTGGCCGGTCCTTCCTGTCCAGGCTGTTCCGCCAGAGTTTTGTCAAGGGCGTAATCCGGGAACACAAGTTGCCGGTATTCATCGCCCACGCGTGAACCGACTGCCCGGCGGTAGGCCGGGTCCAAACCGAGGATATGGAAAAGATCGTAATCGCAGTCAATGCAGTCAATCCTTCGCGGAATGCCCTGGAAATGGGTTGTTTCCTGGCGAGACTTACCCGGTCCCGGGTCAAAGTACTGTTTCTGGAAAATGAGGTAGTTGAGGAACACATGGTCCTGAAACAGGAGCAGGGCATGCATTACGTCGACTGGGAGGTGGACAAGACTTCCACGCAATACCAAGCCCGGGCCCGGCTGATCGAGGAAAATCTCCGCCAGGTCCGGGGGGCTGCCTGTAACCGGGAAGTATCTTTGGATTTGCGGAGGGCCCCCGGGGTTCCGGCCAGGGAAGTGGCCGGGGAAAGCCGCTATGCGGACCTGGTAGTCGTGGACCCGGAGACTTCTTTTCATAAATCCGCCGAGCTTCCGCCTACGGAGTTTGTCCGCGAGGTGCTGGCCCACGCCGAATGCCCCGTACTGCTGTCTTGCGGGGACATGGAGGGTATTGATGAGATTGTCTTCACCTACGAGGATAGCGCCTCTTCGGTGTTCGCGATCCGGCAGTTCGCCTACCTGTTCCCCCAGTTGCGTGACCGGCCGGTTACGGTGCTGCACATCAACGAGGGCGGCCGGGAACTTGCCGCCGAGCGGGAGCAGCTGGCCGAATGGTTATCGAACCATTTCACCAGCAACCGGTTCCGGGAAATTACCGGGAAAGCGGATGAGGAGCTGATCAACTTCCTGCTGGGCCGCAACAAGGTCCTGGTCGTCCTGGGTGCCTACGGCCGGGGAGTACTCTCGAACCTGGTACGGCAAAGCCACGCCAACCAGCTTATCCGTTCCCTGCTGCAGCCATTATTCATAGCCCATACTTAAATATTTATCATGCTCAAAATTATCGCCGCCCTGGACGGCCTTAAATTTTCCGAGAGTACGCAGGACTGGGCGGTACACCTGGCCAGTCAGGTCCCTGCCCACCTGGTAGGCGTGTTCCTGGAAGATTTCAGTTATCACAGTTACAAAATTTACGACCTGGTAGGCAGCGAGGGTTTCTCGGTTGAAAAACTGCGTAAACTGGAACTCGCCGACCAGGCCATGCGCCGGGCCTCGGTCCAAAAGTTTGAGGAAGCCTGCCAGGCCGCCTCCCTGACCTACAGCATGCATCATGACCGGAATTTGGCCCTGCAGGAGCTCCTGCATGAAAGCATCTATGCGGATCTGCTGGTCGTAGATTCCAGGGAGACCCTTACCCATTACGACGAAAAGCCGCCTACTGAATTCATCCGGGATCTGCTGATCAATGTGGAATGCCCGGTCCTGCTGGCCCCCAGGCGGTTCCGGAAGCCGGACCGGATCATCCTGCTTTATGACGGGGCGCCCTCCTCGGTGTATGCCATCAAGACCTTCAGCTATATCCTCCCTTTACGGGACCTCCCGGTAGAGGTGCTTTCCGTAAAGGCGGGCGGCCAGACGCTGCATCTTCCCGACAATAAACTGATGAAGGAACTGGTGAAGCGCCATTTCGACAGGACCCAGTTTACGGTGGTAAAGGGGATGGCGGAAGAACAAATCCTGCGTTACCTGCGCGAGCAGAAGGGAAACCCCCTGGTTGTGCTGGGAGCCTACCGGCGGGGAATGGTATCCCGGTGGTTCCGCCCCAGCATGGCGGACACCCTTATGCGTGACATGAAATGGCCGCTCTTCATTGCCCATACGCGCTAACCCGGGCCGCTCCGGAACAATCAAGCATTCCGTCATGACCACCTCGCAATTCATCCTGCAAGTACGCCGCGGGTTCGTGCAGTTCCTTTTTCCACCCCTGCTGATTATCCTGAACTATGTCACCTTTCATTTCTTTGTCCGGCTGACTGCCGCCGCCGATGCATTTCTGGCAGGGCTGGCGGTTTACTGGATATTCTGGTGCCTGCTGCCCGTACGGGGCTGGATCAGCGGACCCAACCGGAAGCGGCTGGGCCGGTGGGTTCGCCCTGCCTGGTGGCAGATCCTGCTGGTTGCAGCCCCCGTCGCCCTGAGTATCGGGGGAGGGCCCCTGGGCACTCCGGGCCTCCCGGCCATAGCCGGATGGGTGTGGGCAGCTCCCCTGGTCCTGGTAGCGACCACCTGGTCGGAAGAATGGTTCTGGCGGGGTCTGTATTTTGACCACCACCAGGGCAATTTCTTTTATGCCGTCCTGGTCCCCGCCGTGTGGTACGGGGTCTGGCAATACGTACCGCTGTCGGTATATCCCCAGGAAGGGGGAAATTTTTATTATATCGCCCGTACGGTCCTGGCGGCCGGGTGCTGGGGAGCGCTCACCTATTCCACCCGATCGGTCGGCTGGGCCCTTGTTTCCCACCTCGCAGCCGGGCTGGGATCGATGTATCTCACCGGATAATTCGATGGACTCCCTGACCCATATCGTACTGGGCGCCTGTTCAGGTGCTGCCCTTACCGGCCGCCAGCTGGGAAAAAAATCGCTCTGGATTGGCGCCCTTGCCAACTCGTTGCCGGACCTGGACTTTTTGGCATCCCTCTGGACCCGGACCGATGAAGGCCTGCTGGCCCACCGGGGATTCAGCCATTCTTTCCTGTTCTGTGCGCTGGCGGCCCTGCTGCTGGGTTTATTATTCCAACAATTTTTCCGCCGATCGGCTCCGCTGCGCCTGATTGCCTGGATCGGTTTTTTTGCAGCCGAACTCCTGATGCATATCCTGCTCGATGCCTTCAATGCCTACGGGACGGGCTGGTTTGAACCATTCAGCCATACCCGGGTTTCCTTTAATGCCCTGTTCGTCGCCGACCCGTTCTATTCGGTCTGGCTGGCCGTGGCCGCTGTATGCCTGGTCCTGGTGTGGGACCGGCCCCGGCAGCGCCGGTTCTGGCTGGAAGCAGGACTGGGTATCAGTTCCCTGTACCTGCTGTACTGCATCGTCAATAAGGTGAAGACAGACAGCGATATCCGTGATATGCTCACCCGCCAGCAGGTGCCGGTGGAACGGTATTTCACTACGCCAACGCCCCTGAACGTCTGGCTTTGGTACGTAGTGGCCCAAACGCCGGATGGTTTCATTACCGGCTATTACTCGGTCTTTGACAGCCAGCGGCGCATTGACCTGCACTTTTTCCCGGCTCACCGGGAACTGCTGGAGCCGCTGGGCAGCCACGAGGAGATCACCCACCTGGTCCGCTTTTCCAAGGGATATTACACGGTCCAGCGGCGGGGCGATACCCTGGTCTTCAATGACCTGCGGTTCGGCCAAATGGTCGGATGGTATAACCCGGATGCCGACTTCGTATTCCATTACTACCTCCGCAGGGGAGCAGACAACCGGCTGGTCGTCCAGCGAGGCCGTTTCGCCAACTGGACAGGAGCCACCACCGCGGCCCTCATCCGCAGGATCCGGGGCCGTTAACCGCGCTGCCGGAAATAAAAGGTAAACAGAAAAAAGATGACCCGGATTAACTGGTAGGACGCCCAGCGGATCAGCCGTTTCAGCGGGTTGCTGCTCCGGTAATACTGCTCCCGGGTGATCCGCTGGCAGTGATCGCGGATGATCCCGTCCAGGACACCGCGCACCTGGGTAGCAAAGGGGGCATCATAGACATCCAGGTTGAGTTCAATGCTGGCGTAGGCACTGATATTATTCACATTGTAGGATCCGAGGGTAAGCCAGGTATCATCGCAGATGCCTACCTTCCCGTGAAGGATGTTACCCTGGTATTCATAAATCTCAATCCCGTAACGGAGCAGGCGGCTGTAGATATGCCGCTCGGCATGTTTGGCGAGCATCACGTCGGAAAGGCCGCCCAGGATGAGCCGGATCCGCACGCCCCTGCGGGCCGCCCGCAGTAAATTGCGCATGATCACCCGGCCGGGCAGAAAATAGCTGCACAGGATGGTGATTTCGGACCGGGCGGACGCCAGCAGTTCCACGTAACTGCGGGAAATCTGGTTTTTCCGCCTGACCCAGTCATTGCGGCGCATGCGTACCAGGATACCTTTTTCCCCCGCAGGCCGTCCTGGTTCCCCGGGCCCTCCGCACGGCGTATTACCCAGCCTCGCCGGGTATCCCTTCCAGGTCTTCCAGCAGAGCAGGCAGAGCTGGCCCGCGACCTCACCTTCCACGCGCAGTGCAAAATCCAGCCAGGCCGGATGGCCGGGGATATCGTTATACCGGTTAGTGATGTTCACCCCGCCGACCAGGGCCAGGCGGGCGTCCACTACCAGGACCTTGTGGTGCATGCGGCGACCGAAATAGAAGCTGCGGCTGCGGAACACAGGTTCGAAGAAACGAAAGCGGATACCGGCGTTTTTCAGGTCATGGATAAAATGGCGCGACATGCCTTGTGAGGCATACCCGTCTACGAGCAGGTATACCTCCACCTTCCGGGCAGCAGCCGCCTTCAGGGCTTCGGCTACCAGTTGGCCGGTTTCATCGTCATCGAAAATATAGGTCTGCAGCTGGATGGTCCGGGTGGCCTGGTGTATCAGGCTGACCAATACATCAAAATATTCATGCCCCCCATGGACCAGGCGGACACGGTTGTTCCCGGAGAAACCATGATTCTTTCCGGATGACAGGTCAGTTATGGCCATGGGGTCTTGGGGCAAGGGATCCAATAAATTTCCGACAAAATGTTACACGATGGACCCAGGACAAACCGCTTTCCCGGTGCCGGCAAAAAAGGTAGATTTGTCCGGAGGCCTTCTGGAAAGATACGCCTTCCGGGCATACCGCTACCTGAGCAGGATGATACGGCAGGCTGATCTGCATCAGCGACATCCGGGTGTACAAATGGCAGTTTTAGGTTCGGCTCTGGCCCCTGATTTTATTATTATCGACTATGACCGGTTCTATCGACATCTGGAAATTGCTGGCTGGCGTGGCCATCTTCATGATCGGGATGGGCTATATGGAACAGTCCCTGCAGCAGCTGGCGGGCAGGCCGTTCAAACTCTTCCTGCGACGCCAGACCTCTCATACCCTGAAAGCCGTGCTGGGAGGTACCGTAGTGACCGCCCTGCTCCAGAGCAGTTCCGTGGTCAACCTGATGGTGCTGGCTTTCGTGGGGGCCGGCGTCATTACCACCCGCAATGCGCTGGCCATCATGCTGGGGTCCAACCTGGGAACCACCGTAAGCAGTTGGGTGATCCTGCTGCTCGGATTCCGGTTCAATGTAGACCTGGTCGCGCTTCCCCTGACCGCCGTGGCAGGGATCGCCATGGTATTATCGCCCCCGGACTCCCGCCTGGCATACTGGAGCCGGTTTCTGACCGGCCTGGGCTTCCTGTTTGTCGGCCTGGGGCTGATGAAGACCGGAATGGAACAACTCGGCCTTTCCAGTGATTTGATGCACTTCCGCCACTACCCGGCAGTATTCTTTTTCCTGCTGGGGTTGGTGATCACCGCCCTGATTCAATCCAGTTCGGCCATGGTCGCCCTCACGCTCAGCGCGGTCAACCTGGATGCCGTTTCCCTGTACAGCGCCACGGCCATCATCCTGGGATCGGAGATTGGTACGGTCCTGAAGCTGCCCCTGGCGAGTATGAAGGGCACCGCGGTGAAGAAACGGACCGCTTATGGGAACCTGCTGTTCAACTCGGTTACGGTCCTGTTGATATTGCTGTTCCTGGGTCCCATCAACCGGCTCATCACCGGCTGGCTGGGTATTACCGAACCCACCCTGGCGCTGGTTTTTTTCCAGAGCCTGACCAACCTGATCTGCATCCTGCTGTTCTATCCCTCCCTGGATCTGCTGGCACGTTTCCTGGACCGGCGGTTCCGCCAGGCGTCCACGATTACCCGCTATATTCACCAGGTCAGCCCGGAGCAGACCGATTGGGGGTCCGAAGCCCTGCGCATGGAAACCGGCCATTTCTTCCGTTGCGCCATCGGTTTCTGTTTGGATTGTTTTGGCCAGCGCGGCAGCCATGCTCCGCCTGATTTCCTGGAACGGCCTACCGCCGAGCAGTACGGCTACCTGAAGGCCCTGTACGGGCAGATCCATGAATACGCCATCAACCTGCAGCGACTCGCAGCCAAAAAGGTACCGCTGGAAAAGATCAGCCAGCTGATTTCGTCTGCCCGCAATGGCATGTACGCGGCCAAGAGCATCCAGGATGCCCGCAAGGACCTGGAGCAGCTCCGGAATTCTTCCAACGACATCAAATACAATTTTTACCTGCAAACGGCCCGCATCATCCAGGAATTTTATGGCCGGCTTGACAACATGCTGGGACCTGCGGCCGGCCCGGGATCCGAACAGGCCCTGCTGGCCACCTACCAGGCCGTCACCGTCCGCTATACGGACATGCTCAGGGAATTATACCAGGAGCCGGTTGCCCTAAGGGTGAATGAAACCGACATCACCACCCTGCTCAATTTCAACCGCGAAGTATTTACCTCCTTCAAGGCTATGCTATTCGGCCTGAAGGACTACCTGCTGGATGAGAAGCAGGCCGCCTATTTTGAGGAATTGCCCGGATTCATCCATTAACGTGCAACGGTCCGCCTGCCGGCGTGAGTAGTATCAAAGCGCCCTATGACAGCTATCATGACCACCCTGCCCGGTCCGGGATACCTTCGGGGAAGCCTCACCGGGCACCGTTTACGTAATCTGGTAAAAAATCATGCATGGGATCTTTAGTACGACCTTTCCGCGATATCCGGATCAGCGATGTTCCCGAGGTGGGAGGTAAGAATGCCTCCCTGGGGGAAATGCTCAGCCAACTGGGGCCGCGGGGGATACGCATACCGGACGGCTTTGCTACCACGGCGGAAGCTTTCTGGCATTTTTTGGATACCAACCACCTGCGTGATCCGCTGGCTGATTTAATGGGTAGCCTCGACCGGGCCCGATTCGGAAATCTTAACGCAGTCGGCGCGCAGGCACGCCGCCTCATCCTGGAGGCTAGGCTGCCCGCAGACCTGGCCGAAGCGATCCGGGAGGCCTACGGCCAGCTGGCCGGGGGACCGGATCCCGGCGTTGCGGTGCGAAGCAGCGCCACGGCCGAGGACCTGCCCCAGGCTAGTTTTGCCGGGCAGCATGAATCCTACCTGAATATACAGGGGCCGGAGGCCCTGCTGCGGTCGGTACAACAGTGCTTCGCGTCCCTGTATACGGACCGGGCCATCAAATACCGCGAGGACAACGGGTTTGAGCACAGCCGCGTAGCCCTCTCGGTCGGCGTGCAGCACATGGTTCGCTCCGACCTGGCCTGCTCGGGAGTCGGCTTCACCCTGGAACCGGAGTCCGGTTTCCGCCAGGTAATCCACCTGGCCGGGGTATGGGGGCTGGGAGAGACCATCGTGCAGGGAACGGTAATACCCGATGAATTCCTGCTTTACAAACCCGCGCTGCAGGCCGGAAAGCGATCCATCCTGCAAAAGCAGCTGGGGGAGAAAGCCCAGATGCTGGTCTATGCCGCCCAGCCGGGCAAAGCCCCGACCGTGATCCAGCCGGTGCCTGCAGACCGGCGTGACCGTTTTGTCCTGGAGGAATCTGAAATTGAACAGCTCGGCCGGTGGGCCCTGCTGATCGAACAGCATTACCAGAAACCCATGGATATGGAATGGGCCAAGGATGGCCTCACGGGCAACCTGTTCATTGTCCAGGCCCGTCCCGAAACCGTACATTCCTCCCGCGATCCCCGGCAACTGAAGGAATACGAATTGTCCCAGCGCGGGGAGCCCCTGGCACAGGGGGAAGCCATCGGTGCCCGCATCGCGACGGGAGTAGCCCGGATCCTGCATTCGCCCCAGCAGGCCGGGGCCCTGCAACCCGGAGAAATCGTAGTTACCGATATCACCAGCCCCGATTGGGACCCGGTACTCAAGACGGCCGGGGCCATCGTCACCAACCAGGGCGGAAGGACCAGCCATGCGTCCATCGTAGCCCGGGAACTGGGCGTCCCGGCGGTGGTGGGAACCGGTAACGCCACCCAGCGCATCCGGGATGGCGAAGAAATAACAGTCAGCTGCGCGGAGGGTAAGACCGGATTTATCTACCGGGGCCGCCTGGCCTTCCGGGAAATCCTGCTGGATTTCTCCAGCGTCCGCCTGCCTGACAAGACGCGCGTACTACTCATCACCGGCGACCCGGAGAAGGCCTTCAAATTATCCTTTTACCCCAGCCAGGGGGTAGGGCTGATGCGCATGGAATTTATCATTACCCATTTCATCCAGGTGCACCCCATGGCCCTGGTCAATTTCGACCGGTTACAGGACGAGGCGGCCAGAAAAAAGATTGAATCCCTTACCCGCCAGTATCCGGACAAGCGCCAGTATTTTGTCGACCGGCTGGCACAGGGAATCGCTACGATTGCCGCCGCCTTCGATCCCAGGGAAGTGATTGTCCGCATGAGCGATTTCAAATCCAATGAATATGCCAACCTGCTGGGGGGCCGGGAATTCGAACCCCACGAGGAAAATCCCATGCTGGGCTTCCGGGGCGCCTCGCGCTACTACCACGAGCGCTACCGGGAAGGCTTTCGCCTGGAATGCGAGGCCATCAAACGCGTCCGCAATGAAATGGGGCTTACGGGGGTTAAGGTGATGATCCCGTTTTGCCGCATGGTTGAGGAAGGGACCCGGGTCGTCGCCGCCATGGAGGAATACGGCCTGAAAAGAGGCGAGAACGGCCTGGAAATTTATGTCATGGCTGAGATACCCAGTAATGTCCTGCTGGCGGAGGAGTTTGCCCGGGTATTTGACGGATTTTCCATCGGCTCCAACGATCTCACCCAGCTCACCCTGGGTATCGACCGCGACTCGGCCCTGGTGGCCGGACTGTTCAGCGAATCCAATCCGGCGGCCAAACAGATGATCAGCCAGGTCATAGCCAAGGCCCGCGCCTGCGGAAGACCGATCGGTCTTTGCGGGCAGGCACCCAGCGATTTTCCGGAATTTGCCCGGTTCCTGGTGGAGCAGGGTATTGACAGCATCTCCTTCAACCCGGACGCCATACTCAAGGGAATCGAAAACATACGGATGGCCGAGGCGGGCCAGCGAACCTCTCCATAACCCAAATCCTTGCCCATGTCACGCATCGTCACCCTCACCTTCAGTCCCTGTATCGATAAAAGCACGGCCGTCGCCGCCCTGATTCCGGAGAAGAAACTGAGCTGTGCGCCGCCCATTTTTGAACCGGGGGGAGGAGGCATTAACGTCGCCCGGGCGGTTCGCAAACTGGGAGGCGATGCCACGGCCATCTACCCGGCCGGGGGCTATACCGGCCATTTATTCAATGAGCTGCTGCAAAAGGAGGGCGTACCCAGCGTGGTGGTGCCGGCCCAGGCCCCGACCCGGGAAAACCTGGTCGTCCTGGATCAATCCACCAACCTGCAGTACCGCTTCGGAATGCCAGGCACCCCGCTGGAACCTTCGGAATGGATGCGCTGCCTGGAGGAAGTCGACCGGCAGCCATCGGTGGAGTACCTGGTGGTAAGCGGAAGCCTTCCTCCCGGGGTGCCCCTCGATGTCTTTGCCAGGCTCCGGCAATGGGCCCAGCAGCGGCAGGTCCGGTTGCTGGTCGATACCTCCGGGCCCGCCCTGCTGGAGGCGGCCCGGGTAGGAGCGTACCTGCTTAAGCCCAACCTGGCCGAGCTGGCTACCCTGGCCGGCCAGCCCGAACTACCCCCCGAGTCCGTGGGAGAAGCCGCCCAGCAGCTCGTGCGGGCAGGCACCTGCCAGGTCCTGGTGATTTCCATGGGAGCGGCCGGGGCCATGCTGGTAACGGCGGATGCCAGGCACCACGTAACGCCACCCCTGGTAAAGCGGGTCAGTACCGTGGGGGCAGGGGACAGTATGATGGCCGGACTGGTCCTGGCCCTCTTGGCCAACAGGCCCATGCAGGAAGTACTGCAATACGGGGTGGCCTGCGGCACGGCGGCCACGCTGAACCCGGCCACCGGGCTCTGCCGGGCTGAGGAAGTCAACCGCCTCCTGGATCGCATTCAATCCGGAGCGTCTTCCTGAACCGGTCCACCGGCATGGCTTGACTACTTGTCCAGCGCCACGCCAGCAATGCCTTCAGGCAACCAGGCGCGTAAACGGTATTTTTGATTTCAGGTAATACGTATATGATCAATGAAAAGGGTCTTTCCGGTTCCCAGGTTATCCGCTTGCAGGAACAGTTCGGGAAAAACCGCTATGCGCTGGAAAAAGTAAGGACAGTCTGGCAGATGATATGGGAGATCGGCCGGGAACCCATGTTCATCCTGCTGGAGATTGCCTGTGCCCTGTATTTTGTACTCGGGGATGTCAATGAGGGCATCATGATGGCCCTGGCCATGGTACTGGTGGCTGCCATATCCGTATTTCAGGACGCGCGCAGCAGCCGGGCGATGCAGGCACTGCGGGAGTTCACTGAACCCCGCGTACGGGTCATCCGCGACGGCCAGGAAACCGTGCTGGAAACGGCCGAACTGGTCCCCGGAGACCTCATTGTGCTGGAGGAAGGCAACAAGGTGCCGGCCGACGCGATTGTCCTGCAGGCAAACGACCTTTCGGTTAATGAAAGCATTATTACCGGAGAATCCCTACCCCTCGACAAGAAAGCCACCGAAGGCCAGAACCTGCTTTACCAGGGGACGACCATCAATACCGGGCAGTGCCTGGCGCGGGTAACGGAGACGGGTAATCGAACCGTGTTGGGCAAGCTGGGGAAGGCTATCAGCACCTACAGCTACCCCAAGACGCTGCTCCAGAAACAGATCGGCCGGTTTGTGCGCCTGCTGGCCTTCCTGGGCCTGAGCGCCTTTGTTGTCATCTGGCTGGTGAACTACCTGGAATCGCGCTCCCTGGTGCAGAGCCTGATGGCCGGCCTGACCCTGGCGCTGGCTGCCATCCCCGAAGAGATCCCTGTTGCCTTTTCCTCCTTCATGGCCCTGGGTGCCATGTACATGGGCAGGCGGGGCCTTATTTCCCGGCAGCCGCAGACGATTGAAAACCTCGGCGCGGTGTCGGTCATTTGCCTGGACAAGACCGGAACGATCACCGAGAACCGCATGCAGGTGCGGGAAGTCTATGATTTCCGCCAGGACCGTCTCCTGGACCTGGAAAGAGACCACCCGGAGGGAGGGGTTTCCGTCATGGACTTTGCCCTGCTTGCCAGTGAGCGCAATCCCTTTGATCCCATGGAAGTCGCTATCCGGGAGGCCTGCGCCAGCCTGCAGCCGGAACAGGACCTGGATACCATGCCCATGGTCCACGAATATCCCCTGGCTGGCTCACCTCCCATGATGACCCACGTCTATGACGGCGGCCAGGTCCGGGTGGTCGCAGCCAAAGGCGCTATGGAACGGATCCTTCGCGTGTGCCGGCCGGAACCTGAGGCGGCCTTCCGGATCACCCAGCTGGCCCGAACGATGGCATCCCGGGGATACCGGGTGATTGCGGTAGCCAGCGCCACGCATACCGGCGAAAACATGCCCGCCGACCAGGACGATTTTACATGGCAGTTCGAGGGACTGGTAAGCCTGTACGATCCTCCCCGTAAAAATGTCTCGGCCGTCCTGAACCAGTTTTACTCGGCCGGCATCCGGGTGAAGCTGCTGACCGGAGACTTTCCGGAAACCGCGGCTGAAATTGCCCGCCAGGTGCACATGCGCGGACCCGATACGATTTTTACGGGTGAACAGGTTATGGCCATGGGTCCGGAGCAGCTGGCCCGGGTGGCCGCCGAGGCCAACCTGTTTGCCCGGATGTTTCCGGAGGCCAAACTCCGGGTGATAGAGGCCCTGAAGGCCAGCGGGGAGATCGTCGCGATGACGGGCGACGGCGTGAACGACGGGCCTGCCCTGAAGTCCGCCAATATCGGGATCGCCCTGGGAAAGAGAGGCACGGAGATTGCCCGCCAGGCTGCCGACCTGATCCTTACCGATGATAATATTGCCCGGATCGAAGAGGCCATCCTGCAGGGCCGCAAAATTTTCAGCAATCTCAAGAAGGCCGTCCGGTATATCATTTCCATCCATATTCCCATCCTGCTGACGGCTTCGCTGCCCCTGCTGCTGGGCTGGCGGCTGCCCAATATTTTCACGCCCATTCACATCATCTTCCTGGAACTGATCATGGGGCCGACCTGCTCGATATTTTTCGAGCGCGAACCGGTGGAACCTACTATCATGCGTCAACCTCCCCGCGACCGCCGCGAAGGGCTCTTTACAAAAGGCGAGTTGCTGGTGAGCATCCTGCAGGGACTGCTGATCAGTGCGGGCGTACTGGGTGTGTATTATTTTGCCATGCAACGGGGCGACAGCCTGCTACCTACCCGCACGGTGGTGTTCACTACCCTGATTCTGGCCAATATCTTCCTGACCTTTACCAACCGGTCCTTCCAGCTAACCCTGGTCAGCACGGTACGTTACCCCAACAACCTGACAGGCTGGGTTCTCATTCTTTCCGTGGGGTTCCTGGCAGCCATTCACCGGGTCCCCCTGGTGCGTGACCTGTTCGGGATGACACCCATTCCCGCCGGGGAGTTCCTTCGCTGCCTGGCCGTGGCCACAGCCAGTGTATTCTGG
>DASZRL010000089.1:0-30314 GCA_035549175.1 Chitinophagaceae bacterium | reverse complement strand
CAGGGTGGTCTTGCCGCTACCGCTCACGCCGCTGACCACGCAAAGCACGTTCAGGGGTAGCTGAACGGTAATATTTTTCAGGTTATGCTGACGGGCCCCTTCGATGCGGATGGATTGGGTCCATGTGCGCACGTGCCGGGGCGGTTCGATGCGCAATTGCCGGCCCAGGTATTGGCCGGTCAGGCTGGCAGGATTTGCCAGGATCTGTTCATAGTTCCCCTCGGCAATGACTTCCCCGCCCAGGTGGGAGGCCAGGGGGCCCATATCGATGATATGATCCGCCTCCCGCATCATCATCTCATCGTGTTCCACCACCACCACGGTATTTTGCAGGTCGCGCAGTTCCTTGAGTACGCCGATCAGGTTGGCGGTGTCCCGGGGATGCAGGCCGATGGAGGGCTCATCCAGGATATAGAGGGAATTGGTCAGGTTGCTGCCCAGGCTGCGGGTCAGTTGAATCCGCTGGCTCTCCCCGCCGCTGAGTGTGTTGGCCAGGCGGTTCAGGGTCAGGTAACCCAGGCCGACCTTCAGCAGGGTGGCCAGGCGGTTTTCGATCTCCAGCAGAATGCGCCGGGCCACCTGCTTCTGGTAGTCCGTCAGGTTTTCCTGCAGGTCCCGGAACCAGGCCATCAGGTCCCTGGCCGGCAGTTCGCTGAGTTCACCGATATGGCGCTGACCCACCTGGACATAGAGGGCCTCCTTGCGCAGCCGGTAACCCCTGCAATCCGGGCAGGTAGTCCTTCCCCGGTAGCGGCTGAGCAAAACCCGGTATTGCACCTTATAGAGATTCTGCTCCACTTCCCTGAAAAAGTCATGAATACCGTGCACATGATCGTTCCCGTCCCACAGGACCGCATATTGCCGGTCGGTCAGTTCCGCGATGGGTTTGTGGATGGGAAAATTGAATTTTTTGGCCCCCTTGATGAACTGCTCCCGCCACCAGCCGAGCTTCTCGCCCTTCCAGGGCGCCACGGCGCCGTCATACACACTCAGGTTCCGGTCCGGAATGACCAGTTCCTCGTCGATACCCAGGACCTGGGAGAAGCCTTCGCAGGTCGGGCAGGCCCCGAAGGGATTGTTAAAGGAAAACAGGTTGGGAACGGGTTCCTCGAACTGCATCCCGTCCAGTTCAAACCGGTTGTTGAAGTGCAGCAGTTCCTGGCCGTTCACTTCCAGGTAGACATCGCCCTCGCCTTCATAGAAGGCCGTACCGACCGAGTCCGCCAGACGGTGACGGTCGTCCTCATCAAATTCCTTGACCACGATCCGGTCGATCAGGGTGTATACCGGGGCGGCAGCGCCCGCCGGGACCAGTTTTTCCCTAAGCTGCTTGTCCGTTGCTTCCAGCAGGTCCTCCAGCCGGATGATTTCACCCGGGGCCCCGCCTGCCGGGCGGAGGTAGATCCGGGAAAAACCCTTCTGCACCAGGATATTTAGCTCCTCGCGCAGCTGCCGGTTGGCATGCTGCCGCAGGGCAACCAGGATGTATACCCGGTCTCCCGGCTGCCGCCCGGCTATGGCGGCCACCACATCCTGGACATCATCCTTTTTTACCACCCGGCCGGAAACCGGGGAAATGGTCTGGCCGATCCGGGCAAAGAGCAGGCGGAGGTAGTCATAAATTTCAGTGAGGCTGCCCACCGTGCTGCGCGGGGTGCGCGTAATGACCTTCTGTTCGATGGCAATGGCCGGGCAGAGTCCCTTGATGTAATCCACGTCGGGTTTGTTCATCCGGTTCAGGAACTGGCGGGCATAGGCACTCAGGCTTTCGGCGTAGCGCCGCTGGCCTTCCGCATACAGGGTGTCGATGGTCAGGGAGGATTTGCCCGAACCGGAGACCCCGGTCACCACCACGAGGTTATTACGCGGGATTTCTACCTGGATATTTTTGAGGTTGTGGACCCGGGCCCCCTTGATCAGAATGTTTTCTGCGGATTTTACGGTCCGGCCCTCCACGGAGTTTTTCGCTTTTATTGACTTTCCCATTTTTAGCTCAGGCAAATGTAACCCCTTATCCAGTGCAATTTTGCGAGAAATGTTTAACGTTTTCTTAGTACGTAAGAGTACGTATGTGCATTAGAATTGTTTGCACGTTTATGAAAAAAACCTACTTTTATTTTCCAAACAATATCCGAAGAGCCAAAAATTAACTCGCCTATCGCATAAACTTTTACACAACGTTTTTTTAAAATCCAATCGTAACCAATATCCTTGAACACCTAAACCTGTAGGAGTTTATGAAATCCTTGTCAAAGCGGACCGACCACGAATTGATCCATCTTTTCCGGGATGGCCACCTCGAAGCCCTGGAAGTACTTATCCTGCGGCATAAAGAAAAACTGTATACCTCGATCCTGTTCCTCGTCAAAGACAAATACCTGGCCGAAGACATCTTCCAGGACGTGTTTATCCGCATCATCGACACGATCCGCAGCGGCCGGTATACCGACGAGGGGAAGTTTCTCCCCTGGGCCACCCGGATCGCCCATAACCTGTGCGTGGACCATTTCCGCAAGGTGAAGCGCACGCCCATGATCCGCAACGGGGAAGACAAGGACATCTTCGAAGTCCTCAACTTTACCGAAGAAGGGGTGGATTCCCGGATGATGAAGCGCCAGAGCTATGACCGGGTACGGGAAATGCTGGACCGCCTTCCGGAAGACCAGCGCGAAGTGATCATCCTGCGCCATTATGCCGACATGAGTTTCAAGGAGATTGCCTCCGTGACCAATTGCAGCATCAATACGGCCCTGGGCCGTATGCGCTACGGATTGATCAACCTGCGCAAAATGATGATGCAGAAGCAGATTGCCCTTTAGGCGCCCGCTGCACGCAGAACGACTCGTCATTCTGTATCTCCCCCCGGAGACTACGGAAACCGCTATAAACCGGCCGTTTTCCCCTGCTTGCCAGCCGGGAGGCTGCTACAGAATGACACCAACTTGAAGAGCCCCGGAGCGATGGTCCGGGGCTCTTCTCCGTTTGCGGGAGGGAATGCCGGTCTGTCAGCCGGCCGGTCCGTCAGGGTGTTTGCCTGAATGCCTGCAGGCCGCACTGCAGCCAGCCGGCAAATTCACGGGGGGAAGGCGTATAGGCCTTGGTGCGGGTCAGGGCCCGCTCGCCCGTACTGAGGATCGCATACTGCGGCTGGGCTACTGCGTTAAAATTTTCCGATTGAAAGGTTGACCACAAATCCCCGACCGTAAGAATGGCCTTTGAACCGCCGGTACGGGTCGTATAGGTCAGCTGCCTGGAGACAGGCAGCTGCTTGCGCTCATCCACGTACAGGGAAACCACCACGAACTCCTCGCGCATCAGGCGGGCCACCTCGGGATCCGTCCAGACCTTTTCCTCCATGCGGCGGCAGTTCACACAGGCCCACCCGGTAAAATCGATCAGCAGCGGCTTATGTTCCTTGCGCGCCAGGGCCAGGGCCTGGTCATAATCACGCAGGGGCTCAAATTTTTCGGCACAGTTGACCGGGTTTTTGTACAGGCTGTAACACATCGGGGGCGGGAACCCGCTGATCAGCCGCAGGTTGGCCGCCCGCGTATTGGTCAGGCCGGGCACCAGGTACAGGGTGGCCGCGGCAAACAAAAGGATAAAGGCACCCCGCACCCGGCCGATCGGGGTCCGCGGACCGTCATGGGGAAAACGTATGACCCCGGACAGGTACAGCACGATGGCCGTACCAATGACGACCCAGATGCCGATAAACAATTCACGCTTCAGGAGTCCCCATTGTTTGACCAGGTCCGCATTGGAAAGAAATTTGACGGCCATGGCCAGCTCCAAGAACCCGAGAACCACTTTGACCGTATTGAGCCAGCCTCCTGATTTGGGAAGGGAATGCAGCCATTTGGGGAAAAGGGCAAACAAGGCAAAGGGAAGGGCCAGTGCCAGCCCGAATCCGGCCAGGCCCGCCGTCAGGGGCCAGGCCCCCTGGTTGGATACACCGGCCAGCAGGGATCCCAGGATGGGGCCTGTGCAGGAAAATGAGACGATGGCCAGGGTCAGGGCCATAAAGAAGATTCCACCCCAGCTGCCCAGGCCGGATCGGGCATCCACCCGGCTGGCCAGTCCGGGCGGCAGCCCGATCTCGAAATAACCGAAAAAGGAGATGGCAAATACCACGAATACGGCAAAAAACAGGAGGTTCAGCCAGATATTGGTGGATAGGTTATTGAGGATCTCGGGGTTGACCTTGTCCACCAGGTGAAACGGCAGGCTGAGCAGGACATAGATCAGGAAAATGAAAAATCCGTACAGCAGGGCATGACCCAGGCCGCGCTTCTTGTTGGCTGCCCGCTTGGTAAAAAAAGAGACTGTGAGCGGGATCAGGGGAAAGACGCAGGGCGTCAGCAGGGCAATGAACCCGCCAGCGAGCCCCAACAGGAAGATGCCCATCAGGCTCTTTTGCCCGGTATCCTCATCGCCGCAGTTGCTTACCGGGTGCTGGATGTCGATGGTGGGAATGCGGATCCGGGTCGTGGCCTGTACCCCACCCTCCAGGTGCAGGCTGAACGCATAGGGCGTAGCGGGATAAAACGCGTCCTTGTGGCCGTAGGAATAGGTCAGCTTCCCGGTCAGCTGGCCCGGGACCTCGCCGGAAAAATGGATGGTGGCGGTCCAGGAACAGGCGCCCGGATAGATCTTGACCGGGGCATTGTCAAACAGGGGGCTCTTCACCACCTGGTAGGAACCGGAATCCCGGAAGGCGGGTTCGCGCGTAATGGTGGAATCCGGCAGGATCAGGTCGGCCATGCGGACCTCCGCCAGCACCTGGTTGGGAGCGTAAAGCTCCCACCCGGCAGCGCCCCGCGTGGAAAAGGTCAGTTCGTAGGTGCCGGGGGCCAGTTTCCTGGCTGAAGCTTCCCAGGTATACGGCGAAGTCTGGGAATAGCCGCTGATGGCCGGCAGGATCAATAAGAGGACGGCAACCAGCGGGGGAAAGCGTCGTTTCATGAAAATCCGGTTTTGGGCCGGCAGGTTTTGGGTAACCGCCTGGCCGGAAAGGACAATACCTGGGTTCAGGAAATAGGAACGGAGAAACTGACTGTTTTGGGCGGCAGGCATTTCTTATCGTCACAGGTCTGGTATTCGATGCTGCCGCTGAGGTTGGTCTTGGCTTGGGCCTTCATTTTCACCACCTGGACAAAGTCGACCTTGCCGGAATACTGGTTGGCGGAAATGCCGAGTTTGGCATCATGAAATTTCTCCAGCTTACCCATCTCCCGGATCTTCCCCTCCACGGTAAGCAGGGGATTTTTGTTCAGGCTGATGCCGGTGGGAATCGCAATGGCATCACCCGGCTGGGTCTGGGAATACAGGTGCCAGCCGGATTGGATGGTTGCCGTCAGATGCACCTCATAGGTTTTGTCGGCAATCTTGCGGGCCGTGAATGACCAGCTTACCGGATTGAGCTGCGCTCCGGCTGAAAAGGCAAGGCCCAGCATGGCCATGCATACATAAATTTTCCTCATCATATGTTTCTTTTATCCAGAATACAAATATCCTGCTTGGATTCCATTCCGGCTGTTAAAATTGATTCAGCAAGGTCCCCATCTCCCCGGTGCACCAGGCCGGCCGGAGGATCATCCACCTGTAGATGCTGAAATCATCCAACCAGTTGGCTGCTAAACAGCAAGGATTTCATAATGGACACCCCGTCCTGGTTACCCAGGGCCGCAGAACAGGCCCGTTCGGGGTGCGGCATCATGCCGATGACATTGCGGTTGGTGTTGCAGATCCCGGCGATATTGCGCAGGGAACCATTGGGGTTGGCGTCCCGGGTAATGCGTCCCTGCGGGTCACAGTAGCGGAAGAGCACCTGGTCATTGGCCTCCAGTTGGTCCAGGGTGGCCTCGTCGGCAAAATAACGGCCTTCCCCGTGGGCAATGGGGATCTTCAGCACGGTTTCATCCCCCGGAGTGATAAAGACGTTACGGCAGATGTACTGCTGGTTGGCATTGCGCAGCAACACCCCGGGAAGCAGCCGGGACTCACACAGGATCTGGAATCCGTTGCAGACGCCGAAA
The DNA here is from genome assembly GCA_035549175.1 of Chitinophagaceae bacterium. Lineage (GTDB taxonomy): Bacteria > Bacteroidota > Bacteroidia > Chitinophagales > Chitinophagaceae > DASTSN01. Next base: position 24,276 of record DASZRL010000089.1, on the reverse strand, counting down.
ACCTTGCCGCCGCGGGCGGCAAAGGCCGAAACACTCTGCATCATGGGGCTGAACCGGGCAATGGCTCCGCAGCGCAGGTAATCCCCGTAGGAAAACCCGCCGGGAAGAATGATGCAATCCTCGGTGGAAAACATGCTCAGGTCGCGGTCCTTATGCCAGAGCATGATGACTTCCTGGTTCAGGTCATCGGCCAGGGCATCATACATGTCCCGGTCACAATTTGATCCGGGGAATACTACCACTCCGAATTTCATACAGTGAGGCTTGTTGAAGGCACAAAGATAACGGAAGGATGGCTTACCCGGGCGGGATTTTACCAACCGGGGCCGTAGTACTGGTAGGCCAGGATGAACAGGGTCATGCTCCAGAACAGGATCCGGGAATAGAGCAGCCGGGACGGGTAGAGGTAGGCGGCGGCATGAAAAGCGGCAAAGGGAACCGCCACGATGATCCAGTTTTCAAAGGAATGGGTGGTGTTGAGAAACGGGATCAGGATGCCTGCCAGCAGATACAGCAGGATCAGGCTCCAGCCTTTGCGTACCTGGATCAGCATCCGCCGCAGGTTATCCTGGACGTAATACCCTCCCATCAGGAAGGGCACGCAGAGGAAAAACGCACTGGCTGCCAGCCAGATGGACTGGGTGAGCCGGGGTACCTGGATACTGATGCCCGGTACGATTTTCTGCAGACTCCATTGGTCGGTCAGCACCAGGTAGATGACATAGAAGTAATAGGGAGCCGTGATGCCCAGCAGGCAAAGCAGCCACTCATTGATCCGGAAGGGCCGCAGGAGCATCAGGGCGAAAATGGCCCAGATCATGAAAACCAGGCTGGGAAAGTACAGGAATGACATGACCCCGATGGCCAGGCCGACGTTGAAGATAATGCCCTTGGCACGCGGCTGGTTATATGTCCTGAACAGCCAGGACAGCACCAGGATCAGCAGGCTGTTCACCACCATGGGAGCCGAAAAATGGTTCCATTCGGGCACCAGGGAGGTTACCAGCAGGTAGGCCATGCCCGGAAAATAGGTGAGCCGCTGGGTCATGCGGTTGCGGTTGATCAGGCTGTTGAGCGATACGGCCTGGGTATACAGCAGCAGGAAGGCCAGCAGGGCATACAGGACCGGGGCGGAGTTACCGGCGGGTTGTAGCTGCCCCAGCAGCCAGTGGAACAAAAGTCCGTCCTTGGGGACCGCGGCCGGGACATGGGGATGCAGGAACATCGGGATCTTGATCAGCAGCCCGAACAGCAGTAACAGCAGGATGTTAGCCGGTGTCTTTTGTTTGAATACCCCGATCACAGGTTGGCAGCCAGGTTTTAGTTATAGTCCACTTTGGCGAAACAAATATAATTCCGGTAGAAACAGGGTATGATAATTTGTTTTGCACTTACCTGCTTGCCATACCGCGCCATGAATTCATAGCCTTTATCCAGGCCCCGCAGGGTCGGATTGCGGGTGACCTGGCCGTCGGGGGACAGCGCATAGTCGTTCAGCAGCAGGATCCGGCGTTCCTGCTGGTTGAACAACAGGTGGACCTGACCCCCGGTATTCATAATCTGGTAGGATACGCGGGCATCTCCCTCGTCGTCGAACTGCTCCTTGGCAATCACGTTGCTCCATTCCAGCTTCCCGGTATTGCTGAAGGACAGCAGCACCACGTTATCGGCATGATACCGGACCGCCTGGTTGCTGTTGTAATAGGGATAGCCGTACCGCCACATGTACGGAGAATAATAATAGTAGTCGTAGGGTGTCATGAACGGGTTGCCATACAGGTAATCCCACCGGTTCCAGGAGTTGTAACGCGACGTGGTATAATAAGCCTCGCTGCCGATGATAAATCCGCCATCCCGTTTCAGGATGATGTTGCGGATGAAATAATCATTAAAGGCGGCGTGGGTATTGGATTCCCCCTTGGCCTCCTTGCGCAGTTCATCGCCAAAGGTGACGGTATTCTCCATGATGCCCTGGCCTGCCTGCTTGTCCCAGACATAGAAGTACAGCCCGTCGATATTGCCGCGACGCTGCTGGTAGAAGAAGGACACCAGGAAATAATGCTTGTTGACATTATCGATCTTGACATGAATCTCATCCAGCAGGGTCTTATCGATATCCAGCCGGTTCTGGACCAGGGAATCCACGCCGGCGCGCTGGATCATCAGGGACGCGCTGGTTATATTGTCGCTGCCGCTGCGCTGGAACTTGGTAAATACCAGGTCCCCGTCATTATCGACATGGAATTCATCCAGGTATTCGTTGCGGATCTCCATGGGAATATTCACGACCGAACGATGCAGCAGGTCCAGGTTACGGTTGAACAGCAGGGTGGTCAGCACATAGTTATCCTTGTTGCGGCTGTTGATTTTAAACAGGTCGATCCGCTCCCGGTCCTCGCTGACTACGGCGGAATAAATCTTGTTATTTACGGCAAAGCCGATATGGGTGGAATCCAGCTGCTGGACCTCGCCGGCCAGCTTGCCTTCGCCGTCCACCTTGGCCGCCATGCAGTACACCACGTTTTTCTTCTGATACTCATAGAGGACATAGGTATAGTCCGCATAGGGGAAGAAATCCACGTTGATCAGCCGCTCCGAGGGCAGGTACTCCATCTCCACCTTGCCGGTCTGTTTCATGTCATTGTCGTACAGGCACATATATCCCCGGTTGTGGACATTTTTATAAATGAGGACATTACTGCCGAACTTGCCGATAATCTCGAAATTCAGGCGGCGGGTGTCGTCCTTCTCGGGTTCGGAATAAACGATCTTCTGTCCCTGCCCGGCAGCCGCCACGAGCAGGAGGACCACTACAGCACAGTTCCTGATACCGTGTAACATATGGTATTGATTTTTTGTCATTTAAAATTACAGGTTGCCCCCAATATTCTTCCAAATATTTCCTTAATTCGGGCCCCCGGGTTTACCCTATAAACGGAAAAAGCGGGCGGCCGGTTGCATGCCGGCCCGGCCGGACCGGGTCCTTTTGGGGAACTTGCCGGGAATTGATTTTTGCCTATAACTTTGCGCCTTATTGCTGCGCAGGCCTAAATCCTGTACCGGAGCCAAATCATAACCTCACACAGTGAAAATACCGACTAATCGGGTCACCTTCGCCGGGTTGATCATCGCGCTGGGCATCATTTACGGGGATATCGGGACCTCTCCCCTCTATGTAATGAACGCCATTACCAACGGTCGGGTCATCACCGATGAACTCATCCTGGGAAGCCTTTCCTGCATCATATGGACCCTCACCCTGCAAACCACCGTCAAATATGTCATCCTCACCCTGCGGGCTGACAACCGGGGAGAGGGAGGTATTTTTTCGCTCTTTGCCCTGGTGCGCAGGCAGAAGCGGTGGCTCGTCATCCCGGCCATGCTCGGCGGAGCCGCCCTGATCGCCGACGGCATGATCACCCCGCCTATCTCCGTGACCGCAGCGGTGGAAGGCTTGCGTCAGCTTCCCAGCCTGGGCACGATCGATGACTGGACCATCATTTATATCGTCCTGGGCATCCTGACCATCCTGTTTTTTCTGCAGCAGTTCGGCACCGCCTCTATCGGCCGGTTATTCGGCCCCCTGATGACTATCTGGTTCCTGATGCTGGCCGTACTGGGAATCAGGCATTTGTTTGACGACCTGTATATTTTCAAGGCCTTTTCACCCCATTACGCCATTGAACTGCTGACCACCTACCCGAAGGGATTCTGGATCCTGGGAGCGGTTTTTCTGTGTACCACGGGTGCCGAGGCCCTCTATTCGGACCTCGGCCATTGCGGCCGCGGCAATATCCGCATCTCCTGGATTTTCGTGAAATCCTGCCTGATACTCAACTACCTGGGCCAGGGAGCCATGCTGCTTGCCAACTACAAGGGGGTCCTGATCACGCCCGAATACGTGCAGGCGGGATTCCATACCTTTTACGCCACCATGCCCGTCTGGTTCAAGTCGGTAGGGATCGTCATTGCCACGGTGGCGGCCATTATCGCCAGCCAGGCCCTGATCAGCGGTTCGTTCACCCTGGTCAGCGAGGCCATGCGGCTGAACCTCTGGCCCAAGCTCCGGATCAATTACCCGACCGAGGAACGGGGCCAGCTTTATATACCCGGCGTCAACTTCCTGCTCTATTTCGGTTGTACCGGTATTGTGCTGTACTTTAAAAAGTCCTCCAATATGGAGGCCGCCTACGGGCTTGCGATCACCCTTTGCATGATTGCGACATCCATTCTCTTTGCCAACTTCCTGGTCTCCCGGCGTGCCAAATCCTACCTGATTTACCTGTACCTGATGGTTTACCTGACCATAGAGTTCGGCTTTTTGTTCGCCAACCTCGATAAATTCAAGCACGGTGGTTTTGTCACCCTGATCGTCGGCGGCGGTCTTTTCGCCATCATGTATGTCTGGTTCCGTTCCCGCAAGATCAAGAACCGGTACGTGGAATTTGTCCGCATGGAACATTACATTCCCAAGATCCAGGAGCTGAGCGCCGACCGCACCGTGCCCAAGTACGCCACCCACCTGGTTTACCTGACCAGCGCCAACAATCCCAAGGAAATCGAACACAAGATCATTTATTCCATCCTGAACAAGAAGCCCAAACGGGCTGACATCTACTGGTTTGTACATGTGGATACCCTCGATGATCCCTACACCTGTGAATACAAGGTGGATCATATCATACCCAATGATATCATACGCGTGGAATTCCGGCTCGGATTCCGGATCGAACCACGGATCAATATGATGTTCCGCAAAGTGGTGGAGGATCTGGTGGCCAATAAAGAGGTGAATATCACCAGCCGGTATGAAAGCCTGGCCAGCAGCAACACCGTGGGAGACTTCCAGTTCATCGTGCTGGAAAAATACCTGAGCCAGGATAACGAACTGCCCTTCGTAGAACGGGTGATCATGAAGCTCTATTTCTGGATCAAGGAGGTCAGCCTGTCCGAAGAGCGTGGCTTCGGACTCGACGTTGCCAATGTCACCGTCGAGAAATTCCCCCTGATCGTGGCGCCGGTCACCAACCTGCGCCTCAAACGGATCGAGGACTAGGACCCGCAGCCGCCCGGACAGCCTGGGAAGATCGCCTATATTCGCCTGAACAATACCCGCCAGCATGCTACCCTTTATCCTGTATTTACTGGGAGGGATCCTCCTGCTTACCGCGCTGGCGTATCTGCTGCAGGAGCGTTTCATCTTTCAGCCCGAAAAGCTTCGTGCCGACTTCGCCTTCCGCTACGACCTACCCTTCCGGGAATTATTTTTCGACATCACCCAGGAGGTGCGGATCCACGGCCTGCATTTCTTCCGGGAGTCGCCGCGGGGCCTCGTCCTGTATTTCCACGGCAATACCCGCAGCATCAAGGGCTGGGCCAAATATGCCCGGGACTTTTACCGGTATAATTATGACGTGGTGATGGTGGACTACCGGGGTTTTGGCAAGAGCACGGGGCCCCGCAGCGAAAAGGACATGCTCCAGGATATGCAGTATGTGTACAGCCGGCTGATTCAAAATTACCCCGAGGACCATATGATCCTTTACGGCCGCAGCATCGGCAGCGGGTTTGCCACGAAACTGGCCGCGGACAACCATCCCTGTATGCTGATCCTGGATGCTCCCTACTACAGCTTCACCCGGGTGGCGGAACGGTTCCTGCCGGTGCTGCCCATCCGGTTCGTATTGCGCTACCACCTGCGCACCGATCTATGGATCCGCCAGGTCACCTGCCCGGTTTACATCCTGCATGGCACGCGCGACTGGCTGATCCCGATCCGGCAGAGCGAGGCCCTGCAGCGACTGGCCCCGCGGCAGATCACCCTGATCCGCATCACCGGGGGCGGCCATAACAACCTGCCCATGTTCCCTGATTATCATAATTTCATCCGCGATATCCTGCGGGAATGACCGGGCCCCTCGTACCTGGAGACCGCTCATTCCGGCAACGCACCTGAAGGGCATGAACACAAACTGGAAAAAAAACTGGAAAAAGTGGATTCCGCTCCTGCTGGCCTGCTACCTGGCCGGTGGCAGCGCCTTGTACTTCCTGCAGGACGCCCTGCTCCTTCACCCCGTGCCGGTACGCAGGGATCAGCCTTATGCTTTCCCGCAGCCCCACCAGGAGATCAATATCCCCATCAGCGCATCCTCCAACCTGAACTTCGTGCGCTTTCCCAGTTCAGTCGGACCAGCCCGGGGCGTCGTCCTGTATTTCCATGGAAACCGGGACAACGTGAGCCGGTATGCCCGCTATGCCCCGGCATTTACCCGGCAAGGCTACGAGGTATGGATGATGGATTATCCCGGTTTCGGGAAAAGTACAGGCAAATGCTCCGAGCAAACGCTGTACGACTGGGCACTCCAGTTCTACAAATTCGCCAGGAGCCGCTTTTCCCGGGACAGCATCCTGATTTACGGCAAATCCCTCGGTACCGGCATCGCAACCCAGCTGGCCTCCGTGCGGGACTGTCGTCGGCTGATCCTGGAGTCCCCCTATTTCAGTATGGGCTCCCTGGCAAGCCATTATTTTTTTATGTACCCGGTGAACTGGCTGCTGCATTACCGGCTGCCGACCGGAACCTTTCTGCGCCGGGTTTCGGCGCCCGTGACCATTTTCCACGGCTCGGACGACGGGCTGATTCCATTGGACAATGCCCGGAAGCTGCAGGCCTGCCTGAAACCGGGAGACCGGTTTATCACCATACCGGGCGGAGGGCATAATGACCTGTTTTCCCGGCCGGATATGACACGGCAACTCGATTCCCTGCTGGCACGCTGAAAGAAGCCTCCGCGAACTCGGACTCGTTTCACTCCTGGAGCTGAACCCGGGTCTTTCCCACCTTGAGCTTGTACCCTACCCCGTGTTTGAACGGATAGTTGTCCCGGCCGTGGCTGACAGGGAAGCCGAAGCTGACCGGAAAGTCATACTCCGCCACGGCATCCCGGATGATCTCGTAGGCCGTCTGCCCGAAAGGACGCTCGGTGTCCTTCAGGTCCGTAAATCCTCCGACCAGGAGCCCGGCCAGCCGGGCCAGCTTCCCGCTGCGCTTCAGTTGCTGCATCATACGGTCGATATGGTAGAGGTATTCGCCCACATCCTCCAGGACCAGGATACGGCCCCGCGTCTTGAGCGAGGAATCCGTGCCGACCAGGTGAGCCAGCAGGGACAGATTGCCCCCCACCAGTTCGCCGATCGCCTCTCCCCGGCGGTTGAAGGGATGGACATCCGCCTGGTAATGGACTTTTCTCCCTTCCAGGACATCTTTCAGGGCCTGCACATACCGGGTGATATACCCCCCGTCGTTGAACGCACCGGCCATGGGGCCATGCACGGAAGCTATATAGTAATTGGTATAAATATGGGAATGCAGGACGGTAACGTCACTGAAACCGATGATCCACTTGGGGGCCTTGCGGAACCGGCTGAAATCCAGCTGATCAATAATGCGGCTGATGCCGTACCCGCCCCGTGCACATAGGATAGCCCGGACTTCCTCGTCGTCCAGCATCCGCTGAAAATCGGCCAGGCGCTCGGCATCCGTACCGGAAAAATAATTGAACTGGTTTCCTACCGTGTTGCCTACCACGGTGCGGAACCCCCACTCTTCGTTCAGCACCCGTATACATTCGGACACTTTTTCAACCGGCATAAAACCGGCCGGGCAGACCACCCCGATGAGGTCGCCTTTCTGCAGGTAAGGGGGATAGGTAATCATCGCAGTTCAGTTAACCGGCATCCCGCCGCGCCAACCTCGAGCCGGTGCAGGACGCCGCATTTGAGGGCAAAGTTATTTTTTTGATGGCCTACCGGGAAATCAAAACAGACAGGATACCGGTAGCGCTTCACCTGGTCCAGGACGATCTGCTCGAGGCTTCGTCCGAAATCCTCCGTATCCGCATCCGTTTTGATCCGGAATCCGCCCAGGATCAGCCCCCGCAGCCCGGCCAGCTTACCGCTGCGCCTGAGGTGCCAGAACATCCGGTCAATGCTGTAGGCATATTCCCCCGTATCCTCCAGGAACAGGATCTTCCCGGCCGTAGCCAGGTCGGATGGCGTGGCACTGAGGCTTTCCAGTGTCTTCAGGTTGCCTCCGACCAGGATGCCGCTGGCAGTACCCGGCCGGTTGAACGGGTTGGAAGCCACCTCATAATGCAGGCGCTCCCCGGTAAGGGCCCGCCGGATGGACAGGATGCTGTCTGCCTGCACCGCATCGGCTGCCGCCCAGTCCACGGGGAAACTGTTGCACATCTTGCAGTGAAGGGAGGCGATACCCAGTCGGCGGTTCAGGTGGGCATGGAAAACGGTAATGTCACTGAAGCCAAGTATCCATTTGGGGTGACGCACAAAACGCTCCCAGTTGAGCCGGTCGATGATCCGCACGGCACCATACCCGCCACGGGCACAGAGAATGGCATGCACCTGCGGATCATCCAGGAACCGCTGGAAATCACCGGCACGTTCCGCATCAGTTCCGCCGAAGGTATAGTCCCTGGCACCGAGGGTCTGCCCGGTTTTCACGACGAAACCCCAGCTTTCAAGCAGGGAGACAGCCGGGGCAATTTCTTCGGCCGTGATATAGCCGGCCGGGCAGGTAATGCCAATCACCTGTCCGGGACGCAGATGGGGAGGTATCCGGGGAGAGGCCGCCGGCCGGCCACCGGAGGCAGCAGCCTGCAACCCCGTCCAGCCGGTCAGGGCCAGCAGGCCGGTCGTTGTTTTCAGGAATTGATCTCTATTCATGCTCCGGGATACGCAGGCTCTAATTTAATCAGAATTTGTCCGGCAGGCAGGATAAATCCCGAATCCTGTATCAAGGTCAGGGCCTGAAAGGATTCCATCAGGCCGGATGGTTTGGGTAATGGGCGGCTTTGCGGTATTTTTGCGCTTTTATCGGCCCTCCTTGCAGCCCGGCATGAGGAAAAACCAGGAATTCCAGCACGTATGCAGCAACCCAAACGATACCTAGTAACCAGCGCGCTGCCGTATGCCAACGGCCTCAAACACGTCGGCCACCTGGCCGGCGCCTATATACCGGCAGACATTTATGTCCGCTACCTGCGTGCCTGCCGGCGGGACGTGGTATTCGTTTGCGGAAGCGACGAGCACGGCACGGCCATTCCGATCCAGGCCAAAAAGGAAGGCACCACGCCCCAGGCCATAATCGACAAATACCACGAGGCCATGAAGGCTGATTTCCAGGACCTGGACATCAGCTTTGATATTTACCACCGGACCAGTTCCGCCCTGCACCACGAAACCGCCCGGGAGTTCTTCAGCTACCTGCATGACCGGGGGGACCTGGAGACCCGCGAAACCGAGCAATATTACGATGAGCAGGCCCAGTCCTTCCTGGCGGACCGATATATCCGCGGCACCTGCCCCAACTGCGGCAGTGACCGCGCCTTCGGGGACCAGTGTGAAAATTGCGGTCGCAGCCTGAGCCCGGACGAGCTGATCAACCCGGTCAGCACCCTAAGCGGTCACCCTCCCGTCAAGCGCAAGACTACGCATTGGTACCTTCCCCTGGGAAAGCATGAGTCGTTTCTGCGGGAGTGGATCCTGGAGACCCACCAGGATGACTGGCGCCCGACGGTGGTGGGGCAATGCAAGAGCTGGATCGACGGAGGATTGCAATCCCGGGCCGTGACCCGCGACCTGGATTGGGGGATACCCGTTCCCCTGCCAGATGCCCAGGGCAAAGTTCTGTATGTCTGGTTTGACGCCCCGATCGGCTATATAAGCGCCACCCGGCAATGGGCGATGGACCACCAGAAAGACTGGAAACCGTACTGGTATGACGCGGATACCCAGCTGGTGCATTTTATCGGCAAGGACAATATCGTTTTCCACTGCATCATATTCCCGATCATGCTCCGGCTGCACGGCAATATCCTGCCCTCCTTTGTTCCCGCCAATGAGTTCCTCAACCTCGAAGGGGATAAAATGAGCACCAGCCGCAACTGGAAACTCGACATGCGGGATTACATCCGGGACTTTGTAAAGAAAGAGAACGGAGGCGGCCAGTGCGTGGACATGCTGCGGTATTACCTCACGCAGATTGCCCCGGAATCCAAGGACAGCGAATTCATGTGGAAGGGATTCCAGGATGCCGTCAACAGCGAACTGGTAGCCATCTTCGGTAACTTCGTGAACCGGACCTTTGTGCTGATGCACAAGCTCTGCCAGGGCAAAGTGCCGCCCCTGCACGCCTCGGTACTGGATGCCGCGGACCAGACCCTGCTGGCTGAATTCGGGGCCACGGCTAACCGCGTGAGTCATGCCATTGAACAGTTCCGTTTCCGCGAAGCCCTTTTTGAAATCATGGAGCTGGCCCGGAAAGGGAACAAATACATGCAGGAAAAGGAACCCTGGATCCTGGCCAGGAACCTGGACCAGCAACCTGCCAACCAGCTGCTCATTGACAACTGCCTGCATGTTTGCCTGCAGCTGACTGCCAACCTGGCGATCCTGGTCAATCCGTTTTTGCCCAACACGTCCCGCCGGATGCTTTCCATGATGAAGGTGGTGGAAAAAATGCTGGACTGGGAAAATGCCGGCAAGTCCCGTTTGCTGAGCGTGGGCTACAGCCTTCGGGCGCCCGAACTGCTGTTCCGGAAAATCGAGGACGAGGAAATAGCCGCCCAGGTGGAAAAACTGAAGAGCGGCCTGGTGAAACCGGCGCCGGCCCAGCCGGCCGCCGGGCCCGCCGACAAGGCGGTGGAGAGAAAGCCGGTCATCCAGTATGATGATTTTGCCAAGCTGGACCTGCGTGTGGGGAAGATTCTTTCGGCGCGAAAGGTGGAAAAGGCTGACAAGCTCCTGCAGCTGGAAGTCGACCTGGGATTTGAGGTGCGCACGATCGTGTCGGGGATTGCCCAGCATTTCCAGCCCCAGGAGATCACCGGCAAGCAGGTGGTCGTGGTAGCCAACCTGGCGCCGCGCAAAATGCGCGGGATTGAAAGCAACGGCATGATCCTGATGGCCGAGGATAGCGCGGGAAAACTGCATTTTGTGCTGCCCGAAGAAGTGATCAACCCCGGTGCCGGGGTCAGCTAGGCGAATGGGCATCCCGGCAGTGGGTGATTTTTTGTAATTTTCTCCCAAATCCTTTCCCCTGGTGACAAAGCTGTCGGTAAAACCGTGGATCAAACTGCTCGGATCAGCCTGCCTGGTTCTGGCGGTGCTGCTGACCGCATTCCATTTCTGGTTCCGTACCCACGCCGAGGAAGTGATTGAGGAACTCGTGGATGCCCGCTCAAACGGAAAGGTAAACCTCAAACTCAAAAAATTCCGGTTCAACTATTTCAGCCGCAGCATGGAGCTGCAGAATGCCCTCTTTTATACGCCGGATTCGCTGAACGCACCTTCCTTCTACCGGTTCCGCGTCGCGCGGCTCCGGCTGGAATTGCATTCCTTCTGGGACCTGGTACTGCGCGGAAAGCTCTCCATCGATTCGCTGGCCCTGATCCGCCCGGACATAGAGGCCGTCCGGCTGCGACCGGCAGATTCCACCCAGGGCAGCGAGGTTTCCATTCCCCGGGAAATGGGCCGTATTTACCATTCGATCAATGAAGGCCTCGCCATCCTCGGTGTCCAGCAATTCCGGATCCAGGAGGGCAGGTTCTCCATCCAGAACCGGATGGAACCCGGTCGCCTCCCCGTGGTAATCACCCATATTGACTTCCTGATTGATAACCGGGAGCCGGACTCATCCGGGATTGCCGCGCCGGACAAATACCTGTACAGTGACAACCTCGTATTACGGACCCATCACCAGCAGATCCGCCTGCCGGACGGCCGTCACCAGATCGCCTTCCGCCAGTTCCGGATCAATATCCGCCGGCAGCAGATTGAAATGGATAGTTGTACTATTTCGGCGGAAAAGACAGACAGCACCCGGGCTGCCTTTACGGTGTTCTTTGATACGCTGCGGCTTACCAATGTGGATTTCCAGTCGCTGTACCGGACGAGCCTGATCAAGGCCGATTCCGTGGCCTGTACCCGGCCGGACATCCGACTCTGGATCGGCCTGCGAAGCCGTCCCCGCAGGGGGAGCCCGCTGCCTACCATCCGCCAGCTGATCCAGCCGCTGACGGGTGACCTGCAACTCGGATATGTGCGGATCGCGGATGCCGCGCTAAACATTGTGGCCAGCCGTAATGAGCACCAGACCAGCATTTCATCCCGGCACGACTATATGGAAATGGCTGATTTGCGCGTCCGGGGCGATCCCCGCGCCCCGCTGCACCTGAAAAGTTTTGCCATAGCGATACGCGATTATGAAACGATCAGCCGGGACAGCACCCTGTCATTTCGCTTCGACAGCGTGAAATTTTCCCATGACCGGGTTCAGCTGAGTAATTTTTCTGTTCAGACCCTGCACGGGAAGCGTCCCGTTGACATTGAACGGAACTACCGGGTTCCCCGCTTCGAACTGGAAAACCTCTCCTGGGATGAGCTGCTGTTCAACCGGAACATCAAGGCCTCACGCGCTATCCTGTACCAGCCGGTCATGACCTACCGGCGTCTGCGGCCCCGTCCCAGCGGGCAGAAACTGACCCTGTTCCGGGCCCTCGGAACCATTGATAACCTCATGGAATTGCGGCAGCTGGAAGTCCTTGACGGCCAGCTAAATTTTCAGCTCGACCGCCGGACCCAGGTGGCCCTTGAGCATGCCAATATCCTGGTTTCCAGCAATGCCCTGCTGAAGTCCCGCAGCATCTCCTCCCTGCAACAATCCTTTGACCGGCTCCAGTTCGGCCATGGTACGATCCTGCTCAATGATCTCCATGCGGAAATGAAAAATGTACGCTTTACCGGCCAGGACCAGCAGCTGGCGGCCGATGAACTGATTGTCCGTGATTCCGCCAACCTGGTGACCGCCACAGCCCGCGACGTATTCATGAACGAGCTTTACTATAACGACAGTACACGCCGTATCAGCGTGGAAGGCCTGCAGTGGAACCAGGCCACTATCCACCTGTCGGGCTTTCCCCGGCCCAGGCAGCCCTCGCGCACCTCGATTTCCCTGCGGGATGTCCGGGGCGAAAACAGTCAGTTTATCCTGGAGGATTCTACCCAATCCCTCAGTGCCTTCTTTCGTCAATTTACTATGGAGCGCGTCCTGAAGCCGGCCGGCCAGCGGACCACGGTGGCAGGATTCCGCAGCGAAGGCGGCCCGCTGCGCCTGGAACGGGGGAGCCTGCGGGTAGGCGTAGGCGAATTTGCCATCGCCGACGGGCAGCCCTCCCGGTTATCCCGTGTCGACCTGCAAGCCGACGGACCCGCCCTGCGGATGAAAGCTGCGGCAGGCCGGATCAGCTGGACGCCGGCCCTGCAGGACCTGTTTTCCGGGAACCTGAACCTGGGACAGATCCGGATCGATCAGCCTGAGATCACGGTTTCTATCCAGCCCGGCGACAGCACCCGGCGGGTGATACCCCGCCTGCCCGACCTGTCGATCGACCGGATCCTGCTTACCAGCCCGGTAGTCAGTGTGCGCCGGCAATCCCGGGACGGATATCTTCAGTTTTCCTTTCCGGCTGCCGGGCCTGCCGATTCATCCGACCAGTGGATGATCACCGGCATCGGGACCAGCCGGGCCTCCGCTTCCTTCAGCCTCGGCGGACTTCACCTTCGGTCCAGCGGGTTTGCCCTCCAGGCACCGTCCGGGCGGTTGCGTCAGGTTAGCGGCGGACCGGTTCTGCTGGAAGCCGCCCGCATCCTGGCAAACCGGCCCGATTCCGTCTCCAGGTGGACGCTGTCAGGTGATTTGGAGGACCTGAGGCTGCAGGATATTACCCCCCTGACCACAGGCAGGCAGGGCGTTCTGCAAATTGAGGCTATGCGGCTCGGGGGCATGCACTTTACCGCAGACCGGAACGGGGACCTAGCCTACCTGCTGGAAAACAACCCCGGCTTTGTCTTAGGTCCCGTCCGGGGAACCTGGAGCGATTCGGTCAGCCGGCTTCTCTGGTACGGGCTTACCTACCACCAGCAATCCGGCAGCCTGAGCCTGGATTCCTTTTCGCTGGCACCCCGCGTCGACCGGCAGGCCCGCATCAACTCCTATCCCTACCAGGTAGATGACATCCGCGTCCAGGCGGAGGCCACGCGGCTCGGCCGGTTTAACCTGGCGGGTTACCTACGGCACAACAGGTTGCAGGCAGGCAGCCTGGTTATCCGCCATCCCGTGATCCTGGCCTACCGGGATACACGCAAGCCATTCCAGGGAGGAAAAATAAAATGGCTTCCAACCCGGTTGCTGCAGCAATGGAGCCAGGCTGTCAGCCTGGATACGCTGGAACTGCTGGATGGCCGGGTAACGTACACCCAGTTTTATGGGGCCCGGCCGGTGGCCGGCACCCTGCCCATTGAGCAGCTGCAAGCCACGCTGACCCATATACGAAATACCAGCCTGCATCCCTCGGACAGCCTGCAGCTTACGGCCGAGGGCCGGATCCTTGCCGGCCTGCCGGTCCGGCTGGATGCCCGGGAATCCTACGGGGACTCGCTGGCCGGCATCCGCCTGCGAATCAGGATGCCTGCGGCGGACCTGCGGCAGATCAATCCCCTGCTGGAACCGGCCGTTTCCGCGAAGATTCGTTCAGGATACCTGGACAGTCTGTACCTGGAGGCCCTAGCCGACGAATACGTGGCCGTGGGGGTTCTCCGGATGCCCTTTCACCACCTGTACCTCAGCCTGCTGAAGGGCCGGGACACCACCGGACGGGCTGCCCGGTCCCGGGGATTCCGGTCTTTCCTGGTCAATACCTTCCTGCTCCGGCAACGTAACGACAGCCGTCCGGCCTCCATCTATTTTGAACGGTACCGCGAACGGTCCTTCTTCAATTACCTGGCCAAGATCACCCTGAACGGCATCGGCCATGCCACCGGGCTTAAGCATGCCTCCCGCAAAACCCGTCGCCTGGCCCACGCCTATTCCCGGAAAAATAGGCCGGCCGGCCTCGAGGGTCCTGCCCCCGTACACGGGTTACAATAATTTTTTTTCTAAAACCGGATTTTGGTTCAGTTCTTGATTTATCAGCAGGAAGCATTGAATTCGTGTTGCAACATCGTTTCGGCGAATTCCCGGATCACCCTGGTTCATTTAGGGAATGCTTAACAGATCGACCAGCCGCCCCACCCAACCACCCCGGAGACACTGGTATCTTTTTAATGTAAACAAACTGCCTGCACATGAAACCACACCGCCTTGTCCTGGCGTTGTTTACCGGTATCCTATGCCTTCTGCTGGCTGATTCCTGTAAACATGCCATCCCGTTTCCCATTGACAACAGCACCGGAGGTACCGGAGGCACCGGCGGAAGCGGCGGAACCGGCAGTACGGCCGACAGCTGCGATCCCTCCAACGTGTATTTCCAGCAACAGGTGCTTCCCATCCTGGTCTCCTACTGCGCCCAGCCGGGTTGCCATGACAATGCCTCCCACCGGGAAGGCGTCACCCTGGTATCCTATGCCAGCGTCATGCAAACCGGTGGCGTCACCCCGGGCGATCCGTCCAGGAGCCGGCTATACCGCATTATTTCGGATGGCTCCATGCCTCCCAATGGTTATGCGAAACCCAGTGCCAGCCAGCTCGCCCTGATTTCCCAATGGATCCAGCAGGGCGCCAAGGACCTCGTCTGCCAGAACCTTTGTGACAGTGGGGTCTATACCTATAGCGCGGCGATTCAGCCCCTGATGGCCAGCCAGTGCCAGGGCTGCCATAACAGTACGAACGCCTCCGGCGGGGTAGACCTGAGTTCCTATGCCGGCGTCAAGGCGGAAGTATCCAGCGGCAGGTTATGGGGTTCGGTGAGCGGGGCAGCGGGCCTGGTCCAGATGCCCTTGAACGGAAACAAATTGTCAGACTGTCAACTGGCCCAGATTCAGAAATGGATCGCGGCGGGGGCGCCAAACAACTGATTCATGCGACTAAGAAACCAATTATCCTTCCTGCTAGCGGGCGGCCTGACACTGGCCCTGGCGTTCAGCGGCTGCTATTATGACATCAAGGAACAGTTGTATCCCGCTACCGGCACCTGTGACACGAGCAATATATCCTACTCCCAGACCATTGTATCGATCCTGACCCATAACGGCTGCCTTACCTGCCATGGCGGGTCCGCGTCAGCGGGAGGTAATATTTCACTGGATCATTATACCGGCGTCAAAACCTATGTGGACAATGGCCGCTTGTATGGCAGTATCAGCCAGCAGCCCGGCTATATCGCCATGCCCCTGGGCGGGAATAAGATGAGCCGCTGCGATCTGAAAAAGGTGAGTGCCTGGATCCGCGGCGGAGCTGTAAATAACTAATTGACCAGGGGCCAGGCCACCCGGGCCCTTCCGGTTACGATGAGAAGGCGGGAGGCCGGTCTATTACGGGAAGCCCAGTCAGCCTGGCCCCATTACCTGACCAGTAAACCATTTGTTATGAAACACAGAAAGACCATTTTCTTTTCCCTTACCGCCCTGCTGGTTATCGCCGGGGGAGTCTACGGGCTCCATGAGTATACCCGGAAAAATGCGGATCTCGGGCATGTGCGCGCCGACCTGCAAATCAGCGCGGGCGACCTGATCCGGAAAATGGAAACCGGCGGCCAGGCGGCCGAACGGGAACTCCTGGCCAAGAAGGACTATGTCATCGCCGTTACCGGCTCCATCAAGGAGATTTCCCGCGATGAAAAAGGCTATTACACTATTGCGTTGGGTAACCCGGATGGCATGTCATCCGTCCGCTGCGCCATGGATACCATGCACCAGAAGGGCCTTGCCGGCCTGGCAACAGGTGCCACCGTAACCATACAGGGGGCCTTTACGGGATTCAACCAGGATCCGCTGCTGGGGTCTGATGTTATTTTAAACCGCTGTGTCATCAGCAATAAAAAACCATAACGATATGGCCATTTCCCTGAAAACAATCCGTCACCTGGTGCTCGGCAGCCTGCTGGCATTCGGAAGCCTTTCCCATGCCCAGGGCAGGTATTACACCAAATCGGCTAAACTATTTTTCCAGTGTACCAAATCGCCGCTGGAAAAAGTGGAAGCGACCAACAAAAGCGGCACCTGCGTGCTGGATACCCAGTCAGGCCAGGTACAGTTTGCCGTACTGATGAAGGGTTTCGAATTCGCCAAGGCCCTCATGCAGGAGCACTTCAATGAAAATTATGTAGAGAGTGACCGGTTCCCCCGTTCCGAATTCAGGGGCCAGGTTATAAACAATGCGGATATCCATTACGGCAAGGACGGCAGCTACCCGGCCCACGTAAAGGGTACGCTGCAGATTCATGGGGAATCCAGGCCCGTGGAGGCAAACGGAACGATCCTCATCAAGGGAGGAAAACCCAGCCTGGCGGCAACCTTTACCATCCTTTTATCCGATTACAAAATTGCGATTCCCTCGGTGGTCAGTGACAAGATCTCCAACTCCGTGGACATTTCCGTGGAGGGAGCCCTGGAACCGCTTAAAAACTAAAACCTACTAACCGGCAGCCGCACCCTGCGGGACGACTGCCCCAGACCGATTCTATCATGAAAGCCTGCTACCACTTCCTGGTCCTGCTTATGCTGCTTTTTGCCGCCCGGCCTGCCTTCAGCCAGGACCAGCCGGACCTGCTTAACCTGGTCGACCAGGACAAACCCAAGAAGGAATACGTGGAGTACGCCTTCAAATCCCCCCGGGTGATAATGAGTCACAGCATGGAAATGCTCAAGCCGGGCACCATGGATTTCCGGATCCTGCACCGCTTCGGCAATGTCAACCAGGGAGGATACCAGTTCTTCGGCCTGGATCAGGCCACCATGCGGCTATCATTCGATTTCGGTATCACCAAAAACCTGATGGCCGGAGTGGGAAGGAGTACCAATAAAAAAGAGTTTGACGGATTTCTCAAGTACCGGTTGATCCGGCAGGCCAGGGGCCCGGGTGCCCTCCCTTTTTCCCTGGTAGCCGTGGGGGGGTCAACCCTGCAGACCCTGAAATGGCCGGATCCCACCGTGAAAAATTATTTCAGTTCCCGGCTGGCCTATTATGGACAGCTGATCCTTGGCAGCAAACTGAGCGAAGGGATCAGCCTGGAAGTCTCTCCCACCATCCTGCACCGGAACCTGGTCGATTCGATTCTGCATGATCCCAGTGACCTGTTTGCCGTGGGCGTGGGCGGCCGGATCCGGATCAGCCGGAGGGTGTCCTTCACCTTTGATTATTATTACCGGATCAATCCCAACCAGTACAGCAATACCCTCAAAACCCATAATCCCCTGTCCGTGGGTTTTGATATTGAAACCGGCGGACACGTCTTCCAGCTTCATTTCACCAATGCAGCGGGTATGAATGAGCGGGCCTTCCTGACTGAAACAACCAACGACTGGGCCAAGGGAGATATCCAGTTCGGATTCAACCTGTCGCGGACTTTTCAATTGAAAAAGAGGCATGGCTAGGATCCGGCAGGCGGTCCGCCTGCCGGCAGGTTTCCGGGAATAAGCCCCACCACCAGGTCCATAACATTGGTGCGGGTAGGCCCTGTAATCAACAACCCTCCCGCCCTGCTTAGCAGGTTGTAGCAATCATTGTGCTCCAGGAATGACTCAGGCTGAAGGTCCAGCGAACGGACCCGCTCTATCACCTCACCATCTACCCAGCCTCCTGCCGCATCCGTCGGGCCATCCGCCCCGTCGGTGCCGGCAGAAAGCAGCACCGGTATTTTTTCGGGGGAAAGGCTGCTGGCCATGAATTCCCGGAGGGCCCCGGCAACCAGTTCCTGGTTACGTCCGCCCCGGCCGTTCCCCCGGACCGTGACCGTGGTTTCCCCGCCGGCCAGCAGACAGGCGGGCCGGGGCCCCCGGTAGGCCAGCAGTTCCCTGGCCAGTTCGCTGCCCCGGAGGCTGGCCTCTCCCTGCAGGCTATCCGTCAGGATCCGGGTGGTATATCCCATCCGGGTGGCCTTTCGCGCGGCAGCTTCCAGCGCCGTCCGGTTGTTCCCGATCAGGTAGTTGAAGGTCTGCGCAAAACCCGGCTCTTCCGGGCCTGCCGTCGCCGGTACCTGCCCCTGCAGGCCGCGCGTCAGCCAATCCCGGGCCGAGGCCGGAATCCGTTCCCACAACCGGTATTTTTCCAATACGGCCCGGGCATCCGCAAACGTGCTCGTATCCGGCACTGTGGGACCGCTGGCAATCACATCCAGCGGGTCCCCGACCACATCGCTGAGGACCAGGGTTATGATCCGGGCAGGCCAGCAGGCACGTGCCAGCTGCCCACCCTTTAGGAACGACAGATGCTTGCGCACCACGTTTATTTCCCTAATATCTGCCCCGCTCCGCAGCAGGACCCGGAATACCTCCTGCAGGCCTTCCAGGTCCAGGCCCGGCGGGGGATCGGCAATCAGCGCCGATGCGCCGCCGCTGAGCAGCACCAGGACCAGATCTTCCGGGCCGGCCCGGCGAACGCAGGTCAGGATCCGGCCGGCAGCAGCCTGGCCCTGGCTGTCTGGTACCGGATGGGCCGCCTCCAAGCAGACAACCCGGGGATCCTCCAGCGGCAGTCCATATCCGTAGGGACAGACCACCAGCCCTTCGGCCAGGTCCTCTCCAAGGACAGGGAGGGCAGCTGCGGCCATGGAGGCGGCCGCTTTACCGGCGCTGACCAGGAAGATGCTCCCCTGTTCTCGGGGATCGAAGACCTGGTCGCCTGCCAGCAGCCGGTGATCCCTGCGCCGCAGGAATGGCGGCACTAACTTGGCGGGTTGTATGGCGTCCAGGCCGGCCCGGTAAATATCCAGCGCATCGTGGTGCATGAATGGAAGGCAAGCTACAAAAAAGAGGGCAGGACGCCCGTCGGTCCGGGCCTTCCGGCAGTTCTTTCAGGGCCCTTAAATTTTAATACGGTGGCTACCCTGAATTTATTATCTTCACAGGTAAATAGTTGCATAACTAACTAATTGAAAGAGCCGTTTATGGCGGGATGTAGTCCCACCCGGCACGGCCAGTCAAATTACGCGCGATGAAAAGAAAGATCAACAAGGTGGCGGTGCTCGGAAGCGGTGTCATGGGATCCCGGATCGCCTGCCACTTCGCAGGCATCGGCCTGCAGGTGCTTTTACTGGATATGGTGCCTGCGGAGGCCCGCCAGAGTACGGATCCGAAGGTTCGGAACAAAATCGTCCAGGATTCCCTGGCAGCTGCCCTGAAATCCAGTCCCTCCCCGGTGTTCGAACCCGAGGTTGCCAGGCGCATCCGCACCGGAAATTTTGAGGACAACATGGCCGACATAGCTGGCTGCGACTGGGTCATCGAGGTGGTCGTGGAGCGCCTGGATATCAAAAAACAGTTATTTGACCAGGTCGAGAAATACCGGAAACCCGGTACCCTGGTCAGCTCTAATACATCCGGCATTCCCATACACCTGATGTCCGAAGGCAGGTCGGATGACTTCCGGCGCCATTTCTGCGGAACGCATTTTTTCAATCCGCCGAGATACCTGCGTTTACTGGAGATCATACCCACCGCCGAAACGGATCCTGAAGTCGTTGCCTTTCTGCTCCACTACGGCGATCTGTACCTGGGTAAAACCACCGTGCTTTGCAAGGACACGCCCGCCTTTATCGCCAACCGCATCGGCGTCTACGGGATCATGGCCATCTTTGGCCTGGTGGACCAGCTGGGCCTGACCATTGACGAGGTGGATGCCCTTACCGGGCCGGTGATCGGGCGACCCAAATCAGCCACCTTCCGCACCGCCGATGTCGTGGGCATTGACACGCTGGTCAAGGTCGCCCGCGGTGTTTACGATAATTGTCCCTCGGATGAAGCCCGCGACCGGTTCCGTATCCCCGCCTGGCTGGACCGCATGGTTCAAAATAACTGGCTGGGCGACAAGACGGGCCAGGGATTTTTCAAAAAAATGCCTCCCGGACCCAAAGGGGAAAAAGAAATACAGGTACTGAACCTGGGTACGCTGGAATACGGTCCGCGGCGCAAGGCTTCCTTTGGCAGTCTGGAAGCTGCCAAGCCGGTGGAAGATTTGCGGCAGCGCCTGCGCCTGCTTTGTGCAGCCCAGGATAAGGCAGGCGAATTCTATCGCCGCTTTCATTACGGTCTATTTTCCTATATCAGCCACCGGATACCCGAAATCAGCGACGAACCCTACCGCGTGGACGATGCCATGATGGCCGGGTTTGGCTGGGAAATCGGTGCCTTTGAAAGCTGGGATGTCCTGGGAGTAGCCGCTACCGTCAAAGCCATGCAGGAGGCCGGCTTCCCTGTTGCCGCCTGGGTGCAGGACATGCTGGCCAAAGGCCATGGTTCCTTTTACCGGATCGAGCAGGGAAAACGACTCTGCTATTCCCCGAAATCCGGCGCGTATGAACTGCCGGGCGATACCGGCTCCGGGACCGCCTTCCTGGTTATGAGCAACCACCGCGACAAACTCGTCTGGCAAAACGGAAGTTGCCGCGTCTATGATCTGGGCGACGAGGTGCTGGGGCTGGAATGGTCCACCAAAATGAACAGCATCGGCGGGGATGTGCTCAGTGGCATTCAGGCCGCCATTGACAAGGCCGAAACCGGCTACCGGGGCCTTGTCATTGCCAACGAAGGAGCCAATTTCTCCGCAGGAGCCAATATCGGGCTGATTTTCATGCTGGCCATTGAACAGGAGTATGAGGAGCTGGACCTGGCGGTCCGGATGTTCCAGCAAACCATGATGCGCGCCCGGTATTCCTCGATTCCCGTGGTGACAGCCCCGCATGGCCTGGCGCTGGGCGGCGCCTGCGAACTGAGCCTGCATTCCGATAAATGTTGTCCGGCCGCCGAAACCTATACCGGGCTGGTCGAACTGGGGGTGGGCCTGATCCCCGGGGGAGGCGGGACCAAGGAATTCGTGCTCAGGGCCTCTGACGAAATGCACGAGGATGAACCGGAAACCATCACCCTGAAAAACCGGTTCTTCACGATTGCCACAGCGAAGGTGGGTACCTCGGCGCATGAAGGGTTCCGGCTCGGCATCTACCGGAAGGGGCACGATGAAATCGTCATGAACCCGGGACGCCGTATTGCCGAGGCGAAGCGGTCCGTGCTGGAGATGGCCGACAGCGGGTATGTGACGCCCGTTCCCCGTACCGATATCCGCGTGCTGGGCCGGACCGGCCTGGGTGCGCTCTATGCCGGCATCAATGGCATGTGGCGTGGCAATTACGCTACGGATCATGACGTCGTGGTTGCCCGGAAACTGGCCTATGTCATGTGCGGGGGTGACCTGACGGAACAGAGCCTCGTTTCCGAACAGTACCTGCTGGACCTGGAACGGGAAGCCTTTCTCTCACTATGCGGGGAAAAGAAAACCCTGGAACGCATGCAGAGCGTCCTGAAGGGAGGTAAACCGGTCCGCAACTAGGGTGATCTCCAGGCATTAACAAAAATTAAACGGGCCGCCTGCGCCATCTGCCGGCTGCCCTCCCTACTTTCACGGCTCCTTCGGGAACCGCTTCAATCCCAACAACGTAGTTTTCCACCCAACCATCGTTCCATTTCAGTATATCTATGCCTGAAAGACGCGATCTATTGCCTGAATCGGAGCAGCAACTTATCAAAGGATGCCTGGCGGGGGAACGTATGGCCCAGTCAGGCCTGTACGCGCGTTTTGCGCCCAAAATGTTCGGGGTCTGTATGCGGTATGCCAAAAACAGGGAGGAAGCCGAAGAAATCATGCATGAGGGATTTCTCCGGGCATTCACGTACCTGCACCAGTTCCGGGGTTCCGGTTCCCTGGAAGGCTGGATCCGCCGCATCATGGTGAATTGTGCCCTGCTGCGGTATCGCAGCAAATCCGCGCTGGCACCTGTGATTCACCTGGACGAGGCCCCTGAATTGCCCTCCCAGGGCGAGGACTCCTATGCTGTCCTGGAAGCCAAGGAATTACTTCAGCTGATCCAGGAACTACCCGCCGGCTACCGGATGGTCTTCAACCTATACGTATTCGAAGGCATGAAGCATCGCGAAATTGCGGAGGCCCTGGGTATTTCAGAGGGGACCTCCAAGTCCAACCTCTTTGACGCACGCGCCCTGTTACAAAAGGCCCTGAGAGCCCGAAATAAAATCATACGATACAAGTAACCGCCTATGGATAAAGATTTACACCATATAGATGACCTGTTTCGAGAGGCGCTGGAAGGGCACCAGGAGCCACCTTCCCCCCAGGTATGGGAAGGACTGGAATCCGACCTGGACCGAAAGGACGCCCTGACCTACCGGAAAAAATTCCGGGCAGCCCGGAGGGTTGCCGCCATCCTGCTATTGCTGCTGGCCTCGTTTCTCCTGTATGAACTGGCAAACCGGTCAGGAAAGAACAGGGAGCGGGAAGAAGTGCAGCAGACGTCCCCGCCGGCCCAGGGTAGTCTGCAAAAGACCCATCCAACCGCTGGGCAGAATCAGGCGGCATCCGCCGATGCCCGCAGCATGGCGCCGGCAGGTGACGCATCGCTCACCATCCCGGCTAATTCCGGGAAAATGCGGCAAGGCTCCCGCACCGCGGCCCGACCGGAAGCCACAGGGACTGGTCCGGATTCTTTTGCAGGTAACCATACTGGTCAGCTACCTGCCTCTGCCCGCCGTCAAGTTTCAGATGCCGCAAGCACGCCTAGCGTCCGGCCATCCCATTCCCCGGTACAGGGCACTGGCCGTGAAATCGAAACCCAACTACCGGGTTCCCCGGCAAAACAACGGAACACCGTGAATGCATTAGCCTTGGCCAAGCAGTCCACCTCCCTCTCCCCCTTTTTCCGCCCGGCTCCAACGTCCCGGGATGCCTCCGTATTGAATCCGCAAGGACCGGCCGGGCAGCCGATCTACACACAGGATCAGCAACCGGTTTCCCAGCTTACCTTTCCCGGTGCCTCGGGGCTGGATAGGCTGATGGTGTCTCCTCCCCACCCCTTCGCACGATTCAGCCCGGACGCATCGGGTTTCCTTGCTGTGATCCGCGGCAAAAACCTGCTGGCGTCGCGGTGGTCGCTCAGCCTGGTGGGAGCCAGCGAATGGTATGGCAATCGCCTGCTGGATGATGAACCCGATTTCAACGGATCGGGACGGCCGCATGACGACCGGAGAGAGATTGAAAGCCGGGAACGGAAACAACCCGCCATGGGCCTGGGCCTGTTGGCAGATTACCGCCTGTCGGGCCGCCTGGCACTTCAGACCGGCCTGGTCTACAGCCAGTCCGTTACCCAGGCCGGCCCGCAGCAGATCTACGCCCAGCCTGACGGTACCGGCAAGGTG
>DASZRL010000088.1:0-6532 GCA_035549175.1 Chitinophagaceae bacterium | reverse complement strand
GGAATACATCCCCTACCACCTTGTCCATTTCAACCACCAGAAATTCCGCATGCCGCGCCGCATGAAGGATGGAGGGCATATCCTGCGTGCCCTTGCCCAGGGCTGTCATGGGATCCGGCTCATCATGGATCAGCTTTTCATCCCACTTCGCCGGTCCGTCTTTCAGGTGGAGAAAACGGGCCCTGCTGCCAAACCGCTTCACTACGTCAGCGGGACGGAAGCCGGCCACCTTGACCCAGTAGGTGTCGATTTCAAAAAAGATGGAAGGATCTGTCTGGCTGAGCAGCCATTCGTAGACAGGCTTCCCGCCCACCTGGTTCCGGTATTCCCACCAGTGATTATGCAAGCCGAACGCCAGGCCGTTTTTCTTCGCATAGGCTGCCGCCTGGTTGTAGGTGGCAATCAGTTCACGTGTCCCTTCCAGGGAACTGTAGCGCTTGTCCTCCGGCCACCCGTGCCAGATGAGGTTGCGGCAGCCAAAGGCTTCCGCGGTCCGGATAAACGTCTCCTGCTTGTCTCCCACGGGAAGTTCAACATGACAGGAACATACCTTCAATCCGGCCCTTTTCAGGGCTGCAGAAGCGTTTTCCAGGCTGATATCCTGGGGCCAGAAAGCCGTTTCCACATACTGGAATCCGATCTCAGCCACCCGGGCAAGGGTGCCTTCCAGGTCCTTCGCGATCGCATCCCGGACCGTATACAGCTGAAGAGCCACCCGGGCCGCCGGCCGCAAAAGGTTGGCCAGGAATTTCCCGGGCAGCAAAGAAGCACCTACCATACCGGCACCAGCCGTCCGAAGGAAGGAATGTCTGTTCATACCGCTGGAATTCCCTGTAATTTAAGAAGGGGGCGGTAAAATAAAAAAAGGACCTACGTGTACGCGTAAGTCCTTGCCTTTTAAGTAGCGGGATCGGGAGTTGAACCCGAGACCTTTGGGTTATGAATCCAACGCTCTAACCACCTGAGCTATCCCGCCATGGGGGCGGCAAAGATAGTGGATTTTGCCAATTAACCGCTTAGTAGTTCAGCAGCATTTTCAGTCGCTCGGCAACCTGCTGACCTGTGGGTAGCATGGCATGTTCCAGTGCAAGGTTCATCGGCACGGCCGGGAGGTTCCGGGCACCCAGGACGTCCACGGGGGCATCCAGAAAGGGAAAACAGGCCCGGGAAATCCGGCCCGCGAGGGCCTCGGCAAAAGAATTATTCTGCGGTTCTTCACTGAGAATAAGACAGCGGCCATGGCGGCGTACCTGGTCGAATACCAGGGTCTCATCGAGCGGATACAGGGTTCGCAAATCCAGAATGGCAATCTGGCCCGGAAAGGTCCTGGCCGCCTCCAGGGCCCAGTAAACTCCCATCCCGTAGGTAATTACCAGGGCGCTTTCTCCGCCCTCAACCCATTGGGGCCCGGCATCCTGGATAAGCGCGGCCTTCCCCAGGGGCAGCAGGTAATCCCGGGAAGGTTCCGGTTGTTTGGCCGATTCAGTACCAGGCAGTTTGCTCCAATACAGCCCTTTATGCTCCAGGATGACCACCGGATTGGGATCGAGGAAGGCCGCCTTCATCAGGCCCTTCATGTCAGCCGCATTGGAAGGATAAACCACTTTGATACCCTTGACAGATAACAGGGCTGATTCGATGCTGGCACTGTGGTAAGGACCTCCCCCACCGTAGGCGCCGGTAGGGACCCGCAGGACCATCTGGACGGGGAATCTTCCGCAGGTCAGGTAACAGCTCTTGGATACCTCCGAGACAAGCTGGTTAAATCCCGGAAAAATATAATCCGCAAACTGCACCTCCACAATGGGCTTTATTCCCACGGCGGAAAGTCCGACCGTCGACCCGATAATGTAGGCTTCCTGGATGGCTGTATTGAAGACCCGGTCATCCCCGAACCGCTGGGCCAGGGTGGCCGCTTCCCGGAATACACCACCCAGCCGGCGTCCGACGTCCTGGCCAAACAGCACCGCTTCCGGAAAGTCTTCCAGTATCTCGCGAATGGCATAGAGGGCGGCATCCACCATGGGGACGACAGGCGCACCGGCAGGGCGCCGTGTACCCTGTTCCCGGGTGACCGGCGTCGGAGCAAACACGTGCTCCCCGACGGTAGCCGGGTCGGGTTCGGCAGCGGCCACAGCCTGCTCAAATTCCTTCCGTATCCACCCGGCCACCTCCCCTTCCAGGGCCGCCAGTGCCGGTTCCGGGGTGCCCGATTCCAGGAGCCGTCTGCGGAGCTTCCCTCTGGGGTCATGGGCTGCATGGGCAGCCAGGTCTTCCGGGGGCCGGTAAAATTCCTTGCGAACCCCGCTGGTATGATGGCCCAGCAGGGGAACCTGGGCATGCACCAGGAAGGGTTTGCGTTCCGCGCGGACAAATTCGGTGACGTGTTTGATGACTTCCCAGGAGGCTTCCAGATCGCTGCCGTCTACCTGCACGCGGTGGAGTCCCTTGAAACCAGCCGCCCATTCAAAGGCGTTCATTGCCCGGGCCTCTTCCGCCCGCACACTGATGCCCCAATGGTTATCCTGGACCAGGTAAATGACAGGAAGTTGCCGGAGCACCGCCACCTGCAGGGCTTCGCTCACTTCTCCCTCCGTGATGCTGGCGTCCCCCAGGGAGCAGACGACGATGGGCGGTTCCCCGCCCGGGCCGGTCGCCAAACCGCCCAGGCTCAGTTTTTCCCGCAACTGAATCCCCTGGGCGATCCCGGTGGTCGGAATCGCCTGCATGCCCGTGGCGCTGCTCTGGTGGATAATGGTAGGTTTACCAGCGCCCCTGAAATTGGGATGGGAATAATATTCCCGCCCCCCGGTAAAGGGATCGTCCTTTTTTGCCAGGAGCTGCAACATCAGTTCAAAAGGTGTAAAGCCCAGACCGAGCAGCAGGCTTTCGTCCCGGTAGTAGGGGCTGACATAATCCTGGGGCTGTAAATGGAAGGCGGTGGCCAGCTGGATGGCCTCGTGGCCCCGGGAGGTGGAATGCACATACTTGCAGACGGGCCGGTTGGATTCATAGGTGGCGGCCATTTCATGGACCGCACACATCAGCCGGTAGGCCTTCAGGAGCAGGGAGGTCGTTATCATGGATTGCAAACGATCGTACGTACAAAAATAGGGGTTCGGGCAATAGCCAGAAAAAGAGAACCATTCCCGGGGGAATGGTTCACATGGCAGTTGGTTTTGGTAGGCCTGGGGAGGCCTTGAACTATTTTACTTCCAGGGCCAGGAGGCTATCATCCTCGATAAATCCTTCCAGTTCATCGCCCACGACCAGTTCGCCGACTCCGGCCGGGGTGCCTGTAAAGACCAGGTCCCCGATATTGACCGAGAAATAGTTGGAGATATAGGCAACGATACTGTCGAAATTATAAATCATCAGACCGGAATTCCCCTGCTGGACCAGTTCCTTGTTCTTGTAGAGGCAGAAGTTGATATCCTTTTTATTCTTGATATTGGTCAGCGGAATCCACTTGCCGATCGCCGCCGAGTTGTCCCAGGCCTTGGCCTTTTCCCAGGGGAGTCCCTTCGCCTTCAGTTCATTCTGGATATCCCGGGCTGTAAAATCAATGCCCACGGTGACGGCATCATAATATTTGGAAGCGAATTTTTCCTGGATGTATTTGCCGTTCTTGCTGATTCGAAGAACCAGCTCGCACTCATAATGCAATTCGTTGGTGAATTCGGGATAGTAAAACGGGGTATGTTGCTGCAGTAAGGCGCTCTTGGGTTTCATGAATATGACCGGCTCCTCGGGCACCTCATTGCCCAGTTCCTTGGCATGCGCTACATAGTTACGGCCCACACAGAAAATCTTCATAAACAGGCTTGTTATAGTGTTTAAATAACAGGGATATTTCGTTCATAGGTCTTTTATCCCAACTATTTAGGGTTTTTCACGATGTGTATTGGATTATACTGGAAAAGGATGGGTTGCTAATATAGGTATTCCGCCCGATTAATCATAGTAATTGCACAAAATAATGAAGCCCCGGGCGTGCCGGCCAGGAGGCAAAATCAGGCTGGCGGCTTGACGTTTACGGAGCGGCCGGAGGCTCCGGGGTGTAGGTCTTGTTGTTGACGGCATTCATCGTGGCCGCTATCCCTAGGGTTGCAAATTGTTCGATCACTTCCACCGCCTTTTCGATCTTGAACCGGACCTGGGCCTCTTCTTCCTTGTGCCACTTCCCCAGTACATAATCCGCCTGGTACCCCTTGGGATACTGATTGCCGATACCAAAGCGAAGCCTGGGATAATCCGTGGTCCCCAGGCTCTCCTGGACACTTTTCAATCCGTTATGTCCGCCATCGCTACCCTGGGGGCGCAAGCGCAGTTTGTTGATCGGCAACGCAAGTTCATCCACAATGACCAGCAGCTTGTCCACCGGGATCTTTTCCTTATCCAGCCAGTATTTTACCGCTTTGCCGCTGAGATTCATATAGGTGGTCGGGCAGATGACGACGAAGGTCTTTCCCTTCCACTTTACTTCTGCCACATAGGCATGACGGTCCACCCGGAAACTTCCACCATGTTTGTCCACGAAGGCGTAGGCCACGTCAAAGCCGATGTTGTGGCGCGTATGGGCGTATTCATTGCCCACGTTTCCCAGACCCGCAATTAAATACTTCATGATACCTTGCCTTTTACACTCCGGCACTGGCTGGCGCCGGTGGAGAGAATAGCTGGATTCCCGGTCTCAAATATCGGGGAATGTCTACAAAAAAGCCCTCCCGGAATACGGGAAGGCTTTCTAAGATTTTTGTAACCTGACTGGTTATTTTCCTTTTGCCGGTACGGCTGCCGGAGCCGCAGCGGGAGCGGCTGCGCCGGCTGCCGGGGCTGCCGCCGCTTCTTCCTGCTTCAGCTGACGGGTCAGCACCACGGAGGCGATGGGAATCCGAGGCGAGTTGAGGATTTCATAATGCTCAACCTGCACATCCTCCACCCGGATATTCCCATTCAGCTCCAGGTTATCGATATTCACGTCGATTTGCTCACGAAGGTATTTCGGGAAGGTCTTGATGCGCAGCGCCTTCATCTTGATGACCAGTTTACCGCCGTCCTTTACTCCCACGGGAGTACCTGTGAACTTCAGCGGAATGGTAGCGATCACCTTCTTATCTTCCACGAGTTCCAGCAGATCGACATGGATGAGCTGGTCAGTCACCTTATCAAACTGCAGATCCTTCAGGATACAGCGGTAGGTCTTGCCATCCAGCTTGACCTCGGCGAACTGAAATTCCGGTGTATAAATTAAAGGCTTGAATGCCTTGGCAGGAGCGTAAAAGCTGATTTCTGCTGCACCCCCGTAAATTACACCAGGCACGTTTTCCTGAGAGCGAAGCTCGCGGGTGGCTTTTTTGCCGAGTTCGGTCCTCAGGTGTCCTTCGATTGTAATTGTCTTCATTATTATGTGGTTTAAAAAATTACGCAGTTTCATGGTCCCTGCAACCCGCCTATTTTTCCCTTCGCTGGGAATGTATGAACAGGCTGGTAATACTCTTGTTCTCGAACGCGTTCCGGATTGCCACGGCGAACAGCTCAGCCACGCTCAGCACCTTGATTTTCGAGGAAGGCTGCCTCAGCGGGATCGTATCGCAGACTATCAGTTCTTCCAAAACGCTGTTTTCGATGTTCTCATAGGCCTTGCCGCTCAGTACCGGATGGGTAATCATCGCCCGGACGCTGCGTGCCCCCTTTTCCTTCAGCAAGGCCGCACTCTTTGCCAGGGTGCCGCCGGTGTCACAGATATCATCAATAATTACGATATCCCGGTCTGTCACATCGCCGATTACTACCATGCTGGCAATTTCGTTGGCCCGCTTGCGGTGCTTATCGCAAATGACCATTTCCGCATTGAAATAGCTGGCGATTTCCCGGACCCGGTTGGTACTACCCACGTCAGGGGCCGCAAAGGTAAGGTTTTCCAGGTGCAGATGCTCAATGTAGGGTATAAAAACTGCGGAGCTGTCCAGGTGGTCCACCGGGATGTCAAAATAACCCTGGATCTGGGGAGCGTGCAGATCCATGGTAATGATCCGGTCAGCCCCTGCCGCGACTAACATATTGGCAACCAGCTTACTGCCAATAGCTACCCGGGGGCGGTCCTTACGGTCCTGACGGGCATACCCGTAGTAGGGAATCACGGCGATTACCTTGTAGGCCGACGCCCGGCGGGCAGCATCGATCATCAGCAGCAGCTCCATGATATTATCCGAAGGGGCGAAAGTGCTTTGAACCAGGAAAACATAGTCTCCCCGCACACTCTCGGTAAAAATGGGACAGATTTCCCCGTCGCTGAAATGCTGGATATTGACTTTTCCGAGCTGGGTACCGTACCGTTTACAGATCTGATGGGCTAGCTCCAGGGAGCTGGTCCCGGAGAAGATTTTGGCGGATGATTGCATGGACGTCGAATGTGCGGCGAAGATATTAATTAGCCGTCATTCACGCCGGACCGGGGGGAAATTTTATCCCCCGGATTCACCCGATGAGAAGGGTTCAGTGCAGGGAAGCCACCGTGTTGTCGTTCACA
>DASZRL010000087.1:0-7271 GCA_035549175.1 Chitinophagaceae bacterium | reverse complement strand
GGTCCACCGGAAGCAGCATTCGTGCCGGCTTCAGCAGGTCCTCCACGGACTGGCGGGTATTCCCGCCGGGTCCGGAGCCCGGTATTTTTTCGCTTATTCCTTCCCGTTGCCGCGGGCGTTCCCGCCTGCTGCGGCGCTTCCGCCAATACCAGGCGAGACCGGCTAGCAAACCCAGCCACCCCGTCGCCAAAGCCGCCCAGGTGGCCGGGGAGAGGCCCCTTTTCCGGAGTCCCGGTGAGGCGGTTGGCGGATGGCTTTCCCTTTCCGCCGGGGTCCGGTAGCTTACCTGGAAAGCTAGCGGCTGCGAGCGCAGTTGCCGATAGACGCCGGATGCCGGATCAAAATAATGGAACACGATCGGGGGGATATGATAAAAACCGGGACGGGTGGACAGAAAGCCGAATTGCCAGGTCCTCCTGCCGGAAAACGGTGCCTGGTTTCTGGTCAGCGAATCCGCCAGGGAAGGCTCAAAGGATTCCACGCCGTCGGGCCAGGCGATGACCGGGGCGCTGATCTGCCTGAAATTTCCGCGGCCCGCCAGGGAAACCAGCAGGGTCCCCTCCTGGCCGCGGGCCAGGCTGGTATCCGCCAGCCTGGCTTCCAGGACAAACTGGCCAACCCCCGCATTGAAGGAATCCGCATGGGTCCTGGCCGGAAGGGGTCTGACCTCCACGCTGACCGGATCGGTACGCAGGCTGGTCTCGTAGACCTCGGTCCCCGGGTTGCCGCCGGCCGGCTCCTCGCCGGCAACCCCCTCGGCGATCTGCTGTTCCGTGCGCCTGTTTACTTCGCTCCTTGAAAATTCGATACGGTTGGTCAGCTCCATGGGATCAATGACAAACCGGCCCGCCTGCAGCGGATAGAGCTGGACCTGGCGGATCGTATGGACGTCGAAGGACCTGCCGCCGATGGTTTCGATTCCCTGCACCTTGTCATCCAGGTTGATCATGTCATACACCGCAAATCCGTAAAAGCCGGGATTCTTTACAATATCGCTCCGGGACTCCAGGCGTGAGTACAGCCGGAAGGTGGCTACCACCGGTTCCCCCACGTAACAGGACCGGCGGTTCACTTCTACTTTCAGAAACAGGTTGCGGCGGATCTTTTCCATCGGGTCCTCACCCGGGCGCAGAAAATAGTCAGATGGGTCCCCGCCCGCAGAACGGGAGGCCCGGTCCCCGGCGCCTGCCTGGGCGGGCGGAAGTACCTGGATGTAGGCGTCATTACTGCGCATCTCCCGGCCATCCACGACCACGCGGGCACCCCGGATCAGCCATTTGCCGGGCCGGCGGGCGATGAGGGTATAGGCCGTGTTGACCAGGGGCAGCGACTGCCCCGCCTGCTGCAGGGATCCGCGGTACACATGCGGGCCCGCGGCCAGCCGGAACCCTTCAAACACCGGCGCAACGACCTGACCGGCGTTTCCGGGATTCTCCAGGATGTACTGGACTTCGAAGGGTTCACCCGCCACGACCGGCTGCCTGGGCACCACGGTCCTGAACCCGGCCTGTGCCGGTGCTACGGACCCTGCCAGCAGGAATCCCAGTAACCAGATGCCATGGCGTAACCTCGTCATGTGGAAACATAAAAGTAAGAAAGGTGGCGCCATCCCGGAGGACCCGCAGTATGAGCGGGGCCTGGCGGGGCCAGCCGGATCAAAGATCGCCCAGTAGGGGCCGAAGGACAATCTCTTCCACGCAGGCCTGCGGGGAAAGGCGGGAAGCAGCCAGGATCATGCGGGCGATATCGGCGGCCTCCATCAGGCGGTTCGGGTCCACCCCGCTGCCACGCCACGAATCCGTATAGGCGGCCCCGGGCAGCACATGCGTCACCTTGATACCGTGGGGTTTCATTTCCTCCCGGAGGTTCTTGCTGAAACCGTAGAGGGCAAATTTGCTGATACTGTAAGCCCCGCCGTTGGGGTAGGCATTCAGGGAGGCAATAGAACAGAGGTTGAAGATATGGCCCCGGCCGGCCGCCATCATGGCCGGCAGCAGGCGGCGCGTCAGGTG
The DNA here is from genome assembly GCA_035549175.1 of Chitinophagaceae bacterium. Taxonomy (GTDB): domain Bacteria; phylum Bacteroidota; class Bacteroidia; order Chitinophagales; family Chitinophagaceae; genus DASTSN01. The sequence continues at coordinate 5,259 of DASZRL010000087.1, read as the reverse complement.
ATAGGCGCTGTACAGGTTGACCGCAAGCTGGCTCTCCAGGCTTCCTTCCGGTTCACTGCAGACACTGCCCGGGTAGAACAGGCCGGCATTGTTGACGAGTATGTCCGCGGTCCCTGCCGTGGTCAGCACCCAATCGCCCAGGGCCTTGGCCTCATTTGGATCGGAAAGGTCGGCCGCCCGGGTCATCACCTGGCTCCCCGGGTACCGTTGCTGTAATCCCCGCGCGGCTTCTTCCAGGGCCGCCGGCTGGCGGGCACTCAGCAGGAGCCGGCAGCCCTCCCCTGCAAAAGCCTCCGCGGTAGCCAGGCCAATGCCGCGCGAGGCGCCGGTAATAACGACATTCAGGACGGAGGAAGTTGCCATATGCTGGGTATTGGGAACCAAATTAAACAATCCCCGCCATTTGCCCGGCCCAATGGTCGTACCTTGCGGGCCAGGATTTTTTCCGAAAACCGCCGGCATGAAGTACCGTCACCTTTTTTTCGACCTGGACCATACCCTCTGGGATTTTGAAGCAAACGCCAAAGCCACCCTGGAAACCCTCTACGACCAGTTGCAGCTCAAAGGCCGCGGAGTGGACGACTTCGAGCGGTTTTACCGGCAGTACCTGGTGCATAACGAACAGCTCTGGGCCCGGTATCGCAACGGGGAAATCCGCCAGGATGAACTGCGCGTGCGGCGCATGCGGATGGCCTTGCTTGAATTCCGGATCGGGGATGAGGTCCTGGCCGCGGAAATGAGCACCCGGTTCCTCGAGCTGCTGCCTACCCGCACAATCCTGTTCCCGCATACCCGCGAAATCCTGGACTACCTGACCGGACGGGGATACGCCCTGCACCTGATCACCAACGGTTTTGAGGCCACGCAGCACAGCAAACTCCGGTACAGCGGGCTGGCAGGCTATTTCCGGCAGGTTGTCACCTCGGAAGGGTCCAACAGCCTTAAACCCAGCCGGGAAATCTTTGATTATGCCCTGAACCGCGCCGGTGCCCGGGCCTCCGAGAGCATCATGCTGGGCGACAGCCTGGAAGTGGACATCCAGGGGGCCATGAATGCCGGTATGGACCAGGTGTACGTAAACCACCTGCAGCTGCCGGCGCCGATACGCCCTACCTACACGGTACATTCCCTGAAAGAATTGGAAAAAATTTTCTGAGCCCCCTTACCAGGTGGCGATGACCGTCACGCCACCAAGCGGGCGGTCGCCGATGCGTACCTTGACCTGGGCGTCCAGGGGGAGCAGCACATCCACGCGGGAACCAAACTTGATAAAACCCATCTCATTACACTGCTCCACTGTCTGACCCGGCTGCAGGTAATTCACGATGCGGCGCGCCAGCGCCCCGGCGATCTGCGTGACCAGCAGTTCACGCCCGTCCTTCCGGTACACGACCGAATGCCGTTCGTTCTCGGTGGAAGATTTGGGATGCCAGGCCACCAGGTACTTCCCGGGATGGTATTGGCTGTAGACTACCTCCCCGCTCACCGGATTGCGGTTCACGTGGACGTTCAGCGGGCTCATGAAAATGGAAATCTGGATCCGGCGGTCGGTAAAATATTCACCGGCGCTTACCTCCTCGATCGCCACCACGCGGCCGTCCGCCGGAGCCACGATCGCGTGTTCATCCCGTGTCAGGTTGCGGTCGGGAATCCGGAAAAAGGAAATAATGAACAGCAGCAGGCACAGGGTGACCAGGAAAATAAGCCAGCTCAGCACCGGGACCGGAAAGCTCAGGAAATAGAAGGACAGGATATTGATGATGCCGAAAAGGATCGTGCTCCAGGCGATCGTCGGATAGCCTTCCCGATGAATGGTCATGCGACAAAATTGAAACGCAAAGATAGGAAATTGCCGGGTGGACTACCGGAGCACGCATTGCACATACAGCCAGACGAAGGGCACCGCCAGCAGCAGGGAATCGAACCGGTCAAGGAACCCGCCGTGCCCCGGCAGGATATGCCCGCTGTCCTTGACACCCGCCAGGCGCTTGAGTTTGGATTCCAGCAGGTCACCCAGCGTACCGAATACGGATGCGATCAGGGCCACCACGGCCCCGTCGGCCCAGCTGAGCTGCAACATCCGGGTGATCCCGGCCATGACGACCACCCCCAGAAGCAGGCCGCCCAGGGTGCCTTCCCAGGTTTTCTTGGGAGAAATCCTGGAAAAAGGCGTCCTTCCGATCAGGGAGCCCACGATATACGCCATGGTATCATTAATCCAGATGGAAAAAATGATAGCCAGGGGTACCAGGAAACCCAGGCGGTACAGCGTGCCTGCCGAGCTGGCCCAGACGTCCGGTATGCTGCGCAGGTGAAGCAGAAGCGCCAGGCTCAGGGAGATATAAGCCAGCCCCAGCAGGGAATAGACGGTATTCCGGAGCAGATACTGACGGGAAAAAAGAACCTCGGCCACAGGCAGGGTCAGCAGGAAAATCAACCCCATCCACCAGGCGAGTTCATGCAGATGCAGCCCGGTGAACTGCAGGGAATCCCCGGCAGCGTACAGCAGCAGGCACCAGCCGGCGAGCATGACCCCGAAGCGGTGGAACCCACTGATCTGGCGGTAGGACGGATCAATCTGGCCAATCAGGCGCTGGTATTCTGTCCAGCAGCCAAAATGAACCACGGAAAACAGCAGGAAAAAACTGTACTGGTTCCAAAGCAGGCCGGCCAGCATCACCACGACGAATACCGCGGCAGTCAGTGAGCGGGTCTTAAAAGTCTGGAGGTTCAGTGCCATGGCTGGTTATTGACGGACAATCAGGCCGCCGGGGGGTTGCCGGTTTCTGAAAACGGATAGTGAGGCCAGTCCTCCCCGGGAGGCAGGGGGACTTCCCGGCCCGGCCGGTCTACCTGGAAGGCACTTGTCCGTTCAAACAGCACGAACAGCGCCACCACCGCGATGACGGACACCGCGCCCCACCAGAGGGCAAAATGCGGATCGGCTTTTGACAGGTCCGCATTCGGGTCGCGCCGGTGGACCACATACAGGGCGGTTATCGCGACGGTATTGTTGACCGCATGGGCAATTATATTGAGCCTGAGATTACCGGTGCGGTAATACATCCAGCCCAGTACAAATCCCAGGACAGCCCGGCTCAGGAAACCCAGGTAGGAACCGTGGACCGCACTGAAAAGCAGGGACGTGACCACGATGGCCCAGATGGGTGCGCGCCACCATCGGCTCAGCAGGTTTTGTACGCCCCCGCGGAACAGGGTTTCCTCAAAGACAGCCGGCAGGATCGCCAGCATGATCAGGGAAAGTATGAAATCCAGGACACTATCCATCCGCCCGATCACGGCCACCTGCCGGTTATAGGCATCTTCCGCCGCCTGGAACCGGTTCAGGGTCGCCTGGGAAAATGGCAGTCGCTGGGTCAGATCCGCCAGGGCGCCCACCAGCGGCAGGCAGGCGAACATGATCAGGACCACCAGGACCAGCTGCCTGGCCTGGACCGGTTTCTGCAAACCCAGGTGCCTGACTGCCCGGCGATGACAGATACGGGCATAGGCCAGGGTGGGCAGGAAAAACAGCATGAGGGTCGACAGGAACTGTACCAGGCGGAGGATACCGGCATTCGCGGGTACCAGCAGCCGGTCCGACAACTCTTCCGGCGACAGGCCCAGCAGGGACTTCATATCGTATTTCAGGAGGAGCGGCAGGCTGCTGACCAGGGTGGCCAGCAGAAAGCCCAGGCTGACACAACCAGCCAGGATGGCCAGCTGGGCCCAGTAGGTATATCGATGCGAAGCCGGATAGGCCATGGCAGGTTTGATTTTTTGTAGGTAAATTTGCGGTTCTGCCGCGGCAGAAAGGTCAAAATTAAGTATAGTAACCCGAACCCGCCCGGCTTTTCAAGGAACGGTAAATGGTACGCATCGGACCCATCACACTCCCTGATTTTCCCCTGCTTCTGGCTCCCATGGAGGATGTCAGCGATCCCCCGTTCCGGGCGGTCTGTAAACTGAACGGGGCGGACCTGATGTTCAGTGAGTTCATTTCCAGCGAAGGTCTGATCCGGGATGCCATCAAAAGCAGAATGAAGCTGGATTTTTCCGAGGAGGAACGGCCTTTTGGCATCCAGATATTCGGCGGGGACGAGGAAGCGATGGGATTGAGTGCGCGCATCGTCGATGCGGTGCGCCCCGACCTGGTGGACATCAACTTTGGCTGCCCGGTTAAAAAGGTGGTAAGCAAAGGCGCCGGTGCCGCCGTACTCAGGGATGTCGACCTGATGGTGAAGCTCACGGCGGCCGTAGTCAAATCCACCTCCCTGCCTGTCACGGTCAAGACCCGGCTGGGGTGGGACGACCAGTCCCGCAATATCGAGGAAGTTGCCGAACGCCTGCAGGACGTGGGTATCCAGGCGCTGTCCATCCACGGCAGAACCCGCGCGCAGCTCTACAAGGGCGAAGCCGACTGGACCCTCATCGGGAAGGTCCGCAGCAACCCCCGCATCCGGATACCGGTTTTCGGTAACGGGGATATCGATTCACCCCAAAAGGCGCTGGAATACAAGAACCGCTATGGCGTGGATGGCATCATGATTGGCCGCGCTGCTATCGGCTATCCCTGGATCTTCCGGGAAATCCGGCATTTTCTGGCCACCGGGGAATTGCTGCCGCCGCCAACTATTGAACAACGGGTGGATGTCATCCGCCGGCACCTGCTGCGGTCCGTGGAATGGAAGGGCCTGCTTCCCGGTATCCATGAAATGCGCCGTCATTACACCAATTACCTCAAAGGGCTTCCCAACATCAAGGAATACCGCCTCAAACTGGTCACAGTAAAATCCGTGGAAGAAATTGAGGAAGTGCTTACCGAAATCGAGCGGGTCTACACCGGTTACCGTTTTGCGCCCCGCACCGTGAATATGGAGGCCATGGCCTATAGCTGCGGCTAGGCGGAATCCGGCATCCCCCGCTCCCTAACCATACTGAAGCTTTCGGGTTATCTGAACGATCCATTTACGTGGCAACAGGCGGTATCCCAGGGTCATCACCCGGTTCATCCATCCGGGGATCGCCACGGTCCTGCCCTGCATCAGGGCGCGGTAGCCATATGCCGCCACGCTGGCAGCTGTCGGCAACCCCCGCCCCTTCACCAGCGGGCTTTCCTCCATGCCGGCCGCAGCCTGGAATCCGCTCCGGGTCGCGCCGGGACAAAGGGCGGTAACCGTGACCCCACTTCCTTTCAGTTCATTGGCGATCGCCTCGCTGAAATGCAGGACATACGCCTTGGTTGCGTAATACACGCTC
>DASZRL010000086.1:0-26832 GCA_035549175.1 Chitinophagaceae bacterium | reverse complement strand
CAATAGGAGCTGATCCTGTTCACGGAAGGGCACGGATCCGCCTAGGCCGGCAATTACTTCGGGAAATTCCGGAAAGGGGCCATTTCTTTTTGGGGGGCCAACCTGCCGCACACCTTTCAACAGGCGGACCGTGATGTCATTGCGGCTGCAGAGGCGGTGCAGTTCCGGAAGGATTTCCGGGGCACCCAATTTTTGAACCTCCCGGAATGCCATTCCCTGGGAAACCTGCCGGAGCTGTCCGTACGGGGTCTGAGGCTGGAGGACACCCTCTGCAGGAACCTGGCAGCCGGGAAACGATCGCCGGAAACCAGCCAGGGAATGTGCAGCCTGATCCTGCCCTTCCAGCGCCTGGACCGGATAGCAGGCAGCTGGTCCGTCCAGCTCATTTCCACCCGGGAGCCCGGAGAATACCAGACCCGAAACAAGGAACGCATCGACCTGGTGCTGCGGTACGACATCGGGAATGTCCAGGAACCGGTCTGGCTGGACCAGGCTGCCGCCGTGGCCGCCAGGAGTACCCCGGCCCTCTGCAGTTATTTCAGGCACCGCACCCCAAAACCCTGCGTGGAGTTCCTCAATAAAGTCCGCCTGGGACATGCCTGCAAATGGCTGCTGTACACCCGAAGGACCATCAGGGACATCTGCTATGAGAGCGGATTCAATATCCCGGACTATTTCAACCATCGTTCCTGAAGGTAAAAGCAGTGACACCCTCCCGGTTTCGGAAACGGCAAGCCCCCCCTGGATACCAAGACCTTGAAATTACGCTCCTTTCTGCCGGCCTGACCTTGCTGGGCAGGGCGGTCGGATGGGCCAGCCTTGCCTACCAATAGGCCAGGTAGAGGGCCGCAATGACGCCCAGCACCAGGATGACCCCGACGGCAAAGCCGGCGGGTAACCGGAAGAGGGAGGCGTTGACCTCCAGGCCTTTTGGGTTATTGCGGGACTTCGGGTCAGCCAGCCCAAACAGGATCATCAGGGCTACGCAGGCCAGGAACACCAGGCTCATCCGGTTCATGAAAGGAAGGGATGGATCCGTGTATTTCAGCACCGCCGACAGGGGAATGCTGATGAGCGTAGCGGCCAGGGCGCCGTTGGAATTGGCACGCTTCCAGAAAAAACCCATCAGGAACATGGCCAGGATGCCGGGAGAAATGAACCCCGTAAATTCCTGGATGTAATTGAACCCCTGTCCGAAACTCTTCAGGGCCGGGGCGATCGCAAGGGCCACAGCAAAGGCTGCGACAACCACCCAGCGTCCGGTCCGGACTACTGTCCGGTCATCGGCTTCCTTATTTATGAAGCGTTTGTAAATATCCAGGGAAAATATCGTGGAGATGCTGTTTGCCTTACCGGCCAGCGAGGCCACGATGGCCGCCGTCAGTGCCGCAAAGGCAAGGCCCTTCAGCCCCGCCGGCAGGAGGTTCAGCAGGATCGAATAGGCATTGTCCGGCTTAACCACACCCGATTCCACGATACCCCCCGTGATGTGGGGATCCGCCTGGTTGGCATACAGGACGTAACAGGCGATGCCCGGAAGCACCACGATCACCGGCATCATCAGTTTCAGGAAGGCCGCAAACAGCAGCCCCTTGCGCGCGGTGGGCAGGTTGGCGCCCAGGGCCCGCTGGGTAATGTACTGGTTGCATCCCCAGTAACTCAGGTTGGCGATCCACATGCCACCGATCAGGACGGCCAGGCCGGGTAGCTGCTGCCAGGGATCCTGCATGCCGCCCTTCCCGTCATGGACCAGGTACTTTCCCTTCTGAAAGATCATGTGAAAATGCTCAGGTGCCTTCTGCCGCAGCAGGCCAAGACCTTCCAGGACGCCGCCGCCGGTTCCTACCTTGTCCGCAACCAGGTTCAGCGCCAGGTAGGTGGTCGCCAGGCCTCCCAGGATCAGGAAAAACACCTGGATCACATCGGTATACCCGATGACCCGCATACCCCCCAGGGTAATGAATATGGCAAAGATGACCAGCCCGATGGCGCAAACCAGGAACGGCTGGTCTAACATATGTTGCAGGCTCAGCGCGCCCAGATAGATAATGGAGGTCAGGTTGACCAGCACATACAGCAGCAGCCAGAACACGGCCATAATGGTACTGACCCGGTTGTCATAGCGCTGCCGCAGGAATTGCGGCATGGTATAAATCCGGTTTTTCAGGTACAGTGGCATAAAAAAGATCGCCACGATGATCAGGGTGGCGGCCGCCATCCATTCGTACGAAGCAATCCCCAGCCCGAGCGCGAATCCCGATCCGCTCATGCCGATAAACTGTTCTGCCGAAATATTGGAGGCTATCAGGGAAGCCCCAATGGCCCACCAGGTCAGGGATCCCTCAGCCAGGAAAAAATCCTTGGAATCATTGTGCGTATTTTTCTTGCGCTGGTAAATCCAGTAGCCGTACAGAGCCACCAGGATGAAATAGAATAGGAAGACGAGGATATCCTTGGTTACAAGCTGACCCATGGCAACAATCGGTTTAGGAGTTCAATATATTGAAAAAATGCCCACCGCAAAAAAAAGGCATCCGGGCCGTTCGGCAGCCGGCCTGGCACCGCTGCCGGCCACGCCTACATTACCCCGTGAATTCAACTTCGGGAAAAGGACAAACCGGGTACCGGCCTAATCCTTTTTTACCAGAACGACCCGGTTACGGTCATTTTTGTAGACCAGTTCAAGTAATCGGACCAGGTCGTTGTATTGTGTTGCGGGAAAACGGCCGCTGTACTGTTCGCGCAGCCGGTAATAGTACAGGGTATTGCCCAGCAGCCGCACGCTACAGCGGTACCGCCCGAACGGGTTGGAGACATCCACGTCCGGGGGCATGGCTTCGGGCTGGTAGCCGGCCGGCAGGCTGATCTCCACGGTGTCCACGTCCCGGTAGGCGTAATCCAGTACGACATCATACTGCCTGGCCGTGTCCTCCTTCAGCCGGAGGCGGGCTCGCGACATGACATTGGGCAGGATAAACACCCGCCTGCCCGTAGCCGTGGCATAGTTACTCACCGAAATGGCCAGCGATTCGTCCACGGAAGGCAGTCTGCCTTTCTTTTCCCGGTAATCAAAGGAGCTGATGTCGTAGGTGGCAAAATCCAGGTTTTCGTGCAGGTACTCCTTGACTTTGTCACGGGACAGGGTATTAATGAGGCCGGACACGTCATCCTGCTGTTCGGCATCATAGGTGGAATTGGCCTGGACCTGCAGGTTTCCCCCCTCATCCAGGCTGGCCTTGATATGGCGGACCTGGAGATTTTCCCGGAGCCCGTAACGGGGCGTGTGCACCAGGTGACCCCCGTTTTCATCCACCAGCAGGCCGTAGCGGTCATCAGTAAAATCCCCGAGGTAGCCCGCGGGAATCGTCTGGTTGGTGCATTCCAGCCAGACGGTGTCCTGCTTCACCGGAACGCAAAGGATCACGTGGTTGAAGGTGGAAGCGGGAAAGTCCGTCAGGAAGGACTTGCGTCCCCGGCCTGCCCGGATGACTGTATAATAGGAGGTGATACCGGCTTCCTTGAGCAGGCTGTACATGTAATTGACCAGGGCCTTGCAATCCCCATACCCCTTGGTGGCCACATAACCGGCATCGTAGGGCTGCCAGCCGCCGATGCCCAGCTGGACACTCACGTAGCGGGTGTTTTTTTGCATGAACTCGTACAACTTCCGGATTTTCTCGTAAGGATCCGGTTCATTATCGGTCATCTGGTGGACGGTGGCCCGGATATTTTCCGGAAGCTGGTCGCGCCCCTGCTTGAGGGCATAAATAAATTTTCCCAGGTCTGCCCAGGTTTCCATGGTGCCCTTATAATCCTGCATCTCGAACTGGGTGGGGCCGAAAACGATATAGGTGGTCAGGAACCGCAGTTCGGGGGCATAGGGTTCCAGGGTCACGGCAGGCAGGTTCCCGACCTGCCAGGTAAATACCTTCCGGTCCTTTTCCTGGGTCTGCACCGGCTGACCGGTATAGTTAAAGGCCTTGAAGCGGAACTGGTAATCAGCCGGGCAGGTAAATATGAACTGGCTGGACTGCACGGCGACATGTTCATCCTGCAGCGGCATCCAAAACGGATAAAACATCGTCCCGGTAAATTTCATCTCGTATGAATATTCCACCGTGTAGGGGTAATTCCTGCAATAGAAATTATGCTCCTTCATGCGGTCATCGTCGATGAGGTTGTTCTCACTGACCCCGCTCTTGTCCTGGATATCCCGGGCTTTCAGGCTGCGCACTTCCTTTCCGTTGGCATCATACAGGGTTGCGTCGATCGACCGGATACTTTGAAATTTGTCGTAATGAACCGCAAACTCCGCATAATCGTCCCCGGCTTCATCCAGAATGGTCAGGGCGTACTTGATTGAATAAACGGCCTCGCCCGGGTTCTTCAGGTCAAAACGCTCCACCTCCATCCGCTTGACTACGTGGGCATTTTTCAGCAGAGAGGCCGGAATGTTGGCAACGGAATAGGCTCCGTCCCCCCCTGCCGCCCCTGCCGGCCGGGACAGGATCAGCGACAGGACAGCCAGCAAAACAACTTGGGTTCTCATTTCCTTATTTTTTCTTTTTCAAGACAATCTGCTCACCCTGTTTTTTAACGATCAGATTAAAAAATTCGCGTAGCATGTCGTATTCCTCCGGCTTATAAAACGTCCGCTTCAGTACCACCCGGGTTCGCAGGGAAATGCTGTTTTCCTGGACAGCCAGGCGGTATTCAAACCTGCCGTCCCCCTTTTCATTGAGTTTGACCACGACCTGCTCGGGCAATTCATCCACCTGGTAACCATCCGGGATGGTGAAGTTCAGCAAATAGGTCTCATCCATCGCGTAGGGCATCTCCACGGGGTAAAGGCGTTTGGCGGATTTGAACGGGTTTTCCTTCCACGCCTCCGCGAAAAGGGGGTTCAGGTAAATAAGGTCCTCCTTGGTTTGGCCCGTCTTGAAATCATACCGCATGCTGAGGGAGTTATCCGCATTATCCAGGGAATCGAATACGGCACCCTCGATCCGGGCGTCGGTACCGTAGGCCTTCTGCATTTCGGAGATCAGGGCATCCTTCCCCTTCTCCTTGATACGGTCGCGGATGTCCATGGACTCGTAATAGCCCAGTTTCTGCTCCATGCTTCCCGTCAGGTTCCCCTTATCGTCAAAAGAGGCAAAAATGGAAGAGACCTTCCGTTCCAGGATGGAATCCGGTGAAAGTATGACCGGGGTGGCCTCCGTGTTGATGATCCGGGCATACCCGTTATAGCAGTAAGGCATCAGGCGGCCAAATCCCAGGTGGGGCAGGCTGGCATCCAGGAAGACCGGCTGGTCATTGATCAGGGCCCTGGCGACCACATAATTGTAGCGGCTGACCAAGGGATAGAGCGGCGGTACATATCCGTTGGAGGTGGTGCTGAGTATCACCGGATCCGTGGGAATCCTCGCGTACCGAAGCATGGCCGTCAGCAGCAGGTTGATCTCCGCTTCATTGCCCTTTTTGGTCTTATCGAGGGCCTTAAGCGTCTGGTCCATTTCCAGCCGGTTGTGATCCGTGCAGGAAAAATGGTCCCGCACATAATTAAAAATGTTCTCGGCCTTTTCCACATCGGAATGAGCCGTCGCGATCAGGGGTTTTACCTCGTCATCCAGCCAGTTGTTGGGCTTGCTGATGGGGTCGCCAAAGTACTCGGATTGCAGAAACTGGGCCGCCATGTCCTTCCAGCTGCCCATTACATTCTTATACTCCAGCGGCTCCCGGTATTCGGAAAGCTGAAACTCGATCCGGGCGATATGATTTTTCAGGGTGGTCGTAAAGCTTTCCTGCTTCAGGGCCGGCACGTCCTTCATGACCCAGCGGTAGGTGGTGACACCCGCCGTAAAGGAAATCCGCTCGGTCGCCGTGGTACCGCCTGATTCCGCCACATTGAAAGACATGGTTTTGTCCTTGGAGTCCTTGATGAAGAAGGGCTGGTACCCCTGGGATAAAAAGGTATAGGTTAGGAACGAGGGAATGGAAACATTGTATTCACTCCAGAGCACCGGGTTGTCTCCCTGGAAGTTCCAGGGCTGCAGGTTATGAATAAAATCGGACTGAATTTCATACTGGTACTCGATAATGGAGCCCTCCTTGATGTTGGGAAGCGTAAATTTCTTCACGAACCAGTTCCGGTCGAGCTGATCCTTGAACACATTGGACTTCTCCAGTTTGGTCTGTGTCACCGTCCCGTTGTCGAGGTTGTAGGTAACGGCCTTCAGGTTGTTAAGATTTTCTTCCAGCCTGCCGTCTGAATACAAATGAATCTGGACGTTGGCGGCATCATATCCGTTCTTGTTCAGAATGCGGATCCGGGTGTAGCGTTTAAACACCAGCGAAAACCAGCCATTATTATTGCCGACGATCTCGGTGGAACCGACATCCGCCAGTACGACCGCGTTGGCACTGCTGTCGATGGGATAGGCGGTGGGCAGAAAATCCTGGGGACTGACCTCCCCGTACTTGAATCCTACCTTGTCCTGGGCCGGGCTGACCAGGCGGATGAAAAGGCAGGCTGCTAGAATAAGCAGCGGTCTTGATTTCATGTTCAAGGGGTTTAGAATGCACAAAAAATACGAATAACCCCTGAATTCCCACAAGGGGAATGGAAATAATATTCCTGCCAAACGGGGGACGGGGTGTGTCGAGTAAACGGAGACACGCATCGGTTTAGTATGGGGCGTTTTATTACCTTCGGGTAACCGCTAAGGGATAACCCTTAGACAGGAACATGTTTCCACCACCCTGTAACTCGGTAAAATTCACCCAGGTGTCACCGGAAAAGACCAGTCAGCTTATCAAGAAAAAAGCCTATGAGGCGGGTTTCGATTTCTGCGGAATCGCACAGGCCGTACCGTTGGACGAGGATGCGCGGCGCCTGGAAGCCTGGCTGAACCGGGGCCTGCATGGCGGCATGCAGTACATGGAACGGTATTTTGACCTGCGGGTGGATCCCACCCGCCTGGTGCCGGGTGCCCGCTCCGTGATCACCCTGCTGAAGAATTATTACCCGGCAGCCAGGCAGGAGCCCGCCTCGCCCCGCATTGCCAAATATGCTTTCGGCCGCGATTACCACGAAGTGATACGCAGCCAGCTTCGCGGGTTACTGGATGAATTGAGCACAACCCTCGGGGCAATACACGGACGGGGATTTGTCGACAGTGCCCCAGTCCTGGAACGTACCTGGGCCCAGCGGAGCGGCCTGGGCTGGATCGGCAGGAACGGGAACCTGCTGACACGGCAGGGCGGTTCCTTCTTTTTTATTGCCACCCTCATCACGGACCTGGAAATGGCCTGGGACGACCCCTTCGCCAAAGATTATTGCGGAACCTGCACCCGGTGCATTGCCGCCTGCCCTACGGAAGCAATCCTGCCGGACAAAGTAGTGGACGCAAGCCGGTGTATATCCTATTTCACGATCGAACTGAAGGAGCAGCTGATCCCGGAGGAAATGAATGGAAAGTTTGAGGGCTGGATGTTTGGCTGCGATACCTGCCAGGATGTATGCCCCTGGAACCGGTTTTCCAGGCCCCACCACGAGCCGGCCTTTACCCCTATCCCGGAACTGCTTAACCTCACTACCCGCCAATGGGAGGAGATGACCGAGGAAACGTTTAAGCAGCTGTTTCGTCATTCTCCCCTGAAGCGGGCTGCCTGGCAGGGGATCCGCCGTAACCTGCGTTTCCTGAATTCCGGCACCTAGTCCCCGGCCGGTTATTAACCCCCATGGACACCATGGATCTCCCTGGCCTCGCTCAGGCAGCCAGAAGTTGGGCCACGGCCCTGCACTGCTGTCATTTCCCCGGACCTAGCCGGTACCGTACCTGAAGGCCCCCATACACCGGGTAAACCTTCCGGTTAAAGGCATCCCGCACCTGCCGGGTGGTACTCAGGCTGACCATCGGACCGACCGACCAGGCGCGGCTCCTTCGCCCGGAGCCCACCACCTCCAGCCCGGCATGGGCCAGGACATAAAATTTATTCATGGAAGCCCGGGCCGGGTAATAAAATCCCCCGCTGGTGCCCGAATAAAATACAGCATCCGTCGCCAGCAGCCGATCTGCTGAAAACCCAACCCGGAGATTCAGCGGCAGTATGCTCCGGGGGTTCAGCCGCCAGCCCATGATAACAGGAATACCCAGGTAGTGATATTGATTCACATAGGTATGCGTGGGAAAGCCGGCAGAGACGGCCTGGATGGCAACGAGGTAGGTTCCAACTCCCGCAGCCTGGAAATTATTGTAGGTATTGTTTCCCACCAGGATCCGGTCGCTGGCATACCGGTATTGCAGGCCTGCCTGCACGGAGAGCCGGCGGGAGAGCCGGCGCTCCAGGAAGAACCCGGCATCCAGTTCCGGGCCTGGCTGGACAGAGGAAGGCTCCGAACTCGCGAACCCCACCCCGCCTCCGTTCACGCCCGCGCCTACCCTATTTATCGTAAGGCCAGCCGCGCCCGCGCCACCCGGCCAACCCAGAAACCGGCTGCTCCGCGTGGCGAGACCGCCGGTGAATTCCAGTCCCCAGCGCCATTGAGCCTCGCTATTTTTTGCCGCATGCCATGCCGGCTGATTCAGCAGCGCAGCAGACCTATCCGGAAGGTGGACAGGCACCAGGCCTCCCCTCAGGTACCAGGAAGCGGAGACGGCACTGTCAGGCACCGTAATAACACGATTCCAGCGAGGAAGGTACCCGGACGGGTTATCCGGAAGAAACGCCTGGCTGACCTGCCCTTTGGACGGGGAACTCTCCCCGGTGTGGGGATTGCGGGTTACCCGGGAGACCCCGGTAAGGGCCTGCCGCACCTGCGGGGGCCGGAGTTGATGGCGGGTTGTGCCCCGCGGCTTCCTGCCGGCTGCCAGGCTGGAAACGGGGTCAGGATGGAATACCGGTACGTTCCGGGCAGGCTTCTGTCCAGGCGCCCTGCCCTCCATGCCGCGTAGGGGGACCGGGGCCATTCCGGGATGGGCCTGCGCCGGCCAGGAAGCCGTACGGGAACGCAGCCGGCCGGGCTGGTCGGGTGTTCCCGGACTACCCTGGGTGCCCTCTCCCGCCGGTACCTGATCCCTGGCCGGCATCGGGGTTGGGCGGGTACCCGACGTGGCAGCGGTTTCCCGGGGCCCGGTACGGCCGTCCAGCCGAATGGCTGGCGAGCTCCAGAACCGGTACCCTCCGTAGCCCAGCAGCAGCAGTCCGGAAGCCAGCAGGACCAGGGGCAGCCTGCGTCGTTTCCTTGGTTCCCGGATCCGATGCTCGACCAGGGACCCTACCCGGTCGGAAGGATGCAGCTTCAAGTCATCCAGTGTCCGGCGTACCTGTTTTTCAAATTCATTTTCCGGCATAGGCTGCTTTTTTGACCGTATCCGAATAATCACGTATCCAGGTAATTAATAAAGCCCGGGCCCGGGCGTACTGGGACCGGGAGGTACCATCACTGATGCCCAGCATCTCGCCAATCTCCACATGCGAATATCCCTCCACGGCATGGAGGTTGAATATTGTCTGGTATCCGGGAGGCAGCTGCCGGATGAGGCCGGCCAGTTCCTTGGCATGCAGGCTTACCTCGGGATTCTCATCCGCTACGGGATGCATGTATTCATCCGTAAAGTACATGTCGTCCTGGTATCGCTGGTTACGCTTCAGAAAATTCAGGGCGGTATTGACCATGATACGGCGGATCCAGGCACCCAGTTCACCATCCCGCTTGTACTGATGCAGATGGCGGAACACTTTGACAAATCCGTCCTGCAGCACGTCTTCGGCGTCCTTCATGGATTTGGTATACCGGTAGCATACCCCCAGCATGGTCTGCGCATACTGGCGGTATAATTCCTGCTGCGCAGCTGGCTGGTTGCGCAGGCAGTCCCTGATTAATTGGGTGGTATCCATGATCTTGCGACACCTGACAAAAAAATGATCCGGATCGTTGCAAAGCCGGCCACCGTCGGTAAAATATTTCTGTAATCTGCCCGGAGCCGGTAGTTTTGCCGCCGAAAAACCGGTAAGGATGAACCCGCAGCAACCCAGCCTGCTTCAACGGGACAGCCAGGTTATCTGGCATCCCTTTACCCAGCATAAAACGACGGCACTTCCGTTACCCATTGTGCGGGGCGAAGGCGTATACCTGTTTGATGAACGGGGTAACCGTTACATTGATGCCATCAGCAGCTGGTGGACCAACCTGCATGGACATGCCCACCCCTACCTCGCCCGGAAAATCCATGAACAGGCCCTGCAGCTCGAACATGTGCTATTCGCGGGCTGTACGCATGAACCGGCAGTCAGCCTGGCTGAACGGGTGTTGCGGCTGCTCCCCGGCGGATTCAGCCGCATCTTTTACTCGGACAACGGCTCGACCTCGGTGGAAGTGGCGGTCAAAATGGCCATCCAGTATCACCGCAACTGCGGTCGTACGAGGCGCAACCGGATCCTGGCCCTTACCCACGCCTACCACGGGGATACGTTCGGATCCATGAGCGTCAGCGGGAGAAGTGTTTTCACCGAGGCGTTCCGGGACCTGCTTTTTGAGGTTCATTTCATTCACCTGCCCGAACTCCATGAGCCGGATAGCTTCCGGCTGCCGGAAATCGATCCCGAAGAGGTAGCCTGCCTGGTCTACGAACCCCTGGTGCAGGGAGCGGGCGGGATGCGCATGTACCAGCCGGCTGCCCTGAGCCGGTTGCTGGCCTTCTGCCAGGCAAACGGCATCCTTTGCATCGCAGATGAAGTGATGACTGGTTTTGGCAGGACCGGCAAAATCTTTGCTTCCGAACACGTGGCCGAACAGCCCGATCTGATCTGCCTTTCCAAAGGATTGACCGGGGGCAGCCTTCCGCTGGCTATAACAGCCTGCCACAGCCGGGTATTTGAAGCCTTTCTGAGTGATGACCTGCACCAGACTTTCTTCCACGGGCACTCCTTCACGGCCAACCCGCTGGCCTGCGCGGCCGCTCTGGCCAGCCTGGACCTGCTGGAAGATCCTGCCTGCGGGCAGGCCATCGCGGCCTTAAGTGCCAGGCACCAGGCCTTTGTGCAGCAGTTGGAGAACTCGGACTTCCCCCGGCCCGTCAGTCATGCGCGCAGCCTGGGCACCATTCTTGCCTTCGAGCTGCACAGCGATCAGAAGGAATACCTGGATAAGGTCCGGGAGGAAACCATGGAGCAGGCGCTCGACTGGGGCGTGCTGTTGCGCCCGCTAGGGAACACCCTTTACGTGCTGCCACCCTATTGCATAACAGGCAGCCAGCTGGACCAGGTGTACGAGGCCATCCTGCGCATACTACAGCGCCCATAAAAAAAGCCGCAGGGTCCTGCGGCCTTCGGTTCGGTGTCCTCGTGCTGGCTCACTTAACGTGGAAGTCCACCTGGTGGTCGCCCCAAAGCAGGCTAACGGTGCCATCCTTAGCGATGGTAAAGGTCATTTTTTCAGCAAACTTGGGAGCCTTCTTGCCTTTCACGCTGACGCGCAGCACATCGTCGGCCTCCTTGTAATTGAATGCCCCCCACTGGTTCCAGGTCTTGTTGAAAATGATAGTCCAGTTGTCGCCGTCCATGATGGTGAACAATCCGTATTTGCCGGAAGCCAGTGGCTTGCCTTCCACCTGAACATTCTTGCTGACGGCGAAAACCGTAGCCTCATTGGCACCTGTACGCCATACCTTACCAGGCATCGGTTCAAGATCTTTACCAATGGTACGCCCCTTCACGGAGGGCTGACTGTAATCAATGGTGAGAGTAGTCCCGTTGGCCAGGGTCTGGGTGGCGGTTGCCGGGGGGCTGGGACGCTTGGATTTGTCCTGCTGGCCGCAGGCAGCGATCATAGTGACAGAGGCGAGAATCATCAGGAGCATTGATTTCATAAAACAGCATTTTATTGAACCATGAAGTTACTGATTTTGGCAATCCCCGGCTGCCGCAAATGCCAACCTGCGACCACTGATCACTTTTTAAGCCTGTTTAACCCCTGCTCCATCCGGGTCCCATACATTTTGTCATAGACCAGGCTAAAGAATTTTTCCCAGGGGTACCACCGCAGGTGAAAATCCATATACCATTGCAGGGTCAGGGAATCCGAGCCGCCATACCGGATCAGTTTCCAGGCGCCCAGGACCGGCCGGCGGTTGCCGGACCGGTATTCAGCCTGGACTTCGTCCGGACCTGGCTGCCGCAGGGTGATCTGCGTACCTTCCAGGTCCACATGGGAGCTGTCCTGCACGCGGAACGACTGGGAGCCGGAATCCGCCAGCCCGGGATACCAGGCGGGCCATTGGCGGGCATCGCGGATGCGGCGGAGAACCGAATCACTGCCCGGGGCCAGGTTGACTGCCCGGGAAATCCGGACGTGCGCGGGAATGAACAGCGAAATGCCCGTGACGACCAGAAACAGAGCCAGCAGGCTGAATATGACCAGGCGGAGCAGACGCATTGGCAGAACAATTTTAGCCGGGCCGGATCATTCCCACCGGAAGACCTTGACCGCAACGGCGTATATGACCACGCCCCAGGCGCCCAGGATCAGCAACTGCTTCCAACAATCGGGCAGATGGGCGCCTTCGAATGCCACCTTACGCAACCCGTCGTTGAGCGCCGTCAGGGGCAGGGCGTCCACCAGCCATTGGATGCCCTGGGGTAAGGCACTTTTCGGAAAGAAGGTCCCGGAAAGGAAATACTGAGGGAACATGAAAAGGTTGGCATAGATCGGGATGACGTTCTGGTTCCTGGCCACCGAGCTGATGATGAATCCGAATCCCATAAAGACCATCAGGGCCACCAGGCAGAGCACGAGCAGTTCCGCAAAAGTCAGCCAGCCGTTGGCCAGCGTAAAATCATAGAAGTATTTGCCGAACAGGATCAGCACCACCACGGTGATCATCTGGAATATCAGCCGCGAAAGGCTCTCACCCAGCACAATATATCCCTTCTTCACAGGGGATGCATACATCCGTTTGAGCACCAGGGTTTCCCGCAGCGTGAAAAAGACAAAGGCCACGCCGAATACCGAGGCGCCTATCAGGGAAAAGCCGATCATGCCGGGCAGGTAAAAATCAATCATCTTATAGACGCGGCCCTTCACTTCCTCCGAAGAAACCGTGACGATGCTGGCTCCTCCGCGTTGCTGCTGGGTGACCCGGTTGACCACACTGTTCAGGAAAAGCTCCAGGGCCGGCAATTCCCGCTGGTCGGCGGAGGAGTACCGGTAGTGAATGTCATAGCGTGCCGCCCCGGAATCGGCCGGCAGCTTGCGCACATCGATCAGGGCCGTGATACGGCCCTTCTTCATGCGGTCTTCCAGGTCGGCCGGATCGCCTTGCTGGATCGTGAAAACCGGGGCATTCTTAATGGCATAGTACACCGGGTTCAGGGTATCGGACTGGCGGTCGAAGGCGACATCCAGCGATACACCTCCCCCGCGGCTCAGGGCGCCGAATACCACGATCAGCACGATGGGGAAAAACAGGCTGAAGAAAACCGATTGGGGGCTCTTGAATATCGCCTTGAGACTGGCCCGGGTAATGGCCCACAACGCCTGAAACTGGCTATACGGCTTTGGCATCTGGAATCAATTGAAGTGGCAAAGGTATTCAGTTCGTTCTAATGAATGAAAAACTGGAAGGGCAGCCGGGCCTGGACGCCGCCCGTCATTTCCCGGACGCGGAGGAATGCCTGGTATACCGCGAAGTTCTGCTCACCCAGTTCGCGGCGAATGGCGGCGTCCTCATCGACCAGGCCGTCCGTCCCCAGCAACTGTTCCAGAAAAGTGCGCACAGCCGGGTATTCCTGCACCCGGTAGGACTTCAGATGGGCCATGCGGGCCGCACAATCCAGGGCCTCCCCGATACCGCCGAAGCGGTCCACCAGCCCCAGTTCCGCTCCCCGGTTACCGGTCCATACCCGACCCTGGGCAACGGTTTCGACATAGGCCGTGTCCCGGTGGCGGCCGGCAGCCACCCGCTCCTTGAATACCCGGTAAATGCGGTCAATATCGGCCTGGAACTGTTTCTTTTCCTGCAGCGAGAGCGGGCGGTAAAAGGACCCGGCATCCGCCGAAGGTGAGGTCTTTACCCCGTCGAATGTTACCCCCAGTTTGTTCCTGAAGAAGGTCTCCAGGTTGGGGATGACTCCGAATACGCCGATCGATCCGGTCAGGGTGGCGGGTTCGGCGAAAAGACTATCCGCTCCGCAGGACAGGTAATAGGCCCCCGAGGCCGCCAGGTCCCCGAAACTCACCACGACGGGTTTGGCCTGGCGGGCCAGGAAGAGTTCACGCCATATTTTTTCACTGGCCAGGGAACTGCCCCCGCCGGAATTGATGCGCAGGACGATCGCCTTGATGCGGTCATCCAGGCGAGCCTGGCGGATCAGGTCGGTATACTGCGCACTGGCAATCCGGCCCGGTCCCCCCCTGCCATCCACGATATCCCCTTCGGCGAAAATCAGGGCGACCAGGTCGCCCCCGTGGAGCCGGGGCACTCCGACCTCCGCATACTGGCCGACCGGGACAAAGGAAATTTTCTCCTTGCTGCCCAGGCCCAGGCGCTGCCGGATTAAATCGTGCACCTCGTCCTCGTATTTCAGCCCGTCGAGCAGGTGATGGTCCAGGGCATCCCGGGCGGTCTGAATCGTTCCCTCGTCAGCCCAGCGGCGCAGGGTGGCACTGTCCGTACCCCGTGCCGCCGCAACGGTGGTGAGATACTGGCCGTATATATCCTGTAACCATTCCCGGGTCTGCAGCCTGTTTTCTTCCGTCATCCGGTCCGTCCGCAGCGGTTCGGTGGCACTCTTGAATTTCCCGGCATAAAAAATCTGGGGCTCGATCTGCAGTTTATCGAGGGCTCCCTTCAGAAACAGGTATTCCACATGAAATCCGGCCCAGGAAAGCCCGCCCTGCGGATTGGCATAGACCTGGTCAGCCACGCTGGCCACCCAGTAGGCCTTTTCCGGTATCTGGTCCCCGTAGGCCAGGATGAACTTGCCGGAGCTCCGGAATGCCTGCAGGGCCCTTCGGATCTCCTGGCTGGCTGCAAAGCCATTGGCATTACTTCCGGCCTGCAGGTATATGCCCCGGATCCGTTTGTCATCCTGGGCGCGGTGGATCAGTTGGATCAGCTCATAGAGACCGGGTACATTGCGCTCGGCCTGTCCGCTGGGTAGGGAAATCGAGAAAGGCTGGCGCTGCTCGGCAAAGTGTTCTCCCAGGTCCACCACCAGGACCGATCCGGCCTTCACCCGCGGCAGGTTCCTGGTTGCCAGGCCGGCTATCCAGCCCACCAGCAGAAAGAAGGTCATGACAGAAAAAAGGACCAGGGCCAGCAGGGCGGCCAAAACCATCTTAAAGAAGCTCTTCATACGCCGGGGGCTTT
Source organism: Chitinophagaceae bacterium (assembly GCA_035549175.1). Classification (GTDB taxonomy): domain Bacteria; phylum Bacteroidota; class Bacteroidia; order Chitinophagales; family Chitinophagaceae; genus DASTSN01. The sequence goes on along the minus strand of DASZRL010000086.1, from coordinate 11,458 downwards.
GATTCATTCAAAATTAAAGATATTTGACCCTTTCCGCAGGTTGGGCGATATGATGAACCAGGCATTTTTACTGACAGGCAGCAATATGGGTGACCGCCGGGAGCACCTGGCGGACGCCATCCGGCTGCTAACGGCGCAGGGTATCGAGGTGGTTACCTCCTCGGCCATTTATGAAACAGCTGCCTGGGGCCATACCGACCAGGCAGCCTTTCTGAACCAGGCACTGGCCGTGAAAACACGTTTGACTGCAGCCAGGCTCATACGCCGGATCCTGAAGATAGAAAGGCAGCTGGGCCGGATCCGGATGGAAAAATATGGGCCGCGCACCATCGATATTGATATCCTGCTGTTCAATGATACCGTGATCCGGTATCCCTTTCTGACGATCCCTCACCCCGAACTGGCCAACCGGCGCTTCGCGCTTGTACCGCTCGCCGAAATCGCCGGCGAGGTCATCCACCCGGTACTGCAGAAGACGGTGGCCCAGCTGCTCGCGGAATGCCCGGACCCGCTTGAGGTCCGGAAATATGCCTGAATTTTTCCACAACGGCGCCCCGGCAAAGGCCCGTTTGTCCATTTGACTTACTTTCACGACTCATTCCGCATTGCGGCCGCGGACCGTTGCCTATGCCATATCATTTTATAACGATCGAGGGGAATATCGGAGCCGGAAAAACCACCCTGGCCCGCCTGCTGGCCAAACATTTCAATGCAAGACTGATCCTGGAAGAGTTCGCCGACAACCCGTTTTTAGCCAAGTTTTACGAAAACCCTTCCCAGTTCGCCTTTCCCCTGGAATTGTTCTTCATGGCCGAACGCTACAAGCAACTGAAGGACCTGCTGCAGCAAAAGGACCTGTTCCAGAGCCTGACGATATCCGATTACCTGTTCACCAAGTGCCTGTTGTTTGCCAAGGTGAACCTGCCCGAGGACGAGTTCCGGCTGTACCAGCGCCTGTTTGAGATCATCCACCAGCAACTGATCCAGCCTGACCTGCTGATCTACCTGCATGCGCCGGTCCAGAAACTCCAGCAGAACATCCGCAAAAGGAACCGGCAGTACGAACAGAATATCCCGGATACCTACCTGTTCAGCATCCAGGAGACTTATACCCATTACATCAGGCAGCATAACCTCAGGACGCTTTTTGTGGATGCGTCCAACGCCGATTTCCTCGGCAAGGAATCACACCTGCAGGCCATACTGGAGGCGCTTAACCAGGACTATGCGGAAGGCCAGCATTATCTGAGCCTGCCCTGATGGGGCAAAACCGGCCGTCCCTTACCTTTGGTGGGCTTTTATGCGAACCAACTACCTGCAGTTTTCCGGGGATCCCCTGGCAGCCGTGCGTATACCGGAGTACCGGAGCTTCATTATCGGCCGGTTTCTTTTCATCATGGGCCTGCGCATGATGAGCACCCTGGTGGGCTGGTGGATCTATGAGCTGACCAACGCCCCCTTCGCCATCGGGCTGATCGGCCTATCGGAGGTGATCCCAGCCGTTTCCTTTGCCTTATACGCCGGCCATGTAATCGACCTGAGCGAAAAGAAAAGGATGCTGCTCACGGGTATCCTGCTTTATTTCGTCTGCGCAACCCTGCTCCTGGCTCTTTCCAGGATTCATGCAGCAAATCCCGGCATCCATTACCGGGTCGCCATCGGGGTTTATGCCGTCATTTTCTGCACCGGCGTGATCCGGGCCTTTACCGGGCCTACTTTCAATGTGCTGGTTGCCAGCATTGTGCCCAAAAAGCATCTCCCCAATGCCATTACCTGGAGCCAGGGCACCTGGCTTTCCGCCTCGGTAACGGGCCATGCCGTGGGAGGCTTTCTCATCGCCGGGCTCGGCAATACCGGGACCCTGGTCACCATATCCCTGCTGATGCTGACCTCCTGGATCGTCATGCTTCGCCTGCAGCGCCGGCCGCCCCTGACCGAGCGAGGAGAGAAAAAAACCTGGGAAAGCGTGAAGGAAGGCCTGCGGTTCGTTATCCGGACCAAAGAGGTCCTGGCAGCCATGTCCCTGGACCTTTTTGCGGTGCTGTTCGGCGGAGCCGTCGCCATGGTGCCGGTATACGCGCGGGACATCCTGCAGGTAGGGCCCCGGGGATTCGGATGGCTCAATGCCGCATCCGACATCGGTTCCATCCTGATCGTGATCACCCTGACGCTCTTTCCCATGCGGCAGAGGCAGGGTAAAAAACTCCTGTTTGCCGTGGCGGGCTTCGGGGCCTGCATCATCACCTTTGCCCTGTCCCGGCACTTCCTGCTTTCGTTCGCCGCCCTCATGGTAGGCGGCATGCTCGACGGCATCAGCGTGGTGGTCCGCGGAACCATCCTGCAGCTGAAAACTCCGGATGCCATCCGGGGCCGGGTACTCAGCGTCAACTCGATGTTTATCAGCTCCAGTAATGAATTTGGCCAGTTCGAAAGCGGGCTGGCAGCAAAACTGATGGGCGTGGTGCCCTCCGTCATCTTTGGGGGCAGCATGACCCTGCTGGTGGTACTATTTACCTGGTTCAAAGCGCCCGCTTTACGTAAATTAGAGTATTGAGCAGGCCGGGGGTCCCGTCTGCCGGTCCTGCCGCATTGCTTAACTGCTAAAATCAACTGTATGCATCGCCTTGAATTTCTCCGATCCTCCTTCCTTGCTGCCGGAGCCCTGGCCCTTTCCCGGCAGAAATGGCTGGGCTTTCCGGGAACGGATCCCTGGAAGATCACCATGCTGCGTAATAATGTCGGCATCTTTACCGAAAAGGGCGGTACCATCGCCTTTCACCTGGCCCCCAAAGGCATCGTGGTGGTGGATGCGGAATTTCCCGAGCAGTCTCAGCACCTGATCAACGAACTGCGAAATCGCAGTGATCAACCGTTCCGGCTGCTGATCAACACGCACCACCACGGTGATCACACGGCAGGCAATATCTCCTTTAAGGGCATCGTCGAACAGGTGCTTGCCCATGAAAATTCCCGGACGAACCAGCAGAATGTCGCGGCCGCCCAAAAGACGGAAGACCAGCAGTTGTTTCCGAACCAGACTTTTACGCAGACCTGGTGCACCAAAAACGGCAAAGAATCCATTTGCCTTTATTATTACGGCCCCGGGCATACCAACGGGGATGCCCTGATCCATTTCGAGCATGCCAACATCGTTCACATGGGAGACCTGGTATTCAATCGCCGCCATCCCTTTGTGGACCGGAGCGCCGGGGCCAACATGAAAAACTGGATCCGGGTCCTGGACCAGGCCGTTCAAAAATTTGACCGAAAGACCCTGTTTGTGTTCGGACACGCCGCGGATGATTACCCTGTTACCGGAAGTGCCGATGATCTGAAGGCCTTTGGCGAATACCTGGGCAGGATCCTGGATTTTACCGCCTCGCAGATCAAGGCCGGCAAATCCAAGGAGGAGGTACTTAAAATCACCACCCTGCCCTTCGAAACCCAGTGGAAAGGTGATGGCCTGGAGCGCCCGCTGCAGGCAGCCTACGAGGAGCTTACCGCCGGATAAACGGTAAGATGCTCACGCCCCCTGCGTTGCATCCGGGAAGGCCAGCTTCTCCAGCACATAGTAAGTGATCGGGCAGAAACTGGCATTTTTCAGGGTGAGTTGTTTTCGCTTGATCAGCACATCCTCGTCCGTATAGGGGAACCGCCGGCAATCCGACGGCCGCTGGTCATAGATGCCGCACCGGTTATCTCCTCCCAGAAAGGGGCAGGGCCGGGCATTGGCTACAAAATCCCCGTCCTCATCCACGACCAGGTACCGTTCAATAAATTCGCTTTCCCGCATGCCCAGGTGGCGGCTGATCCGTTTGATATCCGGCGTCTTGAAGCGGGGAGAATATCCTTTGCAGCAATTGGCACACTGCAGGCAATCCACCCGCTCAAAGGCTTGCTCATGCAGGCGAGGCAACTGCTTAAGCACCGCATTTTTATCCGCCCGGTCCAGAAACTGGCGGTATTGTTTGCGGTGATCGGCTGACTTTTTCTCCCAATTATGCAACAGGTCCTTCGCCATGGCCCAAAGATACGCCAGGCCGGCCAGCCGCTCGTCGCTGCCCCGCCTCGGCCTGCTGTCCAACCGTTCAGTTCACCGCTTATCCACCACCTTAAACAGGGAACTGGCCGATCCGCCCCCAAACCTTAATTTTGCACCCGTTCTTTCCCACCTCTTAATGAAGCAACACATGAGTTTATTTGACGATCAGCAAAGTGAATTTTCCGGCCGCCATATCGGGCCCCACCCCGCCGATACGGCCCGGATGTTAAGGACCATCAGCGTAAGCAGCCTGGAAGAACTGGTAGAGAAGACGGTCCCTGCTTCCATCCGCATGTCCAGGCCCCTGGATCTGCCCGGGGCGATGAGCGAATACGCCTATCTCCAGCATATCAAGGACATTTCCCTGGAAAACAAGCTCTTTCGAAATTATATCGGCCAGGGCTATTACGACTGCATCACCCCGCCCGTCATCCTGCGCAATGTGTTTGAAAACCCGGGCTGGTACACCCAGTATACCCCTTACCAGGCAGAAATTTCCCAGGGCCGGCTGGAAAGCCTCCTGAACTACCAGACCCTGGTCAGTGACCTGACAGGCCTGCCCATTGCCAACGCCTCCCTGCTCGACGAGGCGACCGCGGCAGCGGAGGCTATGACCATGCTCTTTAATTACGCCAATCGGGATCATGAGCATATTACCCGGCCGCGGTTCTTTATTGATGAGCACCTGTTCCCGCAAACCCGCGATGTTCTGTATACACGCGCCAGCCCCGTGGGCATTGAGATCGTGAGTGGTCCCCACGCCCAGGCCCAGCTGGATGAAACCTATTTCGGCGCCCTGCTGCAATACCCCAATGACCGGGGCGGCATCGAGGATTACCGCAGCTTCATCGCGCGGGCCCACGCCGTGGGCGCCCATGTCGCCATGGCAACCGACCTGCTGGCGCTGACCCTGCTGACACCACCCGGCGAACTCGGAGCGGATGTCGCCCTGGGTTCTTCCCAGCGCCTGGGTGTTCCGCTGGGGTATGGCGGACCCCACGCCGCCTTCTTCGCGAGCCGGGATGAATTCAAGCGCAATATGCCCGGACGCATCATCGGCGTCAGTGTGGACGCCACCGGTGGCCGCGCCCTGCGGATGGCCCTCCAGACCCGGGAACAGCATATCAAACGCGAAAAGGCCACCTCCAATATCTGCACGGCCCAGGCCCTGCTGGCCAATATGACCGCTATGTACGCCGTGTACCACGGTCCGGAAGGGCTTCGCCGCATCGCCCGCCGGATTGCCCTGCTTACCCAGACCGTGGCCCAGGCCCTCCAGGACAGGGGTTTTGAATTGGAATACCCGTACTTCTTTGACACCCTGACTGTCCGGGTGCCAGGCGGCACCGAGGCGATCCGTCGCAAGGCCCTGGCCCAGCGGATTAACCTGCGCTACCCCGATGCACACCACGTAGGCATTTCCCTGGATGAGACCACGTCGCCGGCTGATCTCTTTGACCTGATCAACTGTTTTGAGAACGAACGGGATCCGGTGGCTTTCACGCTGGATGAAGAGGAGACCCTCTACCACCTGCCGGAACATCTCCTGAGGACATCCGCCTTCCTGCAGCACCCCGTCTTCCATGCGCATCACAGCGAAAGCCAGATGATGCGGTATATCAAGACGCTCGAAAACAAAGACCTTTCCCTCAATACCTCGATGATTTCCCTGGGGAGCTGTACCATGAAGCTGAACGCCGCCTCCGAAATGATCCCGCTGAGCTGGAATCACTGGAGCCGGATCCACCCCTTTGCCCCCGTGGAGCAGGTCGCCGGATACCAGCAGATAATCCGGGAGCTGTCCCGCTACCTGTGTGAGATTACGGCCCTGGACGCCTGCAGCCTGCAGCCCAACAGCGGCGCCCAGGGAGAATATGCCGGCCTGCTCACCATTCGCCGTTTCCACGAAGCCAACGGGGAAGCGCACCGCCGCGTTATGCTGATCCCGCTTTCCGCGCACGGAACCAATCCCGCCAGCGCCGTCATGGCCGGCATGCACGTGGTCGTGGTACGCACCCGCGAAAACGGGTATATCGATGTGGAGGACCTCCGGTCCAAGGCGGAGCAGCACCGCGATGAACTGGCCGGTATCATGATCACCTACCCCAGTACGTATGGCATTTACGAGGAGACGGTCCGGGAGATCACCCAGATTGTCCACGAAAACGGCGGGCAGGTATATATGGACGGGGCGAATATGAACGCCCAGGTAGGCCTGACGGCTCCCGGACTGATCGGTGCCGATGTGTGCCACCTGAACCTGCACAAGACCTTCGCCATCCCCCACGGGGGCGGGGGTCCCGGTATGGGACCGATCTGCGTCAAGTCCCACCTGGAAAAATTCCTGCCCGGCCATGTGGCGGAAGGCGAATCCAGGGGCCATGCCGTAAGCGCTGCGCCCTACGGCAGTGCCAGCATCCTGCTGATCTCCTACGGATACATCCGCCTGCTGGGTGCCGAAGGGGTGAAGCGGGCGACGGAATATGCCATGCTGAACGCCAATTACATGCGTGCCCGTCTCCAGGGCGCCTACGATATCCTGTACACCAACCACAACGGCCAATGCGCCCATGAATTTATCGTGGATCTGCGACCCTTCAAGAAGTCGGCCGACGTGGAAGCGGAGGACGTGGCCAAGCGGCTCATGGATTATGGCTTCCATGCGCCGACCATGAGTTTCCCGGTCCCCGGCACGATCATGATCGAACCGACGGAAAGCGAGGACAAGGGCGAACTGGATCGATTCTGCGATGCGCTCCTGAGCATCCGGCAGGAAATCCGGGCCATCGAGGAGGGGGAAATGGACCGCAAGGACAATCCGCTGAAAAACGCGCCACATACCCAGTCCATGCTGGTCAGCAGCCATTGGCCCCACGCCTACAGCCGGGAGCAGGCCGCGTTCCCGCTGGATTTTGTACGCCACAATAAATTTTGGCCTTCGGTGGCACGGGTTAACAACACCTACGGTGACCGCCACCTGGTTTGCACCTGCGAACCGGTGGAAAGCTACCTGGAAGCCGAAGCCTGACATGAGCACCCGGCCTGTTTCCGGCGGGTCAAAGCCCGGTGGTCCGGAAGCAAGTCCCGGCTGCCGGGCTTTGGTTTACCGTCCTACCACCGAATCCGTCAGCAGGTATTTCCGCAGCAGCGCAATGCCTTTCAGTATTTCGTCCCGGCCGTTGGATTCAATGCCGTACCATCCGTGGTAGCCGGAGCGGCGGCAGAGCCCGATCATGCGGGCTGTCAGCTCCTCGGTAGGCTGGTTGCGGTACGACATACCCCGGGCATAGGGAAGTGTCTTTTCCAGGAAGCCGAAATTATCAAAGTCGTCCATGGGGCGCCGCCAGTCCGGGTAGATGCCGAATTGCGGTCGGTTGACCTCGCGCATCAGGTCCAGCAGCCAGTCCGGGTCATTGGAGAAGCCGCCATGATTTTCGATGAGGATCTCCACCTGTGCCCCGGCAGCATAGTCCAGTAACCCATGATAGGATTCAGCTGCCCATTGCAGGGCCTCCGCGGGATCAGCCCCCTGCGGCCCGCGGCAGTTGGTCCGGATCGCCCGGCAGCCCAGGAAATGGGCAATGTCCACCCATTTGCGGTGATTGATCACGAACTGCCGCCGGCCCGCTACGGTATCGGAGCAACCGTCACCTTCCTCATCTACCATGATAAGGATCATCTCCACACCCTGGTCCCGGGCCCGGAACCGCAGCTCGCGCAGGTAGGTTTCCGTCGGAACCGCAAAAAACGTGTTAACGAACTCGATGCCATTAATGCCAAAGTCCTGGCGGGCGATCCGGGGAAAATCCAGGTTAGTCCAGCGTCCGGCCTGCAGTTCCTCGACCAGTGCCCATTGCGCCAGGGAAATGTCGTCCGGGGTTTGCCGGGAAGGGGTTGAATTCATATTGCTTGCTATTTTACGGGTGACGGACCCTACCGTCCATTCACGTGAATAGTCCAGAAGGTACAAAAATAATCCGGGTACCCGGATCCTTTCCGAAATCACGGATCCCGGTGATAGCTGTCATTGAAGCGGCAGGACCCGGCGTGGACCTTTGAAGCGACATTAGCTTGTCTCACCTTCAAATTGACTGATATGTTTACCGACAACCCGCTCACCCCTACTTCGCTGCCCCGCCTCGGTGACAAGGCGCCTTCCTTCACGGCCGTCACCACGCAGGGTACGATCCGGTTCCCGGACGATTATAAAGGCAAATGGATCCTGTTGTTCAGCCATCCGGCCGACTTTACCCCGGTCTGCACCTCGGAATTCATGACTTTCGCCACCATGGAAGGCGAATTTTCCCGGCTTAATACTCAACTGGTAGGTCTGAGCGTAGACGGGCTGTACAGCCATATCGCGTGGCTGCGGACCATCAAGGAGCGCATTGAGTTCCGTGGCTGGAAAAACGTCGAAGTGAATTTCCCGCTGGTGGAAGACATCACCATGGAAGTCGCCCGGAAGTACGGAATGATCCAGCCAGGCGAAAGCAGTACCAAGGCTGTCCGCGCCGTATTCTTTATCGACCCGAAGGGTATCATCCGTGCCATGATCTACTACCCGCTGTCACTCGGGCGCAACTTCCGGGAACTCAAGCGGGTCCTGATCGGGTTGCAGACCGCGGACAAGCATGCCGTCGCCTTGCCGGCAGACTGGCAGCCCGGAGAGGATGTGATCGTACCTACGGCAGATTCCTGCGGAGTGGCCCGGGATCGAATGAGCGGAAAGCAGGATGGGCTATACTGCAAAGACTGGTTCTTCTGCATGAAGCCGCTGCCCAAGGAACAATTGGAACTCGCGATTTAGTGAGGATGTCCAGAAAAAAAAGACCCCGCGTATACGGGGCCTTTTTTTACCAGGGACGCAGCCAACGGGCTAGTGTACCGGATAGGTATTGTTGGATTCATCGGCATCCATGAAGATGCCGCCCTCCAGTTGAACCTGGGTAACTTTTTTCCGGGTGGCAACTGACACGGTGGCCTGCCGCAGGTTCTTTTCCCAGATAGCCGGACTCTGGTGCAGACGCTGGGTACTGCCATCGGAATAGGTGAGCACCACATCCACCGGGGCCGGCATGCCCCCGATATTGGCCAGTTGCACGGAATAGCCCTTGTCGGAGCGGCTGACCTTCTTCACCGCCAGGTCGATATAGTTGTTGCTGAAATACCAGCTGGACCAGAACCAGTTCAGGTTTCGGCCGGCCACATCGTTATAGGTATAAAAGAAATCCCAGGGCAGGGGATGCTTGCCATGCCACCGGTCCATATAACCGTGCAGGCACTTTTTGAATAGGTCGGGCCCCAGCAGGTCCATCATTGCCAGGTAGCCCAGGGATGGCTTACCGTATTCATTGTTGCCATACGAATAGCCGGTCAGGTCGTTGACCGGGGTAATGATGGGAAGATCTTCACCCTGGTCGGGATTATTAATCCAGCCCTCCACGCGGAACTGACGGTAAAATTTTTCCGCGGCTTCCACGCCGAGGTCCTCCCGGCCGATCAGCAGTTCATAGGTCGTCGCCCATCCTTCATCCATGAACCCGTAGCGGCTTTCATTGATCCCCATATAGAAGGGCATATAAGTATGGGCAATTTCATGCTCGGCCACGAAACGCGAAAAGGTGGTATCCTCGTAGGTCTCGTCATTGGCCATCATCGGGTACTCCATGCCGGCATACCCCTGGAAAACGGTCGTTTTCTCATATGGATAAGGTACCCCGGGCCATTTGTGGGACAGCCAGTCCAACGCATGCCGCGCATACCCTGCCACATGGTGATAATCGGCAGCCGTATCGTTATAAACAGCCATGGCGCTGGCCCGCCTCCCGGTGGCATCGTCCACCACCACGCTGGTGGCATCCCAGACAAAATGATCGCTGAGCCCGAATGCCATATCCGGAATATTGCTGGCCGTAAAGGTCCAGCTGTTTACCGGATTCTGGGTGGTTACCTGGCCGCCTGCCAGGTCCTGCCGGGTAACTACCTGGATGACGTGGTCCGCCGTCATCGATTCCTTAAACCGGTTGAGAATGGCGGGCTGCAGGAGGGTTTCGGGATGATGCAGGGTGCCGGTTCCCCAGACCAGGTAGTTGCGGGGGACTTTCACGGTAACGGTATAATCATTAAAATCGCTGTAAAACTCTTTGCCTTCCACAAAATTCATCCGGTCCCAGCCCTCATAATCATCGTATACGGCTACCCGGGGGTAGAAATAGGCCAGGAAATAGGTGGTGGAATCAATCATGCCTTCCCGGCCGCTCTGCAGGGAAATCTCGTAATGCCAGTCAAAGCTGAGGTGGATGGAGTCACCTGGCAGCAGGGCGGCCGGCAGGCGTACAGGTTGCCAGGTGAACAGGTAGGGATTTTCCTTCCAGGAACGCGGCTGCCCGTTCACGGAAAAGGCGTCAATATGCATACCGGAAGTGAGGTAATCAGGCTGCGCACCCCCGTCCCGCGGCGCCCCCGGTTTGTGAATATTCAGGAATAGTTTGATGACCAGGGCGTGCAGGGTATCGGGGCTGTTGTTGAAATAGGTCAGCGTCTCCGTTCCGTGGACGTTACGGTCCGGCGGCAGGGCCGTCACCGTGATATCATAGCGTGCATGGTTCTGCCAGTATTTTTTACCCGGCCTTCCATCCGGGGAACGCGTGCCGGCCTGATAGGCCTTTTTTACATCCCGGGGAATATAAAGATCCTGCGCCCGCAGCGGGCAGGTCACTTCGCCTGCCAGCAGGCCTATAAGTACGATCCGGAGCAACATAGAAAAAGATTTTCCGACTAAGATAATGCGAAAAAGCCGGGACCGGGCCAGCCATTTGGATGGCCGGCAGGTGTGCGGGAATTATTCTGCCGGTTCCCACTATATTTGATGCCGCTAATAAAACAACGCCGTATGAAAAAACGAATTCCTCTGGTGGCCCTGGGACTCCTGCTGACGACCGGGCTGCTGGCCCAGTCCCGCTTTGTCAGTACCCGCGGCAAGGACCTGATCGGTCCGGACGGTAAACCCTGGCTGATCCGGGGTACCAACCTGGGGAACTGGCTGGTACCGGAAGGCTACATGTTTAAATTCAAAAGCGCCACCTCTCCCCGCCTGATTAATGAAGTCCTCACCGAACTGGTAGGTCCGGCTGCCATGGCTGACTTCTGGAAGACCTATCTGGCCAGTTATATCACCGCGGCCGACATACATTACCTCCGTCAACTTGGTATGAACTCCATCCGGGTTCCCTTCCACTATAAGCTGTTTACCGATGAGGATTACCTGGGCGGACGCGGAGAGGCGCGCGGGTTCCGGATTCTAGACAGCCTGGTAAGCTGGTGCCGGCGGGAAGGCCTGTACGTGCTGCTGGATATGCACTGTGCCCCGGGCGGCCAGACAGGGGACAATATCGATGACAGCTGGGCCTATCCCTT
>DASZRL010000085.1:0-48567 GCA_035549175.1 Chitinophagaceae bacterium | reverse complement strand
GTCGGTTCCTTCTGCCCCCCGCTTGCCCGGGCATGTTGCAGCATTCCCTTTACGATAGCATCCGCCCGTTTCCCGTGATGGATGATCTTCTCTTCGTTGCTTTCAAGGTCCTGTGCCAGCTGGTCCGCAGAAGCCAGATTTCCGGCCGCGATATCCTGTCGCAGTTCCCCGAGCAATTCCTTATTCACTTCGGAAAAATTCTTGACAAAATTCAACGGATTCTGGATTTCATGGGCAATGCCGGCAGTCATGGCGCCCAGGGACGCCATTTTTTCGGAGTGTACCAGTTGCGCCTGGGTTTCCTGCAGGTGCTGCATGGCCAGCTCCAGCTCTTTCGTTTTTCCCAGCAATTCCCGGTTGGATTTCTGCTTGAGCCGGTTATTCCGGTAAAGCAGGCTCAGCAGCAGGATCAGCAGCAGGATCCCGCCTACCAGGAAAGTGGTGCGTACCCTTACCCGGTACTGCTGGTTGGCCAGCGCGGTCCTCGCCAGGCGTTGTTGTTCCTCGAACTCAAGCAGCTGAAACTGCTGCTGCTTGGTCTGGTTCATCACCCGGTCCTTGATCTCCATAGTCAGTCGCAGGTATTTCAACGCACTGTCCGGCCGGTTTTTTTTCTCAAACGCCTGGGACAGCAGGTTGGCTGCTGCCGGAATAAAGGTTCCGTAAAAGAACTCCCTGGACAGCTGCAGGGATTTTTTGGCATAAAAGATACTGGAATCCAGTTCGCCTGTCCGGTTGAAAAGGCTGGCAAGCTGGCTATAGGCATAGGACAGCTGGAAAAGATGGTTGATCCGGATACCTTCCACTACCGCGTCCCGGTAAAACTGCTTGGCCCTGTCCAGCCGTCCCAGGGCTTCGTTGATTTCGCCTTCGCAGTTCCTGACGTAGGGATAAAAATACACGTCCCCTCCCCGGCCGGACAGGTTGTAGGACTTTTCAATATAGTAGGACGAGGAGTCCAGGTTGCCTGCCCGACGATGCGCATTACCCAGGTGGGCATAAATCTGGTAATAGGCGGACTCATCCGGCTGCCACCTCCTGGCATAATAAAGCGCCTGGTGCAGGTAATTGATAGCATCCCGGTTGTGCCCGGTCAGAAAATTCACTACCCCCATCTGCGTATAGGCGCGCATGATCATTTCATCATGGCCATAGGTTAATTTCTCGGCCAGGTGCAGGCAGGACAGGGCCACTTCCAGGGACTTGGTCATATCGCCGGTCCGGTCGGCAGAAGTGGCCAGGATGGATAACCCCCAGGCTTCCCCATACGGGTCATTCAGCTGGCGGGCCAGGGCGATCATTTGTTGGGTAAAATAAAAGCCGCTGTCCAGGTGATTGTGGTTGTAGTAGGTTGACAGAGTGCCCAGCAACCGGACCTTGGCGGTGTCCGGCGGGGCGCCAGCAACCCTTCTGCGGAGGCTGTCAACATGGAATGGCTGGGCTGTTATCCCCTGCCACAGGATAAGCAATCCCAGCAAAAATGCAGGACGTTTCATGATTCGGTTGGCTTTCAGCTAAGGATCCCCTTCGGGGAAAAGCACGCTCCTGACTGCTACGGCAGAATAGCCGGGGCCATATCCCCCTGCCGGCGCACAGGATATACGCACAGACTGCTAGATCAGACGGGGCCCGGACGGCCTTCCAGGGATTAACCCGGACGGAAATCAAATATTTGCCGCCAGGACGGAACCGGTTTTCATAATAGGCAGGAAACCGTTGCCATTTGCCATAACCCAGCCAAAAGATAATTCTTTTCACCCATTCCGGCAATTCCGGACCCGGGCCGAAGCCGGAGTTATTGTGTACCCATAACATCTTTTTTAGTAATTTCAATCTTTTTTATAAAAAGCACGCGCAGTGGGCTTACGCAAATCCATTCTTTCCTTCCTGCTGGTCAGGGAGTCGGAAAGCAAACTGGTTTCCCGCCTTTTCATCTTTGAGTTTTTCCAGGGAGCCGCCATTGCCATCGTATTTACCACGGCCATTACCCTGTTTCTGCAGCAATTGCCCATCAATGACCTGCCTAAGGTTTTTATCCTTTCGGCGTTCCTGTTATGGTTATCGGCCTATATCTACAATAAGCTAGAGCACCGGTTTTCGGGAATCAAAATGGTTCTCGTGGTCCTGCTTTTCAACATGGCCTGCGTCCTGTTCTTCCTGGTCCTGATCCGCCAGGATACCAAGCCTTGGTTCCTGTTCGCCTTCCTGGCCTCCTTCAATATCCTGTACCTGCTTAACAATCTGGAATTCTGGGGGCTGGCTTCCCTGCTGTTTGACGTACGGCAGAGCAAAAGGCTGTTTTCGGTCGTAAGCGCCAGCGACCTGCCGGCCAAGCTGTTCGGATACCTCCTTACGCTCGTCCTGGTGCCACGGATCGGTTCTGAAAACCTGCTCTGGATCGCCCTCGGCTGCATGCTGGTTTCCCTGCTGCTCTATCCACGGGTTGCCAAACTGAAGGAGATCCGCAGCCTGGAGCATGCCGCCCACCAGCCCCATGCCACTCACAGTCTCAAATCCATTCAGGCCGCACTAACCGGCAACCGGCTCATCGCGGTGCTGGCCGTAGTGTCTTTCTTCTCGCTTTGCTGCCTGCTGGTGGTAAATGTCATCCTGTACGGATATATCAAACACGAATTTCAGAGTGATAAACAGATGCAGGGTTTCTTTGCCATCTTCCTGGGTACGGTCCGGTTTATTACCCTGTTCATCAAGGTAGGGGTCACCAACCGGCTCGTGGACCGCTTTGGTCTGAAACGATCCCTGCTTATCACGCCGGTCATCCTGGTCATACTCTGCCTTACCACGGTCTATTTTTCCATGCAGCCCGGCTATTACAAAGCGGCCTTTTACCTCTTCGGCGTTATGGCCCTGGCTACCGATGTACTGTGCGCGGCGGTGCAGCTGCCGGTTATCCTGGCTGCCATGCAGCCCTTGCCTACCCACCAGCGGCTCCGCGGCCATACCCTGCTGAAAGGGTTTATGGACCCCTTCGCCTTCCTGGTGATGGGCGCCCTATTGTGGCTCGTGACGACCCTGGAGCGTGAACCGGTACCCGCCATTTTCGGGCTGATCCTGCTGGCCCTGATCATCTGCTGGATCATCGCAGCTTCCCGGGTCAATATTTTTTATTCCCGCGCGCTGGCAACTGCTATCCGGGATAAGACCCTGGACGGCAAATTCTTCTCCATCACCGACAAGGAATCCAGCGATTTCCTGCTGGAAAAACTGCGAGGGGCCAGCCAGGAGGATGCCTTTGGCATCCTGAATATGGTGGCTACGCAGCAGTTGGATATCGCCCCGTTCCTGGAGACCGGGCTGGACCATGCTTCCCCCCTGGTGCGGCTGCGGTCCCTGCAGCTTATCCGGGACAAGCAGGTAGCCGGGCTGGTTCCCAAATTGCGTCAGCTCAGCAGTTGGCCGGATTACGCGGAACTGCTGCCGGAAATCCTGGACACGATCACATATTTTAATCCCTCCGAGGATCTTTCCAGGTTCCTGGATCACCCGGACCTGGCGGTTACCCGCAGGGCGGTGGTTTCCCGGCTTCTCCATCCGGGTCCTGAATCCGAAAAAGCCGCGGAAAAGCTGGCCGGATGGTTCCGGTCGGGCCGCAAGGATACTATCCTGGCAGCCCTGGACACGGCCGGAAGAACCCACAGCAAGACCTACCTGGAAGAGATCAGCAAGGCCCTGCATGCAGAGGATCCGCAGGTGCAGGCAGCGGCCATTGATGCAGCCGGCCGGCATGGGGATCCCCAACTGGTCAGTGCATTACTCGATCGCTATATCCATTCCGGCAGAAAGGACCCGGGGGTGCAGCAGGCCCTGCTGCAGGCCGGCACTACCAGCTTCCACGCGATCCGCCAATACCTGCTGGACACCAAATGCCGGGGACCGGTCGCCCGGCGTCTGATTGCCCTGCTTGGCGCATTTCCCGGCGAGATCGCCTGTCCCATCCTGGAGGAGTGTGTCGAAAAGTTTCCCGACCGCGCCAAGGCCATCCTGCCGGTGCTCGTTCAGCATGAGCACGATCCGTCCGGCAAGCAGGACCTTTACCGCGGCCTGTTGCAGACAGACCTGGCCGCTTCGGTGAACCTGGTCTATTTCATTCATTTTCTGGATAAGGAATACCCTGGCATGAACCTGCTCACGGAAGCATTGCGCCTGGAACTGGCCGATATCCGCACCAATTGCCTCAACCTGTTTACCCTGCTTTTTGACCGCGATAAACTCCGGCGCGTCAAAACCGGCTTCGAACTGGACACCAAGGATTCCGTGGCCAATGCCCTGGAACTGCTGCAGGTGGCGGTTCCCCGTGAATATGCCACGATTTTTATTGCCGTGTTTGAAAAGGCCTCGGCCGAGGACCGCATCCACCAGTTACGCAGGATTGCCAAGGAGCCGCTGGTATCCGAACCAACCATCATCAAAAACGTGATGTTTGACATGGATTACACGTACAATCACTGGACCAAATCCTGCGTGCTGTACCTGCTGCGTAAAAGGCCGCTGCCCTTTGATAAGGAATTCTTGCGACCCTACACGCATACCGACAACCGGGTGCTGAAACAACTGGCTGAGATCGTAATTTCGGAAGACGGATTGGCACTCACGTAAAAAGAACCAATGAAAGCGAACCACGAACAAACCGACCTGCTGCTGATCGAACGGGTCCTGCTGCTTAAATCACTCACCATCTTCCGGGAAACACCGGAAACCATCCTGGCTGAAATTGCCCACCTTTTGCAGCAGGAAGAAATGGAAGAAGGCACGACCATTGTCCGGGAAGGAGATACCGGCAGCTGCATGTACATCATCCTGCAGGGACAGATCAAAATCCACAAGGGGCCTCACCAGCTGACCGTGCTGAAGGAAAAAGATTTTTTCGGGGAACTTTCCCTGCTGGATACCGAGACCCGATCCGCAAGCGCCACGGCCGTTTCCGACAGTGTGCTTTACCGCATTGACCAGGAGCCGTTTTACGATCTGCTGGAGCAGCGCCCGGAAGTGGCACGGGGCGTTATCAAAATTCTGTGTAACCGGCTTCGATCCGCCAACCAGCAGATCAGCCAGCTCAGCCACAAGGGCTAGCCGCCGGCCTCGCTTCCACCCTCCCCGTCGCCAGTGATCCGGCTGACCAGCGGATTGAATGCCTTGGAAGAAATGATTACGGCATCTCCGGCAGAAAGCGCGGCTGCCTGTTCCTCTCCCACCACCACTTTGATTACCGTGTTGGCTGCCAGTACGGTGATGACGTGCAGGATATCTTCCCGGGAGATGGCCAGGACCCGCCCGGTAAACTGCACCTTGCCGCTGAGGGGATGGGAAAAAAATACCGACTCCGGGCTGCCCGCCTGCCGGATGCGGCCGTTTTCCAGGTGGATCACCCGCTCGCTGAGGGCGGCGATTTCCGGCAGGTCATGGCTTACCAGGATGGTATGCAAATCACGCGCCCGGTGAAATTCCAACACCAGGCGTTGTAACCGGCCGCGTAAGCCGGAATCCAGTGCCGAAAGCGGCTCGTCCAGCAGGAGCAGTGCGGGGTTGCGCAAAATCGCCCGCCCCAATTCCACGCGCTGGCGCTGGCCGCCGGAAAGAAACGCCGGCTTGGCGTTCCCCAGCTCGTCCAGTTCCAGTGCCCGCAGTATGTCGTTTACGGCCCCGGGATCCCTGTGTTCCATGCCAAAGGCCAGGTTTTGCCGCACGCTGAGATGCGGAAAAAGGGAGCGCTCCTGGAAGACAAAACCCACGCGGCGCTGCCTGGGTGCCAGGTTAATCCCACGCCGGCTGTCGTACCAGCAAATCCCGTTGACTTCTATATACCCCGAATCCGGAACGGTCAGGCCGGCCAGCATCCGCAACAGGGTGGATTTCCCCGCGCCGGACGGACCGTATACAGTCAGCAGCCCGCGGTCCCGGGCCTGGTATTCCAGCTGAATCGTCAGGTCACGTCCGGCCCCCCGCAGGGTTTTATAAAGTTCAAACCGGATCATGGCTGGCGCAGCAGGGTTATGCGGTGGTTTACCAGGTAGGTGACCAGCAGGATGAGAAAACTCACGGCAAAAAGGATAAGTGCGTACAGGTTGGCGCTGTGGTAATTCATGCTTTCCACTTCGTCGAAAATGGCAATCGAGGCTACCCGGGTCTGCCCGGGAATATTCCCCCCAATCATCAATACCACGCCAAACTCCCCGATCGTGTGGGCAAAGCTTAGTACGGTACCTGAAAGCAGGGCCGGTTTCATATTGGGAAGCAGGACCCGCCAGAGCGTTTGCCAGCGCGTTTTCCCCAATACGTAACTGGCCTCCCGTAACTGGGGAGGCAGGGAGGCAAACCCGGATTGCAGCGGGTGCACCATAAAGGGGAGACTGTACAAGACACTGGCGATCACGAGGCCGGGAAAGGAAAAGGCCAGCCTTAGTCCCAGGGAGTTCTCCAGGAAGCGTCCCAGGCCGGTGGTCGGGCTGAAAGCCAGCAGCAGATAAAACCCGATCACCGAGGGAGGAAGCACCAGCGGCATGCTGACAAAAACCTCCGCCACCGCTTTCCACCGGGTCCGGCGGTAGGCCAGCCAGCTGGCAAGCGGAATGCCGAGGCCCAGCAGGATGAGTGTTGTCACCAGGGCCAGTTTCAGGGTCAACCACAATGGTCCGGGATCGATCATACAGGGGAAAGGGTTATTTCACTGGTGTTAATAAAAGCGGTCACTTCATCGCCAGGCGCCAGGGCCAGCCGGCCGGCGGCCTCCCCCGTGATGACGGAGGTAACCCCGAACCCTCGGTACTGCAACCGGACCCGGCAGAACAGGTCGCCCTGCTGCATCGCCGTCACCCGGCAGCCCAGCCGGTTTGGGGTACTGATATCGCCGGCCCAGTTTTTGGCCAGCAGCACCTCGTTTTCATTGAACAGCAACCGGACCGGCTGTCCGGCCTGGAGATAAGCGGCCGTCTGAGGCGTGTCCAGCACTACCAGGGCAAAACAGTCCTCTTCCACGCAGGCCTCCACCACAGAGAGGTTTCCGCTGGATATGACCTGACGGATCGTTGCGGGCAGTGCGTTCATACTACCCGACAAGATAGCCATATTTGCGCAGGATCATTCGTGCCGGCTCCGAAAAGAGGTAATGGTAAAATGCGGAAGCTTCCGTGCGGTTGCTGCGAAGTAATACAGCCGCCTGCTCTATGGGCGCGTAGGATGCCGGATCAACCTCGATCCAGGATCCCCGGTCTTTCCAGGGGCCAGCGATAACCACGGATTTGGCGGTAAACCCCGCGTCTGCTGCCCGGGAATAAATGAACTGGCTGGTCTGGGCAATGCTCTCGCCATAAACGAGCTTGGTACGTACCTGGTCAAACAGACCCGCTTTTCGCAACGTCTGTTCTGCCGCTTCCCCGTACGGTGCTAGCCGCGGATTGGCCAGGGCGATCTTTCGGATCTCCGGCCGGACCAGAACATGGAGATCCCGCGACAAGGCCAGGTCCGTGCGTGCCGTCCACAGGACCAGGAGCCCCCGGCAATACACGCGGGGGCTGTCGGCAGTTAACCCGTCCCGGTATAAAGACGCGGGATAGCGGGTATCTGCTGAAATAAACAGGTCAAAGGGCGCGCCCTGGCGGATCTGGGTCGTCAGGTTGCCGGAGGCTCCCAGCACAACGGAAACGCGAACCCGGCCCGGGCGGCTCCGTTCAAAATCTGCTTTCAGCTCATTGATGACGAACTGCAGATTGGCCGCGACCGCCACGGTAATGACGGCGGGCTGCAGCCGGGAGTCCGGCTGATTCGCTTGGCCCGGTCCGGTGCCGCAGGCCGGGCAAACCCTGCCGCCGGCCGGCAGGATCAGCAGCAGGGAAAAAGCTATCCAGTGAGGGCAGTTAAGCATCCGGGACCGATTTTATTCCGGGTGGCGGGCCGCCTTTCCCGTACTGTAGCATTAGGTCATCAAGATCCTGTTCGGTATCCACGTCCCGGTTGCCCAGGGGGAAATACACAGCAGTGGATTGTTGCAGGTGGGCTTTAATGAGCGGGCGCGCCCCGGTATCTCCCTGCAGGCGGTCCAGCTGGTCAAACAGGGACCGGTCAAAAAGAACCGGTACGCCCTGGCCCACTTCGTAGCGGCAGTACACGATTTTCTTCCCGGTTTCCCGGTACACCCGCACCATGTCCCGCAGGAGGCCGGGTTCCAGAAATGGCTGATCACTGACCAGCAGGATCACGGCGTCCAGCTGGTCATACCGGGCCAGCAGGCCCCGCAGGCCGCACCGGATGGAAGAGGCCATTCCTTCAGCCCAGTCGGCATTCTCCAGCACGGGAAACACATCGGCCGGCAGGCTGTCGCGAATCCGGGCGGCCTGGGCACCCAGGACCAGGACCCCCTTATCCAACCCGGCCTCCCTGGCAATGCGGAGACAGCGGTTCAGCAGGGTTTCACCCCAACATTTCACGAGTTGCTTGGGGTGCCCCATTCTGCGTGACGCGCCGGCGGCCAGGATCACCAGGCCGCAGACCGGTTCAGTATGAGTGTAAGCGTGCATGGGTCAGACCGGCAGGCGATACCCGGTTAACAGGATATGTTTTTAAAAAGCGTGTATCGGCTACCTTTGTAAAGATACAATGTGCAAGCTATGAACTTACGGATCCTGGCATTCGGGGTGGCCCAGGAAATGGTCGGCGGGCCGGTTGCTGAGGTACAGCTGCCTGGCACAGCCACGGTACGTGATCTCAGGCAGCTCCTGTTGCGACAGTTTCCGCCCCTGGGTCAACTGGCCTCATTCCTGATCGCTGTCAACCACGCGTATGCTGGCGAAGACCAGCCAATAGGCCCAGGCGATGAAATTGCCCTGATACCCCCCGTCAGCGGGGGGTAACCCCCAGGCCGTTCCCGTCCAGTAAACCAGGCAACTCCGCCAGGTTCTCAATTCGCCAGGCTACGGACCCCGGGTCGCCAAACCCGTATGCGGCAAAAATAAAAGGAATCCCCGCGGCCTGGGAGGCTTCCATGTCCCACCGGGTATCCCCGATATATACAGGGCGGGCAAGCGCATGGCGCTGCCTGACCAGTTGAATATTTTCCCCCTTGGAAAGGCCGGTATTGCCGGAGCATTCCCAATCGACAAACAGGTCCTGCAACCCGTGAAAGGCCAGGAAATTTTCAATATAACCCGCCAGGCAGTTGCTCACAATGAAAAGGGGATACCTGGATGCCAGGGACCTGAGTACCCCCCGGGTACCCGGGAACAGGATGCCACCCTGTTCCCGCATCAGCGTGGCCTCGTTATGCCGGTACCTTTCCAGCAGTAACGCCTGCCGGCTGGCGTCCAGAAAACCGAAATGCTGCGCCAGGATCACGTCCATCTTTAATCCCGAATAACTCCGTACGCGGGACGCATCGACCTGCACTTCGGTAATACCCGCCTCCCGCAAGCTGAGATTCCAGGCCAGGGCGCAGGTACCCGAGGCATCCCACAGGGTGCCATCCAGGTCAAATACCAGGCTGTCGGCAGCAATTTTATGCATCAGGGCTTGATTGGGAATGGGAGATCGGGTGTTCCTGCAGGGCAAGCCAAGCCTGCAGGCCGCCCTGCAGGGAATAAAACCGGCCCCGTGGATAGCGCTTGCGTGCCCGGGCTGCCGCCCTGGCGCTCCGCAGGCCGGTAGCACAGTAAAACAGGATATCCGGGGTGTCCTCCCGGAAGTCCTCCAACCATCGCTCCAGGTCCCCTAACGGGACGGACTCCCCGCCAATATTGTACCGGGAATGTTCCTCCGGTTCGCGCACATCGATCAGCCGGAACGGGTTTCGGCTACCCGGCAAGGCCAATTCCTCCGGGCCGATACCCGGCACCTCCTCAGCCACCGGCAGTTCCGTTACAGGTACCCGGCTTCGCGCTCCCAGGCTAATGACGCGGAACTGCATCGTGCGGATATCGGCCAGGAGCAGCCGCCCTGCCAGCAATTCGCCGGTGCCGGCGAGGTATTTCACGGCCTCCCCCGCCTGCAGGCAACCGATGAGTCCGGCCACGGTCGGCAGCACGCCTCCGGTTGAGCAATCCGGGACGGCGTCTTCATTGACCTGCGGAAAAAGGTCGCGGTAATGGGGAGAGCGCCCTCCGCCCGGTACGGGAAGGTTCCACACGCCCACCTGGCCCTCGTACTGGTAAATGGCCCCATATACCAGGGGAATTCCGCTGAGCACGCAGGCATCGTTGAGCAGGTACCGGGTCGGAAAATTATCACTGCAATCCAGTACCAGGTCGATTCCCCGCAGCAGTTCCATCACATTGTCCCGGCTAACGCGGGTCACCAGCGGATGAAGTTCAACCTGTGGATTTTGGCGACCCAGGCGGCGGCACATGACCTGCGCCTTGAACTGGCCGGTATCCTCGGGGGTGTACAGTACCTGCCGGTGCAGGTTGGACACAGCGACCCGGTCCGCATCCGCGATGGTAATAAAGCCCACTCCGGCAGCCGCCAGGTACTGGGCCGCCGGGCAACCCAGGCCCCCGGCACCTACCAGCAGGACACGGGCCCGTTGCAGGCGTTCCTGTCCCACCCGGCCCATACCTGGCAGCACCAGTTGGCAGCTATAGCGAAGCAGTTCATCATCCATGGGTGGCCGATTGGCGTTTGATTAGAATCCCGGTTGCCAGTTCGGCTTCCCGGGGGGTATTTACATTGAGCAGAGCCTCCCCGTCGGGGGCCTGAATGATATGCACAGGCTGGCTGTTCAGCAGTACCTTGCGCGGGCAGGTAAACCCCTGGGCCATCCGTTCCAGCAGGACTTCGCGGCTCCGGGGTTCCCAGATGCAAACGAGGGGTTCCGGCAGCCGGTCCGCCGGGCTCTCCAAACTGGTGGCAAGCGCCAGGGGATTTCGATGCCGCACCAGGTAGTCCAGGGTTTCCCTGTCTAGCAAGGGTAGGTCGCAGGCAACCACCAGCCAGGCAGCGGCCGGATTGAACTGAAGGGCGGTCAGAATCGCCCCGTATTGTGCCTTTCCCGGAAATCGGTCAGCCAGGTACCGGTACGGCAAGGACGGATCGGCCTCCGGCTCCGCGCGGACGGAGATAAAGACGTCCTGGCAGAAATTTCCCAGCAGGTCGGCCATATAATGATGCTGCGGTTTCCCATGCCACGGCAGGCTGGCCTTGTCCTGTCCCATCCGCACGCTTTTGCCACCGGCCAGTACCAGTCCGTTCAAAGGGGCCATGGTCGATTCAGGATGCATATCAGAATTCAGTTTGCTTGAAATCCCGCTTTCCGCCGGTCTTCTCTACCAGCCGGGTCTCTCGTATCTGGATTTCATGGCCAAAGGCCTTGCACATATCATAGATCGTCAGGGCAGCCAGGGAGGCGCCTACCAGGGCTTCCATTTCCACGCCGGTCCGGGCCGTGACGCTTGCGGAACACTCCACGACCAGTTCCTGTTCCCCGGCTACCCGGATCCGCACCTGGCAATGATCCAGGCCCAGGGGATGACAAAGGGGAATGAGTTCTCCGGTTCGTTTGGCGGCCTGGATCCCCGCAACCATGGCGGTCTGGAATACGGCGCCCTTGGGGGTATGAATCTCGCCCTGATCCAGTCGTTCCATTACCTCCCGGGGCAACATCATAAGGCACTGGGCCCGGGCCGTGCGAAGCGTGACTTGTTTGCCGCTTACATCCACCATCCGGGGTTCTCCCCCTTCGCTGACATGCGAAAATCCGGTCATACGTTATAAGTTGTTTGTGAAAAAAGACCTGCCTGATAAGGCCACACCCGAAGCGTTGACCCGGCCGGAATGCGCTCCACCCCTTCAGGGAGTTCCAAAAAACCATCGGCATCCAGCAGGTTAGCAAAATCCCCTGAACCGTTTCCCTCTGCAGCCACGGCGACCAGCCTGCCTGATTCCTCGGTACGAAGTTTCACCTGTTGGAATATCCGCAGGGAGCCTGTGGTAACTAAGTCATTCTCCACCACGGCCCGCAGGCTGGGTCCCGGCTGCCCCAGGCAGGCAGCCCACCAGGGCAGGAAATACCGGTGAAGACACAGAAAGGATGATACGGGGTTCCCCGGAAAGGCAAATACCACCGGACCGGCCTGCATGACACCAAACCAGAACGGTTTGCCGGGGCGCTGGCGAACCCGGTGAAAGAGCCGGGTTACCCCCAGGTTTTCCAGCACGCCGGGAAGAAAATCATATTTACCTTTTGAAACACCGCCGCTCAGTAAAAGGACATCGTAGGCACGCAGGGCGGGCTCCAGGCGTTGCTGTATGATTTGAGGAGCATCCGGCAGGTGGGCCAGATCCCCCTGCAAGCCATGAAAGGCCAGGGCCGCATGTAGCATGTAGGGATTCGAACGCCGGACCTGGTAGGGTGAAGGCGATTCCCTGATTTCGACCAGTTCATCGCCGGATGAAGCAATCAGGATTCGAGGCCTGCGTTTGACCAACAGGCGATCCCGGCCGGTGGCGGCCGCTAAGGCAATAACAGGAGGGCTGATAGCGCGGCCCGGGGGAACCAACAGCTCATGCTGCTTTCTGTCCCTGCCACGTCCGTGGATAAACTGACCCGGCTGTACCTGACCGGACATTACATGAGCGACGCCGTTTTGGATCTGGATTTCTTCATACGGAATGACCGTATCGGTGGTATCGGGAACGGCCGCGCCGGTCATGATCTCGATGCATTCATCCGGATGTTCGATGCAGGCAGGTACCGCTCCGGCCGGCTGTAAGGCCTTTACCCGAAATTGGCGGATCCCTTCCTGAAAGGACTGACTGCGGATGGCAATGCCGTCCATGGTTGCCCGGTTATAGGGAGGCAGGTCCCGGTCGGCCGTGATGGGCTCTGCCAGTATGCGGCCGGTAGCTTGTTCCAGGGGAATCTTCTCATTCCCAAAATCCCGGCACTGATCCAGGATGATCCGTTCCGCATCCCCTACGCCTACCAAATCGTCCATTTGATCTTTTTTTGCGGGCCTCCGCCCTGGCTACACCTTATTCAGGTCAAAGGGCATCCGGCGGATCCGTTTGCCGGTGGCGGCAAAGATGGCATTGGCAAGCGCCGGTGCGAAGGGAGGCACCGGGGGCTCTCCCACTCCCTTGATCACGGGTCCGCCTTCGGCAAGGATATGCGTCTCGACGGGCGGCATTTCATGAATGCGAATCAGTTCGTTATCGTGGAAGTTGGTTTGTGCCGTCTGGCCGTTTTCAAACGTAATGCCACCCTTGGTAGCCGCCGTTAGTGCCATCGTAGCACCACCTTCCACCTGCAGGGCTACCATGTCCGGGTTGACTACGGTGCCCAGGTCGATCACACAATGTACCTTTTCGATCTTGATGCCTCCGTTACCTTTTTGAGATACCTCCACGACGTAGCCCGCAAGACCCGCAAAGAATTCATACTGGGCCACCCCGCGGCCCCAGCCGGCAGGCAGCGGCTGATCCCAGCCGGATACCTCACGGAGCTTCTGCAGAAGGCGCCGGGTATCCGAATCTTTGGTAAGCAAGGTTTCCAGCCGGTAATGAAGGGGATCCTTGCCGGCCTTAACGGCCATTTCATCTATGAAGCATTCGTGCGCAAACGCCACCGTCGAACTGGTTACCGAACGCCAGGCTGCCAGTGGTACGTGTATCTCACTGAAAACGTATTCATTCTTCATGTTGGGCAGCTCGTATTGCTGGCTGCTGATCCCTTCGGTCATGGAAGAACTCTCGCCCGTTTCATTGCGCTTCTCGTCCATGGTCGCCCCCATGGAGGGAGATATTACCTTGTGCTGGAAGGCAACAGGTTTGCCATCCGGAGTAAGTCCCGCCTTCATGGCCGAAAACGTGAGGGGACGGAAGGGACCAAGCTGGGTGTCATCTTCCCGGGTCCAGACAAGTTTGACCGGTTTGTCGACAACCTTGGCAATCATAGCCGCCTCCGTCGCGAAATCCGGGTACAGGCGCCGGCCGAAGGCGCCACCATTAAACTGGATGTTCACCTTGATATTATCGCGGGAAATTCCCAGTGTCCGGGACAGTTCGCCCTTGACCAGGTCTGGCCCCTGGGCCGACACCCAGATTTCCACCGCATCGGGAGCCGTCCACTGGGCAACACAGTTCATCGGCTCCATGGGGGAATGGGAAACGATATTAGTCTCATAAAACGCTTCGAGCTTGACCGGCGCTTCACCAAAGGCCTTATCAAAGTCCCCCTCATTGTGAACCACCGCTCCCTCTTTGCCGGCCAGATCGCGCAGGCTTTGCTCGTAATCCCGGGAATTGAACTTTTCATTACCCTGGTTATCCCAGGTCAGTTTCACGGCGAGCCTCCCCTGGTAGGCGGCCCAGTAATTGTCCGCCACCACGGCTACGGCATCGTAGTGGTTTTTACCCAGTATCCGTTGAATCCGGACCACCTTCTGCACGCCTTTCACCTTCATGGCCTCACTGTCGTCATAACTCACCAGTTTGCTGTCAAACACCGGGCAGTGTGCTACGGACGCGTAAACCATGCCCGGAACCTCGACGTCTATCCCGAATACGGCCCTCCCGGATACTTTCAGGGGCACATCCGGCCGCGGATAACTTTTTCCCAGGACCTGAAAATCCTTGGGGTCCTTCAGCGTCGGACTTTGCGGCACCGGCAACCGGGAAGCCGTCTCCACGAGGTCCCCGTACCCCAGGCTGCGGCCGCTGGGACGGTGATAGACCCTGCCTTTGGATGCGTAGCAATCCTTGGCCTGGGCTTTCCATTTGCTGCAGGCAGCAGCAATGAGCATCTCCCGCGCCGAAGCCCCCACCTTACGAAGCGTGAAATAGTTAAGCCGTACCGAGGTGCTGCCCCCGGAAACCTGCCGCCCGAATTCCTTTTCCCCGCTGGTCTGCAGGATCGTTACTGCATCCAGGGGCACCTCCAGCTCCTCTGCAATCAGCGCAGGCACGGACTGAAAGGTTCCCTGCCCCATATCGGGTTTGGGATTCATCAGGGTAATTTTACCCGATTTCTCAATAATAATATAGGGAGTGAGTTTATAGGACTCCGCGAAATCGCCAACAGCTGCAAGTTCCTTCTCCTCGGCATGGGAGGAAATGCCCAGGATCAGGGCCGCGCCGGTCATACCTGAAAGGCGAATGAAATTCCTGCGGTTGATGGCATTGGGCGTAGTGCCGGTTGATATCGATGACATAGCAATGGTATTAGGTATCTAAAGAAATTTATCGGTCGCGCGTCCGGGTCATCCCATCAGTTCGGATGCGCGGTGGATGGCCTTACGGATCCGGTTATACGTACCGCAACGGCAAAGGTTACCCATCATCGCGGCGTCTATTTCGGCATCCGATGGTTTAGGATTGGTCTTCAGCAACGCCACGGCCGACATGATCTGGCCGGACTGACAGTACCCGCACTGCGGAACCTGCAACTCGATCCAGGCCTTCTGGACAGCATGGTCAATATTCTCGGAAATCCCTTCAATGGTCGTGATCTTGCGCCCGCCGGCAGCCAGGGCCACCGGGTAGGTGCAGGAACGCATCGCTACGCCGTCGATATGAACCGTACAGGCCCCGCATAGTGACATGCCGCAACCAAATTTGGTACCCTTTAGGCCTACGATATCCCGGATCACCCATAGCAGCGGCATCTGGGGGTCCACGTCGACCGTGTACATTTTGTTGTTGATGGATAAATTAAGTGATGCCATGGCAAAACTATTTTCGTTAGCTGGAATGTAAAACCGCATCCCGCCGGAATCGGCCTCCTAATTTACGAACTATTTCAGGCCGATGCGCAGGAAATTATGAACAGACAGCCGCCCGGCTCAGATGTTTTCCTTCCACTGGTAGGTCTGGTCCTCAAACAATTCCCTGCCCCAAACCGGCAATTCTGCCTTGATGCGCTCCACGCACTCCTGGCAGGCTTCCGTGGCGGCCTTGCGATGCCCCGCGGAAGCAAAGACGAATAAACAAAGCTCCCCTGCCGGTACCCTGCCGCGGCTGTGATAGACATGCAGGCAGGTCAGCGGGTATTTTTCAAACAGGCGTTCTCGGATTTCCTGCATTCTTTCCAGGGCCATCGCTTCATACGTACTGTATTCGATGGCTACCACCCGCCTGCCATCGATCTGGTCGGCCCGTACCTGGCCCAGGAATATACTATGGGCGCCGATTTCCGTGCGGTCACTGTGGCGCTGTATACTGTCAGCCACCCGGGATGCGGGAATCGGTCCTTCCACAAAAATATTTTTGGCTGGTTTCTCACCCATAGGCTTGCTTAAACCGGTCAAACGCTCTTTTGTTCAAAGGTACGGCAAACCGGGTTCCGGCAACCGGATCTTTCCTAACCCAAAACCCACTGCGCCAGGTTCCGCCGAGGCTACGTAACTTGCCCCTTGGCCGGGCCCCAAGGCCCGGTTCCCGTCCAGGAATGAAAGAAATCAGAACCATAGTTGACGCCTATTTCCAGCTGAAAAAAAGTGCCATCCGGGCGGCCCTGGCCGCCGTGGTTCGTACAGAAGGATCCTCCTACCGGAGGATCGGCGCCCGCATGCTGGTCCAAGAGGATGGTGCCTGCCTGGGTGGAATCAGCGGCGGTTGCCTGGAGGGAGACGCGTTGCGCCGGGCCCAGAAGGCCATAGCCCTGAACCGCCCCTCGGTGGTGACATATGATACCACCCAGGACGACGCACACCAGATTGGCGCGGGACTGGGCTGCAGCGGCATCATTGACGTGCTGTTCACCCCGCTGGACTATACCGATGAACACAACGCGGCGGAACTGCTTTCCGGATTGGTCAATACCCGGGTTCCCCGAATTCTGCTCACGGTTATCCGGTCCTCGGAAGACCCGGCCCTGCTGGGCCGGTCCTGGCTGGAGCAGGATACCGTGTCGATGCCCACCCCGCTGCTTTCCGGCGGACAGGCCGCTAAGATAGAGGAGCTCATCGCCGATTGCCTGGCCCGGCAGGAATCCCGGATTTTCCGGCTGGACGCGGCCGGCAGGGAGGTGACCCTGCTGGCCGAATGGATCCGGCCAGCACTCCACCTGGTCCTTTATGGCAGTAATTACGATCTGTATCCGATGGCCCGGCTGGGCCGCGAGCTGGGTTTTGACATCAGCGTGGTGACCCATGTGCAGAAGGCAGGCCGTAGCCTGTATGAGTCAGCGTCCCGGGTAATGGACCGCCTGGGGCCGGATCGGCCGGTCCTGGATGCGTTTACGGCCGTCATGCTGATGACCCACGATTTCAAGACCGATTGCTCCCTGCTACCAGGCCTGCTGGACTCCCCGGCTCCTTACGTGGGTGTACTGGGCCCGCGTAAACGGATGGATAAGATCTGGAATGCCCTGGCCGATGCCGGATGGACTGGCAATTCCGAACCGCGGAGCCGGGTTCACGCCCCGGCGGGGCTGGATATCGGTGCCAACACCCCGGAGGAAATCGCCCTGTCGGTCCTGGCGGAAATCATCAGTGTATTTTCCGGGCGGACCGGCGCGCCCCTGCGACACCGTACGGTTCCCATTCACGAAAACCTGCCCCCAACCCCGGACCATGCTGACAGATAACCACGGCAGACAGATTGATTACCTGCGTCTGTCGGTTACCGACCGGTGCAACCTGCGCTGCTTTTATTGCATGCCCCAGGAAGGTCTTCCGTGGCTTCACCGCGACGAGCTGATGAGCTCTGCCGAAATGCTGCGCATCTGCCGGCTGCTTACCGGGATGGGCATAACGAAGATCCGGGTTACCGGTGGTGAGCCTTTCGTGCGAAGAGACATGGTGTCCCTGCTCGGGGACCTCGCCGCCCTGCCCAACCTGCAGCACCTGTCCCTCACGACTAACGGCGTACTGACTGCACCGCTGGTACCCGCCCTTCGCGACCTGGGGATCCGCCAGGTCAACCTGAGCCTGGATACACTGGACCGGCAACGGTTCCTGCGCATAACCCACCGAGACGAGTTCGACCGGGTGATGAAGACCTTTGAGGCGTTACTGGCCCACGGCCTTGAGGTAAAGATCAACGCGGTGGTCATGGATGGCAGGAATACCGAAGATATCCTGCCCCTGGTCAGCCTGACCCGGGAGTTGCCGGTCAGCGTCCGCTTCATCGAAGAGATGCCTTTTAACGGCCAGGGCAGCCATTATGCCGACCTGCCCTGGAATTACCTGCGCATCCTGGACGCCATCCGGGAGGCTCACCCCGGGCTCGAAAAAATCCCGGACGGACCCGCCTCCACCTCCTATAATTACCGGGTACCCGGCCACCGCGGTACGGTCGGCGTTATCGCCGCCTATTCGCGAACTTTCTGCGGCACCTGCAACCGCCTGCGTCTGACTGCCTCCGGCTTGTTGAAAACCTGCCTGTACGATGAAGGCGTCCTGAACCTGCGCGATATGCTGCGGGCCGGGGCCTCCGACGAACAGATCCGGATCCGGCTGCTGGAGGCCCTCCGTCACCGGGCCCGGGACGGCTGGGAAGCGCAGCGGCGCCGCCGCGAGCCAGGGGATCCCCATGAATCCATGGCCCAGATCGGTGGCTGAGCGTCCCTGCCGTGCCGTCAATCCTTCCTTTGCAAAAATTTTCAGGATCCCTGCTGACATAGGGCTGTCACCCGGCGGTTGTTCCTTTGATCTCATCAAAAAACAACCTGTATGACCCTGATTGAATCCCTATTCAAGGAAATAGACCGCGAAGCCATAACCACCCGGCGCATGTTGGCACGTCTGCCTGAAGACCGGTGGGACTGGAAACCCCATCCGAAAAGTATGACCCTGCGGCAGCTTTCCACGCACCTCGCCGAACTGCCTGGCTGGGTATCCATGATCCTGAACTCCCAGGAACTGGATTTTGCCAAGAGCAACTACCAGCCCGCGGACCTGAAAGGCAGAAATGAGGTGCTGGAGCATTTTGAAAAAACCCTGGCAGACGGCAGGCAGCAGCTCGCTGCCGCCCGGGAGGAGGATCTGCTTCCTTCCTGGACACTTCGCAACGGGGAGCAGATTCTGAATGTGTCTCCCAGCGGTGAGGTCATCCGGATGACCTTTTGCCAGATTGTGCACCACCGGGCCCAGCTGGGCGTCTTTTTGCGGCTCCTGGATATCCCGATCCCGGGTAGTTACGGCCCCAGTGCGGATGAGCCGGCATTCCGGTAAAACGTGCGGGTAAACAAAAGGCAGGCAGGTTGCCGGTGACCGGTGCCCTGCCTGCCCTATTACCTACGCGCGGGGAGACGCAAAGAAGTTGGTTTCACCCTGCTGCGGCGGCCCTCAGGCCTGGCCCCGCATTTTTTTCATCCGGTTGACAATTTCCAGGTCCCCCTGGGAAAGGGATTCCCACCAGTCATCCCCCACATCCTCCAGGCGGTATTCGCTGTCGACGATGTAGTCTCCGTCCTTGTCCATCTCGTAGAAACAATTGTTGAGCGTGTCCAGCACACTGTTGACAGACTTCAGTTCGACAAACAGCAGGCGACTGATGATCTTCTTATTTACTTTTTGTTCCAGCACCGCGACCCGCTGCTGGAGCTCTACCACATGGTCCTCTTTTCGGGACAGTAAAAAACCCATCACCAATAGGGTGAACAGGAAAACGACCATTAACAGGGTAATCATAGCCAGGCTTTTTCAGGTTAATGAATGCATTCCCATATGGCATGGCTAAAGATATTAAAAATCTGGCATCCGGGAGCCTTTGGCGGGTCTCCCTACTGGTACACCCGGATATAATCCACGATCATCCGTTGGGGGAACTGGGTAGTACCATCCGGCGCTCCCGGCCAGTCGCCTCCCACAGCCACGTTGAAAATAAAGAAAAAATTGGCGTTAAAGGGATAGGCACCTGTTACGTCGCCCCGGCTGACCTGCAGGTAGGGCTTATCATCGACGAGGATCTGGACGCTGTCCTGTTTCCAGATCAGGCTGTATAAATGAAATTGCTGATCAAACGATCCGCCGGAAAGCTGGTAACTGTTTCCCTTGGAGGCATGGGCTGCCGGGGTGGCTCCCCAGTGCAGGGTGCCATAAATTTTGTCCGGCTGTTGTCCCAGCAACTCCAGGATGTCCATTTCCCCGCAGGCGGGCCAGCCGGCCTGATCAATATTGTCCCCCAGCATCCACAGGGCAGGCCAGATGCCTTTTCCGCTGGGCATCCGGGCCCGGATATCTACCCGGCCGTATTGAAATGCCTTCTTTCCCTTGGTCAGCATGCGGGCGGAAGTATAGGAGGAGCCCCCCAGGTCCTCCTGGCGGGCCTCGATAATCAGGTTGCCCTGGCTGACAAAGGCATTCTGCTTGCGGTTGGTATAATTCTCCAGTTCATGGTTGCCCCATCCGCTGTTCCCGGTGTCAAAACCCCAGTTACCGGAGTTGATCTGGTTACCGTCAAACTCATCACTCCAAACCAGGGTGTAGCCCGGGTAGGAATCGGCCCCCGTGTAGCCGGTATTGTCTACGGGAAAGTATAGTCCGTTTTCGTCCACGATGGTCCCCGTGGCATGATCGGTACGCAGCGTGCAATGCTGGGGATTGCTGAGCTGAACCTGAAAGGTCTTGTTGGGACTGCGCAGGCTGTCGGCACTCACCGGGACATCGATGGTGCCGGTCAGAGAGCCCGCTGTGATATGCAGGGTCCCGGAAACGGTTGTGAAGTCCTTACCGGCCTGGGCGGAACCCGGCACCGTGGCATACTGGATGGAAACGTCCTGTGTGGCGGCCCGGTCCAGGCTCACCTGAAAGTGAAATACGGCGGCCTGGGTGCTGCGCTCCTGCGTTACATTGGCTATGCTGGCCGCCGGCGTGGCGGGCGTGC
This sequence comes from Chitinophagaceae bacterium, assembly GCA_035549175.1. GTDB lineage: Bacteria > Bacteroidota > Bacteroidia > Chitinophagales > Chitinophagaceae > DASTSN01. The sequence continues at coordinate 27,798 of DASZRL010000085.1, read as the reverse complement.
CCGGATCGCTGCCTTGCTTACTGCAGGCCGGCAGGCAGGCCAGCAGGGCCAGGGCGGGCAATACCAGGCACCTGCCGCGATAACCAGGGAAAAGGTCAAATTTTTGCATCCCCTAATATAGATCAATCTCCGGTTTTTCGGGCATCCCGTTTATGTCTCCCGCTGCCGGGTGTCCTTTTCCTACGCCTGTGGGTCTACCGGGACCAAAAAGGAACCTCCCTGCGTCTGCCAGGGAGGTATTTACCCCTTTCCATGTGTCCTGCAAAATGGGTTCCGTTCCGGTTCTGCCGCTCAATTAGCTTTTTCGTACTGTTCCACTACACTGAGTTCACCCTGCTCCACGCTTACTGTATAGTAGCGTTTTACACTTTCCAGATTGACTACCCATACATCCCGGTCAGACCCTTTCAGGTTGATCGTCCGGGTGATCTGGCAATCCGCGTAATTGGATGCAACCAGGCTTTTTACCTCATCGGGAAGGTTATTTTCATAGCCGAAGCTGATATCATATTTTAAATACCCGTTCTTTTGAAACAGGGCATTATGTTTCATATCCTCGCTTATGAATTTTGCCAGGTAATACTTGTCCTGCTTATACCAGTGCAGGTTCATGGCATCGGGAAAAGTATTCCGGAAGGTCTGGTCGATTTGTCTGTTAACCTTGGCCAGCGCCGTTACCGTTACACCCGGAAGGGTGAGAATGGAGTCCTTTTTCTGGGCAACCAGCATACTTGCCGGCAGGGCCAGTAGAAGCAAACCCGTGATTAGTTTCTTTTTCATACTAGTATTTTTTTTGAATCAAATAAATGGTCACCGATTTCCCGGGTCGTGATCCGTGCCTACCCATCGGCGAACCCTCCTGGTCCGGGACCCGGCCTGGATCCGCCGCTACAAAGCAAGCCTACCCAGGCGCCCGGAGAAATGATACCCATCACCGCGCCCGCTGATTGTGGTTACAGAAGGCCCGGGTGGTTCAGCCGATTTTTTGTACCTTCTGGCAAAAAAAAGACCATGCCTTCCTCGCATCACCGGCGCAAACACAAGCATGTTCAACCCCCACCGAACCGGCGAGATCAGGGTAAATCCAAAGGCAATGCGGCGGGCGTGATGGCCTTTATTGGAGGCGTCGCCGGGCTAGCCATCAGCTATTTCGCCGCCCAGGAATCCCTTGTCTGGATCGCAACGGGTACCGTGGCCGGGACGCTGGCCGGATTCCTGCTCGGACGCCAGCTGGACCGGAGCAGCTCCGGGAATTCCTGAACCCGCCGGCGAACGCCAGTGTATACCGGAGTGGAGTATGCGCTGCCAGACATCCCCGCCCGCGTCCCGGCGCGGCTGGCCACGCGGGACCCCTGTCATTTTTAGCCCCTTTTTGCCCGGCCGGGCATTTTTTTTATATTACCGGACTATTGCCTGCCATGAACCAACTGCATCCCCTGGATTACGCGGTCTTCCTGTTTTATTTTATCGTAGTCACCTGCTACGGTTACTACATCTACCGGCGCAAAAAGGCCCCGGTAACCGATACCAAGGATTTTTTCCTGGCGGAAGGATCCCTGACCTGGTGGGCCATCGGCGCCTCCCTGATCGCCTCCAATATTTCAGCGGAACATTTTATCGGGATGTCCGGGTCCGGCTTTGCCCTCGGGCTGGCGATATCCACCTACGAATGGATGGCCGCCGCGACCCTGATCATCGTGGCGATATTTTTCATCCCGGTCTACCTGAAGAACCGGATCTATACCATGCCCCAGTTCCTCCAGCAACGCTATAACGGCACCGTCAGTACGGTACTGGCGGTATTCTGGCTGCTGGTCTATGTATTCGTCAACCTTACCTCCATCATCTACCTGGGCGGGTTGGCCGTGTCAGACATTTCAGGCATTCCGTTTGGCTGGTGCATGGCCGGCCTGGGCCTTTTCTCCGTCGTGGTCACCCTGGGCGGCATGAAAGTCATCGGGTATACGGATGTGGTGCAGGTGCTCGTCCTGATCCTGGGAGGCCTGGTGACCACTTACCTGGCTCTCACGATGGTGTCCGAGCATTTCGGGTACGGCCGGAATATCCTTCAGGGACTGCGTCTTATCCGTCAGCAGGCCCCGTCTCATTTTCATATGATTTTCGACCGTTCGAACCCCTACTATAAAGATCTCCCCGGCCTGTCCGTGCTGATCGGGGGTATGTGGATCAACAACCTCAATTACTGGGGATGCAACCAGTATATAACCCAGCGGGCACTAGGTGCCGATCTCAAAACGGCCCGCAGCGGGATCCTCTTTGCCGCCTTCCTGAAACTGCTGGTGCCGGTCATCGTCGTCATCCCCGGCATTGCCATGTTCGTCCTTCACGCCCATGGGTTATTCCACCAGGAAATGCTGGACGGCACCGGGGCACTCAAACCGGACCAGGCCTACCCCACCCTGATGAACCTGTTGCCGCAAGGACTCAAGGGCCTGGCCTTCGCGGCCCTCACGGCGGCGGTAGTAGCTTCCCTGGCGGGCAAGACCAACAGTATCGCCACCATCTTCTCGCTGGATATTTTTAAGAAATACCTGCGCAGGGACGCCTCCGAAAAACAGCTGGTCGCCACCGGCAGGTGGGTCGTCATCGCGGCGACGGTCCTGGCCTCCCTGGTAGCCCCAGCCCTGCGATCCCTGGACCAGGCCTACCAGTTCATCCAGGAATATGTCGGGTTCATATCCCCTGGCGTTCTGGCCATTTTCCTGCTCGGCTTTTTCTGGACACGGACCAGTTCGGCTTCCGCCCTGGTGGCCGCCCTGCTGACAATTCCCCTGTCGGCCCTGCTAAAGTTCCTGCCTGCCTGGACCCACGGCACCTTTCCCGATTACCCGTTCCTGGACCGCATGACCATCGTATTCCTCTTTCTGGTCCTGGTCATGGTCATCATGAGCCTGGCCCGGCCGGACCGGGGGGCAGCGGGCCGGGCTCTGGAAGTGGATCCCCGGATGTTCCGGGTATCCAGGACCTTTGTGGCGGGATCCCTGGTCGTACTGGGCATCCTGGCAGCCCTCTATACCGTATTCTGGTAAGCCGGTTACCGAACCTGCGTGGGGAAACCCCCTACCGGGTGCCGGAAATTTGACGTATATTCGATACCAGTCAATCGCCTGCTATATGAACGAATCAAAACCCCTCTCCGCCCAGGAAATCAACCCGCTTTCCAGTATGGAACAATGGGAGGACGACGTCCTGGAACGCTATCCGACCGTGGAAACCGCCAAGGCCAGGGAGGACTACCGCAACTACGAGAACCCCGGCCGTGATACGGTTCGGGAGTTTTACCGGCTCAACCATACCTACCAGACCTTTGCCTTTGTCCAGGAAAAGAAAGCGGAATTCCTGTCCTTCAGCCGCAAGGAAATGACGGTCTGGGACGCGATGGAATACCTCAACACCCTGGTGGATGATTCTGACCCGGATATCGAACTGGACCAGTTGCAGCACCTGCTTCAGACCGCGGAAGCCATCCGCGCCGACGGGCACCCTGACTGGTTTGTGCTGACCGGGTTCATCCATGATATGGGTAAGGTACTCTGCCTGTTCGGGGAACCCCAGTGGGCGGTCGTTGGTGATACCTTCCCGGTGGGCTGTGCCTTTTCGGACCGGGTAGTTTACCCCGAATTTTTCGCCGCCAACCCCGACAGCCGGGACGAGCGGTACAATACCCGGTATGGGGTGTACACCCCCAACTGCGGCCTGGACCAGGTCAGCATGTCCTGGGGTCATGATGAATACCTGTACCAGCTGGTGAAGGATTACCTGCCGGAGCCGGCCCTGTACATGATCCGCTACCATTCCTTTTACGCCCAGCACCGAGAGCAGGCCTATGATCACCTGATGAATGACCATGACCGCCGGATGTTCGAATGGGTAAAAAAATTCAATCCATACGACCTGTACAGCAAGAGCCCCACACCACCCGTGGTGGAAAAACTAAAGCCCTATTACGAGGACCTGATCGCCAAATACCTTCCTCCCACCATCCGGCTCTAGGGGCCGGGAGCCAAGGTTCAGCGGCTATAGAGGATCGAACAACTGTAAGGCGCCAGATCGAGCTGGGGTTGCTTCAACGCCTCGCCTGCCCGCAGTAAATTATCTCCGATATAATAGGTCCAGGTTCCGCCACCGGTGGAAACCGATTGAACCTGCCCCGTCCCGTTAAACAGGACCAGGATATCCTTCCACCGGTCCTTTGCCGCCTGGCCGTTCAGCCGGTAGGCCACCACGCCGCCAGGCAGTCCCTTCAGGAACCGGATACCCGCTGCCACCTGGGAGCCGGTCTGCAGGCGGAACGCAGGATGCTCCCTGCGCATGTGGATCAACGCCTCCACATACTCTACCACGTCCCGGTTCGCGGCTTTCAGGTTCCAGTCCAGGGCATTGATGCTGTCCGGGGAAGCAAAGGAATTGTCGACCCCCCCTTTACTGCGCAGCCATTCCGTTCCGGCATGAAGAAAGGCGATACCCTGGGAACTCAGGACAATGGACAGGGCCAGCTTATGCATGTCCCGCCGCAGCGGTTCGGCAGCGGTGGGGAACGAAACGGCCAGTTTGTCCCACAGCGTGTGGTTGTCATGGCACTCGCAGTAAGTGATGACCTGGGAGGGCTGGGTCGCATACGGTGAGCGGGAATAATTCACCCGGGCGTATTGGACCTGGGGATGGCGGCAGGCTGCCGTGATACCGAACTTGATACTTTCTTCCATGCCGGGCTTCCCGCTGGCAAAGCCGCGGTCCGTGGCGTCAAAAACACTTCCCTTGATCCCATCGCGGATGTCGTCGCTGAAAACCGCGATACGGTCCAGTCGCGCCACATTTTTCTTAAGGGCCCTGAGGGAATCGGGCACGGGAGAGGATCCGGCGGTCCATCCTTCGCCATACAGCAGGAGGTCGGGACGGATCCGGTGAAGCTCCCGGGAGATGCGGTTCATGGTCCCGATATCGTGCACGCCCATCAGATCAAAGCGGAAGCCATCCACATGGTATTCCCGTACCCAGTAGGCTACGGATTCCAGCATGAATTTCCGCACCATGGTCCGCTCGCTGGCCAGTTCATTCCCGCAGGCGGTCGCGTTGGAAAAGCCCCCGTCCCGCGCCTGGCGGTAATAATAGCCGGGCACCAGCTGGTTGAACAGGGAGTTTTCCGTCAGGGCCGTATGGTTGTATACCACATCCATTATCACCCGAAGGCCGCTCTGGTGCAGGGCCATCACGAGCTGCTTGAACTCACGGATACGGCTTACCCCATCGGCAGCCTGGGTTGCGTAGGATCCTTCCGGCACATTGTAGTTAAGCGGATCGTAGCCCCAGTTATATTGGGGTTTATCGGCAAACCGTTCATCCACGGAATTAAAATCAAAACAGGGCAGCAGGTGGATATGGGTGACCCCGAGTTCGCGCAAATGGTCCAGCCCGGTAGTCAGCCCCTGGGGGCTGCGGGTGCCGCGCTCGGTAAGGCCCAGGAATTTGCCCCGGTGCCGGATGCCGGAGCTCGGGGAAATACTGGCGTCCCGGACATGCAACTCATAAATGATCGCGTCGGTGGCATGCAGGAAGGCAGGACTCCGGTCCTTCTCCCAGCCGGCAGGATCGGTGGCCGCCAGGTCCACTACCATGGCGCGCTGCCCGTTAACCCCGACGCTGCGGGCATAGGGATCCGTCACTTCCTGCAGCCACTTGCCGGATACCTGCACCCGGAACGTATAGAAACGGCCTTTGAGATCTCCCTTGCAACGGGCCACCCAGGTACCGGCCGAGGATTTTTCCATCGGGATGCGCTGTAGGGGCTGTCCGCCCAGTCCCTCGCGGTAAAAGATCAGTTCGGCCTGGCTGGCCGTAGGAGCCCAGATCCTGAACGAGGAGGTGGCTGGCGAGTAGGTCAGGCCCAGGTCAGCGCCTTCATAGACCGGGTATTTTGCAAAGTCCCCTTGCTGGGACCTTCCGGAAAATAACTGGGTCAGAAAGCCGAATACCATAAATAATTTCTTCATTGGCGTTTTTTATTGAGTTCCCCCGATCAGTGCAGCCGGCTCCTTCGTTCGGAAAGTTCGCGCCAGGTGGTCAGGATAATGCCCTGGTCCTGGATGAACTTTTCAAGTTCCGGGCTTTCCATGGCCAGCATGTCCCCCCGGCGCGTGGGGCCTGAATCGGTTATATGGGAAAACACTTCGGTTGGCATCGTACAGTGCATGATCACATAGGTGATGCCGGGTTTCAGGGTCCTGAGTGCCTCGATATACTTGGCGGTTTTGAACGCGGCCAGCTTGGCGGGCGAGCCGGCGACGTCAGCCGGAATTTTCCAGTCATAGCTTTCATTGAATATATCATCCAGGACGGGAAGGCCTGCATTCCAGAGCAGGCGGCCCATCTGACGAAGGCCGGGTAGCTGGTCGGCCGGCAGGATATGCTGGCGGGCGATCAGCGTGGCATGGCCGGCCGGAAACATCACGGGTATATGGTATTCGATGGCAAGTTTTACATACCGCTGCAGGAAGGCAGGCGAGGCGAACAGCGTACCCATATGGCTGTCCATGTGGGTGGGTACAAATCCCATGTCCCGGGCCCGCGCGATCTGGGCGCGGATTTCCGTTTCCACCTCGTCGGCGGAAGCATGCTGCACCACGCTGGCGACATCCGGCCAGAGATCTCCTTCGCCGTCCACCAGGCCGGGCACCTGGGATTTGCCGCTCAGCGGGCCCCACCGGTACTCTTTCCATTCCGAGGTAAGGGTGAGGTGCAGGCCGGCATCGGTCTGGGGATGCTGGCGCAAATAATGGATATAGGCCGGGACCCACGGACAGGGCATCATCACGCTGCAACTGGTGGCGATCCCCCGGGTCATGGCCGCAATCGCTCCCTCGTTGGAATCAAAAGACATCCCCACGTCGTCGACATGCAGGATAATGACGCGTGCGCCTTTGGGATAGCCCAGGCGTTCAGCATAGGTTGAATCCAGGTACTGGGACCTGGCTGGACCAGTCAGCAGGATGCTGGCCAGCAACACAGCGAGAAAATGCTTCATATGACAATATTTCGGTTATAGGCTCCCGGGCCGTATCCGCGGCCGGGAGCCTGAAATTAGGATTTCTTTGGAGACCGGTCCAGGTGCCGGAAATCATCCTGCAACTTTTCGTACAGGTGTTCAAAGACCCGGAAATTCTCGCTATACCGCGCATGTTGTCCGGAGGAAGGCCGGTATAGGGTACCCGCAGGCAGCAGGCTGGCGATCTGCTGCCAGTCGCTTATCCATCCCGCACCGCGCATGGCCAGGAATACCGCCCCCATGGCCGAAGCGTCCGCCTCGGAGGCTACCCGGATTTCCTTATCCAGGATATCAGCCAGCAACTGGACCCAGAAGGGGGATTGTGTGAATCCGCCCGTGGCATGCAGGGTATGCAGCGGACCCATGGCTTCCAGCAGGGCCGTTACCTGGCGCAGGGAAAAACAGATGCCCTCCAGGACGGCCCGCAGCAGGTGGCGGCGCGTATGTCCCAGGCGCAGCCCGATAAACGCTCCGCGGGCCTGCGCATCCCAGACAGGCGATCGCTCCCCAAGCAGGTAGGGAAGAAAGACCAGCCCCCCGCTACCGGCAGGGACCTGGGTCAGTTCCTCCAGCAGGGTACCAACCTGGAGACTGTCCGGCGACAGGCCCGGAGGTCCCAGGGTTTCCAGGAACCACTGCAGGGCGATCCCTCCGTTATTGATGGCGCCGCCCTGCACAAACCAGTCATCGGTCATCCGGTAGGTGAACAGCCGCCCGGCCGGATCCAGCCGGGCCGTCTGCGAGGCCACCCGGACCGCTCCGCTGGTGCCGATGGTCAGGGCGCCCTGGCCCGGTCCGATCGCCCCGCTGCCCAGGTTGGCCAGGGCACCATCGCCGGATCCGATAAAAAACAGGACGTCTGCGGGAAGGTTCCACCGCTGCCGGTAGCGCCCTGCCGGGCCGGTGCGTGCATGCAGCACCGATACCGGCCGGCCCAGCCGCGCCGGGTCCAATCCGCAGTAGGCCATCGCCGAGGTATCCCAGGTACGTTCCTGCAGGTTAAATAGTCCGCTGGCTGAGGCGACGGAATAATCCACCTCATACTGGCCGAAAAGCTGCCACCAGATAAATTCTTTGATCGAAAGGAATTTCCGCGCCCGGGTAAAGATTTCCGGCTGCTGGTCCCGGATCCAGGCAATTTTGCAGAGGGGGGACATGGGGTGAACCGGGGTGCCTGTCCGCTGAAACAACGCGTGGGCCCGGCCGCTTTCCGCGAGTTCACGCGCATAGGCTTCACTCCGCGTATCCGCCCAGGTAATGAGCGGCGTAATGGGTTCGCCGGCCGCATCCACCGCCAGGATGCTATGATAGGCTGAACTGAAGCAGGCCGCTGTCACCTGCCGGGCATCCAGGCGCCGGAAAGTCCGCTCCATCACCGCCTCCCAGGCTGCCAGTATTTCGCGGGGATCCTGCTCGCAGAATCCGGGGACCGGCTGATGCAGCGCATAGGTCTCCTTATCCTCCAGGACCGCTCCGCTACCGCTTGTGTAGGCGAGCACTTTGACATGCGTAGTGCCGATATCAATACCAAGGAAAACCGACATGAATGTTTTTTCTAATGGGTTGCCCCGAATGTAAAAAATGCGCGCGTGATTTGGGAGAATATCCTACTTTTATTGCGTCTTCACCAATTAAATTTTTTTTCCGGATTATGGGAGATTTACAAGTTAAAAAACAACCGAAGCAGTATGATGCAATCATCGTCGGCTCCGGTGCCGGCGGCGGTATGGCCACCTATGTTCTGGCCAACGCCGGCCTGAAGGTTTGCCTGCTGGAAGCCGGCCCTATGTTTGACCCCGCCAAGGATTCCTGCCAACTGAAGAATCCCTGGGAGTCGCCCCGCCGCGGCGCCAGTACCAAATACCGTCCGTTCGGAGACTTCGACGGCTGTTACTGGGGCTGGGAAATCGATGGGGAACCCTATACCCACGTGGGGGATACCAAATGGGAATGGTGGCGCGCGCGTATGCTGGGCGGCCGGACCAACCACTGGGGCCGGATTTCGCTCCGGTTCGGGCCCAAGGATTTCAAGCGGCGCAGTATTGACGGGCTGGGCGATGACTGGCCGATCGGTTATGAGGACGTAAAACCTTATTATGATAAAATTGACCGTCTCCTGGGCGTGTTCGGCACCAACGAGGGGCTCGAAAACGATCCGGACGGGATTTTTCTGCCTCCTCCCAAGCCGCGCCTACATGAGCTGTTCATCAAGCGGGCAGCCACCAGCATCGGGATCCCCGTAATTCCCAGCCGGCTGTCCATTCTCACCAAGAAGATCAATGACGACCGGGGCCAATGCTTTTTCTGCGCCCAGTGCGGCCGCAGCTGCAAGGTGTATGGCGATTTCTCGTCCTCTTCCTGCCTGGTCATCCCGGCCCTCAAGACCGGGAATGTAGACCTGGTGACCAACGCTATGGCCCGGGAAGTCCTGACCAACAAGGAAGGCCTCGCCACCGGCGTGTCCTACATCAATAAAGACGATTTGCAGGAATACCAGGTCAGCGGTCGCACGGTGATCCTGGCTGCCAGTGCCTGCGAAAGTGCCCGCCTCCTGCTGAATTCCAAATCCCCGCGCCATCCCAACGGGCTGGCCAACAGCAGCAATGTGGTAGGCAAATACCTGCACGATTCCACCGGGGCCGATATGGGCGGCATTATCCCCGAACTCTTTGACCGCAAGCGGTACAATGAAGACGGCGTAGGGGGCATGCACGTGTACACGCCTTGGTGGCTGGACAATAAGAAACTTGATTTCCCCCGCGGATACCACATCGAATACGGGGGTGGTTTCGGCATGCCGCTTTACGGTTTCAGCTGGGGCATTGAAAACCTGAACGGCACCTACAAGATCAAGGGTAAACAGAAAGAGGCCGGTGGATACGGGGCTTCCCTGAAGGAAGACTACCGGTATTTCTTCGGTGCCCATGTCGGCATGGCCGGTCGCGGCGAAGCCATTGCCAGGGAAGACAGCTATTGCGAAATCGATCCGAACGTAGTGGACAAGTACGGGATCCCGGTCCTGCGCTTTAACACCAGTTATACGGATTACGAAATAAAGCAGGCCAAGCACATGAAGGAGACCTTTTCCGAAATCCTTCATGCCATGGGAGCCGTCATCACCTGGGGTGGAGACGACGGGCCGCATAATAACTACGGGTTACATAACCCGGGGAATATCATCCACGAGGCAGGTACCGTGCGCATGGGTAATGATCCCCGCCGCGCGCCCCTGAACAAATTCAGCCAGGCGCATGACTGCAAAAACCTGTTCTGCGTCGACGGCGGACCGTTTGTATCGCAGGCAGACAAAAACATCACCTGGACCATCCTGGCCCTGTCGATGCGGACCAGCGAATACATCGTGGATCAAATGAAAAAGCGCGAAATCTAAGCGTTCATCAACTATCATTACCAGCCAAACGCTTCAACATGGACAGAAGAAAATCAATCAAAACCTTACTGGTCGGTACCATTTCCACCGGCGTACTGGTAGAGGCCTGTAAATCGGAAGATAAAAAAGCAGTGCTCAGCGATGCGAATGCTACCGTATCGACCCTCAACCGTATGAAAGAGGAAGAAGAGCATTACAAGGAAGTAATCTCCAAAACCTTTTTCACGGAGCATGAAATGGCAACAATTACCCTGTTGGCTGACATTATCATACCGAAGGATGAGGTGAGCGGCAGTGCGAGCGATGCCAAAGTACCCGAGTTCATTGAATTTATTGTCAAGGACCAGCCGGGACACCAGACACCCATGCGCGGAGGCCTGCGGTGGCTGGACATGCAATGCATCCGGCAGTTTGACAAACCCTTCCGGGACTGTACGCATGAACAGCAGATACAAATGGTGGACCAGATCGCCTACCCCAAGAAAGCCAAGCCTGACATGCAGCCCGGGGTTGCCTTCTTCAGCCTGATGCGCAACCTGACGGCTACCGGTTTTTACACCTCGGAAATCGGTGTGAAGGACGTAGGCTACATCGGCAATACACCCAATCAATGGAACGGGGTTCCCGAGGACGTGCTCAAGCAATACGGACTGGCCTATTCCGAAAAAGAACTCAAGGAATGTGTCAGTTTTGACAAAAAGGTATAGGGTCCTGAGGACCTTCGGTGCCCACGCTATTCAACCCCCGGAAATCTGAAGGGGGTTGTTTTTTTCGGGCACTGCCCCCCAGAAATTCCTGACCTTTACCAAGTTAATCAAGTAACATGCGCAACCCTGTCATTCCGGCCGATCGGCCCCATCCTCTCCGCTTCCTGCCAGCGATCCTGCTTTTCTTTTCGGTGTCGACCTGGGCCCACCCGGCGGGTCAGCCTATTACCTTTACCGTTTCCATGGAGCACCCGGAAAATCACCGTTTCCAGGTGGAAATGCGGTGCACCGGCCTGCAGGGAACCCAGACGGAGTTCAAGATGCCGGCCTGGTCGCCGGGATATTACCAGATCATGGACTATGCCCGGAACGTCTCAGGCTTCCGGGCCACCGACCCGGCAGGCCATGAACTATCCTGGCGGCAAACGTCCCTGAACACCTGGGCCGTGAACCATGGCCCAGGTGCCGTCATCCTGCATTATGACGTGGAGGCTACCCGCCATTTTGTGGCTACCTCTGTACTTGACAGTACCCATGGATACCTCGTTCCCACGGGCGTCCTGCTCTATGTAAAAAACCAGCTGGCGCTTCCGGTGCGTCTGCAGATACGCCCCGCTCCCGGGTGGCACCAGGTGGCTACGGGACTGGACTCCCTGAAGGGGGCCCCCTACACCTTCACCGCACCCAACTTTGATGTCCTGTATGATTCGCCGCTTTTGATCGGCAACCTGGAATACCTGCCTCCCTTTTATATAAGGGGCGTCCCCCACCGCTTTGTGGGGATTCAGCTGGGTGAATTCGACCGGGACGCTTTCCTCAAGGATCTTAAAGAAGTGGTGGAGGCCGGGGTAAATATCATTGGGGATATCCCCTATCGCCAGTATACGTTCCTGGCCATCGGCCCGGGCCAGGGCGGGATCGAGCACCTGAACTCCACCACGGTCAGCTTCAGCGGCAACGGCCTGCAGACTCCCGGGGGGCGGTTGCGGATGCTGCATTTCCTGGCCCATGAATATTTTCATCACTATAATGTAAAAAGGATCCGGCCCATCGAACTCGGGCCCTTTGATTACGACAAGGGAAGCCCCACTCGCATGCTGTGGGTCGCCGAAGGCCTCACCGTCTATTACGAATACCTGATGGTGCAACGCGCCGGGCTGTCTACCCTGGACGAACTGCTTGGTTCGTTTCAGCAGAATATCAGGGCCTACGAGAACAAGCCCGGCCACCTTTTCCAGTCCCTGGTACAGGCCAGTTACGATACCTGGTCGGACGGACCCTTCGGGCGGACGGGCGACGACATAAATAAAACCATCTCCTACTATGACAAGGGGCCGGCCGTGGGACTCCTGCTGGATTTTGCCATACGGCATGCCAGCCATAACCGCCATTCCCTGGATGATGTCATGCGCATCCTGTACCACGAATATTACCAGGTGCGCAAACGGGGCTATACGGAAGCGGAGTTTCGTCAGGTCTGTGAAAAGGAAGCCGGTACCGACCTTTCGGATTTATTTGATTACACGACCACAGTAAAGCCGGTGGATTACCCCAGGTACCTGGCATATGGCGGAATCGCCATAGATACGTCCCTGAAAAGGATCGCGGGATCCTACCTGGGTCTGGCGGCCCGGCCGCGGGGAGACAGCCTGCTGGTGACTGCGGTGGACTGGCCTTCAGCGGCCTGGGACGCCGGACTGCGCCCCCGGTCCGTGCTGCTCCAACTGGATGGACGGCCGGCGATCAGACAATCGCTCGATGACCTGCTGCGCGGAAAAAAGCCCGGGGACTCTGTCGTCGTGGTCTACCGGCATGACGGAGAGCAGAACCAGGCCCTGTTACCCGTTTTCGAAAGGCAGGAGCGAAGTTTCAGCATGGCTCCTGTCCCGCAACCGGACGCGCTGCAATCAGCCATACTGAAGAGCTGGCTGGGCAACCGATCCAACCCATGACACCATCCGGCGCCGGTGGGCTTGGGCAGCTAACCGGCCGGTCTGCAGCCCTTGGCAATGTATGGAAAACGAATATTCTTCCCGTTATCGTAACTATTCCTTTGAGGACCTGCTGGACATCCTGGAACATGCCAGTGATTACCAGCCGGACGCGGTCCGGGCTGCCCTCCGCGAACTGGAGTCCCGAAACATCGGGCTCCAGAATCCGGAAGTGATCCCGGCTGCAGCCGCGGACAGCCGGGCTGACGCCGGAAAGGCTCCGCCCGGTACCGCCCTCCGGGGGCGCTTCCCGCATTGGCTACGGGCCAGCCTCGTCCCGCCAAATCCGTCCCTGCCGCACACATCGGTACGCTGGGCCGCAATTACCCTGGGATGCCTGCTGCTGTTTTTTTTCTCGGGGGACCTGAATTCAGCCCGTGCGCTTTTACAGCATCCGGGCGGCCTGGCCGGTGCCGGCCTTTACCGGCAGCTCGTCGCCTGGGTACTGGTGCCCTGGGGTATTTACCTGGTATGCAAATCCCGGCCCCTGGGCTGGTATCTGTTGATGTTCTGGCTTTGTTGGCAGGCGACCGGAATTCTGGTCAGCCTCCGGGAAGGCTGGACCACGAAGGCAACCGAACGGCCGGGACTGCCCGGAATGGCGCAACCGGACTACCTCACACAAGTATTCCTCCTGATCGTGCTGGCCACCCACCTGGTCTTCTGGAACCGGGCCATCGTAAGCAGGACGCTGGGGATCCGCCCCCCCTTACGCGCCCTGGTGATCCTGGCGGCCATACTGATCGCGCTGCTGACCGGTTTTTCCTGACGCGGCAGCGATTGCCTGGCAGGCACGTGCCCCCCAAACCGGGCCGGCGGGAAACCGGGTCACGCTGCCGGGCCCCTAGGACAGGTCCGAAAAGATCATGGCCGCCATCCGGCGGCCATGACAGAATGAAATGCGAACAGGTCAGACCAATTCCTCCCTGGCTGTCTTGCTGTAATCATCCACCAGCCTGCGCTGTACATCAAAGGGAACCGGTACATATTCCGAAAATCGCATCTTGAATTTTGCCCGGCCCTGTGTGATGGAGCGAAGCGCGGACGAATAGCCGTCCATTTCAGCCAGGGGAACCTTGGCCAGCACTTTCTGGAATTGACCTTCGTTCTCGATGCCTTCCACGATGGCGCGCCGGCTTTGCAAATCTCCCATAACTGCGCCTGTCAGGTCATCGGGGCAGAGAACCTCTACGGTGTATACGGGTTCGAGAATCTGCGGGTCGGCCTGCTGGAACGCGTGGCGAAATGCCTGCAGTCCGGCGATCTTGAAGGAGATGTCATTGCTGTCCACCGGATGCATCTTGCCATCGTACACGCAGACCCGGACATCGCGCACGTACGAACCCGTCAGCGGCCCCGTCTGCATCTTTTCCATGACGCCTTTCAGGATGGACGGCATGAATCGCGCATCGATGGCTCCGCCGACGATACAATTGTAATACACCAGTTTACCACCCCAGTCGAGGTCAAAGGATTCCCTTCCGCGTACGGTTAACCCGTTCGGGTCCGGCATGCCTTCGTACCAGGGCTCGATCCGCATGAACACTTCGGCAAACTGGCCTGCGCCGCCACTCTGCTTTTTGTGCCGGTAATTGGCTTCCGCCATTTTACGGATCGTTTCCCGGTACGGGATCCTGGGACGCATGAACTTCACTTCCAGCTTAAAGAGGTTTTCGATTTTCCATTTAGCAACGGCCAAATGCATGTCACCCTGGCAATGAATCAGGGTCTGCTTCAGTTCCGGGGAATACTCCACGATCATGGTAGGGTCTTCCTCTTTAAGCTGGTGTAGGGCCTGGGACAGTTTTTCTTCCTCGCCCTTGCGCACGGTTTCAATGGCCACCGTCATGTTCGGGGGAGGAAATTCAATGGGCCGGAGTGCATAGTTGCGGCCCCGGGCATGCAAGGTATTGTTGACATGGGTATTTTTCAGTTTCAGGGTGGCACCGATATCCCCGGCTGCCAGCTCGTTGGTGTTTGTGCGCTTATTACCCTCCACCAGGAACAGCTGGCTCAGTTTCTCGGATACCCCGGTTGTCTCATTTTCCAGTTCCATTCCACTGCGAATGGTTCCGGAATAAACCTTGAAAAAGGAAAGCTCTCCCACGTGAGGTTCAGACACCGTCTTGTAAACGAACAGGCAGGGAGGGCCATCCGCTTCGCAGGGCAGCTTCTCGCCACCCAGGGTGATTTGCGGTGGCATCTCATTGGCACTAGGGCATACATTGTCAATAAAGCCCATCAGGCGTCCACTGCCCATATTACGTTCTGCCGACAGGCAGAACAAAGGGAACAGGTCGTGGTGGATCATGGCCTTTTTCAGCCCTTCCTTCATTTCGTCCTCATCCAGTTCCCCCTTATCAAAGTATTTTTCCATCAGGGTTTCATCGTTGGAGGCAATGGCTTCGATCAGCTCCTTATGCAGGGCGTCGGCGCGTGCCCGCTCGGATTCAGGGAGGGGCAACTTTTCGGGTTTGCCTCCGGCATCATGGAACTTGTACAGCGTCATACGCAGGACATCCACGATTTCATGGAAGCCCGCCCCGGTCTGCAGGGGATACTGTACCACCACAATCGCATTGCCAAAGTGGGCCTTGGCTTCCCGGACCGTACGGTCAAAATCCGCATTGTCGTCATCCAGCTTGTTGACCGCAAAGATCATGGGTGTCCTGAACCGTTCGGTATATTCCCAGATGATATCGGTACCGACCTCCACGCCCATGACGGCATTGAGCAGCATGACGCCAGTATCAGCCACCCGGAGGGCGGAAATGACCTCCCCCGAGAAGTCATCGTAGCCCGGTGTATCCAGAATATTGATCTTATACCCCCGCCATCGGGTATGCAGGAGCTTGCTGAATATGGAATTTCCGCGCTGCTGTTCCAGTTCGTGGTAGTCGCCAACGGTGTTACGCTCGGCGATCGTGCCCCGGCGGGTAATCAGGCCCGCTTCAAAGAGCATGCATTCCGCTAAGGTCGTCTTACCGGAGCCGGCATGGCCCAGCAAGACGACATTCTTTACGTGGGATGTATCAAATTCTGCCATGGACTTATTTTTTATAGGTGAACAATGGGGCCGGTCCGTCAGGCATTGCGGCCCTGATCCACCGCCTGGGGCGTGTGGGGATCTCAGTCAGTGAGCAGGTTATTCAGGTATGCGACCGTTCCAGGAACCGGTCGAACTCTTGGCGAAGATCTTGGAGAGTCTGGGTCAGTATCTCATACTGGCCATGAAGGTTTTCGTGTTCGGCCATCATTTCGTCCTGTCCTTCCTGACCAGCCGCCCGTTCCAGGGACATTTTCCGGTCGTGTAACTTGATGGCCTGCTTGAGATCATGGATGTTGATCAGCTGGATGTGAAACTGGTTTTGCAGGTGCTCCAACTCCTGCAGCTGGTCTTTGCTGAGCGAGTGGCCTGCTGCCTGAAGCAGGCGGATCTTGTCCCTGCTGAATTCTTCCCGGTAGGAACGCAGGGCCTCCCTCCAGGCGTTGCACTCGCTGGAGAGCTGTGAGACGTCAGTCTGAACCATGGGATTAAAATTTTAAGGTAAACAAATCGGTTTTGAGCGAGGGTTCCCAGGGGTTGGAGGATAGCACTCCTAATTTACACAACTTTCCGCGGAATCCCCAGCACAATTTTTCACCCCAAGGCCTGGACGGGCCCCGGCGCCAGGGGCCGGACGCGCGATGCCGGGGCCGCAATCCGCAGCCGGCTTTCCGGCTAATACCCTGCCTGATAAGAATTTACCCGAATCTGCCGCCAGCCATCGGCCCGGGCCGGGCCGATGGCGTTTAAATCCGCTATCTTTATCCAAATAGGAATCAACAAGCCATGCAACCTGTGTTCCTATTTATGGTGCTACTGGGCTGCAAACCCCCTGGCCGGCCTATCGAACAGCATGATCTTTCCTTTGGCATCGCCTCCCGTCTGGCTGACCTGCGCGGTGATATGGAGCAGGCCTGGCCGGAAGCCCGTGGCCGGCTCCACAGGGATGCCTGGCGACAGGTCAGCCAGGTAGATGGATTTTCCGTACTGGTGACCCCGCGCGAGGGCGAAGACAAGCAGGTCAGCGCCGAAACCGGGCGACCCCGGTTATTTTTCCTGAACCTGGGCGGATACAGACCGGATGAATTTGAGGAATTTCATTACCGGATGCTGGTAGTGGACCCTGACAGCGGTCACGCAGTCCGCGAGGCGCGCCAGACCGCCTTTTACCGCCATACGGGATTTGCGGGCGCCGCCTCCCCTATTGATGACAAGTATGGAATCGATGTGGACGACTGGTATCCCGCGGAGGATATACTGCCTGGTCCCATGAAACACAACTATGCCATTACCCTGGTGCCGGCCGACAGGCCGAAACAGGATGCGCTGCACCTGGGTTACCTTACGCTGGAAAATCTTGCCGGCACCATTCTTTCCGAAGAAAGCAACGTCTAACTGGCAGGCCTTGTCTCCATAAGGATTCCATCGCGGACTGACCGAAAATTTCAGGTAGGTTTGTCGTTTTTTCTGGCTGTTCGTGGTATTTTGAAAGTCCGGACCCCGCGCGGAAGCAAAAAATAAGTATCTTACCCGCAAACGCATCATCTTAACCGACGCCTGTACTGCCGATGAGAAAAATACTGTGTATCCTGTTTGCCTGCTGCGGGCCCTGCTGTGCCATTACCCAGGTATTCTCCCAACCGGTCCCTTCCGACAGCCTCCAGGTCCAGCAGGCATTTGACCAGGCAATCGATTACTTCAGCCGGTCGGTCGGTGAGGTCCGGTTATTATATAACGGAAGCCAGTACCTGGACTATGACCGCACAGTAAAGGGAGATCCCTATTTTCTCAGCACCGGCATGGTCAGTGGCAACCTGTATTACGACGGAACCCTTTACCGGCAGGTCCCCCTTCAGTATGATATCCAGCACGACCAGCTGGTTACCCTGCACTTCAACCAGGTATACAAAGTGCGCCTGGTGGAGGACAAGGTTTCCTACTTTGAGCTGGAAGGGCATCATTTCATCCGGCTCAGGGACCGGGAATCCAACCTCCCCGCCGGCTTCTATGAACAGCTGTATAACGGGCCTACCCGGCTACTTGCCAGGCGGGTAAAAAAAGTACAGGAGAAGACCCGGGCAGCGGACATGGAAATAAATTTTACGGAAAGCAGTTCCTATTATTTATACAGGGAGGGTACCTTCCGGGCGGTAACCTCGCGGAACAGTTTATGGCGGTTGCTGGCCCCCCACAAAAAGGAGCTTCTGCAAAACCTCAAAAACCAGCACATTAAATACAGAAAACAGCCGGAACAGGCCCTGGTTGAATCCGCCCGGCTCTTTGACCGGCTAAACCACTGACATGAACCAACTACTACGGACTTGCTCGACGGTCCCCTTGTTCCTGCTTTGCCTGGTTGCCAGTGCCCAGCAGGGCAGGTCCCTGAGCATCCACCTGGATAACGAACCCTTCGCCCGGTTCGTGGAGCAGGCCGAAAGCCAGTGTGGCTGCCGCTTCTATTATGACCCGCAGGAACTGGACAGCCTGCGGGTATCCATCCAGGTGGACGGAGCCGGTATCCGGGAGGCCCTGGACCAGGCATTGCGGGATACTCCGTTTCGTTATGCCGGTGACAGCCTGGGCCATATCTTCATTACCCGCTCCTACCCGATCGCCACCACCCTGCCCGGGGATTTCTTCCGGTACCGCACCGGCAGCCGGGACTCGGCCAGCGGCCCTTTTGCCGAAGCAGGTAATTCCGGAAAGCCTGCACGGACAGCGAACGAAGAAAACAAACTCTACGAGATCGGTACCCGCTCCAATGAGCTGAAAGGCGGAAACGCTACCCTGGCGGGCTATGTGCGCGATATCCGGACCGGTGAGGCCATTGCCGGCGCAGCGATCAGTGTCGACCAGCCCCCGGTAGGTACCGTAACGGACCAG
This sequence comes from Chitinophagaceae bacterium, assembly GCA_035549175.1. GTDB lineage: Bacteria > Bacteroidota > Bacteroidia > Chitinophagales > Chitinophagaceae > DASTSN01. The sequence continues at coordinate 8,717 of DASZRL010000085.1, read as the reverse complement.
TTTGGGTATTTTTCCCTGACCCTGCCCCGGGGCCGCCACCAGTTACGCATCTCCAGTATCGGCATGCAGGAAACCCGACGCCAGATCGCGCTGTACGGGGACGGGAAGCTTTCCATCGAAATGCATGATTATGTCCCCAGCCTGAAAGCCGTCGTGGTGGTTTCTGACCGCGTATCCGGCGTCCGGGGCGTACAGATGGGGGTCGAAAAAATCAATATCGGTACTATCAAACAGATTCCCGTCGTCTTCGGTGAGGCGGACGTGATCCGGGCCGTACTCACCCTGCCCGGTGTGACCACGGTCGGGGAAGCCAGCACCGGATTCAACGTACGGGGTGGCTCCACTGACCAGAATCTGATCCTGTTCAATGACGCGACGATCTACAACCCGTCCCACCTGTTCGGGTTTTTCTCGTCCTTCAATCCCGATGTGATCTCGGACATCGAGCTTTACAAGAGCAGTATCCCAGAAAAATACGGTGGCAGGATTTCCTCCGTACTGGACGTCACCACACGCAGCGGCAACAAGAAGAAATTCTCCGGCGTAGGCGGCATCGGGCCCCTGACCAGCAAACTCACCCTGGAAGGCCCCCTGGGGAGTGACAAGACCACCTTCATTCTGGGCGCCCGGACCACCTACTCGGACTGGATCCTGAAAAACATCAAGAACCAGGCGTACCGGCACAGCAGCGCAGGTTTCTCGGACCTGGACCTGCACCTCACCCATGAGTTCAATGGGAAAAACACGCTTTATTTTACCGCCTACGCCAGTAACGATCGATTCCGGCTCAATTCGGATACCTCCTACCGGTATGTCAACCGCAATACCAACCTGAAGTGGAAACATATCTTCAATAACAAGTTATACGGGGTACTGCTGGGGGGTTACGACTATTACCGGTACCGGGTAGCCAGCGAGAACAACGGCCTCAATGCCTACCAGCTTTCCTTTGATATCAGCCAGGTTAACCTCCGGGCAGATTTCACCTACACACCCTCCCCCCGCCACAACCTGGATTTCGGGATCCAATCCACCCTGTATAAACTGCACCCCGGAAGCTACCAGCCCAACGGCCCTCAATCCCTGGTTAGCCCGGATGTGGTCCGGGCAGAACAAGGCCTGGAAAATGCCCTGTACCTGGGTGACCGTTTAGACCTCAGCCAGCGCTTCTCAGTCACCGGCGGTCTGCGGTACTCCCTGTTCGGCTACCTGGGCCCCCAGGCAGTTAACCGGTATGCGCCGGGGCTGCCCCGGACGGAATTCAACGTAGTGGACACCGCGTATTATGGATCGGGGCATTTCATCAAAACTTACCAGGGTCCGGAAATCCGCCTGTCAGGCCGTTACAGCCTGTCGGGCTCCAGTTCGGTCAAGCTTTCCTTCAACACCCTGCGCCAGTACATCCACATGCTGAGCAATACCACGGCCATCTCCCCCACCGATATCTGGAAACTGAGTGACCCCAATATCCACCCCCAGGCCGGCCAGCAGGTATCCCTCGGGTATTACCAGAATTTCAGGTCCAATTCCATTGAGACTTCCGTGGAGGTTTATTACAAGACCCTGCAGCACTACCTCGATTATAAAAGCGGCGCCCAACTGGTGCTCAACCACCATATCGAAACCGATGTGATCAATACAAGCGGCTATGCCTACGGGGTGGAACTGATGGTCAAAAAGAAAAGCGGCAAACTGAACGGATGGGTCAGTTATGCCTACTCGCGAACCCTGGTAAAGCAGGATGACCCGATCGCCGGTGAACTGATCAACGGGGGAAAATATTACCCGGCCAACTTCGACAAGCCGCATGTGGCCAACCTGGTCGGTAACTACCGGTTTTCCCACCGGTTCAGTATCTCGCTGGATATGACCTACAGCACGGGCCGCCCCATTACGCTGCCCATTGCGGTTTATTACCTGGCCGGCTCCCAGCGCCTGTATTATTCAGACCGCAACCAGTTCCGGATCCCGGATTATTTCCGGACTGATTTTTCCATGAATATCGATGGCAACCACAAGGTCAAGAAACTGACGCACAATGCCTGGTCCCTGGGCGTATACAATATCACAGGGCGCAGGAACCCATACTCTGTATATTTCGTGGAGGAAAACGGGGTGGTTCACGGCTACAAGCTGTCCATCTTCGGATCGGCCATTCCATTCATCACCTACAATTTCCGATTCTGACCATGAAACGAACTTCCCTGCCTCTCCTGCTGGTTTGTATGCTGTCGCTAGCCACCTGGCCAGCCTGCAAGCAGCCCTACCTGCCCCCCGTCACCAAGGCCAAAGGCAACTTCCTGGTGGTGGACGGCTTTATCAACGGGGGAACCGACTCCACGGTCTTCCTGCTGTCGCGGACCCGAAACCTTTCAGACAGCATACTGCTCCAGCCGGAGCTGCGTGCCACCGTCTACGTGGAATCGGCCGGCGGACTTACCTATCAGCTTTCCGATTTCGGGAACGGGCGCTACGCCATTCCACGGCTGACCCTGCAACCCGGAGAAACCTACCGGCTCCATATCCTGACGGCGGGCGGCGAGGAATACACTTCCGGGTACGTGCCCGTCAAGGCCGCCCCGCCGATCGACAGCCTGTCCTGGCGTGCCGACAGCCTCGGGGTGACGGTGTCCGTCAACACCCATGATCCGGCCAATTCGAGCCGCTATTACCGCTGGCAGTACGATGAAACCTGGGAATACAGGTCCTCCTACCAGTCATTTTTTGACTGGGACTGGCAAAACCAGCAGCTGGTCCTGCGCGATTCCTCCAACCAGGTTTATTCCTGCTGGCGCAGCCAGGCTTCCACGGACATCCTTTTGGGTTCCTCGGCCAAACTCAGCCAGGATGTGATCCGGGGATACCGCCTGACCTCCGTGCCGCGCGGTTCGGAGAAACTCAGTTATATCTACAGCCTCCATGTGCGCCAGTATGCCCTGACCCAGGAAGCCTTCTCGTACTGGGACAACCTGCGAAAGAACACGGAGCAGCGGGGCAGCCTCTACGACCCCCAGCCCTCCCAGGTTCCCAGCAACCTGCATAACCTCCGTGACAGCACAGAACCCGTTTTCGGGTTTGTGAGCGCCTGCATCACCAGCGAAGCCCGGCTGTTTATCGATAACCACAACGGCCTGGTGCCCCATTGGGGCTATGTGCCCTATTATGCGGACTATGGCTGCGACAACCGGACCATTCCGCCCGACAGCATCAACTATTTCATTCCCGGTACCTATCCTCCGCAGTATACCCTGGTGGGTACACCCACGGGCCCGGGATATATCATTACACCCGCCCGGTGCGCGGATTGCCGCCTGCACGGAGGAACGAACCAGAAACCGGATTACTGGCCCTAGCGCCACCACCCGAAAAATCAACGCAGCGTGAAAGGAAAATGCAAACTTGCCTCGATCACCCCTCCCGTCCTGCCTGCCTGGCGCCTGGCGTCAGTCTGCCTGGTGCTGCTGCTGGCGGCCGGGCGGCCCCTCGCCCAGGGAAATGATGCGTCCGACCTGGGCCGGGCCTTCAGTTCCTACGCCCGCCACCACCTGCGTGAGGAATTGTTCGTCCATACCGACCAGTCCTTTTATATGGCTGGCCAGGTCCTTTGGTGCAAGATTTACTGTGTGGATGGGGGATTGCACCGGCCGCTGGATCTGAGCCGCGTGGTGTACCTGGAACTGCTGGATGATCAGCATAAAGCGGTTGTCCAGGCCAAGCTGGCCATGGACAAAGGGCTGGCCGACGGGTCCCTGGTCATCCCGGCCTCCCTGGGTTCGGGACGTTACCTGCTGCGGGCCTACACACGCTGGATGCGGAATTTTTCCGCCGACGATTATTTTGAGAAGATCATCACCGTAGTCAATACATTCAAAAGTGCCCAGGTAACCTCCCCGCAGCCTGGTGGCCGCTACGATATTCAGTTTTTTCCTGAAGGCGGAGACCTGGTCCGTGGACTTCCCGCACAGGTGGGCCTGCGTGCCGTCGATCCAGGCGGTCGGGGCATTGAGTGCACCGGCGTCGTGCTGGACCAAAACAACGACACCGTGGCACATTTCCGCACGGCACGGTTCGGACTGGGGCAATTTCCCTTTACTCCCCTGCCGGGTAAGCAGTACCGGGCGCTGGTGCACTCTGACGGCGACAGCAGTTTTCCTGCCGCTCTGCCACCCATTCGTGAACAGGGATACGCGCTGCACCTCCAGGACCCGGGAGACGGGGACCTTCTGCTGACGGTGACCGGGAACGTAACCGGTGAGCATACCGTCTACCTGCTGGTCCATACGCGGCAGTTATTGAAGCGGGCCGAAACGCAGCAGCTGGTCAACGGCCAGGCACGCTTTGTAATCCCGCGTGACCAACTGGGCCCCGGTATTTCCTGTTTTACGCTTTTCAATGCCCGCCGCACGGCGGTCGCCGAGCGGTTGTATTTCAAAAAGCCGCCCGTCCTGGACGTAGCCCTGCGGACCGACAGCGCATCCTACGCTTCCCGCAGCCGGGTAACCGTCGACCTTGCCACAGGTTCAGGCAGCACCGGATACCGGTCGGCCAACCTGTCGATGGCCGTATTCCGGACTGATTCCCTGCAGCCGGCTGACCAGGATGACCTGGCCAGTTATTTCTGGCTCGGAGCCGACCTGCGCGGCCACATCGAGTCGCCCTCCTATTACCTTACCCAGGACGGGCCCGAGGCAGCCCAGGCGGCCGACAACCTGATGCTTACTCAGGGCTGGCGCCATTTCCGCTGGGAGGATGTTTGGAAGGACAGCTCCGGATCTCCCGCTTTTTTGCCCGAATACGAGGGGCACCTGGTAACCGGTCGCCTCGTGGACCACCGGACCGGGCAGCCTGCCGGGGGCGTCACCGCCTACCTGTCGGCACCGGGCAGGAAGATCCAGTTCTACGCAGCCACCAGCACCCCGGATGGATCCCTGCTTTTCAATACCCGGGAGATGGCTGGCGGTAACCGGCTGATCATCCAGACGGATTACCGCAAGGACAGTACCTACCGCGTGGACATCCTGACGCCCTTCAGTGAATCCTATTCCGGAACCCGGTTGCCGGCCCTGCACCTGGCCCCGGACCTCAGGGATCCGCTTCTCATTCACAGTATCAGTAACCAGCTCCAGCATGCATTCCGTGACTCCATGCTGAACCGCTTCACAAGTCCCTTTCCCGATACCGTGAATTTTTACGGCAAGGCCGACAAAGTATACTACCTCGACGATTATACGCGGTTTACAACCATGGAAGAGGTCCTGCGGGAATATGTCCAGGAAGTGGCCGTGCGCAGGCAGGACCGTCGTTTCCGGCTGTTCATGGTCCGGGAAGACCGGGGTCTTTATGAGGAGGATCCCCTGCGCCTCGTGGATGGCGTACCGGTTTTCAGCAGCGATTCCATCATCGCCCTGGACCCGTTAAAAATCCAGAAAATCGATATCCTCGCACGTAAATACTACCGGGGACCCCTGGTCAGTGAGGGCATCGTCAGTTTTTCCACCTACAAAGGTGACCTGGACGGATTACGGCTGGACCCGGCTGCCCTGGAGATCGAATACGAAGGCCTCCAACTCCGCCGGGAGTTTTTCGCCCCGGTTTACGACACGCCCGAACAACGGGCCAGCCGTCTTCCGGATTTTCGCTGCCTGCTGTACTGGAATCCCAGGCTGGAAACGGGACCGGAAGGCCACCGACAGCTTAGCTTTTACACATCTGACCAGCCTGGAACCTACGTGGTCTTTACCCAGGGCCTCAGCGCTGATGGCGTTTCCGGATTCGGGTCCCTGCACTTTACGGTCAGGTAAGACCGGGCCTGCTAATTCCCATACGATATCCGCCGAATTGAACGTCCGCTGTAACATCCGGGAGCCTCGCTGCGTCCAACCTGCAGACCGTGTTAAAAAATAGTAAAAAGCACCTGAGGCCTCAGTCTATACGAAATTAATCGTATATTCGGTGACAAAACGATCCATTATGGCCGCAAACAAATACGTTAAGCCTACTGAAAGCGAACTGGAAATCCTGCAGATCCTCTGGACCAAGGGCATTGCGACCGTGCGTGAAGTCCACGAGGAGCTGGCCAAAACCAAGGATGTCGGCTACACCACCACCCTGAAACTGATGCAGATCATGCATGAAAAGGGCTTGGTGAAGCGGGACGATTCCATGCGGACCCATGTCTATCAGGCTGCCGTTAACAAAGAAAAAACCCAGCGGCACCTGCTCAGTAAAATGATCGATAGTCTGTTTGGCGGATCCCCGACGCAGCTGGTGATCCAGGCCCTGGGGGACAGCAGCCACCAGGCCAGCCAGGAGGAGTTGGAAAAGATCCAGGCGATACTGGATAGCCTCAAAAAGCAATAAACCATGACGGAAATTGGCCGTTCGGCATTCCTGCAGGCCCTGGGCTGGGCTGTGGTCAACAGTCTCTGGCAGATGGCGCTGCTCTGGATTGTCTACAACCTGGTCCTGGGGTCCACCCGCCGGAACTCCTCCTCCCGCCGAAGTGCGATCGCCCTGGCCCTCCTGCTTGCCGGGTTTGGGTGGTTCCTGCTGACGTTAGCCATGCAGCTGGCCGGCGGGCATACCCCGGGAGGGCCGGTGCACCTGGGATCGCTATCCGAAGCGGTCAATGCCCGGGTGAACGGGTGGCTGGTCCAATTCCTGCCGTATGCTTCCCTGACCTACCTTATCCTGTTTATCATACCTGCCTGGCAGTTCGTCCGCAATTACCGCTTTGCCCAGGCGCTGAGGCGCTGCCAGCTCCGGAAAATGGATGCGGACCACCGCCTGTTTGTAAGCCGTATTGCCGCCCGCCTGGGTATCCGGCGTCGGGTCCAGATCTGGTTATCCGGCCTGGCCACTTCACCCGTTACGATCGGCTTCCTGCGTCCGGTGATCCTGGTTCCAATGGCTGCGATGGCCCAGCTGACACCGCAACAACTCGAAGCGGTAATCCTGCATGAACTGGCCCATATCCGCCGCCATGATTACCTGTTGAATCTGCTGGTCCAGCTGGCGCGGTCCATCCTGTATTTTAATCCGTTCGTGGCCCTGTTTGCCAGGACGGTAGAGAAGGAACGCGAAAAAAGCTGCGATGAACTGGTCATGCAGTTTCAATATGATCCCCATGGCTATGCCCATGCGCTGCTGACCCTGGAGCGTTATCACCAACTTCCTCAGCGAATGGCCATTGCCGCCTCGGGGAGAAACGACCTGTTGCACCGGGTTGAGCGGATCCTGGGGATCGAAAAAACAAGGCTTTTGGGCCTGGAACGCCTGGCCGGCCTGTTTGCCGGACTCCTGTGCTTCCTGCTGCTCAACAGCCTGCTGATTGCGGGCAAGCCGGCATCCCGCAGCGGTTCCCTGACATACGAACAATTGACGCTGCCCCTTTCCTTTTTCTCCCAGGATGATCCGGGATCTGCCAGTGCCACACCGACTGGGGCCCAGATTGCCGTAGGGCAATCCACCAGGCCGGGTGAAAGATTGGCCGTGGGTTCCGGCCAGAAGGTCTTCACGGCAGCCGGTCAGCCCCAGGAGGGAAAACAAGCCCGGTATACCAATCCGGAGCATCCGGCCACGGTTTCTGCCGAAACTGCCCCCATAAAGCTTTCAGGTACCCCACTGCAGATAACCCAGGCCGATTTTCACGCGGTCCTGGCCCCCCATCTCAACCCGGTGGAGGTCCGGCAGGTGGAAAAGGCTGTCCAGGCAACCCGTAAGGTTCTTCAGGAAAGCAACCGGAAGGCCCTTGAAAATAGCATCGCCGATGTCCTGACCACCCGCGAGAAGCAGCAGGTTCTGGATAAATACCAGCTGGAACTCCGGAAGATCAACTGGAGCCAGCTGGAACAAAAACTGAAGACTTCCTACGACCAGATCAACTGGGATAAGGTAAACGGCCGCCTGGATGCTGCCTTGGTCAGGCTGCAACTTGACAGCCTGGAACAGGTGTACAGCAAGGCGTATTTGCAGTTGGAACAGGCTCAAAGCCTTCTGTCCGCTCAGCAGGACAGCCTGCAGGCCCACCAGCCGGTCAGCCTGCCTATCCCCGACGTGTCCATAGACCAGCTGCAGCGCAGACTGGCTGAGCTGCGCAGTGGCCTGGAAACGATCCGCCTCATGCGGGAGCATAAAATCATTCACCTGTAACTTCCTATTCCCGTTCCTGGCCCTGGTCGGGCAGGATAAGTGTCCGGTCATTGCTCCCCTTCCCTTTGGGTTCGGGCTGCCGGTGCCCAATTTCCCTCTCCAGGCACGTATCCGCAGAAACCCCATCCCGGCAGCCTGATTGCTGGCTGACCACCCTGTCAGAGGTAGCTGGTTGTATATCATCGATTAACGAGACTAAATTATCCTTGATATATGATCCACTAAACTACGCTGGATATTTCGCATGAAAGTTTACCAGTGATTTCGGAGGAAGGTTTACCACCGGTTGTTATCGTTAGGGCAAGATTTCGGAGCAAAGTTTACCACTTTGGCCCAGAGAGATCCCTGAGTTTAGTTTCTTGATATACCACTCATAATTCCTATGAAAGATCATTTGGGCATGATATAATGATTCTAATTCAAATGTAAGCCTCCGGCTAAGTAGGCAATCGGGATGTGGATGATTTGTTATATCGGTGCGGAAGAAGTTGGTGTACTTTGTTAATCGGATAATCAGCGATCTGTTGTAAAACGTCTTTTAACCAGGCGTAAGGCTCAACCCCATG
>DASZRL010000084.1:0-28273 GCA_035549175.1 Chitinophagaceae bacterium | reverse complement strand
CAGTCCGGCTTTTTGGGCCGCGGTTCGCCGGTGGAACGATCGGTGAGGGGTTGGGATAATTCGCTCATGATTTGACCAGTTCATCATTCGGTAGCTCCGGCCCAGGCGGGCGGGAGCCCCGATCCGGAGACAAAAGTACATCATTACTTCCGTCGCCCAAATTCCAGGGTGATATACCCCTGGAAGAAAAGCTGGCGCTCCTTCTGGTACAACATGATGGGTATCTTCTGGGCATAGGCTTCCGCGCTGATCCCCACTTCAAGGGCCGACACGACTTCGTTGAACCGGCCGTAGTCAAAACGCAGGCCGGTCTTGGCATAGACGCCGGGGCGGAATTTCATTTCCCCCCAGCCTTTGCCCAGGCCGCCGCCCCCATGAATATAGCCGTTCAGGAACAGCGAGGTATCCTGGCTGTACTTGATGGTCTGAATATTTCCGTAGACATCTTCCACCTGAATATAATAGGGACGAAGGAAGCCGAGCGAAAGGCCGCCGTTATACAGGGCCGACACGGCCACCCCGTTCTTATTGCCCTTGTCACCCAGGATATACTGCTGACCGACTCCGAGCTTGAGCTGGTAGAAATTGTTGATTTTGCCATACACATAGGGGTTCCCGAAACTGAATCCCCCGTTGGGAAGCTTTTCCTCCTTGGGATCCTTGATCTCGGTGAGCTCCAGGTCATAGGTCGTGGTCTTTCGCGTGGTGCGCATCTTGCCCAGCTCGTAGAAAATACCGTAGCCGTCTGTCCGGAGCATCAGCCCGAAAATGCTCTGCTTGTTGTAAACCAGGATTCCTTCTTCCTCCTGCCGCGCAATGGTATTGATCTTCTGGCGGCGCTCCAGCTTGCGTTGTTCCCGATCGTTTCGCGTAGCCGAGGTGTCTTGCGCCACCATGGTTTTTGAAAGGCTCGCGAGGATCGCTAGGGCAAATAGTTTTTTCACCGGGAATCTGTTTGATAATGGTAACGTAAATTTAGGGCAAAAATTGAAATGACATCCACAGTAGTTTATGATGGCGAGCTTCGAACCACCTGTACCCATCTTCGCAGCGGCAACCATTTTGAAACCGATGCTCCCGTTGACAACAACGGCAAGGGGGAACGCTTCTCCCCGACGGACCTGCTGGCCACTTCCCTGGGAACCTGCATGCTCACGGTCATGGGGATCAAGGCCCGCAGCATGGGGTTCGATCTGACCGGAGTCCAGGTGGATGTACTGAAGATCATGAAGGCGGATCCCCGGCGTGTAGGAGGCATAAATTTAACATTTCATATCCCGGCGGGGCTGACAGACCTGGAACCCCGGACGCGTCAGGTCCTGAAATATACCGCCGAGACCTGCCCGGTAAAAAAGAGCCTGCACCCGGACATCGAGGTAGTCATTGACTGGGGAGCCTGGGCCTGATCGGCCCCGAAGCAGGGCTTGGTTCAGCCAAACCGCTCCAGTTCCTGAACTACCCGGCTTACCGGCAACCCCATGACATTGTAAAAATCCCCCTGCACGGACTGAATCCCGACCACGCCGATCCACTCCTGGATGGCATAGGCCCCGGCCTTGTCGTAGGGCTGGTAGGTATCCACATAGTATTCAATCTGGGCGCGCGTGAGCGGGTGGAAGGCCACCTCGGTCCGGTCGGCAAAAGCAGATTCCGCGTCACCCTTTCGTATCACCACGCCCGTTATCACTGTATGGCGGTTGCCCGACAGGTCCTGCAGGATCCCGATGGCTTCATCCCGGTCACGCGGCTTGCCGATCACGCGCCCGCCCAGCACGACGATCGTATCAGCGGCCAGGATGACTGTCTCCTCCCCGACTCCCTGTTGCACAGCCAGCGCCTTTTGCCGGGCAATGAAAATGGCAATATCTTCCAGCGGCAGGTCCGGCGGGTAGCTTTCGTCGGTATTACTGACGCGGACGGTAAAAGGGATTTCGGCCCATTCCAGCAATTGGCGGCGTCGGGGGGATTGGGATGCCAGGATAATCGGTTGCATACGCATTACAGGTAAAATCGGAAAAAGGCCATGGACAGGATGCCGGCCAGCATGACCCATTTGGTAAGCTGGCTGAGTGAATGAAAGGCCGCACTGCCGGAAGCGCGGAACAGGCGCAGGAACAAAAATACCAGCGGAACCACGATAACGAGCGTACTGTACAGGTTCGGCCACCACCAACGGAATTGCATGACATATACCTGGGCCGTAACCACCACCGCGACCAGCACCACCAGCCACACGGCTACGTACACCTTGGTGGCCGTGAGCCCCCAGCGTATGGGCATGGTTCTGCAGCCATAGCGGGCATCCCCTTCCAGGTCTTCCATGTCCTTGATGGCCTCCCGGATCAGGGAAATGACAAAGGCGAAGGCGGCATACAGGAAACCCAGCCGGACAATCTTGTGATCCGCCTGCTGGAGGGCTGTGTCCGGGGCCGGATGCTGCAAATCCCACTGGGAAAAACACAATACCAGAATTACCCAGGCGGTCAGCAGGGAAATCAGGATATTTCCGGAAAGCAGCTTTTTTTTCAGCGAGGCGGAATACAGGAACAGCAGGATCACACACAGGAAATTCACCACGGCCACATACCACAGGCCGGTACGCAGAAAGACCCAGAAACTGGCCGCCACACCGGCTCCGCTTAGGATCATGTGCCAGAGCATGGCCCACCGCCTGGAGACGATGGTGTCCACCACGTTGTCCCGGGGTTTGTTGACCTGATCAATATTGATGTCGAAATAGTCATTGATGATGTACCCGGCGGCCGCTATCAGTACAGAAGCCGCCACCAGTAAGACAAAACTGACCGGATCAAAGGCCGCCTCCCCCCCCGCCCTTTCCAGCACCGGCCGCTGAATGCAGCCATAAAAGAGAACCTGCGTGAGGGCAATGAAAAAGAGATTGGGCAGTCGGATCATTTTCAGGAAAGCTGCGAACAATCTCATACGATCTGGTTTCTGTAATAGGGTTTCTACTTCGTTAGCCTGTTTCCCGCCGGCCGACTTACCTGGACTGCACCCCGGTTTCAAACTGCCAGCGGCTTTGTACCTTGAGGACCTTCTCGATCACTTCGCGCACGCAGCCCTGTCCGCCTCCCAGCGGGGAAATATAGTGGGCAATACCGCGGATCTCGCTGACCGCATCGGCCGGGCAGCAGGCCACACCTACCCGCTGCATGGCTGCCAGATCGGGCAGGTCATCTGCCATATAAAGCAGTTCCTCCCATTCCAGGCCCAGCCGCCTCACATATTCCTCCAGCAAGGCCTCTTTATCCCTGACACCCATGTGGACGTCGGTGACGCCGAGCCGGTGGAGCCGGTCCGTCACCGGGTCGGACTGGCTGCCGGAGATTACCCATACCCGGAAACCGTTTCGAAGGGCCATCTGAAGGCCCAGGCCGTCCTTGATGTGCATGCGGCGGGCCTGCAGGCCGTTTTCCAGTACCAGCAGGGTCCCGTCCGTCAATACGCCGTCCACATCAAAGACGAAGGTGGTGATGTGCCTGAATTTAGCCAATACATTCATCGCTGTGCAAAATAGCTGATTTATCCGGACCAAGCGAATGCGGAAATGGGGTCTGCCGCAAAGGTATTGGAAAACAACGGACCTGCAGGCTACTGCGCAGCGGAACCTTCCCGGGGACTTTCTTCCTGCAACCGGCGGATGCTCCCGGTAAACATCCGGTAAAGCGTCAGCAGTTCGGGGTGGCCGGACAGCAGCTGTTCATGCCTGCGCAGCGTCTGGTCATCGCGGCGTATCGCCGGCCCGGTCTGCGCCGCCTGCGGCCGGATGGTTCCCATACGCAGCGCTGTCTGGTGGATGAGGGGAACAAGTTGTTCAAAGACGATTCCCTCCTGCCTACAAAACTGCTCGGCCAGGGCGTAGAGATGGTTGGTAAAGTTACTGACCAGTACGGCGGCCAGGTGCAGTGTTAGCCGTTCGGCATCGCCGGCGATCGTAACGGGTCCGTAGGCGATCGTGCGGCCCAGGCGGTCAAGTACGGCAAGAACCGCCTCATCCCGGCCATCGATATAAACCGGGATATCCGGCAAAGCGGTCATTTCCTTTCGAAGCGTCTGCAGGGGATAAAAGACACCGCACCGTTCGCTCACGGGTTCAAGCACCGAACAGGGGACGGAGGCAGCCGTATGGGCCACCACCTGCCCGGGCAGCCGCAGGGTGCCAGCCACTTCCGGCAGGGCATTGTCGGAGACCGACACCAGGTACAGGTCCGCCCCCGGCCGGATGCCCTGCCAGCCGGTAACCGCTTCTGCCCCGAGTAGCTGCGCCAGTTCGGCGGCCGGGGCGGCCTGCCGGCCAGCCACCTGCAGGATCCGATGCCCGGCTGCCCGGAACTTGCGCCCCAGGATATGGGCCGTGTTTCCCGTTCCAATGATGACCAGGTTCACTGCATTATTATTTCTGGCGCAAATATCCATAATCGCCGGCAGGATTCCCGTTTGAAGGCAACCCGGTGGACAGTCCGGGTCCGGGTCGGGTTTCGGCAACCTCCCGATAAACTTGGCGCAAACAGGCGATCTTCGCAGTTCATGACCTTCCTGCAAAAACTTACGCTAACGGCCGTCCGACTTTATATCCACGGGCTCGCCCGGGTCTCACCGGCCCGGGCAGCCGCCCGGGCTTTTGCTCTTTTCTGCACGCCCCGCAGACGAAAACGGCACCCGGTGCCTGCCTTGTTTCAACAGGCGGAGCCGCTGACCCTGGAGGTGGCAGGATACCAACTGAAAGGGTACCGCTGGCACCGCGGGGCAGCCCGCAGGGCGCTGGTGCTGCACGGCTTTGAATCCTCCGTCATCAACTTCGGGGCCTATGTTTCCGTGCTGGCGGAGAAGGGCTATGAGGTGCTGGCCATCGATGCGCCCGCCCACGGACGAAGCGAGGGCAGCCGCATTACGGCACCTCTGTACCGGGATATGATACTAACTATCCAGGAGCAATTGGGTCCCGTTCAGTTTTTCGTGGCACATTCCTTTGGGGGGCTTGCGCTGGCCCTGGCCCTGGAGCAGATGCCTCCGGATCCAAACCGGCGGGTAGTCCTGCTTGCCCCAGCAACAGAGACCAGCACGGCTTTGCAACAGTTCTATGCGCTGCTGCGGATTCGCAACGAGCGGTTCAAACGGGAAATGGACGCCCTAATCCGGCGCCAGGAAGGCCATGGGCCCGAGTGGTATTCCATCCGGCGGGCAGCACGAAATATCCGGGACCCCCTATTATGGATTCATGATGAACAGGACGAACTGACCCCCTGGCTGGATGCGCTCCGGGTCAGGGAGGAAAACCATCCTAACCTCCACTTCGTACTTACCCGGGGCCTGGGGCATCGCCGGATTTACCGAGACCCCGATGTGATCCGCCAGGCCGGAGCCTTTTTAACCTGATTGTAGATGATTGCCGGTATCCCCGCCTTGCCTGCCCATTCACCTGGCTTCTTCTTATATTCATGCCCGCGGTCTGCCTACAACCAGACGCCCGATATACCAACCTAATGAACCAGCCTACCTACACTTATTTGGCCTTAGGGGATTCCTACACCATCGGAGAAGGCCTCCCGGAAACTGAGAATTTTCCCCACCAGGCGGTCGCCTTGCTGCAAGCCAGGGGCTATGCATTTTCCGGGCCGGAGGTATTGGCCAGGACCGGGTGGACTACCTCGGAACTGGCGGCGGCAATGGCCTCCCACCGGTTCAACCCGCCCTATGACTGGGTAACCCTGCTGATCGGTGTGAATAACCAATACCGGGGAGAGAGCCTGGATGACTACCGCAGAGAATTCGCGGAACTGCTGGATAGCGCAGTTAGGCTGGCCGGCAGCCGGACCGATCACGTCCTGGTGCTTTCCATCCCGGATTGGGGAGTCACCCCATTTGCCAGAGACCGCCACCCGGAGATAATCGCGGTCGAAATAGACGGGTTCAACCGGGTGAACCGGGAACTGGCTGCCCGGCGCGGGGTGACTTACCTGGATATTACGCAGGCCAGCCGGCTGGCCGGGGCAAGGCCCGGCATGCTGGCCCCGGATAACCTGCATCCCTCCGGCCGACAGTACGGCCAGTGGGCCGCCGGCGTAGCCGACGCCATGGCCCGGGTCCTGCCCCACAAGACCGTTGCGGGGCCCGGTGGATAGACAGTTTTTGGGTACAACTTTGTAACGATTTATTAATCATTTCATTATATATATTAAACCACCTCTGCCCGGGCGGTTCCGCAGGGACTTTCGGGCGAAAATTCCGTTTCTTGCCTTATAATTGCACCCGGCGAAAAGCGTTATTCCTAAGAATAGGCCGGTCCGCCGGGCTGGCCGGTCCGCGGTTCGCTGCAGGCCGGTCGATGGCGGCCGGAAAGCGAACCAACGCGTTTTCAGCACGTTATATACTATTACCGGTTAGCATAACCCATTAATTGATACTATGGCGAAGAACCTTTTGATTGTGGAGAGCCCTGCGAAAGCCAAAACCATTGAAAAAATCCTGGGGAAAGATTTTGAGGTAAAGAGTTGTTATGGACATATCCGAGACCTGGAAAAGGCCGGAATGGGCATAGACCTGGAAAAGGGATATACGCCCCGCTACATCGTCCCGGATGATAAGGAAAAGGTTGTCAAAGAATTAAAGAGCCTGGCTAAAAAAAGTGACGAAGTGTGGCTCGCCACGGATGAGGACCGCGAGGGAGAAGCCATCAGCTGGCATCTGTGCGAGGTGCTCGGCCTGAATCCTGCCACGACCAAGCGCATTGTCTTTCACGAAATCACCAAGCCGGCCATCCAGGCAGCCGTACAACATCCGCGGCTGCTGGATATGAACCTGGTAAACGCCCAGCAGGCACGCCGGGTGCTGGACCGGATCGTCGGCTTTGAACTGAGCCCGGTGCTCTGGCGCAAAATGAGCATGAAGAATAACCTCAGTGCCGGTCGGGTGCAGAGCGTGGCCGTTCGCCTGATCGCGGAGCGGGAACGCGAGATCAATGCCTTCCACCCCACCAGCTCTTTTAAGATCGAGGCCCTTTTTACCGCGCAGGATGCGGGTGGCAAGCAGGTAGGTTTCCAGGCAGAAGGGAAAAAGCAGGCCAGTGCCGAGGATGCGGAAGCCTTTCTCCAGAGCTGCCAGGGCGCCACGTACCAGGTCACCGATATTCAGGTAAAGCCCGGCAAGCGCTCCCCGGCGCCTCCGTTCACCACTTCCACCCTGCAGCAGGAAGCTTCGCGTAAACTGGGATACAGTGTGTCCCGGACGATGCTGATCGCCCAGAAACTATACGAAAACGGGTACATTACCTACATGCGTACCGATAGCGTGAACCTGAGCGACACAGCCCTCGGGGACATTACCCGGACCGTCAAGGGGATGTACGGAGAAGCCTATCACCAGTTCCGCAAATACAAGACAAAGAATGAAAGCGCCCAGGAAGCGCACGAAGCGATCCGGCCCACTTACATGAGCAATATTACGGTGGAGGAACCCGACTGGAAGCGCTTGTATGAACTGATCTGGAAAAGGACTATGGCCTGCCAGATGGCCGATGCTGAACTGGAGAAGACCGTTGCCAAGATCCGCGTGTCCAACAACCAGGAAGAGCTGACCGCCCAGGGAGAAGTCTTAAAGTTTGAAGGATTCCTGAAAGTATACCGCGAAGACCAGGACGATGATGAGCTCACCGAAGAGCAACAGGAAGGCATGCTGCCGCCGCTGGCCGTTGGCCAGCAGCTCCCCCTTCGGGAGATGAAGGCCATTGAACGGTTCAGCCGTCCCTTACCCCGGTATACGGAAGCCTCCCTGGTGAAGAAGCTGGAAGAACTGGGGATCGGCCGACCTTCTACCTACGCCCCGACCATTTCCACTATCCTGAAACGGGGTTATGTTGAAAAGAGGGATAAAGAGGGGATCCGGCGGGATTATCGCGTATTGACCCTACGCAAGGACCGCATCGTGCAGGAAGTACTCCAGGAAAACACCGGGGCGGAAAAAGCCAAGCTGTTCCCGACCGACCTGGGCCTGGTGGTGACAGATTTCCTCAAGCAATACTTCGATGACATCATGGACTATGGCTTCACCGCCCGCATTGAGGAAGAATTTGATGAAGTGGCCGGGGGGAAAATGAAATGGAACAAGATGATCGACGACTTTTACCTGCCCTTCAAGAAGGATGTCGATAATACCATCGAAAAGGCCGAACGCATCAAGGGAGAACGGGAACTGGGCGTGGATCCTGAATCCGGAAAGAAGATCGTAGCCCGGATGGGGCGCTATGGCCCCATGGTGCAGATAGGCGACGTGGAGGACACGGAGAAACCGCGTTT
Organism: Chitinophagaceae bacterium; assembly: GCA_035549175.1. Lineage (GTDB taxonomy): Bacteria > Bacteroidota > Bacteroidia > Chitinophagales > Chitinophagaceae > DASTSN01. Next base: position 19,961 of record DASZRL010000084.1, on the reverse strand, counting down.
TGCCTCCCTGAAAAAAGACCAGAGCATCGAAACCATTACCCTGGATGAAGCTCTTCAGTTATTCAGGCTGCCCAGGACGCTGGGAGACCATGAAGGCGCCGAGGTGTCCGTCAATATCGGGCGCTTCGGCCCCTATGTCAAATACGGGGACCAGTTCGTTTCCATCCCCCGGGGTGAGGATCCGCTCGAGGTATCCCTGGCCCGTGCCGTGGAACTGATCCGCGAAAAGCAGCAGGCGGATGCCCCCGTAGCCCAGTACGATGGCAAGCCGGTCACCAAGGGTAAAGGCAGGTTCGGTCCCTATATTAAATGGAATGACTTGTTTATCAATGTGCCCAAACGTTACGATTTTGACCATCTCAGCCAGGCCCAGATCAATGAGCTGATCGAGGCCAAGGTGGCCAAAGAGGCCAGCCGTTATATCCAGCAATGGCCTGCCGAAAAGATTTCCGTGGAAAATGCCCGATGGGGCCCCGTGATTAAATGGGGCAAAAAAATGGTGAAAATACCCCGAAAGGAGGATGGCAGCAAATTCTCGGAAGCTGATCTTGCAGCCGTCTCGCTGGACGAGGTGAAAAGATGGATCGAAGCCGAACATCCGGAGGCCTTTCAGAAAAAAACGGCCGCCAGGAAGGCCCCGGCCAAGAAGGCCGCTTCCAAAAAAGCGGCCACCAGCAAAAAAGCCGCTCCCAAAAAAAAGGGCACGTAGGCGGCAAGTGAAACCATGGGCCGGGACGTACAGGTGACTGCTTTTCGTTACTCCCGGATATCGTCGTAATTTTACCTGATGAACCTGGCATACAAAAATCTGCTTGACCCCTCCTTCCATCCGGATTCCCGGGTATGGATCTACCAGTCCAGCCGTCTTTTTACCCTGCAGGAAGCCCTGGAAATCGAATCACTGCTGGATGATTTTACCCGGCGATGGACCAGTCACGGGGATGCGGTTAAGGCAGCCGGATATCTGTTCTTCGGCCAGTTCATCATCCTGATGGCCGACGAAACAGCAAGCATGGTAAGCGGCTGCAGCACCGATAGTTCAGTCCGCTTCATCAAGAGCCTGGAGGAGCGCTTTGCTGTCAGCCTGTTTGATCGAACCACCCTCGCATTTTATAGCGGGGAGAAAATCCAGCTGCTTCCCCTGGCACAGCTCGCCTATGCGGTTCAGCACGGTTATATAACAGGAGACACCCTTTATTTCAATAATCTGGTGCAAACCAAGAGCGCCCTCGAAGAGCAATGGATCATCCCGGTCAAAGACAGCTGGCTTGCCCGGCGCCTCCCGCTCCATCCCGTGGCGGGTAAGTAATCCGGACACCCCTTTCCGGATTGTAATTACCTGGTGATTTTACCAACCTGCAAGCAATTTTTCAAATCCCGCATGTCCATGCGGTTTGCTAGAAATGCCAGTAAATATTATTTCTGGAAAGTCTGCAACAAGTTCCAATTGGACAGGCCGGCAGGTTGAATGGATGAAGGGGCTTCGCGGAGCAGGGCCCCACAGGTAAAAAAATCCAGTTGATTTTAACCATATGGCGGAAAAGATGATGCCGTGGCCGAAATGCGGGGGAGCTTACACTTACGCCAGATTGATATTAGTTAGAGAATAAAATTGCTTTTGACGGCAGGTCACCATTAATTTTGCGGGATATGTTTTGTCGGCTCTTTGATACCCTCTATTTAAGATGATAGCAGTTGAGAGGTTAGCGATTGGGTTATTTGCATACATGTTGCACATGAAGTCCTGTATGATCAGGTTTCTCCATAATTTTTGTAAAACAACTTGTTTGAATTTTCGGACATTCAGGTTTCAAAATCGCTTGGATACCGTAGGACAGTTTTATGAATTCCAGTAGAATGTACGATATTTCGTACATTGGCCCCGAAAATTGCTGAAAACAAGCGGAAGTAGCTCACCTGGTAGAGCGACAGCTTCCCAAGCTGTAGGTAGCGGGTTCGAGTCCCGTCTTCCGCTCACTTCTTTCCCCAAGCCCTCCAGGTGCCTGCAAAATGGCCCCTCCCAGGCTGCTTTCTTAAACTGCCATCCTGTCATTAGCAAGTTGATTTTCTGTATCTTTGCCCTCTTAAACCATGCTGGATGTTTGATTACGTGACTGATAAAGTGCATGATGAATCGCGCCAGGGCGAAGCCTTTTCCCCGGCAACCCGGGGGCAGCTGGATTACCCGAAGCGATTTTATATTGAGAGCTATGGTTGCCAGATGAATTTTTCGGATAGTGAGATCGTGGCCTCCATCCTGAGTGAAAACGGATTTGGCTCTACCCGGAATTTCGAGGAAGCCGACCTGGTCCTGATTAATACCTGCTCCATCCGGGAAAAGGCCGAGCAAACCGTCCGCAAGCGCCTTACGGAATTCCGCAAGGTGAAGGATGCCCGCCCGGGCATGCTCATCGGGGTCCTCGGCTGCATGGCAGAACGCCTGAAATCCAAGTGGCTGGAAGAGGAAAAGCTGGTCGACCTGGTTGTGGGGCCCGATGCCTACCGGACCCTGCCCGGCCTGGTCGAAGAGGCCGAAAGCGGGCAGAAGGCCGTCAATGTCCTGCTGAGCCGGGATGAGACCTACGCCGATATTTCCCCGGTGCGGCTGGACAGCAATGGAGTGACAGCCTTTGTGTCGATCATGCGCGGGTGCAACAACATGTGCTCCTTCTGTGTGGTGCCCTTTACCCGGGGCCGGGAACGCAGCCGGGATGCCTCCAGCATCTTGACCGAGTGCCGTAACCTATTCGCCCAGGGATTTCGCGAAGTAACCCTGTTGGGGCAAAACGTGGACAGCTACTATTTTGTGGATGAAAAAGCCGGTGAAACGGTCACCTTCGCACGGCTCCTGGAAAAGGTCGCCCGGATCTCCCCGCTGTTGCGGGTCCGGTTTTCCACCTCCCATCCCAAGGATATTACCGACGAGGTACTCCATACCATGGCTGCCTACGAGAATATCTGCAAATACATCCACCTGCCCCTGCAGAGCGGCTCCACCCGCATCCTGCAGCTGATGAACCGCACCTATACGCGCGAATGGTACCAGGCCCGGGTAGACCGGATCCGGGAATTGCTGCCGGGCTGCGGCATCAGTACTGACCTGATTGCAGGCTTCTGCAGTGAAACTGAGGAGGATCACCGCGATACGCTTTCACTGATGACATACAGCCGGTATGACATGAGCTACATGTTCATTTACAGTGAACGCCCGGGCACGCTGGCCCAGCGCCGGTACCGGGATGATGTACCGGAAGACGTCAAAAAAAGACGGCTGCAGGAGATCGTCTCCCTCCAGAACCGCCTCTCGCTGGAAAGCAATCAGCAGGATGTCGGTAAGACCTTCCGGGTCCTAATCGAAGGGGACAGCAAGCGCAGTGCCCGGGACTGGATGGGCAGGAATACCCAGAACAAGGTCATCGTCTTTCCCAAGGAGTCCTACCCGCTGAAAAAGGGGGATTACGTCGAAGTAACCGTGACCGACTGTACCCAGGCCACCCTGCTGGGCAGGGTGTGTGCTGGTTTGACAAGCCCAGACAAACCTAATTTGTAGCCACCATGGACATTCAATCAATAAAAAACCGTTTTGGCATCATCGGGAATTCCCCGGCCCTCAACTATGCCCTTCAGGTTGCGGTCCAGGTCGCCAATACCGACCTGACTGTGCTGATCATGGGTGAGAGTGGTGTGGGAAAGGAGGCCTTTTCCCTGATCATCCACTCACTCTCCAACCGCAAGCATAACCCCTTCATTGCTGTGAACTGCGGGGCCATTCCCGAGGGAACCATCGACTCGGAACTTTTCGGACATGAAAAGGGATCCTTCACCGGCGCCGTGGATGCCCGCAAGGGATACTTCGAAACCGTTAACGGCGGAACCATATTCCTGGACGAGATCGGGGAAATGCCCCTGGGTACGCAGGCACGGCTGCTGCGGGTCCTGGAGGCCGGGGAATATATCCGTGTAGGGTCCTCCAAGGTGCAGAAAACGGATGTGCGGGTGATCGCCGCCACCAACAAGGATCTGCTGCAACTGGTCCAGCAAGGCAAATTCCGGGAAGACCTGTACTACCGGCTCAGCACGGTACCCATCCGGGTACCTGCCCTGCATGACCGCCAGGAGGATATCCACCTGCTGTTCCGCAAGTTCGCGGTGGATTTTGCCGAAAAATACAAGACGGCGCCCGTGCAACTGGACGAGGAGGCCAAGAATCTGCTCATCCATTACCCCTGGCCGGGCAACGTACGCGAATTAAAGAATATCGCCGAACAGATTTCGGTACTTTCCCAGGATAAGCAGGTGTCCGCCCGGGATCTGCAGCGCTTCCTGCCGGCCACCTCAGCGAATCGCCTGCCGGTCCTGGCCCATCCCGGCACTGCCTCGTCGGCCCAGGAGTTTGCCAACGAGCGGGAGATCCTGTACAAACTTTTTTTCGATATGAAAAAGGATGTCACGGAACTTAAGCGCATGTTCCTGGAGGTCCTGCAGAACCCCGGGCTCGTGGGCCAGAACCAGGCGTTCATCAACGAGCTCAAGGAACTGAAAACCCATGAACCCCTGCAGCCGGTCTATATGCCGCAACCGGCCCAGACCCATCCGCCGGTCCTGGTGCATGACGACATTCATGAGCACGAGGAGGTGGAGGAAAGCCTGAACATCATGGATAAGGAAAAGGAACTGATCATCAAGGCGCTCAAAAAACACCGCGGCAAACGCAAGGACGCCGCCCTGGACCTTGGCATCAGCGAACGAACCCTTTACCGGAAACTAAAGGAATATGACATCGATGAATAAATACCAGCCCTGGAAACCAACCGTCCTGTTTCCGGGCGGCCGCAAGGCCCTGCTGGGATTGCTGGCTGTCCTGGCCACCCTGTGCTTCCTGCAGGGAACCACCGGATGCCGGATTTACCGGTTCAAGGACGTGTCTATTCCGGATTCGATCAAAACGGTTAAGGTCAATTTTATTGAAAACAAGGCGCGGTATGTAAACCCCCAGCTGAGCCCCCAGCTCACCGATAAGCTGCGCCAGAAAATTGTGAACCAGACCCGGTTGACGCAGACCAACGGGGACAATGCCGACTGGGAGATCAGCGGATCCATCACCGATTATTCCGTCAGCACGGCTGCGATTTCCAATCAGCAGAACGCCACGGACCGGCTGACGGTTTCCGTCAGCATTACCCTGTACGACCGGCTTGCCAACAAATCGAAGGATTACAGTGTGAGTCACAGCTTTGATTTTCCGGCAACCCTGAGCCTGCAGCAGGCGGAAAACCAGCTGAACGACGATATTCTTCGCAACCTCACGGATGAAATTTTCAACCAGATTTTTTCCAACTGGTAAGATCCGCGTAATTTGTAGTCATGCAGGAACTATTCGACCAACTGGCCCAATCCCTACTGAGGAAGGACACCCTGGCCGATTGCCGTCTGGAGGATCTGGAAGGGCTGGCGAAAAAATATCCCTACTTCAGCGTGGTGCACCTGCTTCATACCCTCCGGGCCCGGGATATGGATCCGGAACGGTTCCGGGACAGCGCCGAAGCCAGCATGCTGTATTGCAATAACCTGCCCTGGCTTGATTTTCTGCTCCAGCAGCCTGCTACACAGACCGCCCAGGTTTTGGGGACCGTTCAACCTGCCGTACTGCCGGCCCCCACAGCTAACCATATGCCGGGAGAGCAGGAACCGCCGGTTAGCCAGCCGGAACCCGCAATCACCGCTGCCGGCGAGCCGCCGGCCGAACCGGTACCTGTCGGAGTTTCGGCTTCCCATCCGGAACACCCGGACGACCCCGAAGTAATCACCAGTCCGCAAACCCTGTCTCTCCAGAACAGCGCCGCGCCAACCAATACCGAACCTTCCGATTTTTTTGGCGAGGCCGTAGCTCCTGTAACCAGGGTGCCGGCCGGGGAACCGGACGCAGGCCAGGAAGAAGAACCGGTGGCCGCCGAGGCCGGCACCGGGCCGCTCGTTGCCGCAGGGGCTGACCTGCCGGGCCTGGACCAGCTGGGCCAGGAAGGGGAACCACCCGGCGTACTGGTCCTGGAACCCTACCATACGGTCGATTATTTTGCGTCCCAGGGGATTCGCCTGAGCCAGGAGGACAAGCCGACAGACCGGTTTGGCCTGCAACTGAAGAGCTTCACCGAATGGCTTAAGACCCTGAAGAAACTTCCGGGCGCGGCCCCCGAACCCGAAGGCGGCCGCGAACAGAAGGTGGCCAGCCTGGCCGAGCACTCCCTGGAGGGCCGGGACATCGTTACCGAAACGATGGCGGAGGTGTGGGCCAAGCAGGGTAACAAGCAGAAAGCCATTGAAATATACCAGAAATTAAGTTTGCTCAATCCGGCCAAAAGCGCTTACTTTGCAAGCCTGATTGAATCGCTAAAAGAGACCTGATATGACCATTCTGTTCGTGATCCTCATTGTGCTATCCAGTGTGGTGCTTGGCCTGATTGTACTGGTCCAGAATCCGAAAGGGGGTGGCCTGGCCGGCAATATCGCCGGATTCAGCACCCAGTTCATGGGGGTAAAGCAAACAACCGATGTGCTGGAAAAAGGAACCTGGATATTCGCGGCGCTGATCGCGGTGCTTTCCATCACCTCCACGGTATTTATCAGCCACAGCGGTTCCTCCGATGACAAAATAGAAAAGATCAACCCGAACGCCGGGCAGCAACCGGTGTCCAGTCCCAATACCACCACCCTTCCCGGTCTGCAGCAGACCACGCCGACTGCGGCGGATACCAACAAGAAGTAACGGGTCGGCAAATCATAGCAAGCCCTGTCGTTCGACGGGGTTTTTTGTTTAATTTAACCCAGGTAAAGTTTCGGCATGAAAAAGTTTGTCCTGGTCACCCTTTGTTTCCTGGTCCTGCTGGTCCTGGTGTCGGCATGGAAAGTACTGGGCCCCACGCTTTCCACGCCACATGGTGAATTCTTTTATGTGAAAACGGGCGAACGCTATGAGGGGGTGCGCGATAGTCTGGTACGCCAGCGATACCTGGGCGGGTCCTGGTGGTTTGACCGGGTGGCCCGGATGGTCGGCTACACCCCGGACCGGGTACGCGCCGGACGCTACAAAATCACCAAAGGCATGAGCCTGCTGCAACTGGTACGCATGCTGAAAAACGGCCGCCAGACGCCCGTGAACCTGGTCATAACCAAACTGCGGACCAAGGAGGATTTTGCCCACAGGATCGGAAGCCAGTTTGAATGCGACTCAGCCCAGATGATGGCGTTCCTGACCAATCCAGATACCCTGGCCCGGTACGGGCTGGATTCCAATACGGTCATGACGGCCCTGTTGCCGGATACCTACACGTATTTCTGGAACAGCACCCCCACGCGCATTTTTACCAAAATTTTCGAGGCCAGCCAGCGTTTCTGGACCCCGGAGCGTCGCGAACAGGCGACCCGGCTCGGGCTAACCCCGCAACAGGCCTATATCCTTGCCTCCATTCTGGAAGAAGAGTCGAATGATCCCCATGACAAGCCGCTGATTGCGAGCGTTTACCTCAACCGGCTCGCCAAAGGCATGCCCCTGCAGGCAGACCCGACCATCAAATTTGCCATGCGCAATTTTGGCCTCCACCGGATCTACACCAAGTACCTGGCCGTGGAAAGCCCCTACAATACCTACCGGAACAAAGGACTTCCGCCCGGCCCCATCTGCACCCCGTCTGCCAGGACCCTGGATGCGGTACTTACCGCCCCCCAGACCAATTACCTGTATTTTGTTGCCAACAGCGACCTGTCCGGCAAACATGTATTCACCAGCGATTACCAGGAACATCTGAAATATGCCCGGCAGTACCAGCAGGTACTGGACAGGCTGGATTCAGCCAGGCAGGCAAACCAAGCGGCGCCATGATCAAACTGTTTTCCATTACGCGCCGGGTCCTTGTAACCTCACTGCCGGTAACCTACGTGGTCCGGAAAAGTAAGCAGATCCGGCCCCCCGGATTCCAGGGCATCCCGTTATACGACGTGATCAAATTCTTTTTCGCCCAGGTTCGCAAAGTGGGGATGGTGGAACGGGCCTCCGCCATTTCGTTTAACATATTCATGGCCATCCCGCCGGCTATCATTTTTCTGTTTACCCTGATTCCCTACCTGCCGATCTCCAAGGAGTTTATTCATCAAATGTTCGGCCTGATCCGGGATGTCATTCCGGGAGAAAAGAACAATGCCTCGATCATCCGGTTCCTGAATGATTTTGTCACCCATCCCCGTAACGGACTGCTCTCCCTGGGTTTTGTGCTGGCCCTGTTCTACTCCTCCAATGCGGTCATGGGCATTATGCGGTCATTTGACAAGAACTATCTCGGCTTTACCAAGCGAAAAGCCCTGCACCAGCGGGGCGTCGCGCTCAAACTCACGATGATCCTGTTTGTGCTGGTGTTTGCCTCCGTCCTGGTCCTGGTCGCCCAGGATGCCGTACTGCGCCTGATCGGGATCCGCAGTGCCAATGTGCGCAGCGTCATCAATAATATCCGCTGGATCGTGATTGTCCTGCTATTCTTCTATATGATTTCCTACATCTATAAGCATGCCCCCGCAGTGGACAAAAAATGGCGGCTGCGCAATCCGGGGTCCATCCTGGCCACCGGGCTGATGCTGCTGTTCACCTTTCTGTTTGCCTATTACGTGAACCATTTCAGCAATTACAACAAATTGTATGGTTCCATCGGGACCATCATGATCCTCATGCTGCTCATCTACTTTAATTCCCTGGTATTACTGATTGGTTTTGAACTGAATGTCAGCATCTCCTCCCTGAAGCGGCTCAGTGAATCCTCGTCCAAGAAGTCGGCAGGGTGACCCAGGCAGGCCTACCCTATTTTTTTACAAAGCCGGAAAAAAATTGTGGAATAGGCTGGCGGGCGCATCACAGGGGTGTGTCCTTCCATTTGCTCACTGCCAAAACCAATCGTATGCTTTCCCGTAAACTCCTCAACCGGCTGATTATCCTGACCTTTTTTGTCCTGATCGGCTACTGCATCGGTCGCAGCCTCGCTTCCGCCAACCTGGTAGGCATTGTGCTGGCCCTGGTCAGCCTAGGCTCTGGGATCGCGTTCCTGTACCTGCTGGTATCCAACCATCCAGCCGATTCCCCGGAATCGGCATCTGGGGAAAGGTCCTGAGACCCGGTCCCGCAGGAAAGGTGGAAGGAACCCCACGGCAGGAACCGGGAGACCAGCCTCCTATTCAGCCGTTCCGCCCCCGGCGTTTTCTTCCGGGGCATCCGCTCCACGGCTCCACAGGTCCCACAGCGCCCCGAAACTGGCATCATCCAGTTTTTGCCGGCTGTAATGCCCTGCCAGCTGTTTCTGGCGATATGCCTCGTACAGGCTGACGGCGCAGGCTACGCTGATGTTCAGGGACTGGATGATCCCCACCTGCGGAATCTGGAAATGGCCGTCAGACTGGGCAAGGAACTCCTCGCTCACCCCGCTGTGCTCATTTCCGAAGACCAGGGCCAGCCGTCCGGTAAAATCCACCGAGTACAGGTCCCGGGAATTCCCACCCAGGTGGGTGGTCAGAACCCGGTCGTATCTGCTCCGCAGGACCTTCAGGCACTCTGCCAGATCGGTAAATTGGTGAACGGTAACCCACCGGTCCGCGCTGGAAGAGCTCCGGCGCCCCCACTTGGCATGGCGGGGTATCCGGGTATTCAGCACATACACGTCCTGGATGCCCACCGCATCGCAGGTTCTAAGGACCGCTGAAATGTTATGGGGGTCAAAAACATTTTCCAGCACGACCGTAAGATCATGCTGGCGTTTGGCGAGGACCCGGAGTAGTTTTTCCCTGCGCTGGGGTGTCATACGAACCAGTATTTAGCAGGCCGCAAAATACATAACCCGATCCAACCCGCCCCGGGAGGAATTTGAGGCGGACTGACTACCTTTAGGAAAACCCCTTACACATGAAACCCGCCATTACCATCGAGTACTGTCCCAAATGCGGATGGCTGCTGCGGGCCGCCTATATGGCCCAGGAGCTGCTGACTACCTTCGTGGAGGATATCGCCTCTGTAACCCTGGTGCCCAGCGCCGTGGGCGGCTCCTATCATATCTCCGTGGGAGAAAAGGTGATCTTTGACCGCCTCCAATTCGGGGGATTCCCGGAAATCAAGGTGATCAAGCAACTGGTGCGCGATGAAGTGAATCCCGACAAGAGCCTGGGGCATGCGGACCGTAAGTAACACGGCCCCGACACTGCCTGCCTGCGTGCAGCCGGAGTAACAGGTCAAGAAATTCCTGTACAGCAGGATATCGTGATTACCACGGGCCCTGATCGTCCGGTACAACCAGCCACCCTTTCCATTCAGCAAGTCTTTTACAGCCCTTGGGGAAAAGTCCTCCGGCTTGGCCCGGCCGGTTTGGCAACCGGCACCCGTCCGGGCCTACCTTCTATTCCTGGTGAAGGGACAGCACGGGGATGTGGTTCAGGTAGACCAGGCCACGGGTATGGGTTTGCTGGAATATCCGGTACCAGAGTCCGTGCCGGGTCGGCAAAACGACCAACAAATCGATGCGGGCGGATTGCGTATAGGCATCGATCGCTTCAAAAACATTTTCAAAGGCCGGTTCAAAATAGGTCGGGGACAGGTCTGCGAGGCTTTCCTGCAGGACACGCTTGGACTCCAGCGCTTCCGGCCCGATAACTTCCGCCGGATCCACCACGTTGATCACCGAAAGTTCGGCTTTTGTGAATGCCACGAACCGGTGTAACCTCTTCACGGGGGCATGTAGATTTTTCCGGTAATAATTGCAGGCAAAGGCAATTTTTCGTATCGGCCGGTAGGATACCTGGCCGGGCACGATCAATACCGGAACTTCCAGATCCACAAACGCATCGATAATATGGGCGTCCCAGCTCATCAGCTCCGAATAGGTACCCTGGGCGCCCAGGATTACCAGGTCGGCCCCCACATCCTGCACCCTGCCACGCAACTCTTCCATAAAAACGCCACTGACCAGTTCCCCGCGGATCCGTATTCCCGGATACATCGCCCGGGCCCGGTCAAGCTCCTGCAGCAGCGCCTCATTGTCGGCAGCCAGGGTTTCCGCCATGGCGGCCATGGCCACCCCATCGCTGCTCAGGCCGGCTGAAAAATGATAGATGCTGAGCAGCAGTACCTCGCATTGGCTGCCCCGAAGCAGATGGCAGGTAAAATCCAGCGCATTGCGGGAAGGCCCGGAAAAATTGGTGACTACAATTACCTGGTCCATAGCAAATTCCGTTATTGTATTGACAGGGAGGCGATCCAATCCTGGTGCGTGATCACGGCGGCCTGGCGGGGAAAAATCTTTTCCATAAGCAGGGCATGAACCTGCGGATCTGTATCGGCGCAACAATCCGACAACACGGTCAGTTCAAAATCCTTGTCAGCCGCTTCCCGCAGGGTAGATAAAACCACGCCGCTGGTGGCAATTCCGGTCAGGACCAGGTGACGGATAGCGCCCGCGCGCAGCACGATGTCCAGGTCGCTGCCGGCAAAGGCACTTACGCGTCGCTTGGTTACTCCGACTTCCCCGTCCCGTGGCGCAATAGCGGGGTGAATGGCCGTGGCTTGCGGGTCGGAGTAGGCCGGCACCGACCGGATGGCCCGAAAGGCTTTGTTGGTTTCGCTCACCTCCGGGAAGCCGGGCCGGAAACCGACGGTTACATAAATTACCGGGATACCTGCCCGGCGGGCGGCGCCGAGGGTATTTTCCAGATTTATTAAAAGCTCACCCGGATGCTCTATCCGGGATACAATATTGTTTTGAACATCCATCACCAGTAATGCTTGCGCCATACGAACATAAATTTTACCAGGCATCCGGTCCGGCGGACCGGTTAGTATCATCGGGCCAACCTTCCCGAACATGCCACAAAAGTAGGGATTCGCGGACCGCCCTGAACCGCCCTATACCGGAATTCCTCCCTGCGGGAACTGGCCTCGGCAAACCCTAGATCCGCCGGACGGATTCCGCCCCTTGCACGTGGTCAGCTACCAGTTCCGCCAAATCGGCCCACAAAGGCGCGGGCAGGCTATGACCCATGGCTTCGAAGAGCACCAGCCTTGCGTGCGGTATGGCGTTGGCGGTTGCTATGCCCCCGCTTGCATCAATCATCCGGTCAGCCTTGCCGTGGATGACCAGGGTGGGTACCTGCACCTGCCGGAGCTGAGGTGTACGGTCTCCCGATTTCAGAACGGCCACGGACTGGCGGGCCAGGGCGAGCGGATCATGGTCACGGTCCCACGAAATGCCGGCCAGTTCCCTGGCGGCCTGTTCCTCGAAGGGATACGTGGGAGAACCCAGGGCCTTGAGGCACCGTACCCGCCATTCAATATAGCCCGGCCGATCCGGTGGAGGCGCCCCCAGTTGGGACAGGAGCATATAGTCTGTTTTTCCCACAGCGGGATTTCCCGTGGTGGACATGATGGAGGTAAGGGACCTGACCCTTCCGGGAAATTCAATGGCTATTGTCTGGGCAATCATGCCGCCCATGGAGGCACCCATCAGGTGTACCTGCCCCAGCCCAAGGACGTCCATGAGGCCGACCGTATCGGCTGCCATATCGGACAGCGTGTAGGTCACCGTGGTAAAATCACCTCGCATGACGGCGGCAAAATCAGGTTTAGGAGCCTGACTGAAATGCGTGGATAAACCGCTGTCCCGGTTGTCAAAACGTATGAGCTGAAGCCCCCGGTTCATCAGTTCGCGGCAGAATCCGTCCGGCCACGCGATCAGCTGGGCGCCGGCTCCCATGATCAGCAACACGGGAGGGGAAGCGGAGCCACCCATACGCTGAAAGGCTATCCGGATGGCGGAAGGGCCTACCTGGTCCACGAATTCCACGTGCATGTTGGTTGGTTTTGGGTTGGAAATATCCGGACCAAGCCCGGTCTGGTCTGGCCTTGCCCTGCAAAGGTGGAATAACCTGATCCCTTCGCCAATAACAATCGTTAAGAAATCATCTATTGTTACGGATCCTGCTGAGAGAAACCGGGGTAAGGCCCTGGTAGGAGGCAATATAGCGCTGCGGAACACGGCGCAGGATATCCGGCCGGTTGGCAACCTGTCCCTCCTTTAGCCGGATGGTACGGGCCGGGAGCTCGAGACGTTCCCATAGGTCCCGGCTGGCAGCCCAGGTGCTGGACCGTGACATAGCACGCATACTTAAAAAGTACCGCATTTCCGGCAAATGGCCTCGCCGGCCAGGCAAGAATGATGCCCCTGTAGCCATCTGCCGGATTACCCGGCATAAGGAAATTTCGGCCATCCCGGTGGAGCTAGCCAGCCCTGCCTTGATTCGGGAAAGCACCTGATTCCCCTTTTGAAACCCTCGCTACCCGCCAGATAGGTGAACCGACCCATGCCGTGAGATAGGTAGCTTAATATAGTCTCCAAAACTGCATAGCGGAGTCATGCGTTTTGCTGGAATGTCCAAATAGAAAACCCGCCTTGGCGGCGGGTCTCAAAGTATGGTCGGGATGACTGGATTCGAACCAGCGACCCCTACGTCCCGAACGTAGTGCGCTACCGGGCTGCGCTACATCCCGAAAAAATCATCCCGACTTACCGCCGGGATGACCCATCCTGTCGGGTGGACTGGATTCGAACCAGCGACCACTTGCACCCCATACAAGTGCGCTACCGGGCTGCGCCACCACCCGAATGGTTGGATTGGGCTGCAAAATTAAGTCATAAAATGACAATTCCGAAATCAAAAACAACCTTTATCTTCGCCACTTAATGAAATTCCTCATTAAGCAAGCCCGGGTGGTCGATCCCTCCTCCCCTTTCAACGGCCAGACCACCGATCTTTTCATTGAGAATGGAATTTTAAGCAAGATTGGCAATCCCCTTTCGGAGGAAGCCGACCAGGTCATCAGCCTGCCCGGCCTGCAGGTATCCCCCGGATGGATGGATTGTTTTGCCCATTTCGCCGATCCGGGCTATGAATTCAAGGAAACCCTCGAAACGGGTGCCGCCGCAGCAGCCGCCGGTGGATTTACGGACGTACTGCTGATTCCCAATACCAATCCCTGCATTCATAACAAAGCCACGGTGGAATATGTCGTGCAGAAAAGCCGGCCGCTCCCCGTGCGCCTGCATCCCATTGGGGCGGTGACCCGCCAGACCGAAGGAAAGGAGCTTGCCGAAATGTACGATATGCGCTCCAGCGGGGCCCTGGCCTTCGGGGACGGCATCCACTGCGTGCAATCCGCCGGCCTGCTGGTAAAGGCCCTGCAATATGTCAAAGCCTTCGGCGGCACCGTGATCCAACTGCCGGACGACAGGACCATCCAGCCCCACGGACTGATCAACGAAGGCATCGTATCCACCCGGCTGGGGCTGCCCGGCAAACCTGCCATGGCGGAGGAGCTGATTGTTGCCCGCGATATCAAACTCGCGCGTTATGCAGAATCCCGCCTTCACTTTACCGGGATTTCCTCGGCCAGGTCCCTGGAATATATCCAACGCGCCAAGCAGGGCGGCCTGGCCATCAGTTGTTCGGTTACCCCCTACCATCTCTTCTTCAGTGACGAGGACCTGCTGGGTTACGACACCAACCTGAAGGTAAATCCACCCCTGCGCACCCCTGCTGACCGGCAGGCGATCCGCCAGGCGGTCCTGGATGGCCTGGTGGACTGCCTTGCTACCCACCACCTCCCCCATGAGTTTGATAGTAAGGTATTGGAATTCGAATATGCCAAATTCGGAATGATCGGCCTGGAAACAGCCTATAGTGTCATCCATACAGCCCTCCAGCCTGCCAGCCAGGAACTGCTGGTAAACCTGCTGGCACACAACCCCCGCCGTCTTTTCGGACTGGAGCCGGTAAGCATCCGTCCGGGTACCCCTGCCAGCCTGACCCTGTTTGACCCGGCTGCCAGCTGGACCGTGCAGGAAAAGGACATTCGCTCCAAATCAAAAAATTCCCCGTTCCTCGGAAAAACACTTTCTGGTCGGGTCGCCGGAATAATTAATAAAGACCAGCTATTTTTGAACTGATTAAACAACCGGTATGGAAGACAAAGTCATGTCCCATATTACCAAGGGGCTATTGGTTTCCCTGGTACTCATCTTAATATCCATTGCGGGCTATTACGGCGGCCTCGATGAAAAGAGCTGGTTCCGGTGGATATCCACGCTGGTCATGGTGGCTGGCATAATCTGGGGCTGCATCTATTACGCGAACCAGCTTGACGGCCGGGTTACCTACGGGAATATTTTCGCCCACGGATTCAAGATGACAGCCGTCATTACCCTGATCACCATCCTCTACACCATCCTTGCCTTTACGGTCATCTATCCGGAAATGAAAGACCGTGCCATCGGCCTGGCCCGCCAGCAAATGGAAGAAAAAGGAACCCTGACGGACACCCAGATCGACCAGGCTGTGGAGTTGACCAAAAAGTTCTTCCTGCCGTTCCTCGTTGGTGGCATATTGCTGATGTCCCTGATTTTCGGGGCCATCGCTTCGGCCATCGGGGCATCCCTGGCCAAAAAGAAGCCCTTCAACCCGCTAGACCAAATAAACCGCTGATGGATCTTTCGATCGTCATACCCCTGATGAATGAAGCCGAATCCCTGCCGGAATTAACGGCCTGGATTGAACGCGTCATGCAGGCCAACCGGTTTTCCTACGAAATCATCTTCATCGATGATGGCAGTACGGACGATTCCTGGGCTGTCATCGAGCGGCTCCAGGCCCTCAACCCCCATATCCGTGCCATCAAATTCCAGCGTAATTACGGAAAGTCCGCCGCCCTGAATGAAGGGTTCCGGGCTGCCCAGGGCGATATTGTGTTCACGCTGGACGCGGACCTGCAGGACAGCCCCGACGAGATCCCCGAGATGCGCCGTATGATTCTTGAATCAGGGTACGACCTGGTGAGCGGATGGAAAAAGATCCGCCACGATCCCTTCAGCAAGACTTTCCCTTCCAAACTCTTCAATTTCACAGCCCGCCGCGTAACCAAGATTCCGCTGCACGATTTCAACTGCGGGCTTAAGGCTTACCGAAGCCGCGTCATCAAGGGAATCGAAGTGTACGGGGAGATGCACCGCTATATTCCTGTGCTGGCCAAATGGGCCGGTTTCCGCAAAGTGGGCGAAAAAGTCGTAGAGCATAGGGCTCGCCGCTTCGGTTCCAGCAAGTTCAGCGGGCTGGACCGGGGTGTCAAGGGATTGCTGGACCTGGCCTCTATCATGTTCATCGGGAAATTTTCCAAACGCCCGATGCATTTTTTCGGACTCTGGGGATCCCTGTTCTTCCTGCTGGGACTGGGCATTTCCATTTACCTGATCATTGCCAAGATCCTGGACAGCGCGTTCCCCCTGACCAATCGCCCGGGGTTTTATTTTGCCCTGACCGCCATCATACTGGGCATGCAACTATTCCTGGCAGGATTCCTGGGTGAGCTGATCAGCCGCAACGCGCCGGGCAGAAATACCTACCTGATAGAAAAGAAGCTGGGGTTGCCATGAAAAAGGTCGTGATTATTGGTCCCGCCCACCCGCTGCGCGGAGGACTGGCAACGTTCAACCAGCGCCTGGCCAGGGAGTTCAGTGCGCAGGGGATGGACTGCGAGGTATGGTCCTTTTCCCTGCAATACCCTTCCTTCCTGTTTCCGGGGAAGACCCAGTACAGCGACGAACCGGCCCCCGAGGGTATCCGGATCCGCTCTGTCATCAATTCCGTCAATCCCCTGAACTGGTGGATTACGGGCCGGCAACTCGCCCGTTTACGACCTGACCTGGTTGTGGTGCGCTACTGGCTCCCGTTTATGGGTCCAGCCCTGGGTACCCTGCTGCGCCGGGTACGTCGCAATGGCCACACGCGTATTCTGTGCATAGCCGACAACGTGATCCCGCACGAAAAGCGACCGGGAGACCGGGCCTTCACGCGCTATTTCCTGAAAAGCTGCGACGGTTTTGTAACCATGAGCGAGAAGGTGATGCAGGACCTGCGGCAATTTGAAAAGACCAAGCCCGCCCGCCTGGTCCAGCATCCCCTGTACGATACCTTTGGGGACGCCCTGCCCAAGCAGGAAGCCCGCACACACCTGGGGCTGCCGGCCACCGGTAAGATCCTGCTTTTTTTCGGATTCATCCGGGCCTATAAAGGACTCGACCTGCTGCTGGAAGCCATGGCCGACCCGCGCATTCAGGCCTCCGGCATCCGGTTGATCATAGCCGGTGAATTTTACGAGGACTCCGCCGGCTACCAGCAACTGATCGAATCCCTGGGAATCCGCGAGCGCCTGATCCTGAAAACCGATTTCATCGCCGACAGGGAAGTCCGGTATTACCTGTGTGCGGCCGATGCCGTGATACAGCCCTACCGCAGCGCCACCCAGAGCGGCGTGACACCCCTGGCCTACAACTTTGAGCGCCCGATGATCGTCACCAACGTGGGAGGACTGCCCGCACTGGTTCCGGACGGCCAGGCGGGCGTGGTCGTAGCGCCGACGCCCACCGCCCTGGCAGACGGCATTCTGCGCTTCTATGAATTAGGCGAAGACTATTTTATTCCGCATCTTCGCACTGAGAAGCGGAAATACAGCTGGACCGGACTTGTCCACACCCTGGAGGAACTGGCCGCCTCCGGCGGCGGGGGCCGATGAGTGAGAGACCCCGGACCGGCTTGGCTCAAATCCGCCCATGCGTCCATGATTTATCGAAGCAAAGCTCCCCTGCGCATCGGCCTGGCCGGTGGCGGTACCGACGTAAGTCCCTACAGTGACCTGTATGGCGGCGCCATACTCAATGCCACCATTTCCTTGTATGCTTCCGCCACCATCGAACCGATCCAGGAAAACGGCATCATCCTGACGTCCATCGACCAGCAGCAGGAACAGCGGTTTGAATGGAGCAACCGCCTGCCTATAGACGGAACGCTGGACCTGCTCAAAGGGGTCTATAACCGCATCCAGCAGGATTACGGATTGCCCATGACTAATTTCCGCTTGTCCACCTTTGTAGATGCCCCGGCGGGATCCGGGCTGGGCACCTCCTCCACCCTGGTGGTTGCCATCATCGGAGCCTTCACCGAAATGCTGCGCCTGCCCCTGGGGGAATACGACATCGCCCATTATGCCTACGAGATCGAGCGGCGGGATCTGCGGCTGGCCGGCGGCAAACAGGACCAGTATGCCGCCACGTTCGGCGGCGTCAATTTTATGGAGTTTTACAAAGAGGACCGGGTCATTGTCAACCCCCTTCGGATCAAGCCGGAATACCTGTTCGAACTAGAGAACAACCTGCTGCTCTATTATACCTCCACCACCCGTGAGTCAGCCCGCATAATCGAGCGGCAGGCTGACAACGTGGTAGCCGGAAAGGAACAGCCCGTGGAGGCCATGCACCAGCTCAAGGAGCAGGCCCAGATGATGAAGGAAGCCCTGCTCAAGGGCCGCATCCACGACATCGGGGAGATCCTGGACTTTGGTTTCCGCCAGAAACGCCGCATGGCCGAGGGGATCAGTAACGAACTGATCGACGAAATTTACCAGACCGCGCGGGCAGCCGGCGCCACGGGAGGCAAGATATCCGGGGCGGGCGGCGGCGGCTTCATGACCTTCTATTGCCCGGGCAATACCAAATACCAGGTCATCAAGCAACTGGAGCGTTTCGGGGGGCACCACCGCAAATACCTGTTCGTCGAGCACGGGTTAAAGACCTGGTCCCTGTAATCAACAAATACCCACTGACCATGTCAGCAAAAATCAGCGAACTCATACAGGCTTCCATCGAAGTAAAAAAGCAGCTCCTGCAACAGGAGGGGCTCGTGGACACCATCGCGGCCGTCGCCGGCGAAATCGTCGCAGCCTTCCGCGCCGGCAACCGGGTCTATTTCTGCGGCAATGGCGGCAGTGCCGCCGACGCCCAGCACCTGGCTGCCGAGTTCTCCGGGCGGTTTTATACCGACCGGAAGGCCCTGCCGGCCGAAGCCCTTCATACCAACACCTCCTACCTGACGGCGGTCGCCAATGACTATAGTTATGACGTGGTCTATTCCCGCCTGGTGGAAGGGATCGGACAGCCGGGAGACATCCTGGTGGGTCTTTCCACGTCGGGAAATTCGGCCAATATCGTCCGGGCATTCGAAGCGGCCCGGGCCAACGGATTACGGACGGTTGGGTTTACGGGCCGGACGGGGGGCCAGATGAAATCCCTGAGCGATTACCTGCTGAATGTCCCCTCCACCGACACGCCCCGAATCCAGGAATGCCATATCCTGATCGGCCATATCGTATGCCAACTGGTGGAGGAAACCTATTTTGGGCAGGAGACGTAACGATCAGGTCTGTTTTTAATACCACATGAACCATTCTACCCAGCCAGATACCTCCGCGGTCCTTCCCTATGGTCTGCCGGAGCCGGTCGAAGCCATCATCCTGGCAGGCGGCCTGGGTACCCGCCTGCGCGAGGCCGTGCCCGGGATCCCCAAATGCCTGGCCCCCGTGGCAGGCCGTCCCTTCTTGTTTTTTGTAATCAATTACCTCAGAAGCCAGGGTATCCAGCGTTTCCATTTCTCGGTGGGTTACCGGCACGAGCAGATTCGCGATTACCTGGCCGCTCAGTTCGCCAGCCTGGATTATTCCCTGGTCGTGGAACCCGAACCGCTGGGCACCGGCGGTGCCATCCGGCTGGCCGCCCGGCAGGCTGCCACCCGGACGATTGCCGTAACCAACGGGGATACGCTGTACCGCGCCGGCCTTGCCGGGTTGGTACACAGTCACCGGACCTCGGGCCTGCCCTGCACCATCGCCCTGAAACCCCTGCAGCATTTTGACCGCTACGGCGCAGTGGACCTGGACGACCGGGGACTGGTTACGCGGTTCCGGGAAAAGGGATATGTGGAAAACGGGCTGATCAATGGTGGCCTGTACGTACTGGACCGCGCCGCCCTGCTGGAAGAGTCCCTTCCCGAAACGTTCTCCTTCG
>DASZRL010000083.1:0-8423 GCA_035549175.1 Chitinophagaceae bacterium | reverse complement strand
CCAAATACCAGGTATACCAGGCGTTCAAAAAAAAATTCGGGGAGGATGGCAACCTGCTGGTGATCGGGATCCAGTCGGACCGGTTTTTCACGGCGGATCTCTTTAATGATTACCAGGACCTGCAGCAGGCGCTCAAAAAGGCCCGCGGGGTGGACGACATCATCAGCGTCCCCTCCGCCATCGACCTGGTCCGGGATACCGCCAGCCAGCGCCTGCAGGCCCGGCCCCTGTTTCCGGGCGGCAGCCTGTCCCAGGCCCGGCTGGACAGCCTGAAGGAACGGTTCCTGAACCTGCCTTTTTACCGCGGGTTGCTGTACAACCCCCAGACGCAGGCCTGGCTGATGGGCCTGCACATCGACAAGGATATCATGAACTCGGGCCAGCGCGTGGGCGTCATCGCAGATATTGTGCGGCTGGCTGACAGGTTCGGGCAACGCCAGCATCTGCCCGTCTACCTTAGTGGCCTGCCCCTGATCCGCACCGAGATCGCCTCGCGCATTGCCGGGGAAATGCGCTGGTTCCTGATCGTTTCCGTGGTGCTTTCCGCGATCATCCTGCTGCTGTTCTTCCGCTCCCTCAGTGCCACGCTGCTATCCCTTGCCGTAGTCATCATCGGGGTGCTCTGGAGCCTGGGCACCATGCACCTGCTCGGTTACCAGATCACGCTGCTGACCGCCCTCATTCCGCCCCTGCTGGTCGTGATCGGGATCCCAAACTGCATTTACTTCCTCAACAAATACCATACGGCTTATAATGACACCGGCGAAAAGCGGCGCGCCCTGGAAACCATGGTGGAACGGATGGGCATCGTTACGCTGTTCTGCAACCTGACGGCGGCGATCGGCTTTGCGGTTTTCGCGCTGACCCGCAGCCAGGTGCTCAAGGAGTTCGGCGTAGTGGCCGGCCTCAATATCATCGCCCTGTTCCTGATTTCGCTGATCCTGATCCCGGCCTGCCTTTCGCTGCTGCCCCCTCCCCGGTCCAGGCATACGCGCTACCTCGTTAACCCCCGGCTGAACCGCTGGCTGGACAGGCTGGAAGTCTGGTCCCTCAACCACCGCCGGGTTATTTACGGGCTCACTGTGGTAATCGTAGTGGCCGCGGTGGCAGGGATGTTCCGCCTGCGCAGCGTCGGGTTCATCGTGGACGATCTGCCCAAAACGGACAAGATCTACACCGACCTGAAGTTTTTCGAAAGAAATTTTCATGGCGTCATGCCCCTGGAAATCCTGGTCGACACCCACAAAAAATACGGCGTGACGCGCAACCTCGCCAACCTGCTCAAAATTGACAGCCTGTCCCGTTACCTGGCTTCCATGCCGGACCTGGCACGTCCCTTAAGTATCACCGAAGGGCTGAAGTTCGCCAAGCAGGCCTTTTTCGAGGGTGACAGCACCAATTATGCCATGCCGGCGGAGTTCGACCTGCCGGCTCTCGCGCAATACCTGAACTTCCGGGAGGATTCCTCGGGGGCCTCCAAAAACTCCTTTGCCCGCCTGGTGGCATCCTTTATGGACAGCGCGCGCCAGGAAGCGCGCATCAGTGTGAACATGGCCGATGTGGGCAGCATACGGCTGCCCCATATCCTGGACAGCATCCAGCAGCGTGTAAACCAGCTCTTCGATACCGCCCACTACACCGTGCAGCTTACGGGAACCAGTGTGACGTTCGTGGAAGGCAGCCGGTTCATCATCAACGGTCTGAAGGAGAGCATCCTGTGGGCCTTCCTGCTCATCGCCCTGTGCATGCTGTACCTGTTCCGGTCGGTCCGCATCCTGCTGTGTTCCCTGATTCCCAACCTGATCCCGCTGGTCATCACCGCCGGGGTAATGGGGTGGATGGGGGTAGCCCTGAAGCCCTCGACGGTACTTATATTCAGCGTGGCGCTGGGTATCGCCATTGACGTAACCATCCGGTTCCTGGTCAACTACAAACAGGAACTCCCCTACCAGCAATTTGACTCGCGCAGAACGGTAATCCGTACGATCCACAGCACGGGGATCAGCATCCTGTATACCTCGATGGTGCTGATTGCCGGCTTCGTGATTTTCTGCTTCAGCGGATTCGGAGGCACCAAGGCACTGGGCTGGCTGACCTCCCTTACCCTGGTCACCGCTACCATCACCAACCTGGTCCTGCTGCCGGCCCTGCTCATTACATTCGGGGGCCGGAAAAAAAATACTCCTCCCGCGGCCAATGCCGCTTGAAAAAACCAGGGGCCCGCGGTAATCCACGGGCCCCTGGTTTTACACGTATTGGGGATGAAGGATCCGTTTATTTGAGCACCTCGGCCAGCTTTTGATCCAGGGCCGGACCGCGAAGGCTTTCCCCGATCACCGTCCCGCTCGGGTCCACCAGGACATTATACGGAATGGATTCGATATTGTACAGGGAGACCGCCTTGCTGTTCCAGCCTGCCAGATCGCTTACCTGCGTCCAGGCCAGGCCATCGTGCTGGATGGCCTGCAGCCAGGGCGTTTTCTTATTATCGAGGCTTACCCCCAGGATGGTAAAATTCTTATCCTTGAAGCGGTTGTAGGCAGCCACGACATTGGGGTTCTCGCCCCGGCAGGGCTCACACCAGGAAGCCCAGAAATCCACCAGGACATATTTGCCGCGGAAGGCACTGAGGCTGACGTCCTTCCCGTTGGCGTCCTTCAGGGTGAGCTCGGGGGCCTTCTTGCCCACCCACTTGGGCTGGCCGGCTTGCGCCTCCCGGGCCTTGGCGCTGGCGAGCTGCTGATCCAGCGCCTTCTGGGCCTTGGCGATACCCTTGTGATCCGGAAACTTCCGGTTCAGCACATGAAACAGGCTGTCGTATTCCTGCAGGCTGTACAGCTGGCCGAATATATTGATGGAAAATGTGGATGCGATCGGGCTGCTGGACTGGTCGATGAAGTGGCCCACATCGGCCTTTATGCTGTCAATCACCTCCTGCCCGCGGTGGTTGAGCGCCTGCTGCAGGCTGTCGGAGTTCGGAATGGCTTTCAGGCTGTCCAGTTGTTTGCCCATATCGTTCAGTTCCTCCCACTTGGGGTTGCCCGCGATCATGAACTGCTTGATGGCATTGGTGGCCGCAGAGCCTTCTACCTGGAAGGGATCCTTCGTATTGGAAAAATCACCGGTAAACCTGACTTTCGGGGCATCACTGATAATGGAAAAGAACGGATAGCTGCTGTTGGCAAAATACAGGTTATACAGGGTCTCCTCCGTGGCGATGCCCTTCAGGGTGAAGGAACCGTCCTTGCCCAGAACGGCTGAATCGGCCAGGACCCGGCTGGTCATGCCGACCGGCGTTTCGATCAGGTAGATCTTCTGGAAGGGGGCGTTCTTCAGGGTACCGCTGACCTCAAAACTACGGGTCTTTACGCTCTTGCAGGAGACCAGCCCCAGCACAGTAGCCATCACGATTGCTAGCGTTCGCATAAATATAGAGTGGGTTTATGATGATTTCAATTTTTCAAGGACCAGGTCATTGGTCAGCCGGGGATCGGCCTGCCCCCCGGACAGTTTCATGACCTCCCCGACGAACAGACCAAGCAGTCCCTTCTTGCCCTTTTTATACTCGCGGACCTTGTCCGCATGGCGGCTCAGGACCTGGTCAATGAGTTCTCCGATGGCCGCGGCATCGCTTTGCTGGAACAGGTTCATCCCGGCCGCAAGGCTTTCCGGGTCGGCGCCCGGGGTACGCAGCAGGGCGGGAAGCAGCCGGGTCGATGCCGCAGAAAAGCTCAGCCTGCCTTCCTCAACCAGCCGGATCAGGCCGGCCAGCTGCAGGGGCGTGACGGGGAAGCTGGTAATATCCGCCGCCTGGTCATTCATCCAGGAGCGGACGGGCCCGGAGAGCCAGTTGGCCGCAGCCTTATAGTGCGGGAGGTGGCGGACCACTTCCTCAAAATAATCCGCCACGGTGCGTTCCTCCGTCAGTACGGCGGCATCATAGGCGGACAACCCGTAGGTCCCGGTATACCGGGCGATGCGTTCGTCCCGCAGGGCGGGCAGGCGGCTGCGGATTTCCCGGATATAGTCTTCGCTGAGGTGAAAGGGTGTCAGGTCGGGTTCGGGAAAATAGCGGTAATCATCCGCCTCTTCTTTCTCCCGGGTGGCAAACGTGATACCCCGGTCCGCGTCATAGCTGCGGGTCTGCTGCTGCACGGGCTGGCCGCTTTCCAGCAACTCGACCATGCGGCGGGCCTCCCATTCAATGGCCTTACGCACATGCCGCAGGGAGTTGAGGTTTTTCACCTCCACCTTGGTGCCCAGCCGGGTCTCACCCCGGCGCCGCACCGAAATATTGGCGTCGCAGCGCAGGCTGCCCTCTTCCATATTTCCATCGCAGATCTCCAGGTAGCGGACCAGGCGGCGGATTTCCGCCAGGAACTGGTAGGCCTCCTCGGCGCTGCGCAAATCCGGTTCCGTTACGATTTCGATCAGGGGGGTACCGGCCCGGTTGAGATCTATCGCGGTGTGGCCGGCCCGGACATCATGCAGGCTTTTGCCCGCATCCTCTTCCAGGTGAATCCGGTTCAGGCGTACCCATTTCTCCTGGCCATCCGCCTGGATACGAAGGGCCCCTCCCCGGCAGATGGGGGTGGTGTGCTGGGAAACCTGGTATCCTTTGGGGAGATCGGGGTAGAAATAATTCTTTCGCGCGAAGTAGTTGTCGGTCTCCAGCCGGCACTGGCAGGCGAGTCCCATTTTTACCGCCATGTCGATAGCCTGGCGGTTCATGCGCGGCAGGGTGCCCGGATGGCCCAGGGTGATCGGGCTCACCTGCGTGTTGGGCTCGCCGCCGAAAGCCGCGCTGTCCCCGCAGAACAGTTTGCTGCGGGTCATCAGCTGGGCATGCACTTCCATGCCAACCACCACTTCGTATTGATCCGGAAGGAGGCTCATCGCAAGTCGGCAAATTTAGTCGATTTGAGACACTCTCCGCCCATTTTAACAGGAAAGCCCCGGCTCCTGAACCGGAGCGCGGGGCTTTCCACACACACATGGTTGATGTATACCGGTTTAAAGATCTGCCGTCTTAAGCTTGCGGGGTATCTTCACTTCCACATTCTGGGTTTTTCCGTCCCGGATCAGCCTGACCATAATGGAAGGCTTGTCCCGGTTTTCCTTGACCAGCTGGGCCACCTGGTCAGCACTGCTGACA
Organism: Chitinophagaceae bacterium; assembly: GCA_035549175.1. Taxonomy (GTDB): domain Bacteria; phylum Bacteroidota; class Bacteroidia; order Chitinophagales; family Chitinophagaceae; genus DASTSN01. Next base: position 3,268 of record DASZRL010000083.1, on the reverse strand, counting down.
TCCTTGTCGTTGATGGCCGTGATCAGGTCATTTTCCTTGATACCGGCTTTTTGGGCACTGCCTTCCTCATCCACGTCGATCACTTTAACTCCCTTGCCATCCTCGGTGTCCTGGACGGAAAGGCCCAGGCGCGGACGTCCGGCATAGGCTTCCCAGAGGTCCCCGAATCCTTCCACCCGGGGCACGCGGGGCATGACCTGCATATGCGGCTGAAAATCCATCTGGGGCATTTCGATATTAAAATGATCGCCATTCCCCATGACATTGAAGTTTACCATCCCCTTCCACTTGGTAAGCTCGGCGCTGGCCTGCTGTTCTTTGTTATCCCGGAGGTAGGTAATGGAAACCTTGTCCCCGGGTTTGTGGTCGCGGATGGCCTTGGTCAGGTCGTCCGGGCTTGCGATCTGGGTATTGTCCACCTTGGTGATGATGTCGCCCACCTTCAGGCCGGCCTTTTCGGCGGCGCTCTCCTGGGTGACTTCCCGGATGAGCACGCCCTGGTCCGCCTGGTCGGTGACCACACCCAGCATGGCATGGTTCTCATCCTCGTTCAGGTAGATCATCTGCTGGTCGCCGTTGCGGAATACCCGCAACCGGGTGGGAGGCGCCATGCCGCGCATCCGGTTCAGGTCGACCGTTACGTCTCCGTCCTTGAATTCCTCGGCGGGCTTTCCGTTGACCGTCACCTTGTCGCCGTTGACTTCAATTTGCAGTTTATCCGATTTTCCCCCCTTGCGGGTGATGATGATCTGCTGCATTTCCGTGTCCTGCTTCTGGGGGGCGGTCTTCGTCTTTTCCTTCTGCGCGCTGACGGCGCCGGGCAGCACCAGGGCCGCCAGGGCGACTGCGGAGAGGCGGGTTATGAGTCGTTTCATATGCTTACCATTTTGATCTACGTTTTTTTTCGTAGATCAAATATAGGGCAATTTCTGAAATACGAAAACTTTCGGAAATGTTAAAACGCCGCAGCCCGTCCGGCGGGGCCCCCGCAGCCCCCGGGCAGGCAAACGGTTTCCGGGGCGCTTCGGCATTTACCGGTATTTCAGGTAAATCTACGTAGGGTTGCTACGATGAAAGATGTGGAAAATGATATTTAGTGGGCGAATGATTTCTGAATTCCCGCCAGAGAATTACTTTTGGATTGAACTAACTGTTATGGCAGTAACGATCGCGGTGATTTGCATTGTAATATGCTTCGGGGCCATTTTCGCAGCCTTACGCGCCCTGTATGATACCCGCAAGTTCGACCTGAAAAAGGATGAACCCAAATCAAAGCACCGCTTCTGAAGCCAGCATCCCCCTGACCGCCGCAATAACCTCCTCCAGCCGCCCGGCTTCCTGACCACCTGCCGTTGCCAAGGTTTTCTGACCGCCGCCACCGCCCCGTATGAGGGGAGCCACCGTCTGTTTGATGATGCGTCCCGCATCCAGGCCCCGGGCCGCCACCACGGTCTCGGCAATGCCGATGGCCACGGAGGGCTTGCCGCCGATATTCGCGCAGAGCACAATGACGTGATCATGCAGGTGGTTCTTCAGATCAGCGCAGAGCTTCTTGAGCGCCTCGGGGTGAGGTACTTCCACGAGGGCCCCCACAAAGGTCAGCCCGTTAATGATCTCGTCGCGGGTCAGCAGTTCGTTGCGTACGCCGACCAGCAAGCGGTTCTCCAGGTGTTCCAGCCGCCGGGCCTGTTCGGCATTTTCAGCCTGCAGGGACCCGATGGTGCGCAGGGGGTCGGCCGGATTTTTCAGGGCCTCCCGGATACGGGCGAGCTGGTCGAGCTGTTCGTGGACATACGCTTCGGCTGCGCGGCCGCAGACGGCTTCAATCCGGCGCACACCGGCGGCCACGGCCGATTCCCCCGTGATCTTGAAGAATCCCAGGGCCCCGGTCGAGCCGGCATGGGTTCCCCCGCAAAGCTCGATCGAGTAGTCGGGGTCCATGGTCACGACACGCACCGTATCCCCGTATTTCTCCCCGAACAGGGCCATGGCACCCAGCCGCAGGGCTTCCTCCCGCGGCATTTCCCGTATCACCACGGGCAGGTTCGCGCGGATCTTTTCATTGACCAGCTCTTCCACGCGAAGCAGCTCTTCCGGCTGCAGACGCGCGAAATGGGAGAAGTCGAACCGCAGGTGATCCTTGGTGACCAGCGACCCCTTCTGGGCCACATGCGTACCCAGGACCCGGCGCAGGGCCGCGTGGAGCAGGTGGGTAGCCGAGTGATGCAGGGCGGTAGCCTGGCGGCGCCCGCCATCCACCCGGGCGATGACCGGGACCTCCGGGTGGTCCGGCAACCGGTCGGTATAATGGATGATCAGGTCATTTTCCTTTTTGGTGTCTGTTACCTCCAGGGCCTGCTGACCGAACAGCAGCTGACCGGTGTCGCCCACCTGTCCGCCGCTCTCGGCGTAAAAGGGGGTGGTGGCCAGCACCAGCTGGTAGCCTTCCCGGCCTTTGGCCTTGACCCGGCGATAACGGACCAGCCTAGTTGTATCTTCCAGGCGGTCATACCCGACGAACCGGCTGCCGGTCTGCTCATCCAGGATGACCCAGTCCTGCGTATCCACCGCCGTAGCGGCGCGGGACCGGTCCTTCTGTTTCTGCAGTTCCTGGGTAAACCGGTCCATATCCACTTCCCAGCCGATTTCCCGCGCCATCAGGCAGGTAAGGTCAATGGGAAACCCGTAGGTATCGTAAAGCAGGAAGGCCGCGGCTCCGTCCAGGACCCGGGAATCCCGGTCCGGCCCGCGACCGCTGCCAACCAGTTCATTGAATTTGGCGATCCCTTTTTCCAGGGTGCGCAGAAAGGCTTCCTCCTCCTCGCGTATCACTTTGCGCACGAAATCCTCCTGGGCCTGCAATTCCCCGAAAACGCCGGCAAACCGGGCAGCCAGTCCGCTGACCAGCTGGAACAGCAGGGGCTGCCTGTAGTCCAGGAAGGAGTAATAATAGCGGACGGCCCGGCGCAGGATCCGCCGGATCACATAACCTGCCCCGGTATTGGATGGGAGCTGGCCGTCAGCAATCGTGAAGCTGATGGCCCGGATGTGGTCGGCCAGCACCCGGAACGCAATGTCCTGTTTGCTGTCCCCGAACTGGTAGGATTTCCCGGTGATTGTCTCCACTTCGCGGATGGTACCGGTAAACAGGTCGGTATCGTAATTGGAGGTCTTGCCCTGCAGTACACGCACGAGCCGTTCCAGGCCCATGCCCGTGTCCACGTGCCGGGCCGGAAGCGGTTCCAGGCGACCGTCCTTCAGCCGGTTG
>DASZRL010000082.1:0-18795 GCA_035549175.1 Chitinophagaceae bacterium | reverse complement strand
TATTGCATTCCCCAGGAAACAAGCTGGACCCTGGTGTTCAACAGCAATATCGATTCCTGGGGCCTCAAACCGGATCCGAAGCGGGACCTGTATCGTTTTGACATACCGGTAACCCAGACCAACAACCAGCTGGAATATTTCACCATGGTATTTGAGAACCGGGATGCGGCCGCCGACCTGCTGATGGCCTGGGGCAACCTGGAAGCCCGGCTTCCCCTTTCGTTTCCGCTGGGCAGGGTACACAGCCTTCCCGGCCGGTAAGGCCGGTCCAACCTGCTTTTTTCGTTTCGGTAAACTATCCCGAATTTTATGGCATGTGCGGCATCGCGGGAATCATCGAAGCGGGGCCGGGCCCCCGTGAGGGGGCAGGCGGACTCTCCGGATTAATCCGGGACATGACCATTATCCTGCAACACCGGGGCCCGGATGGAAAGTCAGACTGGGTGGATGAATCCGCGGGCCTGGCCCTGGGCCATTGCCGGCTGGCTATCCTGGACAGATCCGACAGCGCCCGCCAGCCGATGCCGTACCTCGACCGGTATCATATTGTACACAACGGGGAGGTATATAATTACCTGGAACTGCGCCGCGACCTGGAAAATCAGGGATACCGGTTCCGCACGAGAACGGATACCGAAGTGATTGCCGCCGCCTTTGACCGGCACCGGGAGCGGTGCGTGGAGTATTTTGATGGCATGTTTGCCTTCGCGGTCTGGGACGCCCGGACGCGAACCCTGTTTGCGGCCCGGGACCGGTTCGGGGAAAAGCCGTTCTTTTTCTGCCTGGGGGAAACCCGGTTCCTTTTCGCCTCCGAAATGAAGGCGCTCTGGGCAGCCGGCATCCCGCGTGACCCCAACCTGAACATGCTGTTCAATTTCCTGACCATCGGGTATGCCGATAACCCCCTCAGCCCGCAGGAAACCTTTTTCAACCGGATCAGCAAGCTACCGGCCGCCACCCGGCTGACCTATTCGCCGGATTCCCATGCGCTCAGCCTGGAAAAATACTGGGACATTGACCTGAACAACCGGCGGGAGGACCTGACCGCAGATCAGGCCGTCGGGACCTTCCGGCAGCTTCTCCACGAGTCCGTGCGGATTCGTCTGCGCAGTGATGTACCGCTCGGCTGCAGCCTGAGCGGCGGGCTTGACAGTTCCTCCATCCTGGCGACCACCTGCAGCCTGCTGGCCGGAGCGCCGGTACCCCATTGCTTTACCGCCGAGTTCCCCGGGTTTGAAAAGGACGAATCGCAGGTAGCTGCCGGCGTCGCGGCAGAATACCGGGCCCCGCATTTTTCAGTGACCATGTCCGCCAACGAACTCGCGGAGAACCTGCCCCGCATGGCCTGGCACCAGGAAGAACCCTTCAGCTCGGCCAGCCTGTATGCGCAGTACCGCGTCTATGGACTCGCAGCGGCACAAAACGTGCGGGTACTTCTGGATGGCCAGGGAGCCGACGAAACGCTGGCAGGTTACCACAAGTATTACAAGTGGTACTGGCAGGAACTGTTCCGGCGGCGCAGGCTGTTGTCCAGCGGAGAGCTCCGGGCGGCGCGCAGGAATGGGGTGACCGAGCGATTCGGTCTTTCCAACATGCTGGCATCCCTGTTTCCCGATATGGCGTCGGTATTCCTGGAAAAGCAGTACCTGCTCCACGCACTTCGCCACCCGGACCTGACCCCCGAGTTTATCCGCCTGCAGAGCAAGGAAGCCTATTATACTACCCCGGTGATGGCCGATCTGAACGGGGTGCTTCATTTCAATACCTGCCTCCACGGCCTGGAGGAACTGCTGCGCTACGCTGACCGCAATGCCATGGCCCACGGCTGTGAAGTACGGCTGCCATTCCTGAGCCACCACCTGGTGGAATTCGTATTTTCCCTGCCGGCCTCCTTCAAAATCCGCCAGGGCTGGACCAAATGGATTCTCCGCCAGGCCATGGAGGACCGGCTGCCTCAGCCGATCACCTGGCGCAGGGAAAAGGTGGGATTCGAGCCTCCCCAGGAATACTGGATGAAAGAACGCCGCCTCCAGGAACTCATCCATGCGGCACGCAGCAAACTCGTGCAGGAAAAAATCCTGCGACCTGCCCTGCTGGGCCGGGATGTCCGGCCTGTCGCTGCCTACAGCGGGCAGAACGCAGACTGGAAATACCTCAGTGCCGGTTTATTCCTGGGTCTGTAAAAAAGCCGCCCCTGCCGGGACGGCCCAACGATGCGAATGGATGCGTCACTCCACGGCCATCTTTACCTTATTGGGGATCAGTCTTCCGGATTTTTTCAGTTTGTTCGGAATTTCCGTACATGTCGGCCTTTACCGTATACCAGTGCCGGGCATCCTGCATGGTAACAAAATAGGTCACCTCGTTTTCGCTCGTCACTTCCGTCACGCCGAATACGGAACGGTTGCCGTACTTGTTTTTCAGGTGAGCCAGGATATTGGGAGGAAGATTCCGCTCAGCATAATACCGGATGGTCTGGAGCAGATTCCCGCCTTCGTCGTATTTCGCGCGGATATTGATGTCATTCTGCCAGAAACTGGCCTGGTAGACCTGGCCCTGCTGGTGCCAGACAACATCCTGCGCCAGCGAGAATGTTTGCTTGAATGCCCGCATGATTTTTTCATTGACGTCTACCGGTCCGCTCGCGTGGACGGCCAGGGAGGCTATCATCAGCATCGCAATAATTGATTTTTTCATGGCTTCAGGTTTATTGAGGTAATTAAGATCGAACCCTTGACGGACCGAAAGTAGCCTGCCGGCTCGTGCGGATCAAGTGATTCTCGATTGGCGGCCGACGCAAGTCATTCCCGTGCAGTATGTAGAAAATCATAAAGATTGCCGAAGCCTAAAAATAGCATCCCGAAAATAGGCTCCCTCCCCGCGAGTCATGAATCCGTTTTCGGAATCTTACGGGTTAAGCTATTGTTAAAGCAGCTGCCGGCTGGATGAGCGGCAAGGCTTCGCGGAGGTCTCCCCTTAAAAAAACCGGTTTGCATAATATTTCACATCTTTGTCCGGTCAAGAAATCCCCGATTCAAATGAAGCTTGCCACCAAACTGATCCACGCCGGCGCCGAGCCGGATCCGGGTACCGGCGCCATCATGACCCCGATATTCCAAACCTCCACCTACGTGCAATCCGCCCCGGGTAAACACAAAGGCTTTGAATATGCGCGCAGCCAGAATCCAACCCGGAAAGCCCTGGAAGAGGCGCTGGCCGTCATTGAGAACGGCAGTTTTGGACTGGCCTTCAGCAGCGGGGTGGCTGCCACGGATGCCGTCATTAAACTGTTACAGCCCGGTGACGAGGTTATTGCCGGCAATGACATGTACGGCGGCACCTACCGGCTGTTTACCCAGGTATTTGCCCGGTTCGGCATCCATTTCCATTTCGTCAACCTGCAGGACACGGCCGTCCTGGAATCCCATATCAACGACCGGACCCGCCTTATCTGGCTGGAAACCCCCACCAACCCGCTGATGAACATCACGGACATCGCGGCGGTGGCCACCCTGGCGCGCCAGCGGGGGATCCTGGTCTGCGTGGACAATACCTTCGCTTCCCCCTACCTGCAAAACCCGCTGGACCTGGGCGCAGACCTGGTCATGCATTCTGTTACCAAGTACCTGGGTGGCCACAGTGACGTCATCCAGGGCGCCCTCGTCATGAAAGACCCTGCCCTGCGTGAACGCCTCTATTTTATCCAGAAAAGTTGTGGCGCCGTTCCCGGGCCGATGGACTGCTTTCTGGTCCTGCGGGGCATCAAGACCCTGCATGTCCGGATGCAGCGGCATTGTGAAAACGGGGCCGCGGTAGCCCATTACCTGCGGAACCATCCTCAGGTGGCCAAAGTCTACTGGCCCGGGTTCCCGGACCATCCCCAGCATGTTATCGCCAAAAAACAGATGCGGGATTTCGGGGGCATGCTCAGTTTCACGCTGGTAGACGACCGGGTGGAGACGGCTTTCCGGGTCCTTTCCTCCACCAGGCTGTTTTCCCTGGCTGAAAGCCTGGGCGGCGTGGAATCCCTGATCAACCACCCGGCCTCGATGACCCATGCCTCCATTCCCCGGGAGGAGCGGATCCGCAACGGACTGACCGATTCCCTGATCCGCCTGAGCGTCGGGATCGAGGATGCCGGGGACCTGATTGAGGACCTCCGCCAGGCCATCGGCTGACCTGTCCCGGCCGGAAATCCGATTTTGGTACGGGGCTTGCAAGGTTACGGGCAAAGCTAAGTATGAGTAACCTGCTGTATCTGCTGGCGGTAATCCTGGTTATCGGCTGGGCGCTGGGTTTTTTCTTTTTCTCCGCCCACGGACTGATACATGTCCTGCTGGTGCTGGCCATCATTGCGATCCTGCTTCGGCTGATCCGGGGAAGGGAGCCATTCTGAGGGAGGCGGACCACAGGGAACCCCCGGCCCGCCGTACCTTTGCAGGCCATGAATAAGAGGGATCTCAAAACCTTTCTGGATACCAAGGTTGACCAGTACAACCAGCCTGCGTTCATCCCGGAGGATCCGGTTTGCGTTCCGCATCTGTTCACCCGCCAACAGGATATTGAAATCGCTGCCTTCTTTACGGCGACGTTTTCCTGGGGAAACCGCAGGACCATAATCCGCAAATCGACCGAACTGATGCAGCGCATGGACATGCAGCCCCATGCGTTCTGCCTGCAGGCAGAGCCTGAACGCCTCAAAGCGCTGCAATCCTTCCGCCACCGCACCTTCAACGATACGGATCTGTTGTACTTCGTGGAGTTTCTCCACCAGCATTACCGCCGCCATGACTCCCTCGAAGACGCTTTCACCCGACACGGGGACCGGGTGGAAGACATGCTGGCGGGGTTTTACCGCTACTTCTTTTCACTGGAACATGTCCCCGGCCGGAGCCGCAAGCACGTCGCCACCCCCGAGCGAAAATCCACCTGCAAAAGGCTGAACATGTTTTTACGCTGGATGGTACGGCGCGACAACCGGGGAGTGGATTTCGGGATCTGGCGATCCATTTCCCCGGACCGACTGCTCTGCCCCGTGGATGTACACGTAGCCCGGGTCGCAAAAAGATTTAACTTGCTGCAGCGAAAGCAGGTGGACTGGCTGGCCGCGGTCGAGCTTACCGAACACCTGCGCCGATTCGATCCCAAAGACCCGGTCCGGTACGATTTTGCCTTATTCGGCCTGGGCATCATGGAAAAATTCTGATATGGAAGACGACCTGCTCCTGTCCGGAATCAACCAGGACTTTTCCCTCGCCCTGCCCCGGGAAATCACCGCCCAGGACCTGCTGGACCGGCTTGCCGCCGCCGTAAATGACCTGATCAACCGGGATTTCAGCCGGCTCGTGGGTATACTCTACCGGATCGACGTGGATGAAAGCCGGCTGAAAAGCCTGCTGAAGGAACATCCGGGAGAAGACGCCGGCCGTATCATTGCCGCCCTGATCCTGGAACGTGAAAAACAGAAGATTCAGACCCGGCAGCAATTCCAAAGGGATACCCGCCAGGATGGCGGCGAGGAAACCTGGTGATCGCCTGTGTCCGCGAAAAAAGGGAACCTTACTTTTTCCGTTCAAACATGAGCTCCTGCACCTTTTCCTTGTCCTCCTTTTCCTTTTTCAGGTCGAACATGGTGCCGAACACATGGTCCCACAGGGTGCTGCTCACGCCAAAACCGTTGTGTTCATCCTTGTAATGATGCAGGTGATGGTTACGCCACAGGGGTTTCATCCACTTGAAGGGCGGGTTCCAGGCATGAATGGCATAGTGCATGCTGCCGTACAGCAGGTACCCCAGGATGAACCCGGGGAAGAACATGAAGGTATACTGGCGCAGGGCCAGGTACATCAGGCCAAACAGCGCGGAAGAAATCAGGATGCTGGGTACCGGGGGCATAAACAGGCGCTGGCGGTCGCGCGGATAATGATGGTGGTTCCCGTGCAGCGTATAGGCAAACCGCTGGATACGGGGATTATCACTGATCCAGTGAAAAATGAACCGGTGGGCAATGTATTCAAAAAAGCTCCAGAAGAACATGCCCGCCAGGAAGGTGAGTACGATCCCGCCTGGGGCAAACCCGAGCCTGTTTCCGCTGTAATAGAGCAAATAGCCGATAACAGGAAGGTACATACCCCAGATGACCAGGGGATGCGTCTTGGTCAGCATCTCCAGGTAGTCGCTTTTGAACAGGCGGGCCTGCCCCTTATTGTGAATTTTCTCAAATTGCATAACCAACGTCTTTGGGGTCCTGCAAAGATAAATGATAATTGGTTGGCCGGTCAGCCGGGGTCCCGGCGACCCGATCCGGCAGGGGCCAGCAGGGCGTAAGCCCGCTGAAACTGATACCCTTTTGCCGCCAGGGTATCCAGCCACCGCGGAAGAAGCCGCAAGAAAGGATCTTTCCGGGCAGGACCGGCTCCCACATGAAACCGCAGGATAAACCGTTGAGCCCGGCTTCGTACCCGGCCTCGCAGGCCAGAGTCGATTGCAGGATCGCCCGGCTGCTCCGCCAATTGGGCAGGTCGGGCGTGGCGTAATCCGCCTGGCTGCCCGACCGCGGCGTGAAGGTCGGGAACTGCAGGCCCATCGCGGCCGTCCAGTGGCCGATGCTGTCATTATACCATTCGTAGGATGGAAGAAAAAATACGGCTTTCTCTGGCAGACCCCCTGGGTTTGCCTGGCGGCATAACAACGCAGGAGGTCGTCCAGGAACTGCGCCGGGGTCGCCAGCAGGCTGTCGCGCCGGGTCCAGTCACATACAGCAGATGCGGATCGGAATGCGGACCATGTAATGGCTGTCCCGGATGCATTGCCGGATAACACGCCTGTTGGCCAGGTTGCGGCAGAAGATGCCGGTGAAGAAAAAGGAAGCCGGGACGTGGCGGCGGTGCGGGGCAGCCGCAAAAAATGGCGCACCCTCGCCACAGGGGTGGCCGCTGAACACCCGGGTAATTCGGCTTAGGCTGGATTTTCACCGAATGACTGCTCCGTGACTCCAGGAAAAGCCTCCGCCCGGGGGCACTCACCTCTTTACGCGGGCTTCCGCCTCCTCGGCAGCCAGCAGGTAAACCAGGGAGGCAGTGCCGTCCATGGTGGGTTCGTTGGTGCTGTAATCCCCGTAATCATCATGGTAGACAACCAGGTCACTCTGAAAATCGGCATACTCATCGGGTTCAAACAGCCTGATACCGATCAGTCCTTTATAAATACTTCCGTACACCGGCCCGTCCACCAGCCCGCCGTCAACCGGGTAATGGCCCAGGTGCGTGAAGGCCGAATGAGGATCGACCGGCGTATCGCCCCAGGAAGGCAGGCCGTAGACCATGCTCGTTCCCCAGGGGTTGCAGCCGAACAACCAGTCCAGGTTGGCCTGCTCCAGCGCTGCGAAACCGCTGTCGCCGGACAGCTGACGGTACCAGTGACACTGGATGGCAAAGGCGGTGGTCAGGTTGTTGCTGCACCAGATGAATGGAACACCCCGGTAAAAGGCATTCTTTCGGGCCAGGTTCCATACCCGCTGGATCCCATCCCGGTAATACCCGACCAGGGTCTCGCGTGCGGGCCCCTCCAACTGTTTGGCCAGCTCATAATGCCCGAGGTTAATAAAGGGATACCACTGGTAATGGCGCGCCGTATCGGCACCCAGCCACGGGGTAACCTTTTCCTCCGCAGCCAGTTCGGCGGCATAATCCAGGGGGCGCTGCCCGTGAAGCCAGCGGGATACCGAATCCGCCAAGCCACCTCCGGGCCGGTACTGGGCCGCCGCCAGCTCCATGTCATCGGTCCAGTTATCCTCCGCATATATATAGGGGGACAAAACTGAGGCCGTCTGGCAGGCGCCAGGCTGGCGCAGGCCCAGCAGGAAGGCAGCCTGGGCCTTATGCCGCAGGCGCGCCCCATAGGCGGAATCCGCTGTGCCGAAGACCGCGGCCCCCAGTGAAAAGGCACTGCTGAATTTGCCGGCCGTGGACGCCACACCGGTCGTCTGGTTCATAAATTTTCCCCGCTGCTGGGGACGGCCGCTGCAAAAGTAGACGGGACGCTCCAGCCCCCGGCCGTAATAGTCCGTATCCTCGCGCGGAATCCGCATCCCCCGATGATCCCGGTCATCCCCCAGCTGGTTGAACATCCAGTCATCGCGGGGATTCATTTTCTCCAGCCAGTTCAGCCCCCAACGCGCTTCATCCAGTACATCCGGTATCCCGTTGCTGCCGTCCAGGCCGTTGGCCATTTTGCTGTCAGAAAACACACCGGGAAAATCCCGGTACGCCATCAGCAGGTGATAGGTCGCGTTGGCCGACGTGGCCGCGTATTGCAGGTAGTCACTCGCGTCGTGCCAGCCGCCCACCACATCGATATGGGTACTGTCCGGCATGGGACCATAAAGGGTATACCCATCGTGGGTATGGCAGCTGTCGCGCAGAAACGGATTGAAGCCACTGCGCTGCTGGCGCAGGTACCGGAGGCAAAAATCTGCCGCCCCGCGGTATACGCTGTCCCCGATGGAAAACGCAGGGGACCGGACTGGCCCGGCCTGCAGATAATACCTGCCAGGTCGGTCAAAGGCGGAAAAATCCAGCCGGCAGGTCTGCCGGAAAGGACCATAGGCGCCGAAGAGTTCCGGAGGGGTTCCCTGGTACACGGGCTGCCCGGAGGCCGCATCCACCAGTTGCCAGGGACCTGCACCCATTTCTTCTTTACTGCACCAGACAGCCACCTTGATCCCGTGGACGGTGTAGCCCAGCTGGTTGACGCGGATCCAGGCCGTTTCGGCAGGCCGGTTACGAAAGGACAGCCCCAGAAGCGCACCGGTGAAAAGGAGTCCTGCTAGCAGGGCGGGGATCGTTCGGTTCATGGGCGGCATTTTTTCATTCGGTGGAATAATCCAGTTTAAATTCAGAAAGATCCGGAAGGTACTTCCGGATACGGCTGCATTCATAGCGGTACAGGATCTGCCCGATTTCCCGGAAGAAGGGAAAGCCAATCTGCTCATAATCGTACCGGTCGTCGTTGAGGATCCCGTCGCTGTTGACATAAATCGTGCCGGTGACCAGGAACTCCACGCGGTTGCGGAAATCAACCAGGTAGGCGGCATCGGTCAGGAAACCGTAGGACCAGCCTGCCTTATTGAAGGACCGGATATAGGACGGGATTTCAGACCGGCCGGCCCGGAAGAAAAAGAATTTGGTATAGCTATCGAAATATTCCGAGGTGTCGTACTTCGGGTACCGGCTTTCACGCGGGAGTTCCGACATGTATTGCAACAGGAACCGCCGGTCCTTTGCATCCAGCCGGAACCGGTCCTTCCGGGGCACGGAAGCCGGGAACATGACCGACCGAACCATCCGCGCCAGGTCTTCGACCGGGAGGTTGTTGTGCCGGGTGAAATCCATGGGGCCCGCATGCAGGCTGTCCTTCCAGTCGTAATGGGCCCGCCCGATAAGGACAGGCTGGCTGAAATCAAAGGAATCCGTGTTGTAGGCCGGCGGCTGGTAATACGCAACACGGCCATCCTTCACCAGGCGGATCGCATTGGTATGCCGGTTCTGGTCCTCGTCCATGACCACGAAACGACGCGTAATGCGCACATCCCGGTAGCCCTTGCGCCAGAGGGACCGGTTGAGATAGGCTTGTCCATCGAATTCGTAGAGACGGTTATACGCCTCGTTATCGCTGACCAGGAATACCCGGCGGATATACTGGCCAACAGACGGCAGCCCGTCCCGGGCACTCGTATCCTCCGCGACCGCAGTCTGCCCGCTGTAGCTGCTGTCAGTCACCATGGGCGTGTCCCGGTCAATGCCCCGGCGGTGCAGCGCGTGCAGCTTTTCCAGGGCGACCAGGGCGGCAGGAAGCTTCACCGTGGAGGCAGGATTGAAGTACAGGTTCCGGTCCATATGCAGGTAATACGAATGAAAATGGGGCCGGTTATGCCGGTCCCGGTCGATCCGCGTATAGATGACCTGGTAGCGGAAGCTATCGGGCTGGTCCAGCACCTGCTTCAGGAAAGCAGAGGCCCCGCTGCGGATCAGGGAATCCAGCCAGCCGTCCGTGCTGGGCTGGGCCGAGGCGCTGGACACGGTCAGCAGCAGGGCCGGAAACAGGCGTTTCAGGTTCATGGGCAAAAGGTACGAACAAAGTGCCGATGCGGCTTTCCGGCCGGGCCGGGGAGTGGCCAAAAAAATTACCTTTGCTGCTTTCTGCAATTGTAGCAAATAACCTATACATGAAATTAGTCTCCTACCTGAAAGAAGGCGCCGATCAGCTGGCTGTTCTGGTCAACGGCCTGGTATACGATATGGATGTGCTCCACCCGGACCTGCCCAACAGCATGAGCATGTTCCTGACATACTGGGAAGATGCCTTCCCGGTCGCCCAGGCGGGAGAACTGATGCTGCGGGAGGGAACCCGTTCCAGCAGCAAGGGCAGGCCGGTGGGCCAGGTGGAATTGCTGGCCCCGGTTCCCTTTCCCGCCTCGTGCCGTGACGGCTATGCCTTTCGCCAGCACGTGGAAGCCGCCCGCCGTAACCGCGGGCTGGCCATGATCCCCGAATTCGATCAGTACCCGGTCTTTTATTTTACCAACCACCATGGCATCCAGGGACCCGGCTCCGTCCGCTGCATGCCGGACCATTTTGAAAAACTGGATTTCGAGCTGGAAGTGGCCATCGTCATCTGCCGGCACGGGCGCAATATCCCGGCCGAGGAAGCGGACAGTTATATCGGCGGGCTGATGATCATGAACGACCTGAGTGCGCGCCGCCTCCAGATGGAGGAGATGCTCCTCAACCTGGGCCCGGCAAAAGGAAAAGATTTTGCTACCGCCCTCGGCCCCTGGCTGGTAACCCTGGATGAACTTCAGGATGCGGAGATCCCGGCCAAGCCAAACCACACCGGCAAGTCCTGGAACCTGGCGATGAGCTGCCAGGTAAACGGGGTTACGGTAAGCCAGGGAAACGTCGGGGATATGGACTGGACCTTTGCCGAACTGATCGAGCGGGCCTCCTACGGCGTGGACCTGTACCCCGGCGACATCATCGGCAGCGGTACCGTTGGTACGGGTTGTTTCCTGGAGCTCAACGGTACGGGCCGCCTGCAGGATCCCGGCTATACCGAACAGTGGTTGGGTGCGGGAGACGTGGTCAACCTGGCAATTGACCGCCTGGGATGCCTGTCCAACACCCTGGTTGCCGAGGAGTCAGCCTGGAGCATCCTGGCCCGCAAAAAATAACGGCCGGCCCGGCCGGCCAAGCCTGTTTCGGATTTGAAAACCCACCCGATGACCCTTGATTTCAGTGAGCTGACAACCGTCCAGAAGCAGTATTACCTGCAGCATGTCATTGCGCCGCGGCCCATCTGCCTGGCTTCCACCATCAATCAGGCCGGCGAAGTGAACCTTAGCCCCTTCAGCTTCTTCAACCTGTTTTCCTCGCAGCCGCCGATCCTGATTTTCTCGCCTTCCCGGCGCGTGCGCGACAATACGACCAAGCACACCCTGCACAACGTACGGGAAGTTCCGGAGGTGGTCATCCATGTGGTGACGCGCGAACTGGTGGAGCAGGTCTCCCTGGCCAGCTGCGATTATCCGGCGGGCGTGAACGAATTCGGGAAGGCAGGCTTTACCCAGGAGCCCGCTACCCTGGTCCGCCCCCCGATGGTGGCGGAAAGCCCCGTCAAGCTGGAATGCCGCGTCCTGGAAATCAAATCCCTGGGCGAGCAGGCCGGGTCAGGCAACCTGGTCATCTGCGAAGTACTCCGGTTACACCTGCGCGACAGCCTGCTGGATGCTGAGGGAAACCTGGATCCGCGGCGGCTGCACCTGGCAGCGCGGCTGGGCGGCGACTGGTATTGCGACGTCACGGAGCAGAATCTTTTCCAGGTGGAAAAACCCAATACCCGGCTGGGCATCGGCGTGGACAGCCTGCCCGACCCCATCCGGCACAGCCGTATCCTGAGCGGCCGGGATCTCGGCCGGCTGGCCAATGTCAGCGAACTGCCCGGCGTGGACCCCGCTTTCCAGGATGACCACCTCAGGCAGATCATCCAGTACTTCTCCGTCAATCCCGAGGAGATGGAAGCGGAACTGCACCGCTACGCCAAAAAACTCCTGGACCGGGGCCTTGTCCGGGAAGCCTGGCAGGTCCTGCTGGCAGGAGGCTGATACGGGCACCTTATCCGCCGAGGGCTTCCCGGCGATGCTGGATCTTCTCCTTGAGTATCCGGAAAAACCGCGATCGTTCCCGCTCGCTGACGGAACTGATCAGGGTGGAACGCTTCATGAGGTTGCTGATATGCCGGTACATGTTTTCGTTGAAGGCCAGGTCCCGGGTGGCCATGTAGTTGACCGTGGTATGGGTCAGCAGGGACATCTTGACGCCGTCCAGGATGACCAGGATATTGTTGTCGCCGAGAAATACCTCGTTGAAATACATGTGAAAGGCGCCGAGCGGGGTACGCTCCGGGTCCCCGTAGGCAAACTTGAACCCCAGGGCCGCCTGCGCTTCCAGGTGGTCGATAAGCTGCCCGGCCAGTTGATACAGGGTCAGGGCATCCCGGTCGGATTCGAAGACCTGGCTATTGCGGTAAAATTCAATCTGGCGGATCAGGATGTTCATGCTCTCCACGTTCCAGAGTTCATAGCTCGTCATCCGGTTATACAGCTCCAGTACCTGCATTTCCTGACGGAACAGTGAATCGGGATAGTCCTCGAAACGGAACCGGCGGTCGCGGTATTCGGGGAACTGCAGGTAGGTCTTCAGCCAGAAAAACCGTTTGAACGCCGCGATTTCCCGGAAAAGATAATGGTGGAAGATGGGGATATCCTTGCAGAGGTAATAGATCTCCCGTTGCGCAAATCCGTTGAAATAGGTAAGATCCCGGATCATGCCCTGGACATAGGCATCGAACCGGAACGTGGCCGGGTCGATCAGGTTGCCCCGGAATACAAAGGCGCCGGTCTGGTTGTCGGTCAGCTGGTCCAGCGAAATATGGAAGTGCGCGCAGAGCCGCAGGAGTTCGTCCAGGGAGAGGCTTTTTTCACCACGCAGCCGCCGGTAGGCGCTGTCCGTGCTGATCTCCAGTATCCGGGCGATCTCGTCGGCCGCAGAAAGGTGGGTTGGCAGGTTCTCCCGGATGGTCCGCAGCAGGGCCTGCTGGAGGGCATGACTGTCCATAAACGGCGTGATTACAGGTTTCGTATCCGTTCGCGGACCTTGGCCACGAGGATATTAAAAAAGATGTTTCGCTGCTTTTCGCTGGTTTCACTGATCTGGGTGGATCGCCTTAGCAGGTTCTGCATGGCCAGGTACGTATCGTTGCAGAACTTCTCATCGCGGGTCACCAGGTAATTAAGCACGTCGTAATTCAGGTAGACCGTCCGGGTTGCATCAGCCTGCACGAGCACGGCGTTGTCCCCCAGCGCGATCCGGTTATGGAAAAAACGCAGGTTGGGCCGTTTGAGCTCGGGATTCTCCCCGGGCAGGAACTTGGTACCGTATTCCACCTCCGCCTGCAGGTGACGGAGCATCTCCTCCACGGACTCATACACCAGGCGGATATCTGCCGCCGAGGAAAAATAGCCGGCTTCCCGGTAATACTCCACCTGAAATAGCAGGCTGTTGACCGATTCGGTATTCCAGATTTCCACGGAGGGAATGGCCTGGAAAAGCTGCAGCATTTCCAGGCGCAGGGCCTGCATGTCCGGACCCAGGCAATCGGGGCTGAAGCCCTTCGTGGCATAGGCCGGGTCCTGAAGCACGGACTTGTTCCAGAAATAATAACGAAAAGCGAAAAAGGGAAGGGAGATCAGGTTGGCGAACAGGTGGATGTCCTTGGTCAGCAGCAGGATCTCCCGGCGCCCGAACTGGGAAAGCGTGCGCAGCTGCTCCAACAGGTCACGCAGGTAATTATCCAGGCCCTTGGAACCGGCCGGAATCCGGCTGGCGTGGAACAGGGTGGCCTCGCTGCGGATCTGCAGAAGCTGGTCCAGGGACAACTGGTAGTGCAGGCAAAGCTGCCGTGCCTCTTCCAGCACCAGGGGGGTCTCCCCGCGAATCCGCCGGTAGGCACTGTCACTGCTGATATGCAGGATCTCCGAAACAACATCCACCAGCGATTGATGCCTGGGCAGCATCTCGCGAATGCGTTGAAACAGGAAGTCCTGGGCCAGGTCCCCGGGCATGGGTTGTTGGTTTGGGTGATCAGGTTCTGGTGACTCCGTACCTTACGTATGGTAAAATACTTTAATTTACCGACAGCACCAAGCCGGTCCCGCCCCCGGAAAACCTGCATTTCAGCGGTATTCCCGTAATTTTGCGCTTCAAATTTTACTTATGCAGACGACACATCTGTCGGAACAGGAAAGCATCCGGAGGGAAAAACTGGCGGAACTGATCATGATGGGCATCGAGCCCTATCCGGCCGCCCTGTATCCTGTAACCATCCATTCCGATGCGATCCGTGAGGGATTTTCGGAGGAAAGCCAGGAGGCCTTTTCCGATGTGTGCGTTGCCGGTCGCATCATGAGCGTGCGGGATATGGGTAAGGCCAACTTCGCCGTGATCCAGGATGCCCGAGGCAAGATCCAGCTGTACATCCGCCGCGATGACATCTGCCCCGGGGAGGACAAGACCCTTTATGACATAGTCTGGAAAAAACTGCTGGACATCGGGGACATCATCGGGGTGCGCGGTTTCGTGTTCCGGACCCGTACCGGGGAGATTTCCATTCATGTCCGGGAGCTGACCCTGCTCGCCAAGTCCCTCAAGCCATTGCCCGTGGTCAAGGAAGCGGAAGGTCAGACTTTTGATGCCGTTACGGACCCTGAATTCAAGTACCGCCAGCGATATGCCGACCTGATCATCAATCCGCAGGTCAAGGAAACCTTCACCAAGCGGACCCGGATCATCAATGCCATGCGCAACTTCCTGAATGAGCGGGGCGCCCTGGAAGTGGAGACCCCGGTCTTGCAGAGCATTCCGGGAGGAGCTGCGGCCAGGCCCTTCATTACCCACCATAACGCGCTGGATATTCCGATGTACCTGCGGATTGCCAATGAGCTGTACCTCAAGCGCCTGATCGTGGGCGGCTTTGACTGGGTCTACGAGTTCAGCCGTAACTTCCGCAACGAAGGCATGGACCGCACCCATAACCCGGAGTTTACGATCCTGGAGTTCTATGTGGCCTATAAGGATTATCTGTGGATGATGGAAACCACCGAGCAGCTGCTGGAGCACACCGCCCTGGCCGCGAACGGGACAACCCAGGTGCAGGTGGACGGCCGGTACATTGACTTCAAGGCTCCCTTCCGGCGCGTAACCATGTTTGAGGCCATCCAGGAACATACCGGATTTGACATTTCCCGCATGGATGAGGCCCAGTTGCGGGATGTCTGCCGCCAGCTTCAGATTCCGGTCGATCCGTCCATGGGCAAGGGCAAGCTCATCGACGAAATCTTCAGTGAAAAATGCGAGCACCACTATATCCAGCCCACCTTCATTACGGATTACCCCGTGGAGATGAGCCCCCTCACCAAGAAGCACCGCAGCAAAGACGGCCTGGTGGAGCGCTTCGAGCTGATGATCAACGGGAAGGAGATCGCGAATGCCTACAGCGAGCTGAATGACCCGGTTGACCAGCGGGAGCGGTTCGAAGAGCAGGTCCGCCTGATGGAGCGGGGTGATGAGGAGGCTATGTTCATCGATTACGATTTCCTGCGGGCCCTGGAATACGGGATGCCCCCCACCTCGGGGATCGGGTTCGGGATCGACCGGCTCTGCATGCTCCTGCTGGGCCAGCCGTCCATCCAGGATGTCCTGTTATTCCCGATGATGCGCCCCGAGCGTACGGAATCCTAGCGGGATATCCGAAAGGCCGGCCGGCTCCGGTTATTCCACGAAAAGGTCCTTGTAAAGGGATGCCCCCGGTACCACGGAATAGACATCCAGGTCACGGATCCCTTCCGCCTCGAGTACCTGCTCGTCGAGCAGGCACTGGCCTGTGTACGTGGCGGCGGGTTTTCCCAGGATATAAAAGGCGGCATCCGCCAGGATATCCGGCTTGCGGCTCATGCGGGCCAGGGCCTCCCCGCCCAACAGGTTTCGAACGGCGGCCGTATCAATGGTTGTCCGGGGCCACAGGGCATTGGAGGCAATCTTGAAAGGCCTGAATTCCTGGGCCCAGCCCAGGGCCATCATGCTCATATTGAATTTGGACAGCGTATAGGCCACATGACCGGCCAGCCAGTCAGGCCGGAGGGATACGGGCGGGGACAGGGTAAGAATATGGGGGTTGACGGATTTTTTCAGCAGGGGAAGGCAGGCCCGTGTGACGAGAAACGTTCCGCGGACATTGATATCATGCATCAGGTCAAAGCGCTTCGGCTCGGTGTGCTCCGTATCCGTCAGGGAAATGGCCGATGCATTATGGACCAGCAGGTCGATCCCCCCGAAATGGTCCCCGGCGGCTTCAACCGCCTTTTGTATCTGGTCTTCGAACCGGATATCGCAGGCCACCGGCAGCGCCCTTCCCCCGGCCTCCTCGACTTCCCGGGCCGCCGAATAAATGGTGCCGCCCAGTCTGGGGTTTTCTTCCACGGACTTGGCAGCGATGACCACGTTGGCGCCTTCCCGGGCCAGGCGCAGCGCGATGGCTTTCCCGATACCCCGGCTGCCGCCGGTAATGAACAGGGTCTTGTTTTTGAACGACATAACAGGAGATTGAGACCCTGAAGATAGGTAAACCCGCGCCGATATCACCGGGTCTGCTCCGTATTCCTACGAGCAGGCACGTAAAACCAGCAGGCCCGGAATCGGTCAATAGTGCGCTGGCGGCGAACAGGCGGGGATTCTATTTTTGTTTGGATCGCTGGAAGCGCAGATCCCCGCCGGTCCGATATCCGGCTTCCGAAAGAAGCGGTCCCGGAGGGTTCCGTTTCATGAAAAACCAACCGGCGAAGGTAAGCTGTCACCCGGTCGCCTATGAAAGCACCTGGTCCCGTTGCAATCCAAATCCGACTGAAAACACCACCTGCAGGTTTGTAAGATCCGTTCCCTTAAAAAACCAACCGGTTAACGGCGATGAACCTAAAGGTACTCAGGTCCCCGGGCCCCCGGCCCGGGGATCTTCTTGTCAGGACAGGCCGCCGGATGTCCCGGGCCGCGGCAGACCCAGGAGGCAGGGCGAGCAGCCGTAACCGGATCTACTGCGGCACGCCGCTATCCGAAACCAGGACGGTCCCGGTAGGTTCCTTGAAGATGACATCCCGGAAATCCTGGGAGGCTTCCAGGCCCTTGCCCCCGTAGATATGTTTGTCCTTGGTGTGGAGCTGGGCATATTTGTCCGTATAGAATTTCTGGCGGTCCTGGTCCCACCAGAGTTCGGGACATTTGAGGGTATCCCCTTTGACGTTGATCGCCACGACGCTGTCGCGCAGGTACACCTTGTTCAGGGTTTCGTAGTATTT
Source organism: Chitinophagaceae bacterium (assembly GCA_035549175.1). GTDB lineage: Bacteria > Bacteroidota > Bacteroidia > Chitinophagales > Chitinophagaceae > DASTSN01. The sequence goes on along the minus strand of DASZRL010000082.1, from coordinate 1,334 downwards.
TCCATACCGGGCGTCCAGCCAGCTTTCCACCCGGGTGCTGTCATCATAGAAATCCACATGCAGCGAGCGGGGAAATTCCGCATACATCGTATCGGTTTCGTAGCGGTACATCAGGGGGGCCGTCAGCCTGGCCTTCATAACCCCTTCCTGGCTCAGGTAGCTGACGATGTTCCTGCCCTGCTCCACCATCACCTTGTTCCGGGACCAGGCATCAATCATTTTGGGATCGTTCTCACAGGACTGCATGGCCAGCGGCAGGAGGGCCGAGGCAAGCAAGACCAGCCAGCCAGATCGTTGTATGCGGTTATGAGTTCCAGTCATCCGTATGCTTTACCTGCCAAAGTTCGCCATTTCCCCCGGGATCGGAAAAACCGTTCAGCCCGGGTTATTGGCCTCGCTGATGGCAAAAAGACCTTTGAATAGCAGGTCGGGGTCGGTCACGACCGGGCACCTCAGGTGAGGAGCCAGGTGTACGATGTCGCCCCCGGTCAGCAGTACATTCAGGCGTTCGAATTTTTCATGGTAGGCCCGTATAAACCCATCCAGTTCCTGGGCCATGCCCATCACCACCCCGGTCTGGATATTGGTGGCGGTATCGTAGCCGATCAGCGGTACATTGCTGTCTGCCGGCACAAGCGGAAGTTTGGCCGTGAACTGATTCAGGGACCTGAGCCGCATTTCCAGGCCCGGTGATATGGCGCCTCCCAGGAATTCATGGTCCCGGCTGATGAAATTATAGGTAACGCAGGTCCCCAGGCCGATCACCAGGTTATGCCTGCCGGGAAAATAATGGACGGCGGCGGAGGCCAGGGCCAGCCGGTCCGCGCCGATGGTTTCCGGCCTGCCGACGGGCGTCGTAAAGGCCAGCCGGGTCTGGTAGCTCAGGTGGTGAAAGCGTGTCCGGGATGCCAGCAGGGCCTCCGTGCCAGCTTCATGGTTGATCACCGAGGAAAGGATGGATTTTTCCGGCCGGTAGGCAGCCAGCGTTTCTTCGACGGCCGCCGGCGAACCATCGGGCAGCACCTTGATTTCACGGAGCCGGTCATTATCGAATACCGCCATCTTCAGCCGGGTATTGCCGAAATCATAGCAAAGGGTTACAGCCATGTATCAGGGGTTGAATTTGCAAAGGTGGGATATGCCGCTCAGGATTTAAAATCGAAACCGGCCAGGTTCCTGAAATGCCCGTTCAGTTTCACCTTCTCCTTCAGCTGCTCCATTTCCGCGACCAGGGGGATCACGCGGGTCAGGTGGCGCTTCAGGTATTCCTGGCGCTGGCGTTCTTCCAGCAGGCCCAGCAGTTCATATTCCTCCTCCAGGGAAAATCCGACGTG
>DASZRL010000081.1:0-47252 GCA_035549175.1 Chitinophagaceae bacterium | reverse complement strand
GAATAGTAGGCATTCTGAACCTTTATTTTTGGGAGGGCAAAGGTAATGCCCACCATGTGAAATACCAAAAAACAGGGTAAGCTTTCAGGCTGAATTCGAAAAAAAACCCGGAAACCGGCAAAATCGTACCCGAATTCCCCCCGAGCCGCTCCCTAGACCTTGTACATCCATCCGAAGTGGTCGGCCTTTCTGCCTTCCCGGATATCCGTCAGCCAGTCCTTGAGCGCAGGCGCCACCTTCCAGGTATCCGTCGCAAAATGCATCACGTAATCCTTGTATTTCAACTCTTTAATCACGCTTATGGTGGCGGCGGTTCCTGTTCCGAAAACTTCCCGCAGGGTACCGTCCTGGTGCGCCCGGATGACCTCGTCGATGGCCAGGGGGCGTTCCTCCACCTGCAGACCCATTTCGCGCAGCAGGGTGATCGCACTGGACCGGGTTACCCCGTCCAGAATCGTCCCTTCCTCCAAGCCGGGAGTGATCGCCGTATTCCCGATCACAAAAAACACGTTCATCGTTCCGATTTCCTGAACAAACCGATGCTCGAACGCATCAGTCCATAAAACCTGGTCATATCCCTTCTTCTTGGCCAGGGCGGTAGCCAGCATGGCGCCGCCGTAATTGGCGGCGGCCTTTGCAAAACCGATGCCGCCCGGGGCGGCCCGGGTGTATTTTTCCTCGACGTAAATACGCATGGGCGCGCTATAGTAAGGGCCGGTGGGGCTCAGGATGATCAGGAACTTATAGCGGTCGGACGGCTTCACCCCGATCATCTCGTCGGAAGCGAACATGAAGGGCCGGATATACAGGGAATAGTCTTTGCGGTTGGGAATCCAACCCCGGTCCAGTTCTACCAGCTGGCGCATACCTTCGATAAACAGTTCCTCGGGTACGGCTGGCATCTGCATGCGCTCGGCCGACAGGTTAAACCGGCGGAAATTGTCTCCCGGACGGAAAATGTACGCCTGACCCTGCTCGTCCCGGTAAGCCTTGATTCCTTCAAAAATAGCCTGCCCGTAATGCAGGGCCGCCAGCGATGGGCTAAGTACCAGCGGCTGGTAGGGTTTGATCTCCACATTCTTCCACTCCCCATTTTCGTAGTCTGCTTCCAGCATATGATCCGTGAAATACCTGCCGAAAACCAGTTTGTCAAAATCTATGTCCTGTAATTTGCTTCGTTCGGCCCGGGTAACGGTGATATCCAGCGCTTCTGTCATAATAAGTCTATTTTTGCCCTGCAAAGAAACAAAAAAAACGAACACCTATTTGTAAACTTATTCCTTGACAATGAGCCTCAACGATCTAACGCTGCCTACCTTCCTGCTGGCCGACCTGTATGGCCGGCAGCTGGTTGAGCCGGTTCCTTCCAATCCGGCGGACAGCCGGAAGATTTCCCCGGCAACCGAAACCGCCCGGCCGACGCCCAGACAGGCCGAAGCAGCAGTCCCGGCGCCGGCAAAGGCTGCAGCTGTCCAGGAAAAAAAATCCCCTGCCACACTGCCTTCCCTGGGGAACAACGGGAAAAACATTCTCGTGCTCGTACGCCACCAGGAGGTCACCCATCTTCCGGATGCCGAACTGATGTTCCTGGTGTCCATGCTGTCTGCCTGCAAACTCGGCCTGGAAGACGTGGCCGTCTTCAACCTGCATAACCAGCCGGATGCCGGCTATCGCCAGCTGCTGGATCATTTTCGCAGCAAAACCGTGCTGGTTTTTGGCATCACGCCTGCTGAGCTCGCCCTCCCGGTGGACTTCCCGCTCTTCCAGGTGCAGCCCCTGAACAAAACGATATTTCTGTGCGCCCCGGGCCTGCAGGAACTGGAATCAGACAAGGTGCTGAAAAGTAAGTTGTGGGTCAGCCTGCGAAGGCTGTTCAACATTTAGTGATTTGCAGTTAATTGGTATATTGGCCGGATGAAACTGATCTTTGCCACCAATAATGAGCACAAGGTCGAGGAAGTACGGGCCGTGCTGAAAGACCGTTTCCGGATCCTTACCCTGCGGGAGGCCGGCATGGACATCGAAATCCCGGAACCCCACAATACCCTGGAAGCCAACGCTTCCGAAAAATCCCGCACAATTTATCACCTGACCGGATCCAGCTGTTTCAGCGAGGATACGGGCCTGGAAGTAACCGCCCTGCAGGGGGAGCCGGGCGTCAGGAGTGCACGGTACGCCGGGGAGGGACGTTCCTTTGAGCAAAACATCGATAAACTGCTGACCAGACTGGGCCATTCACCAGACCGGAGGGCCCGGTTCCGTACAGTCATCTCGCTGATCCTGGACGGGAAGGAAACGACTTTCGAGGGTATCTGCCCCGGGAGGATCACCCGGGAACGCCGGGGAACCGGCGGATTCGGATACGACCCGGTCTTTCAGCCCGATGGATCAGACCGGACCTTCGGGGAAATGACCCTGGAAGAAAAAAATCAATTCAGTCACCGTCGCATGGCGACCGAAAAACTGGTCGCTTATTTGAAGAGCCTACCCATAAACCCGGAAAATTGAGCGAACCACGCAACCAACTGATACCCGAAAGCGACTTACTACAGGGATGCCTGCGGGGGGACCGGCGGATGCAGGAAGCCCTGTACCAGCGGTTCGCTCCCAGGATGTATGCCGTCTGCCTGCGTTATGCGGGGAGTGCTGCCGAAGCGGAAGATATCCTGCAGGATGGTTTCGTAAAGGTTTTCCGCAAACTGGACAGTTTCCGGGGCGAAGGTTCCCTGGAAGGCTGGGTACGCCGGATCATCGTCAATACCGCCATTGAGCATTTCCGGCGAAGGGATTACCTCCAGCCGGTAACCCAACGGGAGGAAACCACCCTGGAAGGAAAGGATCTGTCGGTATTGGATAACCTGGCTGAGCGGGATATCATGCAACTTATCAGTCAGCTTTCCCCCGGGTACCGGACGGTTTTCAACCTCTACGTGGTGGAAGGCTATACCCACCGGGAAATCGGTGACATGCTGGGCATCAGCGAAGGGACGAGCAAGTCCCAGCTTTCCCGCGCGAAGGTCATTCTCCAGGACCTGGTACGCACCTACCTGGACCAAACCCAAAAAGGACGCGAACAGCAATGAGGGAGTCATGGATCAACCGGATCAGGGACCATTCAGTCCAGCCACCCGACCGGGTCTGGGAAGAGGTGTCTTCAGCGCTTACCGGCGCGGCGGAGCCTTCGGGTCTGGCCCGCCGGCTGCGGGAACTGGAGGAGGCCCCGCCCACTGATGCCTGGAAGAAAATTCAGGCCCGGCTCGATCAATCCGCGGGCCTTCCTGCGGAGCACCCCCGGCCAACTGTCCCGGCGCAACCAGGCGCAAGACCAGGCGAAGCCCCCGGAGTCCGGATTATCCGGTTTCGGTATCTCGCAGCGGCAGCCCTGATCGGACTGGCGGTGCTGGGATGGCTTCGCTGGGAAAAGCATACGGCCGGTTTGGACAGCCAGGCAGAAAGCTACACGGCAAAGGCGGACTCCCCCGTCCAAAAAACGCCCGGCAGCCTGCATGACCGGAAGCCTGTACCGTCCAGCCCGGTAACCACGGAACCCTACCGACCGGATGCTACCGAAGAAGCAGACCTGGAAGCCAGCAAACACAGTTATGCCAGGCTGGACCTGCCGCTGCGACGCGCTGCCGTAGAACGCGCCGGGATTTCCCTGTACAGCTTACCGGCTCCGCTTTCCTCCAGTATTTCCGTAACCGGGACCCCGGATCAATCTTTTGAACTGCAGTATCCTCACCGGGCTGCTGTCAGTGATCCGTCCAGCCGGACCCCGGCAGACCGGTATGTGATGTTCCAGGATGCAGACGGCCGGTTTATCCGCATGTCCCGAAAACTGGCTGACCTGCTTTGCTGCGTGACCGGCGAACAAACGACGGAGTCCTGCTCCAGCCAGTTAAAAAAGTGGCGGACTGAAATAGCGTCCTCTTCCTTCGTACCTTCCCCCGACAATTTTATGGACATACTGGACCTGGTTAACTCCCTGCAGGAAGGTCAGCCCTGAGATTCCCGGTAACCACCGGTCCGGACAAACTGTATACCTGCATCAACCTTATGGCACGAAGCACCATCGAACTGCCTGCGCAATTCCGGTTTTCCTGTACGGTACCGGTGCGAATCACCGATCTTAATTACGGAGGGCATGTCGGCAATGACACCGTTCTCTCCCTGATCCAGGAAGCCCGCGTGCAATTTCTCGCCCGCGCAGGGTACACGGAACTAAACTGTGCCGGCGTGGGACTCATCATGCGGGACATGGCCGTGGAATTTAAACGGGAGTTGCTTTACGGGGACCAGCCCCTGATTGGGGTCCTGGCCCATAGTTTCACCCGGGCCGGTTTTGAGTTGTATTATAAGGTGGAAATCCTCCAGGCGGATAACCGGTTCCTGGCCGTCGCCGCGCGAACGGGGATGGTGAGCTTCAATTATACTACCCGGAAAGTAACCGCCCTGCCCGAGGAGGTCCGCCTGCGCCTGGAAGCCATTGGCTGATACTAGCTGTTCCAGATGGTCCAGCTTTCCTCGGCCTGGATGATCAGCATGTCCATCCCGTTTACTGTCGTAGCTCCCTGGCGGGCCCCTTTTTTGAGGAACAGCGTTTCCGGCGGGTTATAAATCAGGTCATAAAGCAGGTGAAAAGGTGTGAGCGCCTCATAGGGAATCGGCGGCGCTTCCACCACGTTGGGGAACATACCCAGCGGCGTGGTATTGATAACCAGCGGGTAGGATGCCAGCACTTCCGGGGTTACCTGCTCATAGGAAAGGTGCTGCACGCTCGGTTTGCGGGATACATACATCCAGGCAATGTCCAGCCGGGACAATACATATTCGACAGCCTTGGCCGCCCCCCCCGTTCCCAGGATCAGGGCCCGCCGGTGATGGTCCTGCAGGTGGGGCACCAGCGTCCGTTCGAAACCGACCACGTCCGTATTATAACCTACCAGCGTTCCCTGTTGAATGCTGATGCAATTACAGGCGCCGATTTCCCGGACCGTTTCCGTACACTCATCGAGCAGGGGGATGACCGCTTCCTTGTAGGGAATGGTAACGTTGAGGCCGCGTAGCTGAGGATGCGCCCGCAGCAGGTCAGGAAGCAGGTCTATGGAAGCAAGGGGGAAGTTTTCATACCGGCAGTGATGCAGGCCTTCCTTCCTGAATTTTTCCGAAAAATACGTTCTGGAAAATGAATGTGTTAAAGGATGCCCGATCAGCCCGAATTCTTCCATCAGTCTTCCTGTTTTTTCAGGTATAGGTGGAACGTATCGCCCCGCAGACCGATACGCATGGCCTCGAGCGGCAGCACTTCGGTCGGCGCGATATTTCCCAGGTTGACATTGCAACCAAGAAGTTCTATAAAATACAGCTGCTGGGCCTTTTGCGGCGCCTCCCAGATAATTTTCTCGCCCGGTATCTGGGTCAGGATTTCCTGCACCAACCCCTCCCGGACTTCACCCGATCCGCGGTAAATACCCACGTTGCCGGCTTCCCGGGCTTCGGCAATCACATAACTCGATCCGGCACTCAGTTCCGCCCGCATCAATTCGATCCATTTGTAGGGAGGTATGATATGCTCGGCATCCTTGCTGCCCACCTCACTGAGTACGGTGCCGTAGCGTGTCAGTTTCTCGATATATCCGCACTTCTCGGAATGGGGAATGGTAATGGACCCGTCACTCACCTCCATATAGGTTATCCCGTAATCCCGGCATACCTGCACATAATCATCGAACTGGTTGCGGATCAGGAAAGCCTCAAAGAGTGTTCCGCCGAAATAAATGGGCAGGTCATAAGACCGGTATACTTCCAGTTTCTGCACCAGGTTGGGAGTAACGAAAGACGTGCCAAATCCCAGCTTCACAATATCGACGTGCGGATGGGAAACGCTCAGAAAGTTTTCCGCCTCATTCACGCTGAGGCCTTTATCCATCACCATAGTAATCCCGCTGGTTCGCGGCTTCTGGTTGCGCTCCGGTATTTGCGTAAGATTGAAATTCATTGATCAGTCTTTAATCCCCCGTGAAACGGCTGGTTTGCCGTAAATTCATGGCTGCAGGAGGGCCCTTTCGGACCGGCGCAAAAATAGGAAAGAATCGGATTAGTCGTATTTAATTGTAAGACAGTCTGTAAGAAGCAACCCATCAAATGGATCTGGAACGCTTGAAGCGGGCCAGCACGTCTACCACCTGTTGGTTTTGCAGGATGGCCGGGTTAAGTTCCACGAACTTCTTAAGCAGGCGGGGCGCCTTTTCCATAGCCCGTTCCAGGTACAGTATGCCTTCCTTGAAATTTCCCTGAGCCAGCTGGAGGGCACTTTCGTAAAACAGGAACAGGGGCTTGCCGGCTGTCATACGCAGGGCTGCCCGGACCTGTTCCAGTCCCTCCTCGTAGTAACCCGCCTGGTACAGGCACCGGATCAGGGCCTCCCAGCCGGCAGTTCCCCGCGCACGATGCCGTACCACCAGGGAAAAATACTGGATGGCCTCCCGGTACTGTCCAAGCTGGGATTTGCATTCCCCCATCAGCAGGTTGTATTCGGATTGGGTGCGATGAATCTTGAGGGCACTTTCCAGCTGCCGGGCAGCAGTCTCCCACTGTCCCTCGTTATAATAGGTGCAGGCGATTTTATAAAACAGTTTGCTGTCCTCGGGGTTCAAATGGGAGGCTTTCCGGTAATGAAACCTTGCCTGGGCGAAGTTTTTCAGCCGGTCATAGCAATGGCCTATTGCCTCGTAGATGACATCTTCCGGCTTGGACAATTCCAGGACCTTGTTGAGTACCTCAATCGCCTCCTTGTATTTGCGCATGCGGATATAGGCATCCCCCATATTCCGGTAGGCGTAATCAAACTTTTCGTCGATGACCACCGCGTACTGGTACGCATCGATAGCCTTCTCATACAACTTAAGGCCCTGGAAGGCCGCTGCCAGGTTGAACCAGGCCAACTCATTATAGGGATGCGCATCAATGATCTGCTGATGGAGCCGGATGCTCTCTTCGTTGCGCCCCGTAAAATCCGTCCAGAAACAGATTTTGTATAAAGCCTCCTCGTTGGTCGGATCTTCCTTTAGGATCAGCGAAAGGCAATCGTAAACCTTGTCAAATTCCTCGTAGTCATCATAGACGTCCGCCAGCTCAAACAACAAATCAACCCGCTCCTCCCCTTCGAAAAAGGCCAGGGCCTCCTGAAGTAACTCAACAGCTTTATCCTGCATATCCAGAGCCAGGTAGGCATCCGTCTTCAGAATGGTAAGGTTGATATCGTCTTTCCCCAGGAGTTCCGCCTTTTCCAGGGTATCCAGGGCGGTCTGGTATTGCCGGAGGGCCAGAAGCAGGTCGGCCTTACGGATGAGCAGGGCGCCGGAATAGGGATACTGCTCAATGCCTAACTCGGCGGCTTCCAAGGCTTTGGAGAGGTTTTCCCGTTCGTCGAAATAATCGATTATCTTTTCAAAGGCATCCTCCTCCAGGAAAGAATGGCCGCGGCCGTTCTTCAGGTTTTCATAAAGTTTCAACAACTCCCCAAACTGCTCCCGATCTTCCCTGAATGGATTTTCTTTCATGAATACCAGAGGTTTATACAATTTAAGTCGAAAAGCTAAGATTTGCCAACTTTTTGTAACAATTTTTCCTCCCAGTCGTTAAATATGTATTAAAAGTCTGGATAATCGGTTTTTTTAGTATTTCTTTTTATTGTTATTTTTGTATTGCGAATGAGAAATAGGTCCGCCATACTAATGCATTTTATGAGAAGGAAGGCCATGGTTGCCCTGCTGCTCGTCAGCTTTACGGCAGGTTCCTTCGCCATGCTGGGAGACGGGCGCTATAAAAACCGTAACAGCAAATCCCTGCTTACCAATCGCAACCTGTTCATTCCGAAATCCGGCTTCTCCCTGAAATCGGGCTACAATTACCGGGGAACCAACGTGATCAATGCGACCCTCCAAAGTTCAGACTATATCAACCTCAATACGGTGATCACCTACGAAAAGGGTAACCGCACCTACCTGCTTCCGATCAATTCCAAGGTGTTGGTGAACAAGGTGAAGGTCAGCGTGGGTATCCCCCAGCTGAACCATTAAGGTGAGCTGCTATCAGCCGGATCCACGTCCCGTTCAGTTTCCTCCTTTTCCTGCTTTTTTGCTTTCCTCGAAAGTCATCACGCGGTAACCACTTTTGGGCAGATCGAATTTGGCAGCCGGAACCGGGTTGAAATTAATAGAGGACACCGTATAGGTAACCATCAGCTTGCCGAAGGAGGCTTCATACTCCAATGCCAGACCGGGCAGGTTCTTGTTGAGGTACTGGAAATCGCGGTTCTGCGGTACCAGATCCCGGGTGAAGTAGACATTGAAGACGGTTCCGTCCTGGAGTTTACCCACGGCTTTCTGGCATTTATACCCGGCGATTGTCTTGTATTCGTCGGAAAAGGTAAACCTCACCCCCTCGTATTTTTTATTGGACTCCTTCCATTCCTGGGCCGTCATGGTGATCATGAACTTCTGCTCACCGTAATCCTTCAGCACCGTTACATTTCCCGTTTTTCCGTCCAGGATCGTAGACTGGGTTCCCAGGGAACTGATCATTTCGGAGCGGCTGGAAGGTCCTTTCAGGTATACGATGCTGGTGGCCCCGTCCAGCATGTCGGCTATCTGGGGGTTGGGACTCGAATTGCTCACCACGATATCGTATGAAATCGTGGCCTCGGTTATGGTCTTTTGGGCTGCCAGCCGGTTACTCCCGGATACGAACAGGAAACAGGCTGCCAGCGCCAGGGTGTAAACAGGTTTCATGGTAAAACTCCCTTTAAGGATATATATTAAAAAGACGTGCCAATTTAGCCAATAAGTTGCGTAAAGAAAAAACCCGGCCGCGATTTGGCGTCCGGGTTCCGTTAGCGTTTTCCTAAAATGCCTTTTAACGTTTGTTTCTATCCTGCATTTCCTTCAGCCGTTTTTGCTGCTCCTGCATCTGCTCCATACGCTCCTGAAACTTCGACTTGGTTTTCGGCTTTTTCCGGTTCTGCTCGATCTGCGCCAGCAATTTGTCATGGTTGATTATGTACCGCTGGATAACAAACTGCAACAGCAGCGTAATCACATTGGACACGGTGTAGTACCAAGTAAGGGCGGAAGGCAGCCGGTTAAATATGAAAAGCAGGAATACCGGGAAGAAATAAGGCATGTACTTCATAACCGGGTTGCTCTGGTCAGGCGACATGCTCATGCTGTACAGGGATATCAGGAAGCTGGTCGCCACGGCGGTTATGGTAAACAGGCTGAGGTGGTCGCCCAGCAGGTAACTGACTACGGGGATATTCCCGAAATGAATCAGAGTGTCATAGGAAGAGAGGTCCTTGGCCCAAAGAAAACTCTGCCCCCGCAGGGCCACGTTGGAGTTGAAAAAGCTGTACAAGGCGAAGAAAATGGGGATCTGCAGCAGACTGGGCAGGCAGCCGGCAAGGGTATTCACCCCAGCCTCCCGCATGAATTTCATCTGCTCCATGGCATACTGCTGCTGGTCCGGAAATTTCTTACGGAGTTCATCCAGCTCCGGCCGCAGGAGGCGCATTTTCGCGCTGGTGAGGTATCCGGGATACATCAGGGGGGAAGTCAGCAGGCGGATAAAGATGGTCAGCAGCGCGATGACCAGGCCATAGCTGGCAAAAAAACTGGTGAAGAAGTCAAAAACAGGCAGGATGATCCAGCGATTGATGTACTTGACGAAGGCAAACATCCCGTAGCCCAGGTTGACAAGATTTTCCATTTCCAGGTGATACCCCTTGAGAATCTTGTAGTCATTTGGGCCGTAATAGAGTGCCAGAGGCAGGCTTACCGTGGCGCCCTGGGGTACGGCATAGCGGAAGTTCCCGGCGGCCTGTACGACGGTTGAGGAATCATTGGGAACAGCCCATTCGATTCTGCCGGAGGTGAAACCATCCGGATTGCGCGCAACCAGGGATACATTAAAGAACTGCTGCTTGACCGAAACCCACTTTACCCCCTTGTCAAACTCCTTGCTGGTCTTGCGCTGCAGCGAATTGAAATCGTAGCTTCCGCCTTCATTGTAGCCGATCTGCGAGTTTTGCTTCTCATAGGCCAGGTTGCGCTCCAGCTTCCCTGCCTTATGCTGCCAGTTCAGGTTCAGGGTCTGCTGGGATAAAAGCCGGTTGGCTGACGCCTTCATGCCGATGGTAAAATCGATCATGTAATCTTCCGGCCGGAGCAGGAATTCATGGGTCAGTACCCCTCCGCTGCTGTCGGACAAGGGCAGGCTGAAGGTCACCTGCTGGCTGCCATCTGGATGCCGGGTGACGACCGGACCATTAAAATACAAATCACTGACGTGGGCCGTCTGGTTGGCGCCCGCGTTGACCGGGTAATCAATCTTGTCAAAATCCTGGGATACCAGATCAACCAGGCTGCTGTCGGGCTGGCGGAACCGCTTCAGCCAAACCTGGCGGGGCTGGGCCCCGCGGTTACTGAACACGATGCGGAGCAAGTCTGTCTCCACGGTATCCAGCCGTTCCGTACCCTGAAAGGCCGCAGAAAAGTAAGAGCCTGCATGCTGGACCCGGCTCTGGGAATCCAGCCGGATGGAATCCTGTTTCAGGGCCAGGGTATCCGGCCTGGGTTTATTCAGGTTGTTGATCGAATCAATCCGGGCCTGCTCCCTGCGATACGCTGACTGCTCTTTGCTGGTGTACCAGAAATAGCCGAAAAAAAGAAGGGCCAGCACGACAAAGCCGAGGACAGTATTGCGGTCAAAATTCATTCGGCAATAATTTTTAGAGTGGGCAAAGATAGCCTATTTCGCCAATCGGGGGCTTTTAAATGTCCTGTGCCCGGAAGGCGACCCGCCATTAACCGGCTGCTGTGGCGCTCAGATTACTTCGCTGGGAAGGAGGGAGGTCTTGGCTTCGTTTTTCTTGTCGGCGAAGGCTTTGGCAGCCCGGATGAAATGAACAAACAGGGGCTGGGGATTTTCTACCGTGCTCTTTAACTCCGGGTGGTATTGGACCCCGATAAAAAAGGGATGACCGGGCAGTTCAATGATTTCCACCAGGTTGGTGTCCGGGTTCTTCCCGCTGGCGACCATACCGGCCTGTTCAAACCGGTCCAGGTACCGGTTATTGAACTCCCAGCGGTGGCGGTGCCGCTCATTGACACGCGACTTGCCATAGATTTCATAGGCCAGGGTTCCCTCCCGGATCTCGCAGGGATAGGTGCCCAGCCGCATGGTGCCGCCCTTGGCGGTAATCTTTTTCTGTTCTTCCATCAGGTCAATGACCGGGTCCGGCGTGGCCGGATTCATCTCTGTGGAATGCGCCTCCTTCAGGCCCAGGACGTCCCGGGCAAATTCGATGACAGCCATCTGCATGCCCAGGCAGATCCCGAAGAAAGGTAACTGGTTCAGTCGCGCGTACCGGACGGCAATGATCTTGCCCTCCACCCCGCGGTGGCCGAACCCCGGAGCTACAAGCAGGCCGTCCAGGCCCGCCAGTTTCTCAGCCACATTCTCCTCCGTGATGTATTCACTGTGTACGTTGACTACCTGCACCTGGCATTCGTTGACAGCCCCGGCGTGAACAAAGGCTTCCAGAATGGATTTGTAGGCATCCTGCAGTTCAATGTATTTGCCAATCAAACCGATACTCACCTTGCCTTTGGGGTATTTCAGCTTTTCGAGAAATTCCTTCCACCGGGTAAGCTCCGGCTCATTATAGTGGGGGATCGCCAGTTTCTTCAGGCAGATGACATCGAGCTGCTCCCGCATCATGGCAAGGGGCACTTCATAAATGGTGGGGGCGTCGGCCGCCTCGATCACAGCTTCTGTCTTGACATTGCAGAACAGGGCGATCTTGCGGCGCAGGTCATGGGTAAGCGGCCGTTCCGTGCGGCAGACAATGATATCAGGGTGGACGCCCTCCTGGCTGAGCATTTTGACGCTGTGCTGGGTGGGCTTGGTCTTGAGCTCCTTGGCTGCCTTCAGGTAGGGTATCAGCGTCAGGTGAACCACGACCGTATCTTCCTCCGGTAATTCCCACTGAAGCTGCCGGAGGGCCTCGATAAACGGAAGGCTTTCAATGTCGCCGACCGTACCCCCGATTTCGGTAAGGACAATATCGTACTCCCCGCTTTTGCCAAGCTCGAGCATGCGGCGCTTGATCTCGTCCGTGATATGCGGAACGACCTGTACGGTCTTGCCCAGGTAGGCACCTTCCCGCTCCTTGTTGATCACGGTCTGGTAGATTCGCCCGGTGGTGACATTATTGGCCTGGGATGTGAAAATATTGAGAAACCGCTCGTAATGCCCGAGGTCCAGGTCGGTTTCCGCGCCATCCTCGGTCACATAACACTCGCCGTGTTCATACGGATTCAGGGTCCCGGGGTCTACGTTGATGTAGGGGTCGAACTTCTGGATCGTCACCCGGAATCCCCTCGCCTGCAGCAATTTGGCCAGGGAGGCCGCTATGATCCCCTTGCCCAGCGAGGAAGTCACACCACCGGTAACGAAAATATATTTTGCCATTATAAAAAATTTGTCGTCGCTTTATTCGCTGGTTCCGGTAACAAATGGCTGTACTGCATAACCCGGTCCTGTTTCCGGCTTATCAAAAAAACCCCATTCAACCGAGTTGAACAGCCAACTTAATTCACCGAATTTGACCCGGGGACCACTATCGTGTGGAGAAGTTCCTGAAGGTCATGCAAACCTACAGCAATTTTCCTTATTGGTAAAATCGGCCGGGCCGTGATGTGGAAAAAATCAAAATAAATTGATTCTCAAATTGGCTGAATGGCAGTTCCTGGACCGAACCAATATGGCGAACCGGTGTTGTTTTCCGGCAGGCTATCCGGTTCGGCCAGCCAGCCGGATCAGATGAGATCCCGAATGATCCAAGTTTCACGCGCATTACGTTTTAATTATAAGATTTTCAATTGTTTGCGTATAAGCTCTTTGACATCGTGGTGGTGCACTTCATAAATACACCTGTTGGCGGTACTAGGTAAAAGGACGACAGGTGGATACATTGCAGAATCTCATAAACTAAAATAGGTACCCCAGGCGGGGTCGCCATTTTGAAATGGCAATCAGGGCATTTAGTCAGATGGGGCCCTTACCGGACCCCGTCCTACAGGCGCTGCTCATTACACAGTTTGAGATAGAGTTATTAATTTAGACTAGTGCAATAGATATATGCTTTGCAATGAATATCCCATTGATCTTTCTACCTTAAGAGAAGGGAAAACCATCCAACAGAATACCTTCAGAAAATTTATAGAATATGCGGCAACGATTTTTCTTAAGTTGGTTAGTGGTATATGCCATCCATAGCCTTAGCGGATATTTTATTCATGACATAGTACTGCATAAGACTTACATGGCATTAATGCCCACGTTGCATTCTGAAAATATCAAAAATAAAATTTGGGCATTTATAATTTCGAGTGTAGTAAGCACATTGATTTTTACCTGGGTTTATAGTAAATGGAGAAAAAAAGGAACGATAGGAGAAGGTATTCTTTACGGCTTTTTTTTGGGTGCCTGGATTGGAATACAGATGTCCTTGAACACCTATGCCTCGACAGGACTAATTCCTTTTTCGCTGGCAATTCAATGGTTTGTTTATGCGCTTTTTCAGGAAGCAATTGTGGGTGGGTTGCTGGCTTTTGTTTATAACTACCGAGCCAACCGCTCTATTGAAAAAGAATGACTTTTTTTTGACACGGTAGTACGAACCACTACCTGGGATATCTGTAATATCAGGGCAGGACAAAAGATCAGCCTGCAATGGAGACTTTGACTACTTTCAGTTGTCGGGACAACGGCAGTCCCTCAGCCAACCAATGTAATTTGAACTTGAAAATATAGACAGCTGCGGTTATCAGATTGACGGAATACCTTGTCATTTAATAACCAGGATAGCGCTCAGCATGTTTTTTAAAACCCCTGGATTTACGTAGTGAACTGTGTCGGAATAAAACCACGTATAATGATTCATATAAATTTATTATCATTATTTTATTTTTCAAAAATCTGTTATCACCCAAACGTTTTCGGCTTCCTATCGCCAGGAAACCAATACAGACAAGTTTAAAAAGAAGTTCTTTATTCTATATTGAAACGTTAGTGTCCTAATTTAAAATGAAAAATTGACAGTTATGAAAAAAGTATGCTTCGCCCTGGCCGCGCTGACCTGGCTGCATGCCGCTCACGCACAGCAAACCGCGATGAACAGTATGGCCTGCTGCCAGCCCACGGCCACGGAGTCTTTTGCACGTTTCGCCTCTGACAAATCCTTTGTAATGAGCCACGAGGCTCCCCGGCCTTTTCACTTCCGCAGCGACAACGGCCATGACATCACCTTCAAGGCAGCCGACGGCGCCGAGGCGCACGGCTGGGAAATCAAAGCGGCGTCCCCCACCCGCAATTACCTGTTTGTGATCCATGAATGGTGGGGACTGAATGATTACATCAAAAAGGAAAGCGAGCAGTTGTGGAAGGACCTGGGGAATGTGAATGTAATCGCCCTGGACCTCTATGACCACAAAGTAGCTACCACCCCGGATGAAGCCGGCAAATACATGGGAGAAGTAAAGACCGAACGGGCCGAGGCCATCATACGCGGCGCGGTTAGCTACGCAGGAACGAATGCCCGGATCTTCACGATCGGCTGGTGTTTCGGCGGCGGCTGGAGCCTCCAGGCAAGCCTGCTGGCCGGCAAACAAGCCGCAGGATGCGTGATGTATTACGGCATGCCGGAAAAGGATCTCAACCGGCTCAAGGGGCTGCACGCCGATGTACTCGGGTTATTTGCCAATAAGGAGCAATGGATTACGCCGGCCGTCGTGGATACGTTTGCTGCGAATATGAAAAAGGCAGGCAAGAAACTGACCGTTTACCGCTACGACGCGGTTCATGCCTTCGCCAATCCCAGCAACCCCCATTATGACAAGGCGGCCACCGAAGATGCCTACCGGCACGTCATGGCCTTCCTGAAACCCCGGCTTAAGTAAATTCTATTCCGCCTCACAGGCGTCGTACATCTAAAAAGGTCCGCCGGAGCGGACCTTTTTAGCGCAAATCAGTCTCGTTCGATCTTCTTGTAGCTGGCCACGATGCCCCGGATCAGCGAGGAGCTGAACCCCTGGTGCTCCATTTCGTTCAGGCCTGCGATCGTGCAGCCTTTGGGAGTAGTCACCTTGTCAATCTCCTGTTCGGGATGAGCTCCCTTCTGCAGCAGCAGTTCCGCGGCACCCTTTACCGTCTGTGCCGCGATCAGGGAAGCGGTAGCGGCATCAAAACCAATCTCGATACCTCCCTGAATGTTGGCGCGGATATACCGCATGGCGTAGGCCGTTCCGCAGGCACCCAGAATGGTGGCCGCCTCCATCAGCTTTTCATCAATGGTAACCACTTTCCCCAGCTTGCTGAACAGATCCTGCACAAATTCAACCTGGGTGGCCTCCGCGTGCCGGCTGCAAAGACAGGTCATGCTCTCCTGGATGGCGATGGCCGTATTGGGCATGGCGCGGAAGATGGGCAACTGCTTTTTCACCACGGATTCGATTTCATCCATAAGGATCCCCGTTATCACGGAAATCAGGATCTTTCCCGTCGTCAGCTCCTTTCGAAGGCCACCCAGTACGGACTCCACCTGAAATGGCTTGACTGCCAGGATGATGACTTCACTGGACCTTACGGCAGCGGCGTTATCGTCGGTCACCTCTACGCCGCGGTCTTTCAGCGAACGCAGCGTGGCTGTATTCCGCTTGGTAACAACCAGGTCCGCGGCTTTGCAGAACCGGCTTTTTAACAAGCCTTCGGCGATGGCCGTACCCAGGTTACCTCCCCCGATGATCGCGATTTTCCTTGCCATACGATGGATTTACAATGAGGACCTTACCCGTCCTCCGGGCAAAGATCAGTAATATTTCCTATCAACCAGAAAATGCTGGACATAGGTGCGCACACCTTCCTCAAGGGAATAAAAATCCTGATGGTAACCTGCCGCCCGCAGCTTGTTCATATCGGCCTGGGTAAAATACTGGTATTTGTCCCGGATGTCCAGGGGGGTATCGATATACTCGATCACCGGCTCCTGGTGGAGGCTGGCGAAAAGGGCCCGGACCAGGTCATTGAAGGAGCGGGCCTTGCCGGTTCCCACGTTATACAAGCCCGAAGCGGGTTGATGCTGCATGAGCCAGAAGCAGATATCCACCACATCCTTCACGTAAATGAAGTCCCGCAACTGCTCTCCGTCCTGGAAGTCCGGGCGGTGAGAACGGAAGAGCCGTACCTTACCGGTCTGCAGGATTTGCTGGTAGGCATGGAAGATGACACTGGCCATCCGGCCCTTGTGGTATTCGTTGGGACCATACACATTGAAAAATTTCAGGCCGGCCCAGAAGGGCGGCTGGTCTGCCTGGAGCAGGGCCCACTTGTCAAACTCGTTCTTGGATACCCCATAGGGGTTCAGCGGCTTCAGCCGTTCGGCAAGTTCATGATCGTCCCGGTAGCCCAGTTCCCCATCCCCGTAGGTGGCCGCCGACGAGGCATACACCAGGGGAATGCGCTTGCGTGTGCAGTATTCCCAGACCTTTTTGGAATAATCCACATTCAGCAGCTGGTGTATCCGGTAATCAAACTCGGTGGTATCGGTCCGAGCACCCAGGTGGAAAACAAAATCGATCCGCAGCTGGTAACGTTCCAGCCAGTCAAACAATTCATCGCGCTCCACACGGGCGCATATCTTTTTATCCTCGTAATTGGCCCGCTTGGCATCCCCGCCGAACGCATCCACAATGACAATATTCTGATACCCCTTCCGGTTGAGGTATCCGACCAGGCAGCTCCCGATAAATCCGGCGGCCCCTGTTACAATAATAACGGCGTTGCGATCCATAATGCGGTGTTGTCAGGCAGTCCGCCCCCTTCAGAGCGAAGCCAGGGCCGATCCTGCCTGTTCCTTGGATAAATAATTTTCAATCGCCCGGTCGTACCGGTCTTTCCATTCCGTGATCTGGCCCCAATCGGCTTGGTCCACCCGCACCACCCCGGCAGTCACCACCCCGAGCTTTTTCCAGGGGAATCCACCCAACGCGCCTTCAAAGGCGCTGGCTTTTGCCGGATCCAGGCTGACCACCACCCGGCTCTGCCCTTCTCCGAACAGAAACCCGTCGGCCCGGACACCCGGATCGGTCATTATCTCGAATCCGAGTTCCCGGTGAAAGGCACTTTCGCAAAGCGTGGTAAAGAGTCCGCCCTCGCTGACGTCATGGGCCGACCGGATCCAGTTATCCCGGATCAACCCCGCCACCAGGTCCTGTAAGCGGACTTCCTCTTCCAGGTCAAAGTAAGGTGCGGGGGAAACACGAACCCCGCACACCTGATGCAGGTATTCCGAGCAGTTGATATCCCCGTTGGACACACCCAGCAGGTAAATCACATCGCCGCTCTCCTTGAAGTCCAGGGTCATTTTACGATCCACCTCCTCCAGCAGGCCAACCATGCCAATGGTGGGCGTAGGGTAAACAGGCCCATCCGGGTTCTGATTATAGAAGCTCACATTGCCGCCTGTAACCGGTGTATCGAAGCGGCGGCAGGCCTCTCCCATCCCCTGAATAGCTTCCACAAACTGGTAATATACTTCGGGATCATAGGGGTTGCCGAAGTTCAGGCAGTTGGTAACGCCCAGGGGCTTGCCCCCGCTGCACACGATATTGCGGGCCGCTTCGCTGACTGCCATCTGCGCTCCGCGGCGGGGGTCCGCATACACATACCGGCTGTTGCAGTCCGTGGTGACAGCCAGGGCCTTGGAAGTCCCCTTTACCAGGACCACGGCGGCATCGCTGGGTGCATTGGTTGAGGCGTTGACGGTACCCACCATGCTGTCGTACTGCGTATAGATCCAGCGCTTGGAAGCCACGGAGGGAAGTGATATGATTTTTTCGGCAATGCCACGCAGGTCACCGGGAACCGGCACCGAATCCGGCCTGAATTGCCGGATGGTTTCCAGGTAGGCCGGTGCCCGGTACGGGCGGTCGTATTGGGGAGCCCCGCCACCAAGCACCAGCTCGGCGGCCGGGATTTCTGCCTCGAGTTCACCGTGCATATAGAAGCGCAGCATCCCGTCACCGGTTACCTCGCCGATAACCGAACAGGGCAGATCCCACTTGGAAAATATGTCACTTACTTCCTGTTCGCGGCCCTTTTCGGCCACGAGCAGCATCCGCTCCTGGCTTTCACTGAGCAGCAATTCCCAGGCTTTCATATTCTTCTGTCGCATGGGAACCTTGTCCAGATCGATGCGCATTCCCACACCCCCCTTGGCGCTCATCTCAGCGGTCGAACAGATGATGCCGGCCGCCCCCATATCCTGCATACCCACCACCGCACCGGTCTGGATGACTTCCAGGCAGGCCTCCAGCAGTTTTTTCTCTTGGAAGGGGTCACCCACCTGGACGGCGGGAAGCTCCTCCATGCTGTCCTGGGTTATATCCGCCGAAGCAAAGGAAGCCCCGCCGATGCCGTCTTTTCCGGTCGCACTCCCCACGAACAGGACGGGATTACCGGTTCCTTTTGCCGTGGCGGAAACGGTCTGGCCGGCCTGTACGATCCCCACGCTCATCGCGTTAACCAGCGGATTGGTATGGTAACAATCCTCGAAATAAATTTCTCCGCCCACGGTTGGTACCCCGAAGCAGTTCCCGTAATGGCCGATGCCATGAACCACGCCCGCCAGCAGGTGCTGGGTACGGTCCTCGGAAAGATTCCCGAAACGCAGGGAATTCAGGGCAGCAATCGGCCGGGCCCCCATGGTAAAAATGTCCCGGTGGATGCCCCCGACACCGGTAGCGGCCCCCTGGAAGGGCTCGATGGCCGACGGGTGGTTGTGGGATTCGATCTTGAATACAACCCCCAGCCCGTCTCCGATGTCCATGAGGCCGGCATTTTCCTCACCGGCCTTGACCAGCATGCGGCCGCCTTCCCGGGGCAGGGTCTTGAGCCATTTGATGGAATTCTTGTAGCTGCAGTGCTCGCTCCACATGCCGGAGAAGGCACATAGCTCATTGAAGTTCGGAGTACGTCCCAGTTTTTGCTTGATCAGTTCAAATTCTTCGGGAGTGAGCCGGAGTTGCTGCGCGGTTTTAACGGTTACTTCCATGATTGAGTCGATATGCTTTAACGGAGGTTCTGGTGCGGATCAATTGCCGGAAAGGCGCAAAGCTACGACGAACCCCCTTGCCAGCGAAGTTTAGTTGTCAACTTTTTGCCGCGCCTGCCAGGTCCGCCCCGGGTCGCGGAACGCCGGACAACGCTCTCCAAAAAAATGAATCCTTTTGGGTCGATCCCAAATAATTATCTCTATTTTGCGCGAAGATCAAAATCATCTGTAGTTGGAATACCTCTTTTTTGCAGGTTACCTATTATTGTTTTCCTGGCTGGTGACCAAAGTACCTTTCTTTACCCGCACCGGCCTGACCAAACCGCAGCTGATTATCCTTTTTTTGCTGAAAGTAATGGCCGGGATCCTGTATGGCTGGATCGGGATTTATTACGGGAACCTGGCCCAGATGGTGGACACCTGGTCGTATCATTATGCCTCGGTCAGTGAGTACCGCCAGCTCTATACCCATCCTTACGAGTTCCTGGTCAGTATCTTTCATAACGAGTACCCGGGCGGATACCTAAACTTCTTCAGCAGCTATGACTCCTACTGGAACGACCTGAAGGGCAGAACGTTCATCAAGGTGCTTTCCCTGTTCAACCTGTTCAGCTTCGGCTATTATTATGTAAACATCATTTTCTACAGCTTTCTGAGCCTCTTCGGACCCATGGCCGTTTACCGCGTCATGACCGATGTGTTCCCCCGCCGAAAAGCTCCCGTTCTGGTAGCCTGCTTCCTGATTCCTTCCTTTCTATACTGGACCAGCGGGATCCACAAGGACGGGCTGATCTTCACGGGAATCAGCCTGGTCGTATATCACCTGTACTTTTCCCTGAAAGAGAAACGGTTCGGGATCCGCCGCCTGTTGGGCATCCTGCTGGGCCTGGTGATCATCCTGGCCTTCCGGAATTTCCTGCTGCTGGTACTGGCTCCTGCGCTGGTGTCCTGGATCTGGGCAGCGCGGAGGGGTCGCCGCCCGTGGTTGGTATTCACCCTGGTTTACGGAGCCTTTGTCCTGTTGTTTTTCACGGCCCGGCTGATCAGCCCCCGGTTTGATTTTCCCGAGGCGGTGGCCGCCAAGCAACGCGACTTCCTCCATCTCAGTGGCGGGTCGGCTGTGCCCACCCGCCGGCTTCAGCCCCAATTCCTGAGTTTCCTGGCCAATGCCCCCCAGGCCATCAGCCTGTCAGCCGTCCGCCCGTACCCCTCCGATGTACGACACCTGCTGTCGCTCGCCGCTGCCATCGAAATAAATGGTTTATTGCTCCTGGTGCTCATCTTTCTGGTGTGGAGGCTGCCGGCCCCCGCCAGTGGGCCCTTTTTTTATTTCTGCCTCTTTTTCTCTTTTTCCGTATTATTGACTATTGGTTATACCGTCAATTTCCTGGGGGCCATCGTGCGGTACCGCAGCATAATTTTCCCCTTTCTCCTGGCCCCGATGTTCGCCCTGATTGACTGGAACCGCATTTCAAGGTTCCTTACTGGAAATATTACAATTAATAATAATATGTAATTTTTTTTGCCATTTAGCTTCTTTTTTAGCGGTTGCGATTGATATAATTCAATTTTTTTCCACAAACACCCCGATTTTTAGCCCATACAGTAAAAAAAATTGGCATATCGGGCAGAATCCATTTGTTTTGCCAAAAATTTTAAACATGTCGCTCCGATTTAATGCAATCAACCACCTAGGCGCTTCCGAAGTCAAGGTCGAAGGCTCCACGAAGATCACGGGAATTTTCGGCGAAAATGTATTTACCACCAAAACCGCACGCCAATACCTTAGCGATGAGGCATTCAAAAGCCTTCAGGCCTCCATCAAGGCCGGTCAGAAGATCGACCGGTCCATGGCCAACCAGATTGCCAACGGTATCCGGGCCTGGGCGGAAAGCAAGGGGGTGACCCATTTCACGCACTGGTTCCAGCCCCTGACCGGAACGACGGCTGAGAAGCATGATTCCTTTTTTACGATCAAAAGCGACGGCACCGCCATCGAGGAATTTGACGGCAATGCCCTGATCCAGCAGGAGCCCGATGCCTCCTCATTCCCCTCCGGCGGTCTGCGGGCCACCTTTGAAGCCCGCGGCTACACGGCCTGGGATCCTTCCTCCCCTGCCTTCATCATGGAGATCGGCCAGGGAAAGACCCTTTGTATCCCGACCATATTCGTTTCCTATACCGGCGAATCCCTGGACTACAAGGCCCCCCTGCTCAAGGCCCTGGAGGCCCTGAACAAATCGGCCGTCGAAGTCTGCAACTATTTTGACAAGAACGTAACCAAAGTGACGCCTACCCTGGGATGGGAACAGGAATATTTCGTCATCGACGAAGGCCTGTTCAATGCCCGCCCGGACCTCGTGCTTTGCGGCCGCGCAGTGTACGGACACATGTCCGCCAAGAACCAGCAGCTGGAGGACCACTATTTTGGTTCCATCCCCGAGCGTATTTACGCCTTCATGCGGGATTTCGAGGAGGAGGCCTACAAACTGGGCATTCCCCTGCGCACCCGTCACAATGAAGTAGCCCCCGCCCAGTTCGAGTGCGCCCCCATCTTTGAGGAAGTCAACCTGGCCGTGGACCACAATACGCTCCTGATGGATATCATGACCCGGGTAGCCTCCCGCCATAAGCTGCGTGTCCTGCTTCATGAAAAACCTTTTGCCGGCATCAACGGAAACGGGAAACACAACAACTGGAGCATGGCCACCGATACCGGTGTCAACCTCCTGGCCCCCGGCAAGACGCCCAAGACCAATCTCATGTTCCTGACCTTCTTCGTCAATACGATCAAGGCCGTACATGATTATGCCGATGTCCTGCGTGCCTCGATCGCCTCGGCCCCGAATGATCACCGCCTGGGTGCCAATGAGGCTCCTCCCGCCATTATCTCCGTGTTCATCGGCCAGTACCTGACCAAGGTCCTGGAGGATATCAAGGAGCGGGTAGGAAACAAGTTCGATGAGCAGGATGAGAGCATGCTCAAGATCGACATCCACAAAAGCATCCCGGAACTGCTGCTGGACAATACCGACCGTAACCGGACTTCACCCTTCGCATTCACCGGAAACAAGTTCGAGTTCCGCGCCGTGGGCTCCTCAGCCAACTGCGCCAACCCCATGACGGTGCTGAACGTCATCGTGGCCGAGACACTGAAGAAATTCAAAAAAGATGTCGACGCCCTGATTGAAAAAGGTGAGAAAAAGGAAATAGCCATCATGCACGTCATCCGCGAGTATATCGTGGAAAGCGAAAAAGTACTTTTCGAAGGCGACGGCTACAGCGAGGAGTGGGAGAAGGAAGCGGAGCGCCGCGGCCTGCCCAACGTCAAGACTACCCCGCTGGCCCTGGATGCCATGGTGAGTGAAAAAGCCCGCCACCTGTTCGAGAGCAACCATGTCTACTCCCACGTGGAGCTGGAAGCCCGCCACGAGATCGAACTGGAGAAATACATCAAGAAAGTACAGATTGAAAGCCGCATCATTGGCGAACTGGCCACCAGCCATATCCTGCCGGCTGCCATCCGCTACCAGAACATCCTGGTCAGCAACATCAATGGACTCAAGCAGGCCGGTATGCCGGAAAGCACCTATTCGAACCAGCGGCAGATCCTGGAAAAGATTTCCGAACATATCAACAAGATCAGCGACCTGGTGGAAAAGATGATTGAGGCCCGCAAGGTTTGCAACAACATGACCAATACCCGTACCAAGGCAATCGGTTATCAAAGCCAGGTCAAGGACGCCTTCTTCGACCAGATCCGCTACCACGTGGACAAGCTGGAACTCCTGGTCGACGACAAGGAATGGTACCTGCCCAAGTACCGGGAGATGCTTTTCCTGCGCTAAGCCAGGTATTCCAGAACGGACTGACATGCAAAAGACCCTGCCTGCGGCGGGGTCTTTCATTTCCGGGCGGCCAGACCGCATCCGGATCAGGGAAGATTGGCGCGCATGACCCGCAGGACATTTCCGCCCAGGATCTTGCGGATGGAAGTCCGGGAATACCCCCGCCGCAGAAGTTCTTCGGTAATACGGGGATAGCTGGTGACGTCTTCCAGACCCCGGGGCACCTCGTCCACGCCGTCATAATCGGCGCCCAGGCCAACGTAATCGTCCCCTACCAGCCTGACGATGTAATCAATATGGTCAACCAGGTCCGCCAGGGTTGGCCGCAGCGGATCGAGCTGGCTGTGGCGATAGGCAAGCCAGGCCTGTTCGGCCCGTGCCGAATCCCGGTATACCCCCAGCAGGGAATCCAGCATCCGCGGCTTATCCTTTTCGTCCAGCTCAATTTCCCTGCGGAGAAAATCCCGCCCGATAAAACCGGGGTAGAAATTAATACAGATAACCCCCCCGTTGCGGGCAACCGCCCGGATCTGGTCGTCTTTAAGATTGCGAAAGGCGGGGCACAGCGCATACACGGAACTGTGGGAAAGCAGGACCGGCTTGCTGGTGACAGCCAGGGCATCATAAAACGTCTGCTCCCCGGTATGGGACAGGTCCACCATGACGCCCAGTTCGTTCAGCCGCCTGACTACCTGCCTGCCGAAATCATTCAGCCCCTTCTGCCGCAGGGAGCCTGGATGCAGGGATTCGTCGCGGGCACTGCTGGACCAGGCATTGCTGTTATTCCAGGTCAGGGTCAGGTACCGCATGCCCCTGCGGGCCAGGCTGTCCAGCTTGCCCAGGTCATCTTCGATCATATGCCCTCCTTCCACCCCGATAAGGGCAACCAGCCGGTGACGGCGTATTCCCCGTCGCACCTCCGCATAGGTGGTAGCCAGGGCAAACGACTCCGGATGCCTTTTTACCAGGGCATCCAGGGAGTCGATTTCTTCATTGGCATCATGGAAAAACCCCTCCGGCCGGCGCGGCTTCTCATCCGTCCAGACCGAAAAAAACTGCACATCCACGCCCCCTTTCCGCCACCGGACCAGGTCGCTTTGTCCGGTATCGAGCCGGGTGGAAATATCCTTTCCTGCCAGGACGGTGGCAGTCAGCACATCATTATGGGTATCCACGAGGATGGCCCGCCGATGCAGGGAACTCCCCCGCTGGGCAGCCAGGTAGCTGACGGGCAGCCACAGGACAGCGATCAGTATCCTATATTTCATGTAAATGGCCGGCGGTTTGAACCGGCCGGCCTGATAAAGGTATCCATTTGGAGCGACCTGCCCCAGCCTGACCCGGATCGGCCTATTTCAGCTGGAAGGTCTCCAGGAATTTGGTATTGAAGTCGCCGGCGCGGAACCGCTCATCCTTCATCAGCTGCAGGTGGAACGGTATGGTGGTCTTCACTCCTTCGATGACATATTCGCTCAGGGCCCGGTACATGGTGTCAATGGCTTCCTCACGGGTACGGGCCACGGTAATGAGTTTGCCGATCATCGAATCATAATACGGCGGGATCACATATCCGGCATACACATGGCTGTCCACCCGCACTCCGTGGCCCCCGGGCTGGTGGAGGGTGGTGATCCTTCCCGGGGAGGGACGGAAATCATTGTAGGGATCCTCGGCGTTGATGCGGCACTCTATGGCATGCATCTGGGGGTAGTGGTCCATCCCGGATACCTTTTCCCCCATGGCGATTTTGATTTGTTCCTTGATGAGGTCGAAATTGATCACTTCCTCGGTTACGCAATGCTCCACCTGGATCCGCGTGTTCATTTCCATGAAATAGAAATTCCGGTGCTTATCCACCAGGAATTCAATCGTGCCCACGCTTTCATAATTGATGGCAGCAGCGGCCTTCTTGGCGGCGTCACCCATGCGCTGGCGGAGTTCGGGAGTCATGAACGGGGAGGGCGACTCTTCGACCAGTTTCTGGTGCCGGCGCTGGATGGAGCAGTCCCGTTCGCTCAGGTGGCAAACGGTGCCATACTGGTCTCCGGCCACCTGAATCTCAATATGGCGGGGTTCCTCCACGAATTTCTCCATGTAAATGCCGTCATTCTTGAACGCGGCGGCAGCCTCGGCCTTGGCAGTATTATAGGCGCGCTCCATTTCACTTTCTTCCCAGACGATCCGCATACCCTTTCCGCCTCCCCCGGCAGTGGCTTTCAGGATGACCGGGTAGCCCACTACGTTGCGGGCCAGGTCCTTGGCTTCCTCCAGGCTTTTAAGCAGGCCTTCACTTCCGGGAATGACCGGAACGCCGGCCTTGATCATCGTTTCTTTGGCGGTGATCTTGTCCCCCATGGCATTGATCATCTCGGCCGTGGGCCCGATGAACTTGATGCCGTGATCGTTACAGATCTGTGCGAATTTGGCGTTTTCAGCCAGAAAACCGTATCCCGGGTGGATGGCATCGGCATTGGTAATTTCCACAGCCGACATGATATGCGGAATATTCAGGTAGGAATCAGCGCTTTGCGGACGTCCGATGCATACAGCTTCGTCTGCGAACTTGATGTGCAGGCTATCCCTGTCGGCGGTCGAATAAACCGCCACGGTCTTTATGCCCATTTCCCGGCAGGTCCGGATAACACGCAGGGCAATCTCTCCTCGGTTGGCAATCAGTATTTTCTTAAACATGGATCTTGCTGGAAATTTGGTTAATTGGGATCAGGATGCAATCAGGACAGGGGACAGTAGTCCCCATGCCCCGGCCGGCTCGCCGGCCTGCCTGATCAATTCGGTTCCACCAGGAACAGGGGTTGGTCATATTCCACCGGGGAGGCATCCTCCACCAGGATCTTGACGACCTTTCCGCTCACCTCACTTTCGATTTCATTGAAAAGTTTCATGGCTTCAATGATACAAACCACTTTACCGGGGGAAACCTCCTCGCCCACTTCCACAAAGGCCGGCTTGTCGGGGGAGGAACGCCGGTAGAAGGTTCCGATCATGGGACTTTTTATGGTCACCAGGTTGGCCGCGGGGGCCTCGGGAGCTTTTGGTTTCTCGGCTTTTTCGGCCGCCGGGGCAGCGGGTGCCGCCAGGCCGGCCGGCTGAGCGGGAAGGGCCTGGTAAACCGGTGCGGCACCCACGGGGGCAGCCACTACCTGGGTGACGGTCTCTTCCTTTTGTTTTATTGTGATCTTGAAGTCCTTTTGTTCTATGGTTAGTTCACCAATATTCGATTTGTTGATCATCTTGACCAACTCCTGAATTTGCTTGAAATCCATGTTTTTCAATTTTGTAAGGGGTTTTTGGTTAGAACGGTTGGCTAAGATAAGGAAAACAAACCCGAGATTTTTATCATTTTTCGGGCGTTTTTACGGGAAAATGGCTCAAAATACACGGAAAATGGCCTGAAAATCGAAAATTCAGGCCATTTTCCACTAAAGCTATGCAGGTCTATTCCTTGACGCGTTCAACATATTCACCGGTCTTCGTATTGACCCGGATTAATTCCCCTTCGTTGACAAAAAGCGGTACGCTTACGGTGGCACCGGTTTCGACGGTGGCGGGTTTCAGGGTCCGGGTTGCCGTATCCCCTTTCAGACCCGGCTCGGTATAGGTTACCTTAACCACGATCTTGTCAGGAAGTTCCACGCTCATCGGCTGCTCCGTTTCGGTATTGAACAGCACGGCCACCTCCTGCCCCTCCTTCAGGAACTGGGCGGCATCCACCAGGTTCTCCTGCAGGGCAATCTGCTCGAACGTATCGTTATCCATGAAATTATAGCCGGAGTCGTCCTTATAGAGAAATTGATAACTCCTCTTTTCGACCCGAACCGGAAATATCGAATCCCCTGAGTTCCAGGTCTTTTCTATCGTACGGCTATTGTCCACTCCCTTCAGTTTCGCCCACACTTTGGCAGCGGCGCGGGCCGTTTTGTTCTCGCCAAACTCAATGACCGAATACAGGCTGCCATCCAGTTTCAGGATCATGCCGCGGCTGATGTCTGCTGTAGTTGCCATAAAAGAGGTTCAAAATTTTAGGCCGCAAAGATAGGGCTGAATTGCCGCCTGAGCAAACGAATTTGATTCCCGCTCCGGCCATGAGGGGGCTGTTCCCGGCCGGTTGGCTGTCTGTATTTTAGCATCTTCACTGGCCGGGAATGCTGTATTTTTGAAAAAAAATCCGGATGAAGAAACTATGCAGTCTGGCACTGCTGGGCCTGGCCTTCCTGGGCGCCAGTGCCCAATCGGGCACCGACAACCGGCCCGCCTACCAGCGGTTCCCCAAAGTACCCCCCATCAAGATCCTGCAGGTGGACAGCGCCACCTATTTTACGCGCGAGAACCTGAAAAAGAACCTCCCTGTGATGATTGTTGTATTCAACCCGGAATGTGAACACTGCCAGCACGAGACCGAGGAACTGATCAAGCATATCGACGAGTTCAGGCAGATCCAGATCGTGATGGCCACGCCCCAGTCGTTTGGCCAGATGAAGTCCTTTTATGTACGCTACGGGCTGGACCGTTTCAAGAATATCGCCGTAGGCCAGGATGAACGGTTTGTACTTCCCTCCTTCTTTATGATCCACAACCTGCCCTACCTGGCCTTCTATGACAAAAAGCAGGACCTGATCTCCACCCACGAGGGCACCATGCCCGTAAGCGAGATCCTCGATGTGTTCAAGCAGTAGGGTGGCACCCCTGGCGGACCAGGGCGGGCAAAGTTACCCGGACCGGCCGGGGAGCCGCGAACTTGCCTATCTTTGCCCCGCCAAATAGTTCACTCACTTACTAAATCGTTTTTTCATGAAAGTTACTGTAGTTGGCGCCGGTGCCGTCGGAGCAACCTGTGCCGATAATATTGCCCGTAAAGAGCTGGCCGCGGAGCTGGTCTTACTGGACATCAAGGAAGGACTGGCGGAAGGCAAGGCCCAGGATATGATGCAGACGGCGGCCCTGCTCGGATTTGATACCAAAATCACCGGCAGTACGAATGACTATGCGAAAACAGCCGGCAGTGATGTCGTGGTCATTACCTCCGGCCTGCCGCGCAAGCCCGGCATGACCCGCGAAGAGCTGATCGGCACCAATGCAGGCATTGTCCGTACCGTGTGCGAAAATATTCTCAAGCATTCTCCCGATGCCATCCTGATCATTATCAGTAACCCGATGGATACCATGACCTACCTCGCCCTGCAGGCTACCGGGCTTCCCAAAAACCGGGTGATCGGCATGGGCGGTGCCCTGGACAGTGCCCGGTTCCGTTACCAGCTGAGCCAGCACCTGGGCTGCAGCCCGGCAGACCTGAATGCCGTAGTGGTGGGCGGACACGGAGATACCACGATGATTCCCCTGATCAGGCTGGCTACCTGGAACAGCGTCCCGGTCACCCGCTTCCTGAGCGAGGAGCAGCAAAAACAGATTGTGGCCGATACCATGGTGGGCGGTGCCACGCTGACCAAACTGATCGGCACCTCGGCCTGGTATGCCCCCGGTGCTGCCGGCGCAGCCATGGTGGAGGCTATCGTCCGCGACGAGAAAAAACTGTTTACCTGCTGCGTGAAACTGGAAGGCGAATATGGCCAGCAGGATATCTGCCTGGGAGTTCCCGTCCTCATCGGCCGGAACGGCTGGGAAAAAATCCTTGATTTCGGGCTCAATGAGGAAGAAAAGGCCGCTTTCGCCAAGAGCGCGTCCGCGGTACGGTCCATGAACGACGTCCTGAAGACCTTATAACCGGATACGAAATCCGGACAGAACCGCAGTTCGAACTGCGGTTTTTTTTGCCCGCGGCTACCCGGTTGAACCGAAACGGGAGTATCTTGTTACCTATGGCAAAACGTATGAAAAGGTACCTGCTTCCCCTGATCTGGATACTGGGTTTGTCGGCACGGGCCCAGGACCGCCTCCAGCCCGGATTCAATGGCAAGGAATACGCCGGCCTGCTTTCCCTGGCCTTCTACGGCTCCGGCATTCCGGATTCGGCGCAGCGGGCCCAAACGGCCGATCCTTACCGCCTGCTCTACCAGTCCCCGGAACGGGGCCTGCTGAACCGCTGGTCCCTGTACCTGCGAAATGACGGGGTCGGCGTCATCGAACTGCGTGGTACCGTAAACCAGGTACCCAGCTGGCTGGAAAACTTTTACGCGGCCATGGTACCGGCAACCGGCTCCCTGGAACTTGACGATCATACGGTATTCCGTTACCAGCTCGCAAGCGACCCGCGCGCCATGGTGCACGCCGGTTGGACTACCGGGCTGGCCTTCCTGGCACCGGATATCGAAGCCCATGTGGATTCGCTCTGTCGCCAGGGACACGTGCGGGAGTTCCTGATCTTCGGCCATAGCCAGGGCGGTGCCCTGGCGTTCCTGGTCCGGTCCTACCTGGCCTACGAAATCCGAAATGGCCATCTGCCGGATTCCCTGCGGTTCAAGACCTATTGCAGTGCGGCTCCCAAACCCGGCAACCTGTACTATGCGTATGATTATGATTTTCTTACCCGGGGAGGCTGGGGCCTGACGGTCGTAAATGCCGCCGACTGGGTCCCGGAAAGCCCCTTTTCGCTGCAGACCCTGCGTGATTTTAATACCCCCAATCCGTTCCTGCATGTCAAATCCATCCTGAAAAAGCAGCGCCTGCTGGCCCGGGCCTACCTCTCCATGGCCTATCGCCGGCTGGATCGTCGCAGCCGGAAGGCAGAAAGAACCTTCCGCAAATACCTCGGTTATGGCGTATACCGGCAGGTCCGGCGCACCCTGCCGGGCATTAAACAACCGGACTTTGCCGAAGGAGGTAATTTCATGCGGGCCGGGATTCCGATCGTCCTGCAACCCGACGAGACGTATCGCAGGCTGTTCCCCGACAGCCCGGAACGGGTATTCATCCACCACCAGTTCGAGGCGTATTACCAGCTGGTTAAAACCTATTATCCCTGGTAATTGCCCACCGGGCTGCGGCGCCTCAAAACCCGGCACGAAAATCCAAGGTATGAAGCACGCCTATTTGCAGATCCGGCAACAGAACCGCTGGAGTTTACCCTGAAAGTCAAATGGGGTGGTCATCCGGGTAATGTCCCGGATCTCCGCGGCAGCAATCGCCGCCTGGTCCAGCCTGAAGCCTTTAAAGTTTGTACTGAAATACAAAACCCCTCCCGGGCTCAGGGCCGCCAGGCAATCGCGGATGAGGCCCACATGATCACGCTGGATATCCAGGAAGCCCTCCATACGGCGGCTGTTACTGAAGGTAGGAGGATCCAGCACCATCAGGTCCGCTTCCCCGGGATGCAGGGTCCGCAGGTAGGTCAGCACATTTTCCTGGACATACGCATACGCCTGGTCATCCGCAAAACCGTTCAGGGCCATGTTTCGCCGGGCCCAATCCAGGTAAGTGCGGGACATATCCACCGTGGTGACGCGGCTGGCGCCTCCTGCAGCAGCATACACTGAAAACGATCCGGTATAGGCAAACAGGTTAATGACCCGCTTGCCATAGCTTTCTTCCCGGACCATCTGTCGCGTGATGCGGTGATCCAGGAAAAGCCCGGTATCCAGGTAATCACGGAGGTTGACCAGGAACCGCAGGCCGGCTTCCGTAACCTCCATTTCCCGGTGCTCCCGGCTGACCCGCTGGTACTGCCCCTGACGCCCCGGTTTACGCTGGCGTAGTTTCACGTGGATGGCCGGGCGGGGGACCCCAAGCACCGCCTGGATATTATCCAGGGTTTTCTCGAGCCAGTCGTCGTGTTCCTGGTCGGTCATCCCGTGGCGCCGGCGGTATTCGGCTACTTGCAGCTGATCCCCGTAGAATTCAATGCAAAGGGGGAACTCCGGCAGGTCATGATCATAGACCCTCCAGCAGGTGAGTTGTTGCCGGTCTGCCTGCCTGCGCAGGTGTTTATACACTTTCGCCAGGCGGTTGGCGAACATTCCGAATTTTTCCGCTTCCATCGCGGCGAAAATTACGAAATTCGTAGGCCATGTATGCCATTGTTGACATTGAAACAACCGGTTCCTATGCCGCGGCTAACGGCATCACCGAAATCTCCATCCAGGTTTCGGACGGCACCCAGGTAGTGGAAACCTACGAGACCCTGGTTAACCCCCTGCAGCCCATCCCCCGTTACATCCAGGCGATGACGGGCATTTCCGACGATATGGTGGCCGAAGCCCCACCCTTTTCCCAGGTGGCCGAACGGGTATTTCAGCTACTGCACGACAAGGTATTTGTCGCCCATAACGTAAACTTTGATTTCTCCTTTATCCGCCACCAGTTGCTCCACTGCGGCTATGACCTGCAGACCAAGAAACTCTGCACCGTCCGGTTAAGCCGGCGGATATTCCCCGGTCTCCCTTCCTACAGCCTGGGCAACCTGTGCCACTCCCTGGGCATCTCCCTGGTGAACCGCCACCGGGCGGGCGGGGATGCGGCCGCAACAGCCGAGGTTTTTCATCTGCTGGTCCGCCAGGACCGCGAGCAGCTGGTCACCAGGAGCCTGCTGCGCGGGTCAAAAGAACAGGTACTGCCGCCCCATGTGCCGCGGGAACACTTTGAACAGCTGCCCTATGGTCCCGGCGTGTATTATTTCCATAATGAAAAAGGCAAGATCGTATATGTGGGAAAGGCCAAGAACATCCGCTACCGTGTCAACAGCCATTTCAGCAATAACTCCGATAGCCGGCAGAAGCAGCGCTTTCTGCGTCATGTCCATGCCATCAGTTTCCGTCCCTGCGGAACGGAGCTGATGGCCTCCCTGCTGGAATCCTCCGAGATCAGGCGACTGTGGCCGGCCTTTAATTCTTCCCAGAAACGGTGGGAGGATGTATACGGACTATTTGCCTATGAGGACCAGCGCGGTTACCTGAGGCTGGCCATCGAGAAAAACAAAAAGCACCTGGCGGCCGTACACACCTTTCATTACCTGGTGGACGGCCATGCCATCCTGCGGCGACTAATAGAATCCTACCGCCTTTGCCCCAAACTATGCTTCTTAAGAAAGGAAGACGAACCCTGCGATGAGCGCTGCCAGGGCGCGTGCAGTCGCCGGGAGACGCCTGCCGATTACAACCGGCGGATCCGCGAAGCCATTGCCTCCCTGGCCAAACAACCCTCCTACCTGATCCTGGACAAAGGGCTGGGGGCGGATGACCGGTCCTTTGTCCTGGTACTGCATGGAAAACTTGCCGGGATGGGGTATCTCCCGGAAAATGGCCCGGTCCATGCCCTGGACCAGGTGCTGCCCCACCTGGAACCTATCCGGGAATCCAGTTACACCCGTAACCTGGTCCAGGGGTATGCGGCCCGCTTTCCGGACCAGGTGGTCAGCCTGGTGGATTCCCCTTCCCTGCCTGCAGCCATTGAAAGTCTTCTGCCCGCTGTATTTGATTGAAAACACGGATCACCGGCTCGGGGGGAGCCGCCAGCCTCCTGGCAGCCGTGTTGATCCAGGCCCCTTCCACCGTGATGATGGCTCCCACCTGCCCTGGCTCCCGGGTGATCCGGTGGCGGATAGCCCAGCGCGAAAAATCCGGCCGGGCCTGGAGCAGCTGCAGGTCTATGACCGGATGATCCTGCGGACGGATTTCTTTTCGGAACACGCATTCCTCCCGTAGAAGCACTAGTCCAAGGCCCGCATCCCGGAGCCACTGCAGGGATAGTCCCTGCTGGCCTAAATAAGCCATGCGCGCCTGGGCACCCCAATCATAATAGACTGAGTGGCGGACATGCTGGTTCGGGTCCAGGTCGGACCACCGGACATCCAGTACCAGTTGAAAGGGAACTTCGCTCATCAGTTCAGGATTTAATTTGAGTAAACAGGATAGCCGAAGCCAGGCAAACCAGGCACAAGGTATCTCAAAGCGCGGCATATCCGAAATGTTCGATCACCTGGGATCCGAAAGTGGGTACGATAATATTGGCCAGGGAAATGCAAATGGTGTATGGCGCCGCATATGAAACGCGGTTATGGCGGCTACTCCGGGATGCCCAATATGTATTTGCGAAAGGAATCATGAACATTTACCCCAGGGGCGTGTTGCACATGGCGCCCACGGCTAGGCCTGGGCTACGGCCGGCATTCAGCAGCAGATAGGACAGCCCGAACAGGGCCGCACCGGCCGCCCTTTAATCCCGGGGTGGACAACGCCCCCATCCGGTATACCCGGGCCATCCCGGACCATCCCGGACAGGGCAATCAGCAGCCTGTTCAGGCAGACCACCGCTCCGGTTAACAAACATGACCAGGGAGAGCCACCTGGTGGAGGGTGAAAGCCCCCGGTAGGAAGCCTTGTAGGCAAGCAGGATGGAGCGGACCATTTCGTCGGATGAATTTAGCGGATTTGCCACCCCCCGGATTAGGCCATCCTCCCTATTTTTGCAGCCTAAATTACCACCCATGCTAAAAAACCTGCTGTTGCTGACCCTTGTCCTGGCAGCCACCCTGTCCGTATCCGCCCAAAAAAAACCGGTTGCCAAACCTGCCACCAGGAAGGTGACCACTACCCAGGCCGGTTCACCCCTGCTGCGCAACCTGGTGGATTCCGCCAGCTACGGTATCGGGCTGAGTGAAGCCAGGTTTCTGCAACAACAGGGCCTGCATCAGCTCAACCCCCAGATGGTAGCGAAAGCCATGGAAGATGTATTTAATAACCGCAAGCCCCTGCTCGACGAATACCAGGCCAACAATGCGGTGATGACCTGTATTTCCCAGGCACAACAGGTGAAAGTCAGGCCGGCTATCGAGGCGGGACAGAAATTCCTGGCAGAAAACGCCAAGCGGCCCGGTGTGAAGACAACCGCCTCCGGCCTGCAATATGAGGTTTTGAAGGAAGGTACCGGTGTGCGTCCGCAGGCCACGGATTCCGTCGTCTGCCATTACAAGGGCAGCCTGCTTGACGGGAACGTGTTTGACGATTCCTATTCACGTGGCGAACCCGTCACCTTCAAACTCGACCAGGTCATCAAGGGCTGGACCGAGGCCCTTCAGCTGATGCCGGTGGGTTCCAAATACAAACTATATATTCCTTACCAGCTCGCGTATGGCACCCAGGACAACGGCCCGATCCCGGGCGGATCCACCCTGGTGTTCGAGGTGGAATTGCTGGATGTGAAAAAGCCCTGAGCCTATTCCAGGTTTCCTTTCATCCATTCGATCTGCTGGCGGGTGCCCAGCACCATGACTTTCATGCCCTTGGTAATATAGGTCCCGTGCGGCGGGTTGATAATAAATTTTCCTTCGGCGTTTTTTATGCCGATACAATTCACGCCGGTCTTTTTCCAGTCCATGATCTCCTCCAGAGTTTTGTCACGGATCGCTGCCGGGAGGTCGTCATAGCCAACCGATTCCATATTGATAGCCTCCCCCTCCTCGCCGGAAAGGAAATCGATAAACTCGATGACATCAGGCTTTGATACGAGCGTGGCCATATGGGCCCCGCCGATGCGGTCCGGCATAATGACGTTATCCGCGCCGGCCTTTTTCAGTTTGGGGATGGAAGCCGCGTCAGAGGCACGGCTGATGATCTGGATATGCGGATTCAGCGACCGGGCGGATAATACAATGAAGACATTATCCGCGTCCAGGGGCAGGGTGGTAATCAGGGCCCGGGCCCGGTCCACTCCGGCCTGCCGGAGTAAATCGTCATCGGTGCCGTCCCCCGTCAGCAGCAGCAGGCCATGGTTTTCATGCAATTCCTTTTCCAAATGGTGGAGATTTTTTTCTATGACAACAAAGGGGATTTTGTTCTGGGTCAGGGTATGGCATGCCTGGTGGCCATTACGGCCGTAGCCGCACACGATGACATGGCCGGTTAACTGATTAATCGAACTGAGCATACGCCGTGTTTTAAAGTACTTGTTGATCTCTCCGCTGATCACGAATTCGGTGATGCGGGTAATAACGAACGCGAAGGAAATCCAGCTGGTAATGAGCAGAAACATGGTGAACAGGCGGCCGTCCTCGCTAAGCGGGCGCACCTCCTGGAACCCCGCCGTGGTTACCGAAATGGTGGTCATGTACAGCGCCTCCACAAACGTGTACTTCTCAATGACCATATATCCGATAATGCCAATCAGGATGATCACATGCAGCACAATGAACGGCTGCAACAAACGCATGGTCCAGCTTCTCAAACCAGAAAGTTTCTATAAAAATAACGTAATGAAGGCAGCGGGGCAACAGGAAATCGAAGCAAAAAAAGGGTGCCCCGCAGCACCCTGTTACAGATGGACAGGCATGAATTACCGGGTGGTGATGATGATTTTCTGCACGTCGGCTTCCCCGGTTTCCCGAACCAGGACCCGCAGGCTGTAGATACCCGGGGTAAGGCTACTTATCTGCAGTGAATTGCCGGTGACCCCGGACCACTGATGCAGTTGCCGGCCGGTCATGTCCAGGAGCAGCACATCCCGGGTCCCGGTAGCCTCCTTGAATACCACGTTCACCTGGCCGTCCGGGCTCGGGTTCGGATAGATGACCGTCCGGCCGGCCTGACCCACCCCAGGTACCACCCGGACCGGGCTGTAGGCATACTGGCCATCCAGGTCAACCTGCAGCAGACGGTAATTGGTAGGACCGCTCGAACTGTTGGCGTCCGTAAACTGGTAGGAAAGATCACTGTTGCTGTTGCCACCGGTCGCCCTGGACTCCATAAACCCGATCTTCTCCCAGGAACCCTGGCCCTGCTGGCGCTGGATCTCAAATCCTTTATTGATCACTTCCAGGGAGGTCACCCAGGTTAACTTTACCGCATTCCCGCTGCGGCTGGCCGTAAAATTCTTCAGGCTTACGGGCAGTACAGCGCACCCATTCGTCAGCCGCAGCAGCTGGCTGAACTGGCCGGTATTGCTGGTTACGCTGGCCAGGACCCAGAGATCGTGGTTGGCCGACGGAGGCGTTTTGGAATAGGGTGTATAACTCTGGCGTCCGCTGTTATAAGCATTGCCGCTATACAGGCTGATCCCCGTCAGGTTGGCCACACTGGTTTCGTTGGCAGGCAGGAAGCTCCCGTCCCCATTATCCACATATACCGTATAAGAGGCTGTCAGCGCGTTTACCTGGGTATTATTGGAGGCCATCTGCACATTGTACTGACGCCCGGTCGAGCCGTCCGGCATGGTGCAGAAGAAAATGCCGGTCAAGGAAAAATTATTCACCGGAGGGACAAAGGACAGCGAGGTATTGAAACACTGCACGGTGGTCGTACCGCTGCCGGCCGATTGGGAAGACCATACATCCCCTTTTACCGTCAGGGAATTCGGGCAGGTATTGAAGGACAGGGTGACGCCCGAAATCAGTTACCGGTCCACGTTGACGGAATTTACCGTCAGGTTCTGTTTGGTCAGCGTTCCGGAAAGCATCCGCGGCGTACCGCCACCCGGCGTATAGGTAGCGCTCAATTGGTCTGGCGTACTCCCGCTGCCCACATTTATCTGGATCGTTCCGATTGCGTTGGTGGCGTTCAGCTGGGCACCTGTCGGAGCCGAGCCGTACGTGAACGACGGATAATCGCCGGCAAGCCAGATATTGGGTGAAAATGTATTTGTTCCCGTTGTTGTGCTTGATATCAAAGCCGATATCAGCCACATAGGTACACCCACCCAGCGTTCCCGGGGTATAGGAGCGGATCGCAAATTTTAAATTGTTTACCGTACAGGATTGCCCCCTGGCCTGCCGGGGTACGGCCAATAGCAACACGGCAACTAGTGAAAGTAGAAACGTTTTCATGCCCAAGGTTTTAATAGGTACGAATCAGGACTGCTCATACCGGCAAATGTTTGCCGGGCGGCCATTCAGAGGCAATTGGGCGGCACTTTCACATAGGAAGGATCCCCGAACGGACCCGGTCAGTATTCGGGATTATTTCATGATTAAGTAGACAAGGATAAACTCAGTTATTCAGGAGGGGCTTTTCGGTAAGGCCTTATTGGAGTGTGTTCATTCAGAGGAGGGATAGCATAACGATAGCTCGTAACTTATGAAGATGCCAGCCCTTCGTAAAGGTACTTACTGCCCCATGGCTTCCCTGGCCCACTGGAGTGCCAACTTGAGTTGTTCGGCCTCCGTCAGGTTGGTATTATCCAGTACCCGCGCGTCCGGCGCCTTTTTCAGGGGGCTCACTTCCCGGTGAGAATCAATATAATCACGCATTTCCAGGTTGTTTTTGACTTCCTCCAGCGTGATATTGGGATTTTTGGCATACAGCTCGCGGAATCGCCTTTCCACGCGGACCGCATTGTCGGCGGTCATGAATATCTTCAGCTCAGCCCGGGGGAAGACCACGGTACCGATATCGCGCCCGTCCATGATGATACCTTTTTTATGGCCCATTTTCTGCTGCTCGGCCACGGCAAAGGCACGCACGTCGCGGATGGCAGCTATATCGCTCACCTTTTCCGCAATGACCAGGTCGCGTATCAGGTATTCCACGTTTTCCCCGTTCAGGTAGATTTCGCTTTTCTGGCTGGAGGGGTTAAACTCAAATCCCAGGCTGATCTCCCGCAAGGCCCTGGCTACCTCGTCGGTACGGGTCCAGTCCACATGATTCCGCAAAAAATACAGGGTGATCGCCCGGTACATGGCCCCGCTGTCAATATATACATAGCCCAGCTCGGCGGCAAGCTGGCGGGCCAGCGTGCTTTTTCCGCAACTGGACCAGCCGTCAATGGTAATGATGATTCGTTTATGCATAAGCGGGCCTGGACAAAAATAAAAAAGGAGTGCCGTCTAACAGCACTCCTGCAAAAATTTATTGTTTCCTGTCAGGCGTTGGATTTTTCCTCTACATTCTTGAAGGAAAACTTCAGTTTGTTATTTTCCTTGTCCAGGTCCGCCTCCAGGACATCCCCCGCTTTGACATGCATGCTGAGAATCTCCTCGGCCAGCGGGTCTTCCAGGTATTTCTGGATGGCCCGGTGCAGGGGGCGGGCCCCGAACTGCTGATCATAGCCTTTGTCCGCCAGGAAGGATTTCGCATCGTCGGTCAGTTCCAGGCTGAAGCCCAGGTTGCTGAGCCGTTTCATGACGCCCTTCATCAGGATATCGATGATCTGGAAGATATTCTCTTTGCTCAGGCTGTTGAAGATTACCACGTCATCGATACGGTTCAGGAATTCGGGAGAAAAAGTGCGCTTGAGCGCCTTTTCAATGACCGCCTTGTTGGCCTCGTCCTCGTTCTCCATCCGCGCGCTGGTGGTGAAGCCTACGCCGGCACCGAAATCCTTGAGCTGACGTACCCCGATATTGGAGGTCATGATGATGAGCGTATTCTTGAAATCCACCTTGCGCCCCAGGCCGTCCGTCAGCTGGCCGTCATCGAGCACCTGCAGCAGGATATTGTAAATGTCAGGGTGTGCCTTTTCAATTTCATCCAGCAGGATGACACTGTACGGCTTGCGACGGACCCGTTCGGTCAGCTGGCCGCCTTCTTCATACCCGACATAACCGGGAGGAGCACCAATCAGCCGGCTGACGGTAAACTTCTCCATGTACTCACTCATATCAATGCGCACCAGGGCATCCTCCGAATCAAACATGTACCGCGCAAGCGCCCTGGCCAGTTCGGTCTTCCCAACCCCGGTCGGGCCCAGGAAGATAAAGGTGCCGATGGGCTTCTTGGGATCTTTAAGACCCACCCGGTTACGCTGGATGGCCTTAACCACCTTCTGGATGGCTTCATCCTGGCCCACCACCATGCCCCGCATATCATCGGCCATTTTACGCAGCTTTTCACTTTCGGCCTGCACCATCCGCTTCACCGGGATACCCGTCATCATGCTGACCACTTCGGCAATATCCTCTTCCCCGATGGGATAGCGCTTGTGCTTGCTTTCCTCTTCCCATTCACTCTTGGCCTTCTCGAGTTCCTCCTGCAGTTTCTTTTCCGTATCCCGCAGGGAGGCAGCCTCCTCGAATTTCTGGCTCTTTACCACCTTGTTCTTTTCATTCTTCACATCCTCGATCTTCTTCTCCAGCTCCACGATATTCTGGGGGACGTTGATGTTCTTCAGGTGCACCCTGGCCCCAACTTCGTCCATGACATCAATGGCCTTGTCCGGAAGAAGGCGGTCAGTCACGTAGCGGTCGCTGAGTTTTACGCAGGCATCAATGGCCTCGGCATCATACTCCACATTGTGGTATTCCTCGTACTTGGGTTTGATATTATTCAGGATCTGGATGGTATCCTCCACGGAGGGGGGATCCACCATGACCTTCTGGAACCGGCGATCCAGGGCCCCGTCCTTTTCAATGTACATGCGGTATTCATCCAGCGTAGAGGCTCCGATGCACTGCAGTTCACCCCGCGCCAGGGCCGGTTTGAATATATTGCTGGCATCCAGGGAGCCGCTGGCCCCGCCGGCGCCTACAATCGTATGGAGTTCATCGATGAACAGGATCACGTCCCGGTTCTTTTCGAGCTCGTTCATGATGGCCTTCATGCGTTCCTCGAACTGGCCGCGGTACTTGGTACCGGCCACCAGGGCGGCCAGGTCCAGGGAGATCACGCGCTTGTCAAACAGGACCCGGGAAACCTTCCGCTGCACGATGCGCAGGGCCAAACCTTCCACAATGGCCGTCTTGCCCACGCCGGGCTCGCCGATCAGGATCGGGTTATTTTTCTTGCGCCGGGACAAAATCTGGGAGACCCGCTCAATCTCGGATTCCCGGCCCACGATCGGATCCAGGGCGCCCATTTCAGCGAGCTTGGTGATATCCCGGCCAAAATTGTCCAGTACCGGGGTCTTGCTCTTGGTGGCCCCGGCCTGCCTGGAACCCTTCTGCTGGGCATATTTTTTCTCCTCATCGAAATCATCGTCATTCTCGTCGGTGTACTCGGCTCGGGGTTCATTGGACTTCACAATGCCCAATTCCTGCCGGAACAGGTCGTAATCCACGTCAAACTGGTTTAAGATCTGGGTAGCAATATTTTCCTTGTTCTTGAGGATAGAAAGCATCAGGTGCTCCGTCTCCACGGTAGCGCTTTTCAGCGCTTTGGCCTCCAGCACGGTCACCCGGATCACCTTTTCGGCCTGCTTGGTAAGCGGCAGGCTGTTGATATTGGCGATGTTTTTCCCGGTTTTATCCTTGACAGCCAATTCAATCTCCTTCCTGAGTTCATACAGGTCTACATTAAAACTCTTCAGAATCCGGATCGCTGTATTGTCACCCTCCCGGATCAGACCGAGTAAGAGGTGTTCGGTTCCGATGAAATCATTCCCCAACCGCAACGCTTCCTCCCTGCTGAACGAAATGATCTCCTTAACCTGGGCTGAAAAATTATTATCCATTTTTCAATAATTGCTTGTAATACAATAATAACAAATATTTTTGGTTCCTGTTTGCCACTTATTATAAACGTCCTGTTGATAATCCTAGTCTCCATGGAGGTCAAAATCAATACCAAAGAGAAATTTCATGTCATCACGCTATCAGGACCGGCGCTTTCTGCTACTATGACAGACGAACTGGCTGCTTGTTTACTTCCTTTCCTGCAAAATGACGTTAAGAATGTGGTGCTTGTCCTGAAAGACATGGAGTCCCTGGAGGACGCTGCCGCAGAGGCGCTCGTCCGGATCCAGCAGCAGTTTTATGAACAAGGCGCTTCTTTCGTCGTTTGTGAACTCCGGGGGGACGTGGAAAAGCGACTGGACCAGGCCGGCCTCCTGGAACTGATGAACGTCACCCCCACGGAAAGCGAAGCCTGGGACATAGTACAGATGGAGGAAATTGAGCGCGAGTTACTGGGGGACGACCCGGAATCCCTCTGATCCCCCGCGTGTTGCAGGCCCGGCAGACCGGACCGGCTTCCCGGAACCATAGACCCGGTCCCCATCCGGAAAATCATGCTTCCCTCTGATCTGAAACAGGTAATAGGCCAGCTCCTGGCACCTCCGGCTTCCGGGGCCGCCCCTGATCTGCGAATTGTTTCGGCTGGCGGGGGA
Organism: Chitinophagaceae bacterium; assembly: GCA_035549175.1. Taxonomy (GTDB): domain Bacteria; phylum Bacteroidota; class Bacteroidia; order Chitinophagales; family Chitinophagaceae; genus DASTSN01. The sequence continues at coordinate 6,296 of DASZRL010000081.1, read as the reverse complement.
TCCATCAACCAGACCTACCGGGTGGAGGCAGGGGGCCACACCCACTTCCTCAAGGTAAATGATCGCGAACGGTTTCCCGGCATGTTCGCCCGGGAGCGGGACGGCCTGGCATGCCTGGGAGCCCAGGGCATCATCCGCATCCCACAGGTGACTGCCTGCCTGGAAACGTCCCGCCACCAGCTCCTCGTCCTGGAATGGGTCGATTCCGGTATCCCGGATCGTCCATACTGGGACCATTTTGGCAGCCAGCTCGCCCGGCTGCACCAGATCAGCCACGACCAGTTCGGATTCTGGCAAAACAATTACATCGGGGCCCTGCCGCAGGACAACCGGCCCGCCACCGCCTGGCCCGAGTTTTTTTTCAGCCGGCGGCTGCATCCGATGGCCGAACAGGCCGTGCGCGCGGGCAGGGCCCCCGGCTCCCTGCTGAGGGCCGTGGAAGGGCTGTACACCCGCCTGGCCACAGTCCTGCCCGACTGCCGGCCGGCCCTTCTCCATGGGGACCTATGGCAGGGCAACTATCTCTGCAGCCGCAGCGGCGAGCCGGTCCTGATCGATCCGGCCGTATATTTCGGGCACCGGTATATGGACCTGGCGATGACCTCGCTGTTCGGGGGATTTGACCGCCGTTTTTATGAAGCCTATCATTATCACTACCCGCTGGAACCCGGGTATGAAGAAGCCTGGGAGGTCTGTAACCTGTACCCCCTGCTGGTACACCTGACCCTGTTCGGAAGGCGGTACCTGCGTCCCGTTGAGGAGGTATTAAAAAAGTATCTTTCCTGATGCAACTTTCCCGGTTTCGTGGAAGTCCTACTACCTTTATTCCTTAAAACGCCCCAAGGCCAGCCCCTTATGTTCGCCGTTACCATCCTGGGAAATAATTCAGCCGTACCGGCCTTTGACCGTCATCCCACCAGCCAGGTGGTCATGATGGACGGGCATCATTTCCTGGTGGATTGCGGGGAGGGGACCCAGATCCAGATGATCCGGTACAAGATCCGCCGCAGTAAGATATCCCACATCTTCATATCCCATCTGCACGGAGACCATTATTTTGGACTGATCGGCCTGATTAACAGTTTTGGCTTGCTTAATCACCAGCAGGACCTTCACCTTTTCGCCCCCGCCCCCCTCCAGCAGATCCTGGAAATGCAGCTGGCCATTGCCAAGACTGAACTGCCGTTCCGTCTGCATTACCACTGCATCCAGGGCCCCGGCCTGCTGGTTAACGAGGAAAAATATTCCGTCCGGTGCTTCCCCACCAACCACCGGATCGAATGCTATGGGTTTGTGTTTACCGAAAAAAAGCGGGCCCGTCGCATTGATCCCGAAAAGGTCCGTGAATTCGGTATACCGGCCTCCTTCTATGAGCGCCTAAAAGACGGGGAGGACTATACCGGCCGGGACGGCAACCGGATACCCAACGACTGGGTCACCACGCCGGGACCCAGGGCAAAGACTTATGCCTATTGCGCCGATACGAAATACGATGAATCGATCCTGCCCCATATACACCAGGCAGATCTGATCTACCACGAAACCACCTACCTCGACAACCTGCGCGAACGGGCCGAAAGCCGGTTTCACACCACTTCACGCCAGGCCGGGCTGATCGCCCGGAAGGCCGGTGCGGGCAAATTACTCATCGGGCACTTCAGCAGTAAATATGATACGCTGGAGGAATTTGAGCAGGAAACCCGGGAGGTGTTTGCCAATACCGAACTGGCTCTGGAAGGAGTAACCTACACCGTATAACCCGCTTAAGGGAGAGTCTTATCTGCCTGGGTAACCCAGTAATAAAATCGGGGAAATTCTGCGGCCCAGGCCTTTTCATTATGTGCGGCCCCGTCGCGGATGACGGCCGTCACCTGCCGGCGGGCCAGCCGGCCTGTCCGGGTAAACAGCCCCAGCAGATCCCTGGCCATATTATCAGGTTCCGCCTTTCCGCAATACAGGTACAGCCTGGTTTTCAGGCGTGCAGCCCGCCGGTCCAGATAAGGCTGAATCGGCGGGGCTGCCCAGACGGAGGGAGAAAATATCCCGGCGGCTCCGAAAATACGCGGATACCGCAGGACGGTATACAGGGAAATCAATCCTCCCATGGAACTCCCGCCGATGTAAGTGTATTTGCGGCCCCGCCGGGTCCGGAAATGCCGGTCCACATACTTCTTCAGGGTTTTAACCAGGAACCTGGCATAGGCCTTGCCTTCCCCCGGCCCGAAACGCTCGTGATCATAGGGATTGTATTCGTTCAGGCGACGGGCACCGCCATGATCCACCGCCACGACGATCCAGGGTTCGCCTCCACCGGAAGCCACCGAATCCATGAATTCATCGACCTTCCATTCCCCGGCAAAGGACGTTGCTTCATCGAAAATATTCTGCCCGTCCTGCAGGTACAGCACCGGGTAGGCGCGGGTGGAGGCATCATAACCGGGGGGAAGGTAGACCCATACCCGGCGGTTTCGTCCCAGTTCCGGTATGTGAAAGGCGGTATCGAGGATCCGGACCCGTGGACTGGCGGTATTTCTCGGGGAGACAGCCTGGAAGCCATCGGCCCAGCCGGCGATCCGGATAGTAAGGGAAGAATCCCGGTCGGAGGTAAACGCCCGGTTGGGTATGGCTGACCCCTCTGTGGAACATTCCACGGAAGCCCAGCTGCCCCGGGTAATCTTGAATTCCACCGGGCCATCCGGGATAACCAGGTCCAGTGCATAATCACCCGCGGGTTCCTGGTGGAAACGAAACAGGCTGTCCGACGGATTCCAGCCGTTCAGGGTACCGGCCAGGTAAAGCGCCTGGTTTGTCCCGCCGGAAGGAAACGGCGGCGGAGGTTCAATCCGGATCCGTACGGTGTGTTGTCCCATCGCGCTACATAAGCCCAGCAGGCAGGAGGCCGCCAGGAACCATTTTTTATTTGGGGTGATCATAACCTGCAAACCGCGCCGCGGCTCATCCCTGCATCAGGCGGCGGATCTTTTCCTTGTGCTGGGCGCTGACAGGCCAGACGGGCATACGTACCTGTTCACTGCAAAGCCCCATTTCCGCCAGGTAGGCTTTTACCCCGGCCGGGCTGCCTTCCGAAAACAGGGACCCGATGATATCGGTAAACCGGTAATGGAGCGGGCGGGCTGCAGCAAAATCCCCCTGAAGGCACAGGCGAACCATGTCAGAAAATTCAGCGGGGTAAGCATTGGCCACCACGGAAATGACGCCCTCGGCTCCACAGGCAATCAAGGGCAGGGTGATCCCGTCATCCCCGCTGATAACCATAAAATCGGCCGGCTTGTATTTGATCAGCTGCATTACCTGGTCCAGGTTTCCGGAGGCTTCCTTGGTCGCAAAAATATTCCGGCAGTCATGGGCAATCCGCAGCTGCGTATCCGCCGTTACATTCTGCCCGGTGCGTCCCGGCACATTGTAAAGAATAAGGGGAAGCGGGGTGGCCGCATCCAGGGTCTTATAGTGCTGGTAAAGTCCTTCCTGATTGGGTTTACTGTAATAGGGGCTGACAGACAGGATGGCTTCGTATCCCGACAGGTCGAAATGCCGGAACCCCTCCACCACATCCCGCGTATCATTGCCGCCAATGCCAGCCACCAGGGGAACCCGCCCGGCGGTAACCTGTTTGACGAATGAAAATACCTGCTGTTTCTCCTCACCATGTACCGTGGCGCTTTCCCCGGTCGTGCCGAGCACCACCAGGTATTCCACCTTTCCATCGACCCAGAAATGGATCAGTTTTTCAAAATGCTTCCAATCAATGGCTCCATCCGCCTGGAAGGGTGTAACGATGGCAATTCCGGTACCCCGGAATTTTTCTCTTAGCGACATACATCAAAAAAATTAATGATACAAGGTGATTGAGAAACCATGGAAACAAAGATAGGCTTCTGGCCGCAAGCAGCGCGGCACGGAGGCGGGAAATTTCACGTAACCAAGGATGGAAATGGACTTACTGGCTGACTTCTTCCCAGAATCCCATCTTCCCGAATTTCTCGATGCGCTGTCTGACCCGCTCTTCCGGCGACATCTGTTTAAGGTCCCGCAGGACAGGCACGAGGTAGTCCTTCAGGATATGAGCCGCTTCGTTATAATCCCAGTGCGCGCCGCCCACAGGTTCGGGGATAATCCCGTCGATCAGGCCGAATCCGAGCATTTTGTCCGCGGTCAGCTTCAGCTGTTCAGCGGCTACTTCCTTTTTCTCCCAGCTTCTCCACAGTATCGAAGAACAGCTTTCCGGGCTTATGACGGTATACCAGGTATTCTCCATCATAAAGACCCGGTCCCCGACACCGATGCCCAGGGCGCCGCCGCTGGCCCCCTCCCCGATGATGACGCAGATCACAGGGACCTTCAGGCGGATCATCTCATAAATATTGCGGGCAATGGCCTCGCCCTGGCCCCGCTCCTCGGCTTCCAGGCCCGGGTAGGCACCCGGGGTATCAATAAGCGTGATGACCGGTTTATTGAATTTTTCCGCCAGCTTCATCAGACGCAGCGCCTTGCGGTAGCCTTCCGGGTTGGCCATCCCGAAATTCCGCATCTGACGCATTTTGGTATTGATTCCCTTTTGCTGCCCCACAATCATAACGGTTTCACCGTCCAGGGTGGCAAATCCCCCGACCATGGCCTTGTCGTCGCGTACGTTGCGGTCCCCGAACAACTCGACAAAGGAGGTGGTCATTTTTTCGATATATTTCTGGGTATAGGGCCTGTCCGGGTGACGGCTCAGCTGTACACGCTGCCAGCTCGTCAAGTTTTTGGTGATCTCCCGGCGCCTTTCCAGGATGGTCTGTTCCAGTTTCTCGATGGTTTCGGTGAGATCCAGCTTGGTCTTCTCCTGCCGGTGCTTCATATTTTCAATCTCATCGATCAAATCCTTTATCGGCTTCTCGAAATCAAGGAATTGTCTGTGGGCGTTGGAAGGCATACTCGTTTAAATAAGGGGGCTAAATTAAGGATTAATAATTTATACGGTCAACCGGGGGTCTGCCAGGCCTCAGACTATCCAGACCTGCCGGATCCCCAGGAATTCCGAAAACTAGAAACCTTGGAGCAGTCTTTACGGGCAGGCCAGCTAATACATCCAAGGTATGGAGCCAGTAACACCCTCGCGTTCAGGAAAAAAGAGCAAAAAAGATTTTTTTGCAAAATGCCAAATCACCTATCTTTGCCGTCCCTAAAAAGGCTCCTCCCCAGGAGGATCTTATGAATCGAGGAAGGATCGGTAGTTCAGTTGGTTAGAATGCTGCCCTGTCACGGCAGAGGTCGCGGGTTCGAGTCCCGTCCGGTCCGCAGAAAAGAAAGAAACCCTCAGTTTATCAAGCAGATAGCTGAGGGTTTTCCCTTTTAGATTCTCACTCCCACGTTTTTGCTGTGTGGGATTTGTGAGGTGAAATCCAAAAATTGTGGGGTGGTTTCCTCCTGAAAGAATTCATACATTAGTAACTGACTCAGTCCAAAAGTAATATGACCAGACACCCGTCATTTCTCCAATCCGTCCTATTCCTGGCCTTATGCTTTCTGGCAAGCTGCGGACACGTTATGCCGGGCAACTTTTGGACGGAATTGCATAAAAAGTACATTATACAAAACATCTCCGATCAAGGACCTTGGGGAGGACATCGGGAAATCCTTTGGGAAAGTAACAAGCCTATGACCTTCTCTGTGCCAGAGGTCATTAAGTTTGCACAATCACACGGTTGGAAATTTGTTGACAGCTCTTATCACTATTCCAGTCAGTCAAAAACTTGGGATATTTCCAACTCCAAGGAAGCTCCACCTCCGTTTCAGAATGCATACTTTGACAAGTGGCCTCAGACCGATTGGAGGCTGCTAAGATTTGACTCCAAGGGGACCAAGGAATCCGAAGCAGGCTCCGGTGAGTTTGTTACCTCCTTTGGAAACATACTTGTAAACAATGACGGGAGTAAGATGATGTTTATTCATGTTTGGGGTGAATAAATATGTGTTATTCGTACTTGCCCTTTTTCCCGACCTTTCTTAATTCGTTTTCTAATTATTCCAGATCGTTCAACACCTTCTGCTGAAGAACCTTGGCATAGATCTGTGTTGTTTTCACGAGAGTATAGAATATTTTGTGTAAATGCCATAAGCAACTGTTGTTAGAGCTGGCATCTGTTTCCAAAGTAAGCCTCCGGCTAAGTAGGCAATCGGGATGTGGATGATTTGTTATATCGGTGCGGAAGAAGTTGGTGTACTTTGTTAATCGGATAATCAGCGATCTGTTGTAAAACGTCTTTTAACCAGGCGTAAGGCTCAACCCCATG
>DASZRL010000080.1:0-32538 GCA_035549175.1 Chitinophagaceae bacterium | reverse complement strand
TACCTGTGGTATTCCCAGATACCCAATACATTCAACCCGCGGGTCTATGCCAACCCGGATTCCGTCATGCGGGCCATACGGGCCTACAGCAACGAGCCGGGCTTTGCCAAGCCGGTCGACCGCTGGAGCTTCGGGATCAAGCAAGCTGACTGGAATAATCTGAGTTCCGGCGTATCCCAGGATTTTGGTTTTGGCGTATTCTTCCTGGTGGAAGGTGATCTGCGTGTAAAATACGTGGAACAAAACAGCCCGGCCGGCCTGGCCGGTGTACGCCGCGGCTGGCGCATCACCAAAATAAACGGGAATACCAATGTGACCAGTTCCAACGCCAACTTTATTGTCAATGCCGTTTATTACAGCAATTCCAGCACATTTACCTTCCAAAAGCCGGACGGTTCCACGGTGGATGTTACCCTGAATGCCGCCACGTACCAGGAAAACCCGGTTTACCTCGATACGGTCTATAACGGCACCAACGGCAAGATCGGATATATGGTCTTCAACTCCTTCCTGGGAGATACCACAGCCGTGTATAACCAGTTCAGCCAGATCTTTTCCAACTTCAGTGCCCAGGGGGTCCAGGACGTGGTCATCGATCTGCGCTACAACGGGGGAGGGTACGTCAGTGTGTCCCAGACCCTGGCCAACTACCTGGTGACTTCCTCGGCCAGCGGCCAGCTCATGATGACGGAGAAATTCAATGACAAGTATTCGAACTACAATGAAGCGACCAATTTCAATAAACTGGGAAGCCTGAACCTGAGCCGCGTCTTCTTTATCGTGAGTGACAATACCGCTTCGGCGAGTGAACTGCTGATCAATAACCTGAAACCTTACCTGGATGTGAAATTGGTAGGCCCGGACAATACATACGGCAAGCCGGTAGGATTTTTCCCGATCCCGGTGGGCGACTGGTACATTTTCCCGGTTTCCTTCCGCAGTACCAATCATAATGGACAGGGTAATTATTTCAACGGCCTGTATATCGATTACCAGGCAGCTGACGGACTGGATAAGGACTGGGGAGACACCAGCGAGTCCTGCCTGAGCAGTGTATTGAAGTTTATCAACACGGGTTCCTTCCGCCAGGCAGCCAGGCTGGCACCCGTTCAGGATAGCCGGGTACGGGCGGCCAACCAGGAGCTCAGTGCGCCGGCGTTCAAGGGCGCTATCGGAAACAGGCCCCGGTTCTAGTTTTCCGTATCACCGAATAGAGATATCCCGGCCGCCGGCCGGGATATCTTTTTAGGTCTGATCCAGCAGGATAAGGAGCCTGCCGGTCACTGGCCGCGAGGAAGGCTACAAACCCCGGGGGTCCACGGAAGCACCCAGCCAGGCCATAATGCCCATCCCGATTTCTATCGCACTCTCGTCAATATTGAACCGGGGGGTGTGCACCCCGGCGGTAATACCCCTGGCAGAGTTGCCGGTGCCCAGGCGGTAAAAGCAACCGGGTATGACCTGCGAGTAATACCCAAAGTCCTCCGCACCCAGCCGCATCTCGGTCACCTCCACGTGGTCCGGGTCGAGGTACTCCACGGCCCGCTCGCGGGCCAGCTGGTACAGGCCTTCATGGTTGTACACGCCGGGGTATCCTTTGTCAATATGGATATCGATCTGTGCGCCCATGGACTCGACCAGTTCGCGCGCCAGTTTTTCAATCAGTTCATGGGCCCTGGCCCGCCAGGACTCATCCGTGGCCCGGAAGGTTCCCATCAGTTTGACCTCGCTGGGGATCACGTTGGTGGTGTAGCCACCCTGGATGGAGGTAATGGACAGCACCGAGGGAGAAAGAGGATCCCGGTTCCTGCTGATGACCTGCTGCAGGGCGATAACCAGGTGGCTGGCGATCAGCAAGGTGTCGGCAGTCAGTTGCGGGGCGGCTGCATGCCCCCCCTTGCTGCGGATAGTGAAATACAGTTCATCGGCGCTGGCCATCGCCATGCCGGGGCGGAAGCTGAGTTTGCCGGTTTCCAGGGACGGGTTGACATGCAGGCCGAAAATGGCCTGCGGAGCCGGGTTTTCCAGTACGCCATCCCGGATCATAAGACTGGCCCCGCCGGGATTTTTTTCCTCCCCGGGCTGGAAGATCAGCTTGATGGTGCCCTGCCATTCATCGCGGAGTTCCTGCAAAATCCGGGTAGCACCCAGCAGGCAGGTGGTATGTACATCATGGCCGCAGGCATGCATTACGCCGGGACGTGTGGATTTATAAGGCACGTCGTTTTCTTCGGTGATCGGCAGGGCGTCCATGTCGGCCCGCAGGGCAATGACCCGGGAACCCGGGTTCCTGCCCTGCAGCAGTCCCACCACGCCGGTGGTAGCCTTTATGTCGAAGGCCACTCCCATTTCACGCAGTTTCTGCTGAACGAAGCGGGAGGTTTCAAACTCCTGGTAGCTCAGCTCCGGGTGGGCGTGAAGATGGTGCCGGACCGCAATGAATTCGGGAGCGTACCGGCTGGCCAGTGATTTGATCTTTTCTATCATGCATCAAAAATAATCAATCCTTGCCGGGCGGCAAGGCAAGGGAAGGCGCCACGGTTGCGGGCCGGCTATTCGGATTCCGGGTTGTCAGGTTCCGCCTCCGGTTTTACTTCGATGATATCGTTAATGACGAAGACGCCTTTGGGAAAGTATTCCTCCAGTTTTTTCTGGTAGGCTTCGGCATCCTTCCTGTCCCGGAAGTTGCCCACCTTCAGCTTAAAATAGGGGGACTGGTAGATCAGGTAGGGTTTGAGTTCGGGAAAGCTGGTATATACACGGGTTTTGGCGGCAATGGCCTCCTGGCGGTTATTGGTGTTGATGACCAGCAGCCGGAACCCTTTGGCGTAACGGCGCGACTCCCGGCTGGTCTCTTCATTGATCTGAATCTGCTTTCGGATGAGCTGGTCCACGCGGGGGTCCCGGTGTACCGGGATGGAATTACTGTCGAACGGCAGCCGCCAGGTACTGTCCTGGCTCCAGCCGCACAGCCCGGTTAGCAGGGCTGCCCAGATCAGCAGCGGTTTGCAAGTGTTCAGGTTCATCGTTTAATTTTTTCCGGATCAAATTTCAGTAACTCGCGCCGCTTCCGGCAATGTTTTCAATCGGGTGCCAGGTGGTTTTGATTTCCTGGAAATCCAGGATGCGGTACGGGGACTGGGCGTCAGGAAGCCTCCAGTCATCGTCCGCATAAAAAACCGTGCGTTTCAGGTTGGAAGTGGCCTTTTCGCGGATCATCCGCTGGACGGAAGAGTCGTTTTCACAATAAAGGGTTGCATTGACGTCCATGTGGCCGGCGAACCATCCGGTCAGTTCGGCCGCCTTTCCGGTAAGGATATTGACTACCCCGCCCGGCAGATCCGAAGAATGCAGCACCTCTGCCAGGGTAACGGCGCAAAGCGGCAGCGATTCAGCAGCCAGTACGACGCAGGTGTTAGCTCCGGCAAGAACCGGCGCCAGCACCGATACCAGCCCCAGCAGGGCATCCTGCTGCGGGGCTATGATGGCTACCACCCCTGTGGGTTCGGGTACGGAGAAACTAAAATGGGAACTGGCAACGGGGTTCACGGTGCTGAACAGTTGCTGAAACTTGTCGCACCAACCGGCGTAGTAAATCAGCCGGTCGACCGAGGCACTCACATCCCGTTCAGCCCGCAGCCGGGGCAATCCCTGTGCCTGCAGTTCTTCCATGAACTGGGCCTTCCGGCCTTCCAGCATTTCGGCCATCCGGTACAGGATCTGGCCCCGGTTAAAGGCGGGACGGCTGCTCCAGCCGCCCAAGGCGTTCCGGGCTGCTACAACGGCGTCCCGGAAATCCTTGCGCGAGGCCTGGCAGACGTTGGCCAGCTTCCGGCCGTTCGGGCCGGTGGGCGTATAATACCTGCCGGATTCGGTACGCGGAAATTGCCCGCCTATATAGAGTTTGTAGGTTTTCAATACCTCCAGGCGCCGGTTGCCGGCCCTTTTTTCCACGCCGTTCCCGCGGACGGGCTGGGAGGATTTTTTCAGCGATTTTTCCATGTCTGGATCATTTTTTATGCCGGGTTACCGGTCCAGGTTGATATAGGGCAGCAGGCCATGCAATCCGCCCTCCCGGCCATAGCCGCTTTCTTTGTAGCCTCCGAAGGGTGAGGAGGGATCAAACTTGTTGAAGGTGTTTGCCCAGACCACGCCCGCCTTGATCCGGCGGGTCATATTGAATACTTTGGACCCCTTGTCTGTCCAAACCCCGGCGCTCAGCCCATAGGGCGTATTGTTAGCCTTTTCGATAACCTCGTCATCGGTCCGGAAGGTGAGTACAGCCAGAACGGGACCGAATATCTCCTCCTGGGCGATCCGGCTGCTTTGGGCGACCTGGGTAAACAGGGTCGGCGGACACCAGAATCCCCGGGCGGGAATCGGGCAGCTGACCTGGTACATATCGGCCCCCTCCCGTTCGCCGATCGCCAGGTACTGGCGGATGGTGTCAAGCTGCTTTTTGGAATTGATAGCCCCGATGTCTGTATTCTTGTCCAGCGGATCACCCAGGATCAGCGATTCCATCCGGTCGCGGAGCTTGCGGAGAAAGGTCCTGGCTATTGACTCCTGTACATACAGGCGGGACCCGGCACAGCAAACGTGGCCCTGGTTAAAGAAAATGCCATTGATCACCCCTTCCACGGCCTGGTCGATGGGTGCGTCTTCGAAGACGATATTGGCTGCTTTTCCACCGAGTTCGAGCGTGACCTTCTTGGGTGTGCCAGCAACGGCCTGCTGGATGATCTTTCCCACTTCGGTCGACCCCGTAAACGCGATTTTGTCGATACCGCCATGCCGGACAAGCGCGGCCCCGGTATCACCTGCTCCGGTAATAAGGTTGACGACCCCGGGGGGCAGATCCGCCTCCTGGATGATCTCGGCCAGCTTCAGGGCGGTCAGGGGGGTGGTCTCCGCCGGCTTGAGTACGACCGTGTTGCCGGTCGCGAGGGCCGGCGCGATCTTCCAGGCCGCCATCAGCAGGGGAAAATTCCAGGGAATGATCTGGCCGGCCACGCCCAGCGGATATACCTTCCGGTTAGGAAAGGCATAGGCTAGCTTGTCCGCCCACCCTGCGTAATAAAAGAAATGATTGGCGGCGGTAGGTATGTCAAAGTCCCTGCTTTCCCGGATGGGCTTGCCGCCGTCCAGGGATTCTATGATCGCCAGTTCACGGGCTTTCTCCTGGACCATCCGGGCAATCCGGAACAGGTATTTGGCCCGTTCCGGACCGGGCATCTTGCGCCAGGTCTTTTCATAGGCCTGCCGCGCTGCCGCCACCGCACGGTTAACATCCGCCTGGCCGGCCTGCGCCACTTCGCTTATCTTTTCCTCGGTGGCCGGGTTGATGGTGTCAAAATATTTGCGGCTGGAGGGGCGCTGCCAGGTCCCCCCGATGAACAGATCATATTGCGGACGGATTTGAGCGGCATCCCGGCTTTCGGGCGCCGGGTTATAGGTCCATTTTGTATCGAATTTGAGCCGGACCGCGGCCTTCTTTTTGGGAGTCGGAGGTTTGGGCATTGCAAAAAAAATTTTCTATGTAGCGGGACCCATGGGCATGCCGGGCCTGGAGCCCGCGGCCGTTTTGCCGGTTCAGTCCACGCTGAAATAATTGGCGCTCTGGTACTGACCGGTCTTTTCCTTGACCAGTTGCATCAGCACGTCATTGGCCAGGCTGCTGGCTCCGAACCGGAACCATTCCGGATTCAGCCAATCGTCGCCGAGGACTTCCTTGACCATCACCAGGTAGTGCAGGGCCAACTTGGACTTGGATATGCCGCCCGCGGGCTTCATGCCAACCATCCTGCCGGTATCGTAATAATAATCCCGGATCGCTTCCAGCATGACCAGCGTCACAGGCAAGGTGGCAGCCGGCTGTATTTTTCCGGTGGATGTCTTGATGAAGTCGGCGCCGGCGTGCATGGCCAGGTCACTGGCCCGGCGGACCTTGTCCAAGGTCCCCAGTTCACCGGTTTCCAGGATGACCTTCAGCCGGGCCGGGCCGCATGCTTCCTTGATCGCGGCAATCTCGTCGAAAACAAAGGCATATTCGCCTTCATGAAATTTGCCACGGCTGATGACCATGTCTATCTCATCGGCTCCCTGCGAGACGGCATACTTGGTATCCCGGATCTTGACTTCCCGGGGGGCCTGCCCGCTGGGGAAGGCCGTGGCCACCGAAGCCACCCTGACACCGGATCCCTGCAGGGCCCGCTTTGCCGTGTTGACCATCGTGGGGTAGACGCAGACGGCGGCGACGGCAGGAAGACCCGGGAAGGCGTCATGCAGGTGCTGGGCCTTGTAGCATAGCTGCCTGACCTTTCCTTCGGTATCCTTACCCTCCAGGGTAGTCAGGTCGATCATGCTGAGTACGAGTTTAAGGCTGTTCAGCTTGGATTCCTTCTTGATGCTTCGTTTGGTAAAACGGGCGGCCCTTTCCTCCACACCGGTCTGATCAATGTGTGGCGATAACCTGAAATCAGGCAGGCGATTGTTGGACAAGGGAAAACGCATGGGCAAAATTTCTGCTTGGTCAAAATTAAAGGATTTGCCATAGAATCCTGCGGCAGGGTGCCCGCCGCTTGTCAATTGGTTTTTGCCAGACAGGTTGAATTGCTGTAACATCGCCTAACAATTTTCAGTTAAAACTAATCTGCCATGAGAAAATGGATGATCCGGGCCGGCCTCGTCTGGCTTGGTTTTTCAACCTGCACGGGGTATGCCCAGGAGACATATCCCGTTAACGGGATCGCTGATCCCCGAACCCACACCTACGCTTTTACCCACGCGACCCTGGTCAAGGACGGCCAGACCACCTTGCAGGACGCCACCCTGGTGATCCGGGAGGGCCGGATCATTGCGGTGGGCACCCAGGTCGCCGTGCCGGCGGGTGCCGTGGAAGTGAATTGCAGCGGCAAATACCTTTACCCGTCGCTGATCGACATTTACAGCGATTACGGGATACCTGAACCCCAGCGCCAGCAGGGCGGGGGAGGCGGGTTCTATTCCCCGCAGTTCCTGTCCGGCAACAAGGGTGCCTATGGCTGGAATCAGGCCATCCACAGCGAAACCAATGCGGTAAACCTGTTTGCCAGCGACGATAAGGAGGCCAAATCGCTTCGGGACCTGGGATTTGGTTCCGTACTCACGCATCAGAAAGACGGCATAGCCCGTGGCACCGGTGCTTTCGTCAGCCTGGCCGACGAAAAGGCCAACCTCGTGGTGATCAAACCGCGGGCTTCGGCGCATTATTCGTTCAGCAAAGGAACATCCACGCAGAGCTATCCCTCTTCCATGATGGGCAGTGTCGCCCTGCTGCGCCAGACGTACCTGGATGCCCGGTGGTACAAGAGCCAGCCGGTCCGCGAAGGGCTCAACCTGAGCCTCGAGGCCTGGAACGAAAACCAGTCCCTTCCCCAGATATTTGAGGCCAATGACAAGTGGAGCGATCTGCGCGCAGACCGGATCGGGGACGAGTTCGGCGTGCAGTATATCATTAAGGGAGGCGGCAATGAATACCAGCGTATCCGCGAGATGGCGGCTACCAGGGCCACCTTTATCCTCCCTCTGAATTATCCCCCTGCCCAGGACCTGGAAGATCCCAACGACGCCCGGTTTGTTTCCCTGGCTGACCTGATGCACTGGGAACTGGCTCCCTCCAACCCGGCCGTTTTCGAAAAAGCGGGTATTCCCTTCTGTCTGACCACCGCTGACCTCAAGGACGTGAAACAGTTCTGGGCCAACCTGCACAGGGCCATGGAGTACGGCCTGAGCGAATCGGCCGCTTTCGCCGCCCTGACGAGGACGCCGGCGATGCTGCTGGGTGTTTATGACAAGGTCGGCAGCCTAGAGGAAGGTAAATTGGCCAATTTTCTGATCACCACGGGGCCCCTGTTTGCCGAGAAAACCAAGATCATCGAAAACTGGGTACAGGGCGACCGGTACGAGGTGAACGAGGATGCCTGGAAGAGCCTGGACGGCATCTACCAGCTCACCGTAACCGGCGCAGAGGCTTCCCGGGATTATACCCTGCGTGTAAAAAATGCCGGTTCCGCGGAAATCCTGGGCAAGGATACCGTGGCTGCCAAATTCAGCTATGAAGGCAAACTGGTCACCCTGTCCTTTGCTCCTGCTGCGGAAGGCCGGGAGGGAAGAAATGCCCGGGACGGCAACCCGGGCCGGCCCCAGGCCCTGCTGCGGCTCAGCGGGGCGGATAACGGCTCGGCCTGGCAGGGAAGCGGGATGAGCCCGGATGGGCGCCTCGTCACCTGGACGGCCCGGCGCCTCCGTTCCGAAGACCAACCCGACAGCAGCCGCAAACGGCCGCTGCATCTGATCAGCAAGGTGGATTTTCCCTTCGGAGCCTATGGCTGGGATTCGCTTCCGGGCCAGGAGACCCTGCTGATCCGCAATGCGACGGTCTGGACCAATGAAGCGGAAGGACGGCTGGAGCATACCGATGTCCTGGTCCAAAACGGCCGGATCGCCCGGATCGGCAAGGACCTTTCCGAACCCGGCGCCCGGGTCATTGACGGCAGCGGCAAACACCTGACTCCCGGTATCATCGACGAACACTCGCACATCGCAGCCTTTTCCATCAATGAGGGGGCCCAGTCAGTAACCTCGGAAGTGCGGATTGCCGACAACCTGAACCCCGAAGACATTAATATATACCGGCAGCTGTCCGGCGGAGTAACCTCGTCGCATATCCTGCACGGATCGGCCAATACGATCGGCGGCCAGACCCAGCTGATCAAGTTACGCTGGGGCGTCAATGACCAGGAACTGAAGTTCCAGGGGGCCGATCCCTTCATTAAGTTCGCCCTGGGGGAAAATGTGAAGCGTACCGCCTCCTCCCAGGGTAATACGCGCTATCCGGACACGCGCATGGGGGTGACGGAAGTCATGATGGATGCCTTCACGCGTGCCCGGGATTACCAGCGCCAGCTGCAGGAGGCGGAGCAGAACAACCGGAAAAAGGGCGCGGTTCCCAGGGTGGTGCGCAGGGACCTCGAGCTGGATGCGCTAGTCGAGATCCTGAACCACAAACGGTTCATCACCTGCCATTCCTACGTGCAGAGCGAAGTGACCGCTACCATGCGTGTCGCCGAGAAATTCGGGTTCCGTATCAACACCTTTACGCACATCCTGGAAGGCTACAAGGTGGCCGATAAGATGAAGGCACACGGCGCCAATGCATCGACCTTCTCGGACTGGTGGGCCTATAAACTGGAAGTCCAGGACGCGATCGCCTACAATGCATCCCTCATGCATGATATGGGGCTGAATGTCTGTATCAACTCCGACGATGCGGAAATGGCCCGTCGCCTGAACCAGGAAGCCGCCAAGAGTGTGAAGTACGGCGGGATGAGCGAAGAGGATGCCCTGAAGATGGTAACCCTGAATCCCGCCAGGGCCCTGCACGTGGAGGACCGCGTGGGTAGTATCAAGGTGGGCAAGGAGGCGGACCTGGTCCTGTGGAGCGACAACCCCCTGAGCATTTATGCCAGGGCTGAAAAGACGATCGTGGATGGCATCGTGTATTTCGACCGCGACCGGGACCAGCAGATGCGCCAGCAAATTGCTGCCCTGAGGAACCAGCTGATTCAGAAGATGATCGGGGAGTCCAAGCGCTCCGGAAATCCCGTGACGCCCCGCCCCAGTATGCAGGTGGTCCTTCATTGCGAGGACTACGAGCACCAGCAGGGGATTCTCGAAACCGACCAGATAAACACCGATTCCAAAAGCTTCTAAACATACAGGTCATGAAAAAAATCATTTCGCTTTTCCCGCTTCTGCTTATCGTTGTCCTACGGCTGGCGGCACAGGATGACGTCTATCCGGCCCGGGATTACGACGGGCTTACCTTTATAACCCATGCCACGGTGCACGTCGGAAACGGCACCGTACTGGAAGGGGTTACCATCCGGATCAACCATGGCAAGATCGAACAGGTAGGTCCGGATATGCCTGTCCCCTCCGGGGAGGTACGGGTTATCGACGCGGCCGGCAAACAGGTCTATCCCGGACTGATCCTACCTCAGTCCGACCTGGGGTTAAAGGAAATTGCCAACGCGGTGCGGGGTTCCGATGATTACCAGGAATTGGGGGAGTGGAACACCGATGTACGGGCGATTACTGCCTACAACACGGATTCCAAAATCATCAACACGTTGAAGGCAAACGGTATCCTGCTGGCCAACGTCGCCCCCGCAGGCAGCCTGCTGGCCGGATCTTCGACGGTAGTTCAGCTGGACGCCTGGAACTGGGAGGATGCCACCTACCGGGCTGACGTGGCCATGCAGCTGGAGATGCCCTCCCTGCTTCCCCGCCGCAGCCGGTTTGGCGGTCGCGGGGCCGGGAACCAGCCGGAATCGGATCCGCAGAAGGAAGCCCTCGCAAAGATCGAAGCCATTCGCAGTTTTCTGCGGGAAGCCCGGTCCTACCTGAATGAAACCAGCCACGCGCAGACCAACCTCAAATTCGAAGCGCTGCGGCCTCTGTTCTCCCGTCAGCAGAAACTGTTTGTACACTGCGACCAGGTCAAGCAGATGCTTCTGGCCATTGATTTTGCCAAGGAATTCCAGGTTGACGTGGTCATTGTGGGAGGCAGCGAAAGCTGGCAGATCGCCGATTTGCTCAAACAGAACAATATCCCGGTCATCCTGGGACGGGAGCATGCCCTGCCCACCATGCAGGACGACGATATCGACCAGCCCTTTAAGACGCCTTACCTGCTGCAAAAGGCCGGGGTGCTGTTTGCGCTGAATGATGATTTTGAAGAGACCCGGTACCGCAACCTGGCGTTCAATGCCGGCACGGCGGCAGCCTACGGGTTGACCCGGGAGCAGGCCCTGCAGGCTATTACCCTCAATGCGGCCCGGATCCTGGGCATTGATGACCGTACCGGTACCATCGAGGCAGGCAAGGATGCCAACCTGGTAATCAGCGAGGGGGATATCCTGGATATGCGCACCAGCATCATTACCGACGCATTCATCCAGGGCCGGCGCGTCAGCCTGGAGAACAAGCAAACGCAGCTGTACCAGCGCTATAAGCACAAGTATGGACTAAAATGAACGGCTTTTCCCCAATAAAAAGGTCGCCCTTCTCGGGCGACCTTTTTATTGGGGGTGGGTAAGCTGTCAGGCTTCGCGCCCGTGGCAATTCTTGTATTTCTTTCCGCTCCCGCAGGGGCAGGGATCATTCCGGCCGATTTTGGGTCCCACCTTCACGGGTTCCTGCTTCACGGCCGTACCCCCGCCGGACGGATCGAGGTAATCCTTTTCGTTGGCGGCGTAATCTTCTCCTTTCTCGATGATTTCCTCCTTATTGGCGCGCATGCGGCTCATATCGGTTTTCTGCTGCCGCCCCTCTTTCAGGGGTACATTTTCCTGCTGAACCGGAATGGCAGCATGACAAAGGAATGATACAATATCCTTGTTTACCTCACTGTCCATTCGTCTGAATAATTCGAATGCCTCCACTTTATAGATCACCAGCGGATCCTTTTGTTCCAGGTAGGCGGTCTGCACACTTTGCTTCAGATCGTCCATAGCCCGGAGGTGCTCCTTCCAGGCATCGTCAATCACAGCCAGGGTAATGGTCTTTTCCAGGGAGGAGGCCAGCTCCTGCCCCCCGGATTGCAGGGTCTTGTCCAGGTTGGCCAGTACATTGAGGCCTTTACGGCCGTCGCTGAAGGGCACCACGACGTTTTCGATGTGGCTGCCCTGGGTCTGGCGGATATTCCGGAATACCGGCAGGGCCTGCGCCTTGATCTCTTCCTTGTGCCGCTGGTAATGCTCGGTAGTCTCCGTATACAGGTGGTCAACCAGCGCGTTGACATCGCCTTTGCGGAACTCTTCCTCCTGGATCTTGGTATCTATGCCAAAATGAACGATACAGGACACCCGGAATCCTTCGTAATCTTCCTGTTCGCGGAAACTGTTCACCAATCCCTCCGCCACCACCGAGAAGGCGTTGTCGATATCCAGGGCCAGGCGTTCCCCGAACAGGGCGTGATTGCGCTTTTCATAAACCACGTTGCGCTGCTTGTTCATCACGTCGTCGTACTCCAGCAGTCGCTTGCGGATACCGAAATTATTTTCTTCCACCTTCTTCTGGGCCCGTTCAATACTCTTGGTGATCATGCTGTGCTGGATCACGTCACCTTCCTTGTAGCCCAGCTTATCCATCAGCCCGGCAATGCGCTCGCTGCCGAACATGCGCATCAGATCGTCTTCCAGGGATACATAGAACTGCGAGGTCCCGGGGTCTCCCTGCCTTCCGGCACGACCGCGAAGCTGGCGGTCGACCCGCCGGGATTCGTGGCGCTCGGTACCGATGATGGCCAATCCGCCCGCTTCCTTCACGCCGGGTCCCAGTTTGATATCGGTACCACGACCAGCCATGTTGGTGGCAATGGTCACAGCACCGGCCAGCCCGGCTTCTGCCACGACCTGCGCTTCCCGGGCATGCTGCTTGGCGTTCAGTACGTTGTGGGGAATTTTTTTACCGTGCAGCATCTTGCTGAGCAGTTCACTCACTTCCACGGAGGTGGTGCCCACCAGGACCGGACGGCCTGCGTTGCGCAGGGATTCGATTTCATCGATCACGGCCCGGTATTTTTCGCGTTTAGTTTTGTAAACCAGATCCTGGTGATCCTTCCTGATCACAGGAATATTGGTTGGAATGGTCACTACATCCAGTTTGTAAATACTCCAGAGTTCCGCTGCCTCCGTTTCGGCCGTGCCGGTCATACCGGCCAGCTTGTGGTACATGCGGAAATAGTTCTGCAGGGTGACTGTGGCATAGGTCTGGGTAGCGGCTTCAATTTTTACATTTTCCTTTGCCTCAATGGCCTGGTGGAGCCCATCGCTGTACCGACGTCCTTCCAGGATACGTCCTGTCTGCTCGTCCACGATCTTGATGGCTCCGTCCATGACGACGTATTCCACATCCTTTTCGAACAGGGTATAGGCTTTCAGCAATTGCTGTACCGTATGGATCCGGTCTGCTTTCTGGGCATAATCGTTAAGCAGGGCCTCCTTCTGGTGAAGAGCCTCTTCCTCCGATTGGGCGGACTTTTCTACTTCCGCCAGCCGGACCCCGATATCGGGCAGCACGAAGAAATCGGGATCTTCCCCCGTTTTGGTAATCATGGCAATCCCCTTGTCAGTCAGCTCCACGGAATTATTCTTCTCATCGATATGGAACAAAAGCTCCTCGTCGATGATGTGCATGTTCCGCTGCTGGTCCTGGAGGTAATAATTTTCCGCTTTCTGCAGTTTTACCTTGATGCCCGGCTCGCTGAGGTATTTAATCAGGGGGCCGTATTTGGGCAGGCCCCGGTGCGCCCGGAACAGGTACAGGCCCCCGCTCTTGGGATCGTCATCCCCTTCTGCGATGCGCTTTTTCGCTTCATTCAGGCACTGGCGCGCTATCCGCTCCTGGGCCTCTACCAGTTGCTGGATCCGCGGTTTGTGAATATGAAATTGCTGGTCCTCCCCTTTGGGAATCGGACCGGATATGATCAGGGGGGTCCGGGCGTCGTCGATCAGGACCGAGTCCACTTCATCCACCATGGCAAAATGGTGCTTGCGCTGCACCATTTCTTCGGGAGTATGCACCATGTTGTCACGCAGGTAGTCGAAGCCGAATTCATTGTTGGTCCCGTAGGTGATATCGGCGTAATACGCCTTTCTTCTTTCCTCGCTGTTCGGCTGGTGCTTGTCGATACAGTCCACCGTGATGCCCAGCCACTCAAACAGAGGGCCGTTCCATTCCTGGTCCCGGCGGGCCAGGTAGTCGTTTACCGTAACGATGTGAACCCCTTCCCCCGCCAGGGCGTTGAGGTAGGCGGGCAGGGTGGAAACCAGCGTCTTTCCCTCCCCCGTGGCCATTTCGGCGATTTTTCCTTCGTGAAGCACCATACCCCCGATCAGCTGGACGTCATAATGCACCATGTTCCAGGTAATCAGGCCACCAGCCGCATGCCAGCTGTTCCTGAAGATGGACTGGTCCGCCTCGATGCGCACATAGTCCCGCTTCACGCTCAGGTCCCGGTCCATCTGGGTTGCCGTGGATACCAGTTCCGTATTTTCCTTGAACCGACGGGCCGTTTCCTTCACAACAGCAAACGCTTCCGGGAGAATCTCCTGCAGGATTTCTTCTATTTTCTGGTCCCGGTCCTTTTTCAGTTTGTCCACTTCCTGGTAAATCGCGTCCTTCCCGAGCAGGTCATTGAAGGGAAGTTCCTCCGCCTTTCTGTTCTTGGTGGCGATTTCCGTGTCAATATCGTTCAGGTATTCCTTGATCCGTTGGCGGAACTCGGTGGTCTTGCCCCGCAGCTGATCGTTGGTCAGCGACTGGTAGGAAGCAAAATACTGATTGATCTTCCCGATAAGCGGTTGAATCTTCCTGACATCCTTTTCCGATTTGCTTCCACCAAAGATTTTTGAAAAAAAGCCAGCCATGATAGGTTTTTGTTGGTATTGATAATATTTTATTGTAATTAGGTTCTCCGGTCAAAAAAGATGCTACAAATCCCTGCAGGTCAATTTGACAGGGGGGGGACAAAGATAACGTTTACTTCGGAGCTAACCCGGTGGTGGTGGACGAGAGCCGGGAGGCCCACCCAAAACCTAATCCGCTGGAAACGAGGAGTTGACAAAGGCCGGACTGGCCACTAAGGCGAAAGACGGCCGGCGGCAGGCCATTCGATGCGCTTTTTTTATATTGCTTTAACAACCGGGTTATCCGGTACAGGTAATTTATGAAGTGGATTCTTGCAGGCGCGATGCTACTGGCCCTGGTCACCCCGGGCTGTCAGGGCCGCTCGGACCGTACACGCGGCCTGCGGGACGACCTACCCCTGTACGCTGATTACCAGGTCTGGGGGGAGGAGCATTCTGATAGTATCACCATGCTTTTTCAGTTCCATGAGGGCTATCCCTCAGGTCCGGCCCGCGAGCTGGCTGATCCGGCCCGCATCGACCTGGACGGCCGGTCCCCGGTGCTGGGTAGTGCCCGGCTGACCGGCGCGTATTATGAACTTCGGCTTCCGGCCGACTCCTTTGAAGGCAAACACGTGATCACCCTTACCCTGGCGGCCGGCAAGGCATTCCGGGATACTTTTTCGTTTGCCTCCCTGCGGTTGACCCAGGAAATCCCCGATACGATCCGGCGCACGGACCTGAAGCTGGATCTTGCCGGCCTGGACCAGGGCGATATCCTGCAGGTGGTGGCCACGGATACCTCCTTCCGCAGCCGGGATATCAACCAGTCCGACACCATCGGGCAGTTGCCGCTGCGGCTAACCAGGGAGCAGCTGGGAAACCTGGTAAGCGGACCTGTAAGCCTGGAATTGTACCGGGAAAAGAATCAGATCCTGGGATCCGGGGACCGCGTGAGCCGTTACCTGGCCCAGTATTACGTGATCCGACGGCAGGTTTTTCTGGTCGGGACCCCCTGATTTTTCAACCCGTCCGGCATGGAATTTCCAACCCCAGCCCATACCTTTGCGGCCGAATTCAAGACTCAACTATGCCCGGACAACTAAAAGAGGTACGCAACCGGATCAAATCTGCCCAGAGCACCCAGCAGATTACCAAGGCAATGAAGATGGTCAGCGCCGCCAAACTGCGGCGCGCCCAGGATGCCATCATCCAGATGCGCCCCTATGCCAGGAAACTGCAGGAAATGCTGGGCAATATCGTCAGCAACAGCGAAGGCGAGGTGGCTATGGCCCTGGCCGAGGAGCGCGCGATCGAACGGGTCCTGCTGATCGTCATTACCAGCGACCGGGGGCTGGCAGGCGCCTATAACGCCAACCTGATCAAAACCGCCAAAACCCTGATCGCCCAGCAATACGCCAGCCAGTACAAGAAAGGGCAGGTCACGATCTGGAGCATTGGCAAGAAAGGGTACGAGCACTTCCTGAAGAATCAGTATCATGTTTCCGACCAATTCCGGGACATCCTGCAAAAACTGAGTTTCGAGACCGTACAGCAATGTGCCCAGGCTGCCATGAAGGCCTACGAGAACAAAGAGTTCGACGTAGTGGAGGTTATCTACAGCGAATTCAAAAATGCCGCGACCCAGCGCTTTGTGGTGGAGCGGTTTCTTCCCATTCCCCGGGTACAGAAAAAGGAAGGGGCTCCCAAGGCGGATTTCATTTATGATCCCTCCATGGGAGAACTGGTCTCCGAACTGATGCCCAAGATCCTCAATACCCAATTATACAAGGCGGTCCTGGATGCCAATGCCTCCGAGCACGGGGCCCGGATGACTGCCATGGACAAAGCCAGCGAGAACGCCAACGAGATCCTGCGCATGCTGCGGATTTCCTACAACCGGGCCCGCCAGGCTGCCATCACCACCGAACTGACCGAAATCGTCAGCGGCGCGGCGGCCCTGCAGGGCTGATGACCGTAAAGGGTTCCTGGTCAGGGAACTTTTTTTTCCCATTTCTGCTGCCGGGATGTTGATAAGTGGGTTTCCTGCTTTACCTAGCGGATTGTACTTTTAGCCCGTTGGAGCGGGTTGTCGCGCGGGTTGCGGGACAACCAGGCAAACCAATCCGGTATTTTTTTGATTACAGCCCCAGGCAGGAACCGGTACTGCCGGTACGCGGCCGGCCGGGGCCTAAACCACGCAGCCAGGAAGTATTTTATGGAAATTGCTAATCTGATACCGCACATTGAAGCGTTGATCTTTGCCAGTGATAAGCCTCTTACATCCCTGGAAGTCACCGAATTGCTTAATAATGCCTTTGGGTTCATGGAGGATAAGATCACCCTGGACCAGGTCGAATCGGCCCTGGAAGGCATTGTGGAAAAATATGAGTCGCCTTTCTACCCGTTCAGTGTTCGCATGAGTGGCGGAGGATGGCAGTTCCTGACCAAAAAGGATTACCATAAGACCGTAGGCCAGCTCAACGGGGAAAAATTCCTGAAGCGCCTCTCGGCGGCAGCCATGGAAACGCTGGCCATCATTGCCTACCGGCAGCCGATCACCAAGGGAGAAATGGAAGCGATCCGGGGTGTAAGCTGCGACTATGCGGTACAGAAACTGCTGGAAAAGGACCTGATCATCATCAGCGGCCGTAATGAAAAGCTGCCCGGCCATCCGCTGGTGTATTCCACCTCCAAGACCTTTATGGATTATTTCGGGATCAACTCTGCCGAGGACCTGCCCAAGATCAGGGAGGTATTGCCCGAACAGCTCGTGGAGCCTACCGTTATCCACCCGGGCGAGAGCGAAAGTCCTTCCGAAAGCCGGCCGGAGGATACCGAGGAGGACAATACGCTGCTGGCCGTTTCCGAAGACGGGGAACTGATCGAAAATGCCAGCGAGGGAGAGGAGACCAATTAATTGAACATCGCGCCTGTCACGGCATGCTTTCACGGTCCTGATTTCCCGGCGGAATAGCAGCCTGTTCAGCCTGTTATTTCTTACTTTCGCAAACTATGTCAACAGGCCTTTCCGCAGAACAATTGACCGGGATTGCCCGGGAATACGGAACTCCCGTATATGTTTACCACGCTGAAAAAATCAGGGAACAGTACCAGAAACTGGTCCGTGCCTTTGCAGGCACCGATACGCTCTTCTTTTACGCCTGCAAAGCCCTGACCAACCTAAATATCCTCAAGTACATCCGCCTGCAGGGTGCCAATGTGGACTGCAGTTCCATCAATGAAGTGAAGCTGGCCTTGCGGGCCGGTTTTACACCCGACCGCATCCTATATACGTCCAACGGGATCGCTTTTGATGAAATCCGGGAGGCCAGGGAACTCGGCGTGATCATCAATATTGACAGCCTGTCCAACCTGGAAAAATTCGGACAACAGTATGGCGGGAGTTACCCCGTAGGGATCCGCCTGCGCCCCAATATCCTGGCCGGCGGAAACCTGAAAATATCCACCGGGCACGACAAAAGTAAATTCGGCATACCGGTAGACCAGATTGAGGACATCCTGGCGGTGGTTCGCCGCTTCGGGCTCCAGGTGAATGACCTGCACATCCACACCGGCAGCGAAATCCAGGATGTGGACGTATTCCTGCGCGGTATCCGGGTGCTGTTCGACATCATCCCGCATTTTCCCGGACTCCGGTTCATTGACCTGGGTGGTGGATTCAAGGTGCCTTACCGGGACGGGGACCAGGAAACCGATATCGGCCTGCTGGCTGCCAAACTGCAGGAACTGATCGGGAACCACCTGGCCCAGGGCCATCCGCCCTTTCAGCTCTGGTTTGAGCCCGGTAAATTCCTGGTCAGTGAATGCGGTTATTTCGTGACCAGCGTGAATGTCATCAAAAAGACTTCGGCAGCCACCTTTGTGAGTGTTGACAGCGGGTTCAATCACCTGATCCGTCCTATGTTCTACGACGCCTATCACCGTATTGAAAATATCAGTAACCCCCAGGGCCCTGAAAAAACCTATTCCGTAGTGGGGAATATCTGCGAAACGGACACCTTTGCCTGGGACCGCAAGCTCAGGGAGGTCCGGGAGGGTGACCTGCTGGTGTTTTATAATGCCGGTGCCTACGGATTTGAGATGTCCTCCAACTTCAATTCCCGCTACAAACCGGCCGAAGTGCTGGTGCTGGATGGCAGGAGCCGGCTGATCCGTCGACGCGATCAGTTCGAAGATCTGCTTCGCAACCAGGTAGAAGCCCTCTGAGCCTTCCGGGAATAGACCTTCGCATCCACCTTACCCGTTGTTCCGGAATTTTCCTGAACTTGGTATATTTAATTGCCGGGGATTACCGGGCACCTTTCCTAACCAAACCAGTTCGTTATGCCGATCAGAATGACAGACGACCCCCAGGATCAGCAGGAATTCAATGATAATTCGGGTGGGGGCTCCGGTTTCCCCGGAGGCGGTGGCGGGGGAGGAGGATTGTGGTCCCTGCTGCCGCTCCTGTTCGGCTTGTTCCGGGGAAAAGGGCTGATCCTGCTGGTGGCCATCCTGGTGGGAGGCTATTTTTTTCTTAACCACAGCGGCGGCTGCAATCTCAGCCAGGTAGCCCAGCAACTGGCTACGGGAGGCATCCTGGATCCTGCGCAGTTCCGGAAGGCAGCCGTGTATGAACCTATTTCCCTGGATGATCCCAACAACGCGCCCCTGCCTGAAAGTGTCAACCTGCAGCGGTTTGCCCCCCAGGTCGGCGACCAGGGCCAGCAGGGCAGTTGTGTGGCCTGGAGCAGCGCCTATGCGGCCCGGACCATTTTGGAATCTGCCCGGACCGGCCAGCCGGGCGATAAACTGCGTTTCAGCCCTGCATTCCTGTACAACCAGATCGGCATGGACGGCTGTGATGGCTCCTATATCGTACGGGCCATGGAGTTCATGACCCAGAAGGGGTCCGTTCCCTATAATGCATTTGAGTATACCGATCAGGATTGCAGCCGTCAGCCGGAAGCCTCCCTGGTGGAAGAGGCCCGGCAATACCGGATGCATGGCTTTAACCGGCTGTCCCAGGGAGACCGCACCGATGTCATCGACCTCAATGCCATTCGGCAAAACCTGGCCCAGGGTGCCCCGGTGGTGGTCGGCATGATGGTAGGGCCCAGCTTCATGAAGCCCATGATGGGCCAGGACCTCTGGGAACCGCAGCCCGGCGACAAGAGCCTGACGGGGTTCGGCGGGCATGCGATGTGCGTGGTGGGATATGATGATAAAAAATACGGGGGAGCCTTTCTGCTGATGAACAGCTGGGGCCCGCAGTGGGGCAACAATGGGTTTGCCTGGATCCGGTATGGGGATTTCAACTATTTTGTCCGGGAGGCCTATGGGCTGGACCCGATGCAGCCCGTAGGGGCAGCTGCCAACACCCCGTTGGATTGCGAAATCGGCCTTATGCAGGTGACCTTCGAGGGAGGCAGCATGCAGACAAGGGGCTATATTCCCCTTCGCCTGGCGGAGAACGACCGGTTTGAAACCACCGTTCCGGTCTCGCCGGGAACCCGCTTCAAGGTGGAAATCAAAAACAGTACGGAATGTTATATTTACGTTTTCGGTAAGGAAACGGACGGGACCTGTTATACCCTGTTTCCCTATCCCACTCCCGAAGATCCTTCCCGGACGCGGTATTCCCCGTATTGCGGGATTACGGGGTACCGGCTTTTTCCCAAAGACAAAAGCATGACTCCCGATAGCGTGGGTCACCGCGACGAGATGGCCATTGTGGTAAGTAAGAATCCGCTCGACTGGAGTGCGCTGAACCGCCAGATCAGCCAAAATCCCCAGGCCGATTTTGGTGACCGGGTCGAACAGGCCCTGGGCGGTCGGTTGATGCAAAAAGCCCGGTTTGAGACCGGTTCATCGGGGACGCTTAAATTCCATGCCGACCCGGGCGACAATAAAGTAGTCGCCACGATCATATCAATCCATAAACCATGATACGATTTATAACTATTCGATGGAAATTCCTGCTTGGCCTGGTAGCCGGATGCTGGTTTTTCGGGCCGGCCCATACCCAGGAACTGGCTGGGTTCCATCTGTACCACCCCGAGGAAAACGCGGTCAGGGGCCTGGATTCAGCCTGCCAGCTGGCCCGCCGGACCGGCCGACATGTCTTTGTCGAAATCGGCGGGAACTGGTGCATCTGGTGTGCCCGTTTCCAGGATTTTATTACCCGGGATCCTCAGCTGGATTCCCTGGTACGCAGCAATTATGTGGTGTATCATCTCAATTACAGCAAGGAGAACACCAATGCGGAGCTGCTGGCAAAATATGGCTTTCCGCAGCGCTTCGGTTTCCCGGTCTTCCTGGTGCTGGACGGGAATGGTCAGCGGCTCCACACCCAGAATTCGGGATACCTGGAATCCGGTAAGACCTATGACCGGGAGAAGGTGGCCGGTTTTTTCAGCGACTGGAGTCCTGCCGCGCTGGATCCGAAACGCTATACAACCCCCTGAATCATGCAGCCGGGAACGGAAACCTATATTCGCCTGATGCGCAGCCCGCTTCGACGGGGCCTGTACCTTTTTGCCAAACTGCCCAGCGCCTTTCTGTGCGGGGTCCGGATCCGCCGGCTGGACCCCCTTGCCTGCGAAGTAACGGTTCCCTACCGCTGGCTCACCCGCAATCCTTTCCGGTCCACGTATTTTGCCTGCCTGGCGATGGCAGCCGAACTGAGTACAGGTGCCCTGGCCATGGCCCGGGTATACGGGCGAAGGCCTGCCGTTTCCCTGCTGATCGTCAGCCTGGAGGCCACGTTTCTGAAGAAGGCTACCGGCGTAACGCGGTTTCGTTGTGAGAACGGGGAGGCCATGGAGCAGGCGGTAGCTGCCGCGCTGCAGACCGGCGAAGCCCAGGTATGTACCGCCACCTCCACGGGATTCAACGATGCCGGCGAAAAAATAGCCGCATTTTCCGTCACCTGGTCCTTCAAAGCCCGGAAATCGGTAACTTAACCGCATTAATACTTGTTTTCATGAAAATTGCCTTTCACGGAGCCGCCCGGACCGTAACCGGATCCAAGCATCTGCTTACCCTGAAAAATGGAAAGAGGATCCTGCTGGATTGCGGTATGTTCCAGGGAATGGGAAAGGATACCGATGCGCTGAACCGGACTTTCGGTTTTGATGCGGCCACAGTAGATGTCATGCTGCTGTCCCATGCCCATATCGATCACACGGGCCTTATCCCCAAACTGGTGAAGGAAGGATTCCAGGGCAAGATTTTCTGCACGCCAGCCACCCGGGAACTTACGGCCGTGCTGCTGGCGGATTCTGCCGAGATCCAGGAGGACGAGATAAAATATGCCAACAAGCGGCGCGGTTCAGAAGGAGTTCCCCTGCTGCAGCCCCTGTATACCACGGAGGACGCCAAGAACTGCTTGAAATCCTTCGTCGAGGTAGAATACGGAACCTGGTTTGATGTCACGGATGGCATGAAGGCTATGTTCACGGATGCCGGCCATATTATCGGGAGTGCCTGCGTGCACATGCGCATCACGGAGAACGGCAAGGAGCGAACCCTCACCTTCAGCGGGGACGTGGGACGTTACCGGGATATCATTCTGAAGTCTCCCCAGGACTTTCCCCAGGCTGAATACATCGTGATGGAATCCACCTACGGAAACAGCCTGCACGAGATGAATGTCACGACGCCTGACATGCTGCTGGAATGGATTGAAAAAGCCTGCCTGAAAAAGAAGGGAAAGCTGATCATACCCGCCTTCAGCGTCGGCAGGACCCAGGAGATCCTCTATTCACTGAACCAGCTCGAACTGGAGAACCGGCTTCCCCGGCTGGATTATTTTGTGGACAGCCCCCTGAGCATCCAGGCTACGGAAATTGTCAAGAAATATCCCCAGTACTTTAACCGGACCATCCAGAAGGTCCTGGAAACCGACCAGGATCCGTTCATGTTTGACGGGTTACATTACATCAAGACGGTGGAGGAATCCAAAATGCTCAATTTCCGCAACGGGCCTTTCGTGATCATTTCAGCCAGTGGCATGGCCGATGCAGGGCGCGTGAAGCACCATATCAGCAATAATATAGAGAGCAGCCGTAACACCATCCTGTTCACCGGTTACTGCGAGCCACACTCCCTGGGCGGACGGTTGCTGGCAGGTGCCAAGGAAGTGGGCATATTCGGGGTCGAGCACGAGGTTAATGCGGAAATCGGCTCGATCCGCAGCATGAGTGCACACGGGGACTACGAGGACCTTAGCCAGTGGCTGGCCCACCAGGATCCCCGCGAGGTAAAGCAGCTCTTCCTGGTACACGGCGAATACAACGTCCAGATCGATTTCCGGCAGCGGCTCCTGCGCAAAGGATTTGGGAATGTGGAGATCCCGGATCGCCATTTCGAAGTGGGTTTGCCCTAACCGGACTTCCAACCCCCTTGGGGGTTGGCAATTCCCGCCGGCTTCTGCGCGTGAGGAGCCAGCCAGGAAAGGGGCCGGCCATTCCTGCATCAGTTCCGGACACAAACTGAGTCGTTACCGGGCGATCATCCGGGCCATTCTTATTGCCTGCCTGGGCCTGTTCGGGCTGGTCACCTTTACGGTGAAGACCCGCACCAAGGAAATCGGAATCCGCAAGGTGCTGGGCGCCTCGGCAGCCAGTATTCTATCGCTGCTGCCCGGGGAGTTCCTCGCGCTGCTGCTGGTTTCCCTGGCGATAGCCAGCCCCGTTGCCTGGCTGTTTATGGATCGCTGGCTGCGTGACTTTGCGTATCGCATTACCATTGGCTGGGAAGCTTTTGCGCTGGCCGGGCTGATCGCCCTGGTGCTGGTAGTTCTGACAATCAGCCTGCAGGCTCTCCGGGCAGCCACGGCCAACCCCGTCAGGAGCCTGCGAACGGAATGACTTGCACCTGGCAGGGCAGCCGGATGCAAGGGCCCACCCAGGTAGCCTGGCTGTCTGGCATGTGCCTGTCAGCGCAAAATATTCAGGATGTTGCATACCATCCGGCAGTCCCTTCACAGACATACCGGGCGTTTGCGTAACCGGCCTGTTTCAGCAGGTTGGCGCCCTCCGCCGAGCGGCCGCCTCCCTTGCCACAGACCGTAAGCACATACTCAGGGGCCTGCAGGCCCCGTGCCCGGACGGGTAAGTCGGGTAATGGGATATTGATCGCGGCGGGTATGTGCTGCTGGTCATATTCGTCACGGTTTCTTACGTCAATCAGCAGGACCCGGGTGGGATCCTGTTGCAGGAGCCTTCTTAAGTCAGCGACCGGCAGGCAGGATTTCGGACCTGCGGGATGCCGCAACCTGCTTCCTTTTGGCAGGATCAGTTCCATTAGCCTGCGGCCACTGTCCAGCCGGCAATGCATCCGGAACCGGATGATGAGTGAGGATGCCAGCGTGAGCAGGCCGATGACCAGGATCGCCGCCCGGATGCTGATTAGATCCGCAATGAGGCCGGTGAGGATCGCACCGATCGCATACCCGAGATCCCGCCATAGCCGGAATATCCCGATGCTCTTTGCCCGGTCCATCGGATGAGTATTTTCTGCTACCGTGGCCAGGAAGGTAGGGTAGACCATCGCGGTGCCCCATCCCAGGATCACGGACAGGGAGACAAACTGCAACAGGGTAGATGCCCCCAGCAGGTACAACAGGGCTACTGCCTGAAGAAACATGCCTGAATAAAGCATATCCCGCTTACAATATCGGTCCGCCATCGCCCCTGTGACCAGTTGGCCCAGCCCCCACACGGCCGGGTATACGGCGGTCACGGCTCCGATTTGTCCGAGGGTAAAACCTTTCTGGGCTAATAAGATGGGGAGAATGCCCCAGGCCATCCCGTCATTTAGGTTGTTAACCAGGCCGGCCTGCGTTACGGATCCCAGGTTCCTGTTCTTCCAGGTCGTATCCCAGAAGATGTTTTTCAGGCGGGGAAGGGCGCTGAGATTGGATTCTTTGCTGACATGGTGTTTGGTATCCCGGATCAGGAAGATGCTTCCTGCCAGTCCCAGGACAGCCAACAGGATACCCGTATAAAACGGATACGGACGGACACCGTACCTGCCGGCAATCCACCCGGTCAGGAAGGCCACCAGCGCCACCGCGACATAGCCGGCAAATTCATTCAGGCCCATGGCCAGCCCCCGTTGTTTCTCGCCGACCAGATCTATCTTCATAACCACGGTGCTGCTCCAGGTCAGTCCCTGATTGATTCCCAGCAGGACGTTGGCGGCAATGACCCAGCTCCACGAGGGGGCATATATGAGCAGCAAGGGAATGGGTAAGCCAACGAGCCAGCCCGTTATAAGCAGGTTGCGCCTACCGAACCGGTTGGCCAGGGCCCCGGTATAATAATTAGTTATGGCCTTGGTAATCCCGAAAACGATGATAAAAGAGAGAATGGCGGTTTTGGCAGCAATTGCGAATTCCTTTTCCGCCATGGCGGGTAGAATGGATCGTTCCATGCCGACCATACCGCCTACAAACGCGTTAATTACCACCAGGAGGGTAAACTGTCCCAGGTTTTCCTTCAAACCGAGTCTGACTTGTTCCATAGCTGTTTTTCCCGTTGTACCGGTGAAATACTCCCTGACCGGTGGGGTCTGGCAAGTCGTTTTGCCCTGCAAAATTCACGTATCCGGGGATCAGGACGCTTTACATATGGCAACTAATCATTTCCGGGCCCGGATTCGGCTCAGGCTGGTTGGGGTGATTCCCAGGTACGAAGCAATGAATTTGAGAGGTGCCCGGCGGATGATGTCTGGTTCGTCGGTAAGCAGGTTTCTGTAGCGCTCCTCCGCAGTATGGAACTGAATGCTCTCCATGCGGTTTATGGTGTCTACGTGGGTTGCTTCAAAGATTTTTCGGAATAACCGCTCGATTTCCGGGTAGGCGTCGTAAAGCCTGAATAACCTGTTCGCATGGATTGCAACGAGTTCGGCATCTTCCATTATCTGGATACCCTTCTTGCTGGGACGGCCTGTAAACAGGCTCTCTACCCGGGCGACTATGCTGTTTTCGAAAGAAAAGCTCTCTGTTATATCCAGGTCATCCTTGAAATAATAAATCCGGAGAGAACCGCGGAGGATAAAGTAAATGGTCGTGCATGCATGACCTACTGGTTGAAGATCTTGGTTTTTGGGAAGAGACAGAACGGTACAGGCTTCCCGGATGGCCAGCTCAGCGGGATCGGAAAGGTTGCTGATTTTACGAAAGTATTGAAACATGGGCTGGAGCGGGTCACTGGCTTCTGGCGCCTTTACCCGGGCTTGCACTTGGCTCATTTTTGAATAGAGGTTTAGGACAGGACAACAGGTACTGGCAAATCCGCGCCAGTGAATCCGGTATGAACTACCCGGGAGGAAACATGATTCCTCCCGGCTCGACGTACGCCATAATCGCAGGGTTCCGGTAGGGGAGCGGACGGCTCGTCGAATCCATGTCAATTAAACATTAAGCTTCAATATAAGAAAAAACAGCCAGTGTAGCCGTGCGAAGCTGCGGCCGTATCGGCACGCGGCTCGAAGGAAACCGGTTCATGGCGAAGACACAGCCGGCACGGATCCTGTTGGTCCATTCCTGCGCGATTCATTTTTAGCCGGAAGCAAGCCGAAATCCTGCCCCAGTTATCCTGTTGAACCTTCGGTTTGCCAAAACCTAACGCTTCACGGGGCTCGCAGAAAAAAAGGACAGATCGCCGTGGCGATCCGTCCTTTTGAGTAGCCTGTACGGGAATCGAACCCGTGTTTCATCCGTGAAAGGGATGCGTCCTAACCCCTAGACGAACAGGCCGTCCTGTTTTTGGGTGGGCAAAGATAGGCTCGCCCCAGAATTTAGCCAAAAAATTTTGCCCTGTTGGATGCCGTTCAGTTGGGGGGGGCGGCTACCGCTCGCCGGGTTGGACTGCCAAAATGACGAGGCTGGGAGGAAGGTTCTGAATTCGGAAGGGAAGTTTTCAGGCAATGACGTAACTTCGCTGCGCATTTTTAAACGCTAAATCATTAAACGAAATGAGCACAGTTAAAGTTGCTATCAACGGATTCGGTCGCATCGGCCGCCTCGTATACCGCCAGATCTATAAAATGGAGGGTATTGATGTGGTGGCAATCAACGATCTGACCAGCCCCAAGGTATTGGCACACTTATTAAAATATGATACGGCCCAGGGTCGCTTCGATGCGGAGGTGAAGGCCACCGAGAACGCGATTGTGGTCAATGGTGAGGAAGTGAAGATTTATGCGCAGAAAAACCCGGCTGAAATCCCCTGGAAATCGCACGATGTGGACGTAGTCCTGGAATGTACCGGGTTTTTCACTGACAAGGCCAAGGCGGAGGCCCACCTGGCTGCCGGAGCCAAGAAGGTCGTTATTTCCGCACCGGCCACCGGGGACCTGAAGACGATTGTCTTCAATGTGAACCATGCCATCCTGGATGGCACGGAAACCGTCATCAGCTGCGCATCCTGCACGACGAACTGTCTGGCTCCGATGGCCGATGTGCTGGATAAGCAGTTTGGCATCATAAACGGCCTGATGACCACGGTCCACGCGTACACCAATGACCAGAACACCCAGGATGCGCCCCACCCGAAAGGTGATCTGCGCCGGGCCCGCGCAGCGGCACACAACATTGTACCCAACAGCACCGGAGCGGCCAAGGCCATCGGGCTGGTCCTGCCCAGCCTGAAAGGCAAACTGGATGGCACGGCCCAGCGCGTACCGACCCTGACGGGCTCCCTGACGGAGCTTACCGTCATTCTGGGTAAGAAGGTTACCGTGGAGCAGGTCAATGCCGCCATGAAGGCAGCCTCCAACGAGAGTTTCGGATACACCGAGGATGAAATCGTGAGCAGTGACATCATCGGCATGCACTTCGGATCCCTCTTTGACGCTACCCAGACCAAAGTCCAGACGGTGGGGGATACCCAACTGGTTAAGACGGTAAGCTGGTATGACAACGAAATGAGTTATGTAAGCCAGCTGGTTCGTACGGTACATTATTTCGCCAAATTGATCAGCAAATAGGCGACCGGCCTGTAAAAATTGCCCCGGGCTCCGCTCGGGGCAATTTCATTTCCGCTATTTTTACGGCTAAAACCACTGCGCTATGTCTGCATTTTCCGACCATGATTTCAAAGGCCAGAAGGCCCTGGTACGGGTTGATTTCAATGTTCCCCTGAATGATCAATACGCCATTACCGACGACACGCGTATGCGGGCAGCCATCCCCACCATCCAGAAAATCCGCCAGGACGGCGGCAGCGTCATTCTGATGAGCCACCTGGGAAGACCCAAGGAGGGGCCTACTGACAAATATTCCCTAAGGCACCTGGTTGGCCACCTAAGCGAACTGCTGGGTGGAGCGCCGGTATTGTTTGCCGATGACTGCATCGGCGAGCAGGCATTCCTGACCGCGGGCATGCTCAAGCCCGGTGAGGTGCTGCTGCTCGAAAATCTTCGGTTTTACAAACAGGAAGAGAAGGGTGACCGGGAATTTGCCGGGAAACTGGCCCAATTGGGGGATGTCTATGTTAATGATGCATTCGGCACGGCCCATCGCGCCCACGCTTCCACGGCGGTGATCGCGGAGTTCTTCCCGGCCGGAAAAAAGTTTTTCGGGCTGCTGATGGAAGGGGAAGTGGCCAGCGCCGAGAAGGTGTTGCACCATGCCGAGAAGCCTTTTGTGGCGATCATCGGGGGCGCCAAGGTGTCTGACAAGATACTGATCCTGGAAAACCTGCTAGACCGCGCTACAGACATTATTATCGGCGGCGGCATGGCCTATACCTTCATGAAGGCGCAGGGAGGCTCGATCGGCAATTCGCTCTGTGAAGAGGATCGCCTGCAGACGGCGCGGGATATCCTGGAAAAAGCCGCCGGCCGGGGGGTATGCATCCAC
The DNA here is from genome assembly GCA_035549175.1 of Chitinophagaceae bacterium. GTDB lineage: Bacteria > Bacteroidota > Bacteroidia > Chitinophagales > Chitinophagaceae > DASTSN01. The sequence continues at coordinate 4,209 of DASZRL010000080.1, read as the reverse complement.
CTGCCCTCGGACTCCATCATCGCAGACAAGTTTGATGCCCAGGCGAATACCTCCAATGCACCCAGCGACAATATCCCTGCCGGGTGGATGGGGCTGGATATCGGTCCCAACGCCTGTGAGCAGTTTTGCAACGTGATTAAACATTCCAGGACCATTTTATGGAACGGCCCCATGGGGGTCTTTGAAATGCCCAAGTTTCAGCATGGTACGAAGGCCATCGCCACGGCCGTTGCAGAAGCCACCGGGCGGGGCGCCTTTTCGCTGGTGGGTGGCGGGGACTCGGTTGCGGCGGTAAATCAGTTCGGCTTTGCCGACAAGGTAAGTTATGTATCCACCGGGGGAGGGGCCATGCTGGAGTATTTCGAAGGGAAGGTGCTGCCCGGCATCGCCGCCATCCAGGCCTGAACAGGAAAAAACGGCAGGAAAAATTAATTGGCTCTTGCTTTGCGCAGGAGCCTTTATTGTGTTAAATAGCTTATTTTTAGAATATAAACTTTACATTTTATGAAAGGAACCCGCAACCTCTCCCTGTTAATCATATTAGGCCTCGTCCTCCTGCTTGGCGTGTGGGGCTGTGGCGGATACAACGGCCTGGTCAAACAGGATGAAGTAGTCAAGAATGCCTGGAATAATGTACAAAGCCAGTACCAGCGGCGCGCGGACCTGATTCCCAACCTGGTCAATACGGTAAAAGGGGCGGCCAATTTTGAACAGACTACTCTCACCAAGGTAATCGAGGCGCGCGCCAAAGCCACCTCGGTGACTATTGATGCCAATAACCTGACGGCCGAAAACATGCAGAAGTTCCAGCAGGCCCAGGGGGAACTCAGTGGAGCCCTGAGCCGCCTTCTCGCGGTGGCAGAAAATTACCCTGACCTCAAGGCTACCCAGAATTTCCAGGATCTGCAAAAGCAGCTGGAAGGGACGGAAAACCGTATTGCAGTGGCCCGTAATGATTTTAACAGTGCCGTAAATACTTATAATACGAAGGTCCGCTCTTTCCCCATGAATCTGTTTTCCGGCATGTTCGGTTTCAAGGTGAAGGAAGGATTCAAGGCGGATGAGGGATCCCAGAAGGCCCCCACTGTAAATTTCTGAGCCTAAATAAAAGTAACCCGTGCGACTAATTCCCTGGCGCAGGCCTACCGAATTTTTTACCCAGGAGGAGAAGGAAAACATCCTGGCTGCGGTCCGGGCTGCGGAAAGGCTGACCAGCGGAGAAATACGCGTATTCGTGGAAAGCCGTTGCCGCTATGTGGACGCCCTGGACCGGGCTGCCGATCTCTTTTTCCGGCTGGGTATGGAAAAGACCGAGGACCGCAATGCGGTCTTGCTTTACCTGGCCGTACGGGACCGGCAGGTAGCGGTATTCGGCGACGAAGGCATCCACAGGCGGGTGGGAGCTGATTACTGGAAAAAAATCGTCGGGGACATCCTCGCACATTTCAACAGGGATCATTACGCTGAGGGGGTCCGCCAGAGCGTGATGCAAATCGGGGAGGCCCTCCGCCAGCATTTCCCGTTCGATAACGACACAGACAAAAACGAATTGCCGGATGATATCGTCTTCGGCAAGTAAACCGGCATGAAGAAGATTTTTTTGTTACTAACCCTGGTAGCGTCCGTTTCGGCCAGGGCCCAGATTGAAAAGGTCATACCACCGAAGCCTAACCCGCCCCGGCTGGTGAATGACTATACAGGGACCCTGACGCCGGAGCAGGCTGAGTCCCTGGAAAACAAGCTGGTCCGCTATGATGACAGCACCTCCAACCAGGTGGTAGTCACGATCATTCCCACGCTGAAAGACTATCCCATCGAAGATGTATCCCTGGGAATTCTCCGCCAGTGGGGCGTTGGCAACAAGGAAAAAAATAATGGCATTGTGCTGCTGGTGGCCAAGGAGGATCACCAGGTGCGCATCGAGGTAGGATACGGGCTGGAGGGCGCTGTACCCGATATTACGGCCAATCAGATCATTCAAAGCGATATTGTCCCCAATTTCCGGCAGGAAAATTATTACCGCGGACTGGACCTGGCCACGAGCGACATCATTAAGGCGGCTGCCGGCGAATACAAGGCGCCGGCCGGCTACAGCGAACGCGGCCAAAAAAAGGGAATCAGCCCGGGTATCATCTTCCTGATCATCGTTCTGGTCTGGGTCCTTATGAATATCAGTTCTCGGGGCGGCGGGGGCGGCATGCTTTCCCGCCGGGGTTACCGGGGTTGGCTGGGACCCGTCTGGCCCGGCGGTGGCTGGATCGGCGGTGGCGGTGGAGGCGGATGGTCCGGCGGAGGCGGAGGCTTTGGCGGATTCGGAGGTGGCAGCGGAGGCGGCGGGGGCTCCAGCGGAAGCTGGTGAAAAAGAAGGTGTGTCCGTGTTTCCATGCCTGGCTCCTACGGCAGGCCGGGGAAAAATTGCCGATGGCTACGAAATAGAAAATGGCCGGGCCGGTTATCCCGGCCCGCCAGGTATTCCTTAGTCAGAGCTTGATAAATTCCACGCGCCGGTTTTGTGCCTTGCCTTCCGGGCTGGTATTGGGTGCTGCAGGCTGGGTGGATCCCTTTCCATCCGTTTCCAGGCGGGATGGATCGATTGCGAAATTGTCAGCCAGGGCCTGCTTGACTGCCTCCGCCCGTTTCTTGGATAAAGTCAGATTCATGTCGGCATTCCCGTCACTGTCCGTATGGCCCACGATCCGGACCCGGACTGATCCGTTTTCGGTCAGCACATCGGCTATATCCTTCAGGGTGCCGTACGATTCGGGTTTAATTACCGCAGCATTGACATCGAAGAGGATGCCGGTCGTGGAAAACCTTCCTTCGTTGATGAGCTTATTGCGCGTGTCCGGCGCACCCACAGCCAGTTTGATGTTGCTGATGAGGTAACGATCCTGGTCATTGTTCATGCCGCTCCAGAGTTCGAACAGCACCGTGTTATAGGTTCTGTCGGCGGCAAAGGCCCTGGGCAGGTCGAACACCTTTTCTTCGTTCAGGTAGACCCGTATACGCTGTTTCTGTCGCCACACTGAAAGTTTGACCCGCGTTTTGCCGGCATTACTGTTGAACTGGGTCGTGGCCAGTTCATTGTTAATTACCGTGGCGCCATCCTCAAAAGTCTGTATGGAGGCAATCCCGCCGTTGCTGCCGGCATTGGTGGGATGGATGCCCAGTTTGACACCGGAGCGCTTGTCGATCTGGATGAAACTGTATTCCATGACCTCTTTCCCGTTGCCGCCTGTCAGGAAGAAAATTTGCAGCGGGTTGGAATAGAAACTGAACTTCTCGTTGGAAACCACGTCGCACTCGAACGTGAAATTATCCGGCAGACTCGTTATAAATTCCGGTATAAAACGTCCCTTCTTGTTGATCATCAGCCAATGACCCGTCTGCCCGCTGGCCGTGACGATTTCGCCGCTGCCATTGGTATTCCATTTGTCCGGGAAATCCCCGACGGCATCCTGGGCAAAATCCTCCCAAACCAGCACTTTATCGCCGGCGACAAAATCATATTTACTGTAGGTTTTCAGGGTGGGTTCCGCCGTTCCCGGGCCCTGGTTGGCAGTGGATCCGCTGGCGGATACTGACGTTCCGCTGGATTTCGAGGTGCCCGCCCCTGACGAATCGGGCCCGCCTGCCGGGGTATTATTCTTGTTTTTCTTATTGAAAAACTTTCCCAGCAATTTATCAGCAGCTTTCTGGGTAGCCACATTCGTTCCCTCGCGTACGCCCTGTCCGGCTTCCCTTTTCAGGATATCACCGGTGGACTGGGCATGTGCCTCTACGGTGATAGCCGTCAGCAGGGCACACCAAAAAATACGTTTCATAAAAAATGGTTTTGGATGAAGAATGCAGGCCGGGTGACAGGCTGGTCAGGTCCGCCGGCCTAATCCAGGTCATTGCAGGACCTGAGTTACGTGCATAGACGGGAACGCTAACCTGCCCGGCAGCCAGCCGGTTGGAGAAAATCCTGCCGCTAAACGGGGCCTGTTACTGATTCAGTGGGATCACTAGAGTAGGAGATTGAAGTAGGTGAGTGCCGGTAGCATTTTAAACCAGTCCGGAGGCGAAGCCATGCTGGAGACGAATCCGTGCAGAACAAATTTGGGTCTTTTCCCCTGGTATTTAAAATTAAATATGGCAACGGGTTGCATTCTTTTTTAAACAGATGTACAAAAAAATACGGGCCCGTGGGGGCCCGTCGTGCTGTCC
>DASZRL010000079.1:0-17134 GCA_035549175.1 Chitinophagaceae bacterium | reverse complement strand
GGTGGCAGCCCAATCGCAACCCGTTGACAGCGCCCACTTTTTTACCGAGGAAAAAGTGGTAGCCATCCAGCTCAGTTCCGACCTGAAAAAGCTGATGGTGTCCAAAGCGCAAAAAGACCGCCAGCCGGCTATGGTCACCTGCCGCTTTCCGGACAGCACCGTCATTACCGAACCGATCAATGTGTATGCCCGGGGAATATTCCGCCGGCAGAATTGCTACATGCCGTCCCTGATGCTGGATTTCAAAAACAAGACCTCCCCCCTGCTGCGTGGCCTGCATTCGCTCAAACTGGTGGGCGGTTGCCGGGTGGGCAAAGACTATGAGCAACTGCTGCTCAAGGAATACATCATTTACAAAATCTACAACCTGCTGACGGATAAAAGTTTCCGGGTGAGGCTGGTCTACATGACCTACGATGACACCCAGAAGAAGGTTAAATCCTACTCCCAGTATGGATTCCTGCTGGAGAATATGGACGAACTGACCCGGCGCAATCACTGCAGGGAACTGAAAAAAGTCAAAGTGCCTACCCAGGCGACCGACCGCAAACAGATGACCCTGGTGGACATTTTCCAGTATATGATCGGAAATACCGACTGGTCGGTTCCGGTCTACCATAACATCCGGCTGATGCAGCCGGAAGACGACTCCGCGGCCAGGCCGTATGTCATTCCCTACGATTTTGATTTTTCCGGCCTGGTGAATGCGGAATATGCCGCCCCGGCACCGGAACTGGGAACCGAATCCGTCACCGAACGGGTATACCGCGGGTTTCCGCGCAGCATGCAGGAGATCCAGGAAACCCTGGACCTGTTCCGGCAGAAAAAAGACAGCATCTACGCCCTGATCAACCATTTTGATCTGCTCTGGGAAGGAACCCGCCGGGAAATGACCGGGTATCTCGATGATTTCTACAGCACCATTAATAACAAGGACCAGGTGCAGCAGGTATTTATCGATAATGCCCGCCTGCGCTAACGGCCCTTTACAGGGATAGTATCTTTCTGAGGTCGGCCTCCGGCACGGTCAGGAGCTGTACGGCCGGAAGTCTCCGGGTTAGCTCCTTCCAGTTGGGTTCCGCGCTGAAAACTTTCCGTAGCAGGGGCAGCGCCTTGTCCACCTGGTGGTTGTTGGCCAGTGTTATCCCGGTCCAGAATTGCATTTCGAGATTGCCCGGCATGAGTTTCATGGCGGCATTATATTCCTGCATGGCAAGCGGCATGTCATTCTTTTCCACCGCCAGGTCCCCCGCGTTCATATGCTGGTAAGCGATATGCACCAGGTACAATCTCTTCAGTTCCGCGATCGGATTACGGCTGTCGTCTACCCGCAGATCTACCAGCCGCTCCTCCCAGGGTTTTCCTTGGGACCGGCCAGGAACAATGACCAGGGCGGCAGACTGCATGCCACGGATATCTCCCCCGGCACCCTGCGCTGCCTCCAGGCTGGCCAGAAGCCGCTCGGCCAGCGGTTTTCCTGCCGATCTAGCATAGGCTTCGGCCATCGCCTGGCAGACCCTGTCGGTTAACATCATGTTGGACTGCACGGAAAACTGGCTGCCCTGGATATGGGAGGCATACTGGATACAGCCTTTTCCGGTATGGGTGGCCACCCGGCCACTGGTATCCAGTATGGCGACCTGCCGGACGTCCCGGCCCGGATCATCGGCCAGCAGAACATCCAGCGCCTGCTGGGCGCTCAGGCCACGGCTCAACAGGTCTAGTCCCCGCGGGCCAAAGGATTTATTGGTGAACGACTGGGTCGCCACGACGCCCACCCCGGCCTCCGCCCAGCTGACCGAGGTCCCAACCGAAAACCAGTGGCTCTGCACGGCAACACCCATTTCGCCGGTAGCGGAATCACGTGCCACAATGGAAAAGGTATGAGCGAGGAATTGATCGCTTCTGTATTGCTGGCCGAACGAAGCCTTGAAAATCAGGAACGATAGGGCCAAAAGGGCGTTACGCAGGCGCATATCAGATTTTTTGGAGTAAGGAATCGCAGATTTCAGGCTGAAATGTAGGCAACAATTCGTTTCCAACGGAATCCTCAAAACGAATTTCTGCCGCGCTAAAACTCGTATTTTCGTCGTAAATAAACCACCATGGAAATTCATGAACAATTTGACCTGGCGGTGTCCGAAAGCAAAACCTTATCCGAGCGTCCCAGTAATGAAACAATGCTGCAGCTATATTCGTTGTACAAGCAAGCTACGGAAGGAGACGTAGGAAACAGTGAACCGGCCAATCCCTTTGATTTCGTAGCCCGCGCCAAGTACCAGGCCTGGCTGGGACAAAAAGGTAAGCCCCGCGACCTGGCGATGCGGGAATATATCGACCTGGTCAAGAAACTCAAGGGTTGATTACCGGGCCTTTGGGCATCACGGGAAGAAATGATTCCGGAAAAAGGAACCCAGGCCGGCGAGGTCTTTCCGTCCGAGTACCAGCATTTCAGACCACCGGAACGTTTCCAGGCGACGGAGCATCCAGATGTCGTAAAGGAAGGAAGCCATGCCGGACAGGCTGAAGGATCCGGCCACCCCCCAGATTCCCCACGTCTGCTGCAGGGGCCAGATCGTAACCAGTAATCCCAGCATCATAATAATTGCGCTGGTCAGATTGATGCGCAGGTTTCCGGAACCGAAAAAATAGGCGGTCAAAAAGGGGGAAGATCCGGCAGCCAGCATACCGGGAAGCAGGATAAGGAATATCCCGTGCACCTGGCGGAAGGTATCGCCCAGGATCCAGGGGAACAGGAACCTGCCGGTAACCGCCAGCAAACCACCTCCCAGGACCAGTGCGGTGTTGGAGATGCGGACCAGCAGCAGGATACGGCGGCGCGCCTGGTCACCGGATTTTCCGGCCGTCATCGCGACGACCGGAAAATACAGGATGGACGCAAAGGCTGCCAGGTAATCGACCATCTTGTAGGCCTGTATATAGTTCCCCACTGCCTGCGCTGACACCCAGTACGGGATTAACAGCACCGGGAGCTTTCGTCCCGCAAAAAAAAGAAAATTGGTCACATACACGGAGCCTGCATAGGAAAGCATCCGGGGTAGCCGCCCGGGTTCCTTACCGGGACCAGGTGAATCCCGCCTGGGCCATCTCGCCAGCATCGCCAGCATCAGGGCACCCTGGAGGAAGGCAGCCAGAAAATAGGCCAGGAAAATCGTATCGGCAGCCTTTGTCGCGGGGAATTTGCGCAGCAGGAGTCCTGAAACCAGCAGCACCGCCAGGTTGTTCAGGGCGCTGAGCTGACTGACGACATGGTTGCGTTCCCCGGCTGTAAGCACCGAGCCGCAGAGGGTGACCAGCAGGTGTCCGGCGACCATAAGGGCCGCGTACCATAACAGGCGGGAATAGGAAAAATAGGGATATGGATTTTCCCGGAAAAAATACCAGCCGGCCGTGAGCGACACGACCAGCGCCAATCCGGCGATCAGGCAGATCAGGGGGATGGTGCCGCGTACCGGCAATTCTCGCCGCGAAACGTAATAGTTCAGGCTGACATCAAAACCCAGCGACAGGAAATTGGCTGCGGTGACCAGCAGGTAAGACAATCCGTAGAACTGCCCGCTGAGTTCGGCACCCAGTTGGTGCGCCAGGTAAATGTTCAGGATCCCGGACGAGGCGAACTGAACCAGTCTCCAGGTAAAACTTTTATAAAATACCTTGCCGATTGACATGCCTGGTTAACTTTAAGCCGGTCCGCCTCAAACATTCCGGAACTGCAGAAAATCCTTCCGGTTTATGTAATAGAGAAAAAGGACATAAAGTAACGGGAAGATACTCAGCACCTTGAATGCCAGAAATCCGGTGGCCAGGGCCAGCAGAGCGAAGACAACCATCAGGGCCAGGCCGGCTATGAGCTGGAAGTCGTCAATTGCGCAGACGATCTTGAAGTAATACGTGTGGACATGATGAAAAATCAGCTCCAGCGGTTTGGTGATATGCATGCCGTCCGTGATGACTACCCGGGGGTTGTTCTCGCTAAGTGGGATTACCAGTTTTTCTCCCCGCCGGATCGGATAGATGTCATGGTCATTGACGATCACACGGATCCGCAGGAACCCCAGGAGCCAATTTTTCTTCAGCGTGACTACAATATGGTAAGGTGCGTCGATAATTTCCTATTTAAGTGCGCGGATGATCTGGATAAAATCACTGGCAACCAGGGAGGCTCCGCCCACCAGCCCGCCATCCACATCCGGGCACGCAAACAGTTCACCGGCATTGGCGGCCTTTACGCTGCCGCCATACAGGATGGAAATGGCGTCAGCCGTTTCCGTTCCGTACTGGCCGGCCAGCACGGAACGCAGGTAGGCATGCATTTCCTGGGCCTGTCCGGTGGTGGCGGTCTTACCGGTTCCGATGGCCCATATGGGTTCGTAGGCAATGACCACGCTGTGGAGCTGTTCGGCGTCGAGGTGGAACAGGGATTCTTTCAGCTGCACGGCAACATAGTCGTTCTGGGTGCCTTTTTCCCGGATACCCAGGGGCTCCCCGCAGCAGAAGATAGGCGTAATGCCGTTTTCCAGGCAAATGGAAACCTTTTCGGCAAGCACCTGGTTGGATTCGTTGAAATATTCCCGGCGCTCACTGTGCCCGATAAGACAATGGCTGATACTGATTGACCGCAGCATTTCCGCGGAGACCTCGCCGGTAAAGGCGCCGGCCTTCGCCTGGTGGCAGTTCTGGGCGGCAATGTCATAATTGAATTCCTCGGAGACCTGGCTGCTGGCCATGATCAGGTACGGAAAGGGCACCGCAAAAAGGACCTGGCGGTGGGGTGCCATGCTGATGTCGGCAGCCAGGATATCGTCCAGTAACTTCTCTCCTTGCTGATAGGTCAGATTCATTTTCCAGTTGGCTGCCGCGATCTGTTTTCGCATTGTTGCTGTGGTTTTAATAGTGTTGGTAAATATACTGTAAAATCGTTTGTTCGTTGTCGGTGAGCGCTTGGCCCTTGAAGCGTTTCCAGTCGGCGATGTCCAGCAGCGCTTTTTCCAGGTCATAGCGTTTCAGCCCTTCGCTGCCCCAGCTGAAATTCGGTATGTATTTGGGGGTAAGGCCTTCACCGAATACATTACAGCAGACCCCGATCACGGTGCCGGTATTGATGGCGGTATTAATGGCGGTTCGTGAATAATCCCCCATCATGACGCCGCATTTCATACCGGCATTCAGTTCACCCTGCCGGGTCCAGACCCGTACTTCGCTGGCATTGTTCTTCAGGTTGGAATTGGTGGTGCCGGCACCCAGGTTGCACCATTCGCCGATGACTGAATCGCCCAGATACCCGTCATGGGCCTTGTTGCTGAAACCAAACAGGACGGAGTTCTTCACTTCTCCTCCGACCACGCAATACGGGCCTACCGTGGTGGCGCCGTAGATTCGGGTCCCCATTTTCAGGCAGGCCCCCTCCCCGAGGGCAAAAGGTCCCCGGATCAGGCATCCTTCCAGGACCTGTGCATGGCGGCCAATGTAAATAGGCCCCTCCGAGGCATTGAGTATACTGTGCTCCACCTGCGCACCCTCCTCCACAAATACCCGGGAAGGATGAACGATCCGGTTGGTCCTGGAAAGGGGCTGCGACTTGCGTCCGGCTGTCAGCAGTTCGAAATCCAGGCGCAGGCAGGTATCATTGAGCCGGAAGATGTCCCAGGGATATTGCAGGGTGTTTACCTGCTCCTTGACCGGGATGGCTCTTGACATTTTGATCTTATGCGGTTCCTGTACCTCCTTGCGGGAAATGCGGAAAATGACGCCGGCCTGGTCATTGACGGAAATGAACTCCCCGCTACGCAGGCGGGCGGCTGCCCGCACCAGGCGGGCCGTGGGAAGGACATTTCCGTGGATCAGGATATACTCGTCCTGACCGATACTGTTTTCGATATCCAGGGACCGGTCCAGGTCCTTGTAGTCATCCTCTTTCTTGTCAAAGGAGGGGTATCCCAGCAGGAATTCCCATTTTTCCCGGATGGTGAGAATGCCTACCCGGATATCCTGTATCTGCCGGGTCAGCGTGAAGGGAAAGAGGTTTTCTGGCTGGCAGAATTCCTCCGAGAATACGATTTTGATCATACAGGTTCCGCTGGCTGTGACCTGCCAAAAGTAAAGAACTATTTGTTTCTGCCGGAAGGAAACTGACCGGCTGCCCGCGCGGGCGGAAAGGATGGATATTTTTGGGTATTTTTGAAGACCGCCCCGCCGGAAATATCCGGAACCCGGGCCGGTTAACCTAGTCCAATGAATCAGGAATTTTACCAGCACATATACGAGAAACACCGCAATGTGGAAGCGGTACCGCCCAATGAAAAAATTGCCCGCTGGGCCCAGGAACTGCTCTGCCAGCTCTATCCCGAAATGGCAGAGAATTTCTTTGTGTCGGCCAGTGAGATCAGGAAGGGTTTTGACCGGCTGCAGCATCAGCTGACCGACCTGCTTAATGCCACCAAGGCCTGTGAACACCAGGATAACGCAGACAGGGCCAGGCAGTTTTTCCAGTCCGTTCCGGACCTGTACGATGCCCTGAACAAGGACAATGAAGCCATCCTGGTCGGAGACCCGGCGGCACGGGATAAGTTTGAGGTGATCCGGGCCTACCCGGGTTTTTTGGCCATCGCGCTGTACCGCATCGCGCACAGCCTGCTGCAGATGGATATTCCCCTGATTCCCCGGATCATCACCGAACATGCGCATTCCCGGACGGGGATTGATATCCACCCGGGCGCCCGTATCGGCGAGTATTTCTGTATTGACCACGGCACCGGCATCGTGATCGGTGAAACCACCCAGATTGGTAACCACGTAAAGATTTACCAGGGTGTAACCCTGGGGGCCCTCAGTGTGGCCAAAAGCATGGCTTTTAAAAAGAGACACCCCACGGTGGAGGATCATGTCGTGATCTATTCCGGCGCCACGATCCTGGGGGGAGAAACGGTAATCGGGCATCACAGCATCGTCGGGGGTAATGTCTGGCTTACCAAAAGCATACCGCCGCATACCACCGTATACCACAAGGGTGATATCGAAGTCGTCAACCAAAACAACAAATCCTAGCTATGGCAACCGTTCTGGATTTCGTAGGCAATACCCCCCTGGTGGAATTAAAAAGACTGAATCCGAACCCTTCCGTCAGGATCCTGGCCAAGTTGGAAGGCAATAACCCGGGCGGAAGCGTCAAGGATCGTCCGGCGCTCAACATGATCCGGTCCGCCCTGGAGCGGGGAGCGATCCGCCCCGGTACACGGCTGATTGAGGCAACCAGTGGAAATACCGGGATAGCCCTGGCCATGATTGCGCGCCTGTATGACCTGGAAATCGAGTTGGTCATGCCCGCATCGTCCACCCGCGAAAGGACCCTCACCATGGAAGCCTACGGGGCCAAAGTCACCCTGCTCGACAATATTGAGGTCTGCCGGGATTATGCCGAACAGAAGGCCTCCACCGGTCAATATTTTATCCTCAACCAGTTCGCCAATCCAGACAATTACCTGGCTCATTATAAAACGACCGGTCCGGAAATCTGGAAGGATACCCAGGGCGGGGTGACCCATTTCGTCAGTTCGATGGGGACTACCGGCACCATTATGGGGTGTTCCAGGTATCTCAAGGAGCAGAATCCGGCGATACAGATCATCGGATGCCAACCCACGGAGGATTCCTCGATTCCGGGAATCCGTAGGTGGCCCGCTGAGTATCTGCCCAGGATCTTCGAGCCCAGCCGGGTCGACCGGATTATGGACGTGTCACAGCAGGATGCCACGGATATGGCCCGCCGGCTGGCGCGTGAGGAGGCGATTTTTGCGGGTATGAGCAGCGGCGGTGCAGCCAGTGCCGCCATACGGCTTGCCCAGGAACTGACCGGCGGAACCATCGTCTTCATCGTGTGCGACCGGGGTGACCGGTATCTCAGCAGCAGCCTGTTCGGATGACAGCAGGGTCTACCCTGCCTTATCCGCGCTCCTGTCATGGCTTCGCCCGGTCGGCAGCGGAGCCGCCGGCAGGCCGGAAAACAAGAAGCCCGGCCTCAAAAGGCCGGGCGCAGGCAGCGGCTTTTAGGACAGTTATGGTAAGCCAGCCTTTACATTTTGCCTTTTAACATCCGGTGCCAGTATAGCCAAGGCAGCCCGTATTTTTTCAATATCCACATGCTCCACTGTTCCTTGGTGGTATCCACGAATCGCTTGATCAAGGGATCGGTATCCCGCACATTACCGTATTTGAATTCAGCCAGGAGCATTTTACCGTAATCGGTGACGATCGGGCAGGAAGAGTATCCTTCATATTGTTTTTCGCCCAGGGGAAGCTGCTTCATCAGGTGCAGGATATTGTCCACGACCACCGGGGCCTGCTTGCGGATGGCAGCACCTGTTTTCGCCGTGGGCAGGGCTACCGCATCCCCGATGCCAAACACATTCGGATAGACCGGGCTGCGCAGGGTATGAGTGTCCACTTCCATCCATCCCTTGTTGGGGCCTTCCTGGTAGGCAAATGGTGATTGCCGGATGAAGTCGGGGGCTGTTTGCGGCGGGGCCAAATGCAGCATGTCATAGTGGACGGTAATAAGCCCCGGTCCATCCAGCCGCTCCTGCACGGCCGGATCCAGGTCGGCAGGCTGAAAGACGGTACCGGGCCTGGTATATTCGAAGGTTATTTCCTGTTTGACCGGATCTATCCGCAGCGGTTTGTAAAACGGCTTAAACAGAATATTGCGCTTCTGGACTATCCCGGTCAGGGTATCGGCAAACTCCTTGACACCGAATATGACGGTCCCCGGGGTAGCATAATAAATCTGCGTCTTGTCGCGCAGACCATGCCTGCGAAAATAGCTTTCAGCCAGAAACATGATTTTCATGGGGGCACCGCCGCACCGGATGGGGGTGGCTGGCTGGGTGAATACGGCATTGCCCCCCCGGAAATTCCGGAGCACCCGGAAGGTCTTGCGGGGGTCGAGGTAGTTGCTGCAGACGGCGCTGGTTTCCAGGGCCTCCCGGAGACCAGGCAGGGCATCCAGGTCCATTTTGATGCCGGCACTGATTACCAGGTAATCGTAATAGATGTCTCCGTTGTGCTGGGTCGTCACTTTATTTTCCCCGGGCGTAAATACGGTGGCCCGGTCCCTGATCCATTCCACTCCTTGGGGGATCAGTTTCTTTTCTTCGCGGCGGGTTCGCTGGAACTGGAATACACCGGCGCCTACCAGGGTCCAGGCAGGCAGATACCAGTGGAAATCGTTGGGTTCGATGATAGCTACCGATACATGCCGGTCCCTTCTTCTCAATTGGGCGGCGGTCATGATACCACCCGTACCCCCACCTACGATGACGACCTGGTAATGTGTTTTCATCATGCTGGTTTTTATTAGGTTAAAGCTACCCATCGATTTTTTTTGCCATCCTGACCTCCCTCAGCCTGGTATTTGAACTTGGTAAGGTTTCCGGTTGCCGGGAGTCAGTCCTTTTCGGGATAGCCGGTTTATTTGATTGATTTAGCGCCATAGCGATATGTCCCGGTTGTGCGTGGCGCAAAGACCGTCCGGATTCCGGGTCGCCTTAACAAATGCCGGTCCGCCGAACAAGCCTCGCGGCCGTCCTGAACCGCACTCCGTGGGCCAGCCGGAACGCAGGCCGTTGAATCGAAACCCAAGGGGATCCAGCGCATCCTTTCCGGACAAGCCCGCTATTTTGGATTTTTTAAGCATAAAAGAGTGGTCAGTCAGAACTTTTGGGGCACCGCCTTGTTTTTGGGATCATGGATAAAATACTTGTAGTGGGAGGCTCCTCGGGAATCGGAGCCAGGTTGGTCTCCTTACTGGCAGAAACCGGCCATGAGGTCTATTCCACCTATTTCCAGCATCCTCCTGCCCATCCGGCTTCCGACGTCAGCCACCATTATTGTAATGTCCTGGACGAGGCAGGTTCCTGGGACTTCCTGCCGGCGGAACTTCACGGGATGTCGTATTGCCCGGGAACCATCCAACTGCGCCCCTTTGCACGGCTGCGACCCGTGGATTTCGAGAGCGATTTCAGGCTGCAGGTTACCGGTGCCGTGCGGGCCATCCAGGCAGCACTCCCTGCCCTCAAAGCCTCGGGCCGGGCTTCCATCGTGTTGTTTTCCACTGTAGCGGTTCGGACAGGCCTGCCCTTTCATGCGCAGGTTGCCACCTCAAAAGGTGCGGTCGAAGGCCTGGCAAGGGCACTCGCGGCCGAACTGGCCCCTTCCATCCGGGTTAATGTAGTGGCTCCTTCGCTGACCGATACGCCCCTGGCAGCTTCCCTGTTCAATACCGAGGAGAAACGGGCCGCCAACGCCCAGCGCCATCCGTTGAAGCGGACCGGCACGGTGGAGGATATCGCCCAGGCGGCGGCCTTCCTGCTTACAGACCGGTCCTCCTGGATGACGGGCCAGGTACTGCATGTGGACGGTGGCCTGTCTGTCATCCGGTAAAGCCGGAAGGCGAACTCACCAGGTCTGGCCGGTTCATCCGAGCATAACCCAGCTTACCTGTTTGTCAAAATGCATAAGAAAACGAACCTCCCCCAGAAGATCTGTGCCCGTTGCGGAAGACCTTTCACCTGGCGCAAAAAATGGGAAAAAAACTGGATGGAGGTACGCTACTGCAGTGATCGGTGCCGAAGTCAGCGTCGCGGCTCCTTCCCGGCTCCCACTGCCCGCAGCTAACCCTTCGGTTATGGAATGACCGATCTGGCGGCTTCGTCCACGGTTCAATCCGGCAGCTCCGGTTACCCGGCCTGCGTTGCCGTTCCCCTGCCTGCCGGCCCATGGTCCCCGGCATGTCCGATACGACCATAGGGAATGGTACCTTCGGATCCATGAACGTACGAATTCAAGCGGCCTCCCGGCTGCATATTTCCGGTCTGGCCCGGCTTTGCGGCGAACTGGGATATCCCCTCAAGGAAGCGGAAATTCTGCGCAACCTCCTGCAGGTGAACCGCAACAAGGATTCCTTGGTACTGGTTGCCCTGTCGCAGAGTGAGGTGGTGGGCTGGATCCAGGTCAGCCGGATATGGCGCCTGGAATCCGGGGTGTTCGCCGAAATTGTCGGCCTGGTGGTTCAGGAAGACTTTCGCGGACAGGGTATAGGAACACGGTTGGTGGAACAGGCCAGACGCTGGGGCCTTCGCAAAAGGTGCGCCAGGCTCCGGGTCCGGTGTAACCTGACACGAAGGGCAGCCCACCAGTTTTATCGCCAGGCCGGATTCACCGAGTCAAAGCGCCAAATGATCCTGGACTTGCCGCTGAAATGATCCGAGCAGCGCTTGGGGGGTGGGCGCCGCAGGCAGGTCGGGGGCAAGGCACCTTCAAAAACAGTATCTTGCCAGGCCGGTAGAAAGGATAACCACAAAAAGAACAAACCTATGACCCTGACAGACTGGACCGGGACCCTGGGTGTCACCCTCCTGCTCCTCGCCTATTTGCTGAACCTGTTCGGCCTGCTGCCACGGCAGGGCATCTGGTACGGGCTGTTGAACCTGGCAGGGGCGCTGCTGGCCTGCGCGGCATCGGTACTGCTGCGGTATTGGCCCTTCATTATCCTGGAGGGTGTCTGGGCCTGCGTTTCGGTGGCGGGATTATTACGCAGCCCGAACAAATTACCCGCCAAGTAACCTGGAGACCCATGAACACAACCACTCCCCCAACCTGGAACCTACTGGCCCTATGCGGCAGCACACGGCCGGATTCCAGCAATCACCGGCTCATCGAGGCCGTGATGGCCATGGCAGGCGGCGCCTTAAAGCGGCTTCCCTTTGCGGGGATTTCCTCGGTGCCCGCCTTTAACCCGGATCAGGTAGACCAGGACACACCCGGCGCCATCCTGGACTTTCGCAAGACCCTCGCGAAGGCAGACGCCGTGCTGATCTGTACCCCGGAATATGCGCACGGAGTACCCGGGGCGCTAAAAAATGTCATTGACTGGACCGTCCCTACCGGTGAATTTTCCGGGAAGCCCACCTGCCTGATTACAGCATCAACCGATGGCCGGTACGGGCACCAGGCCCTGCTCGAAACCCTTCGTGTAATGGAAGCGGGTGGCATCGATCAGTTGGAATTACATATTCCTTTTATACGTGTTAAGATAAATCCGGCAGGGCGAATTACGGATCCGGCCACGCTGGAGGCTGTCCGGAAACTTCTGGACCGGTTCCTTCAGGTTATTGCAGAGTCCCGGGCTGGAAAATATGCAGGATAGGCAGTACGTGGATGTTTGGGTATGCGTATGAATGGGAAGACACCATACAGGATGCTTGAAAAAATAAGAATATGCTAACGGAATCGGTGAAATGGTTGCGGGCATTCGTGCTCTTGTGGGCTGCCTGCTTCATCACCCCGGGGTGCCTGGGGCAGTCCCGTTCCGAACCGCCTGCTTTCCGGGTCATCGGTTTTTTTCGGGCGGAGCAGGATCTGGCACATATCAGTTTTGTCCATGAAGCCAACCGCTGGTTTGCCGAGCAGGCCCGCCTGGGCGGATTTCAGTATGATTCGACAAGGGACTGGGACAATCTGAACGCGGGATTTTTGTCCCGTTACCAGGTGGTTCTTTTCCTGGATTCCCGTCCTCCCCAGGCAGCACAGCGTGCTGCCTTCCGGTCCTACATGGAAAAGGGGGGAGCCTGGATGGGGTTTCATTTTGCCGCCTTTGCCCTGTCGCCATCGGAGGTACCGCAGGATTGGGATTGGTATCACAACGAGTTCCTGGGTTCGGGTCAATACGTCAGTAACACCTGGCGCCCCACCTCAGCGGTGTTGCGGGTGGAGGACAGTACGCATCCGGCGACCCTGGGCCTTCCCCCCTTGTTCCCTGCTGCGCCCAATGAATGGTATCGCTGGGAAAAGGACCTGCGCCGTAATCCGGATATTCATATCCTGCTATGTATCGATTCAACCAGTTTCCCGCTGGGGACGGGCCCCAAGCCCCAGGAAATCTGGCACCAGGGTTATTACCCCGTTGCCTGGACCAACGTTCATTACAGAATGGTATACCTCAATATGGGGCACAACGACATGGACTATGACCATGGCACCAACCGGAGCCTCTCAAGTACGTTTTCCAGCCCCGAACAGAACCGCTTTATCCTGCAGGCCCTCCGCTGGCTGGGAGGCGGCGCGGGTGGGCTGCCGCAAGCTGTCAGGCAGTAACCGGCGCAAAGCTTAGACGTAGGAAAGCAATTTTTGCTGAAGGCTGGCCTTATCCACCATTCCGGCATGGCGCCAAACCGGGACACCCCGGTGGAATATGATAAAAGTCGGAACGGCCTGGACCTGGTATCGGGCAGATACTTCGGGGCTCTGATCGACATCGATCTTTAATACGCGTGCCCGCCCCTGCACGTCCCTGCCAATGGCGGCAATAGCTGGTGCCATGGCCTTGCAGGGACCGCACCAGGTGGCATGAAAGTCGACCAGCACGGGCTTTTCGCCGGTGATGATTTCTTGAAAGGTTTCCATTATTCCAGTTTTTTCAGTTTCTCAAAGAGTTCCCGCTGCTCCTTTGACAGGTCTGTGGGGATAACTACCTGCAACGTCACATACAGGTCCCCGTGGCCTGAACCGTCAGGACGGGGCATCCCTTTCCCCTTGATGCGGATCTGCCCGCCGGGCTGTGTGCCAGCGGGGACCGGGACCCGAATCCGGCCCGCCAGGGTATCCAGTACGAGGTCGCCGCCCAGGACGGCCAGGGACAGGGCAATCGTCTGCTGCCTGAACAGGTCATCTCCCCGGCGTACATACACGGGATGGGGTTTTAACCGAATGCGTACATACAGGTCACCGCGCTGCCCCGCCGTGCTCCCCTGGCCTCCCTTGCCACGGATGCGCAGGAGTTGCCCGTCATAGGCACCGGGCTTGGTGGTGATGCGCAGTTTTTCCTGGTCGAGGTGGATCAGGCGGCTGGTACCGTGGTAGGCTTCCTCCAGGGTGATTTCCATATCGGCCTCCATATCCTGGCCGCGCGAGGCACCGGGCCTTGCCGCCCGGCGGCCGGTACCGCGGGTTGACTGACCATGGGATCCAAAAAAGGTTTCAAAGAAATCGGAGAAACCAGAAGCGCTTTTGCCAAACAGATCCTGCAGATCCCCCTCAAAATGAAATCCCTGCCCTGGCTGAAAGCCACCGGCCTGCCCGGCTTCTGCAAACTGGTACGTATTCCAGTTTGCCCCCAACTCGTCGTATTTCTTTCTCTTATCCGGATCGCCAAGAACCTCATAGGCCTCGTTGATCAGCTTGAAATGGTTTTCCGCCTCTGCGTTGCCGGGGTTTTTATCGGGGTGATACTTAACGGCCAGCTTGCGGTAGGCTTTTTTGATCTCCTCTGCGGTAGCTTTTTTGGCTACCCCCAGGACCGTATAGTAATCCTTGTATTCCATCGTATATAAATACAGGAAGGAAAGCCGGGCCGGCTTTCCTTCCCAAAGGAGGTAATCCCTGGCCCGGGATTAGTTGACCGTGATATTCTTGACGGGTTGCGGTTTGGCTGCTTCCTTTTTGGGAACGGTGATGGAAAGGATACCCTCCCGGTAAGCTGCTTCTATCTTGCCGCTGTCCACGACTTCGGCGGGCAGAGTAAAGGACCTGCTGAAGGACTGGTAGTTGAATTCGCGGCGTGTGTACCTGCCTGTATTGTCCTCCTGCTCCGATTTCTTTTCCGCGGAAATCGAAAGAATATTCTTGTCCAGTTCTACACGGAAGTCTTCCCGCTTCATGCCGGGCGCTGCCAGGTCGATCCGGAAGTCGCTGTCAGTCTCCCTGACATTTACCGACGGGAGGGTCGCACCGGTCGCTGTGAAATTCTTGTCATTCCAGTCAAAGAGATCTTTGCTGAAGAACTCGTCAAACAGGTTGTTGAATCCGGGGAACAGGTTGTTCCTTCTTACTATGGCTGTCATATACTTCTGATTTTAGGTTAAACTATTTTTTCCAGTTCGCTCCGAAATCCGGAGTTATCAATTTCCCCGCAAGGAAAGTACCATGCCTCATTCCCCTGTAATCCTTACAGGTTTCGTATCTGAATAATGCTAATCTGTCGCAAATGAATAAAAACAGCTGACAATAATTCAGGAAGCAAGGTTCAATCTGGAGACGGGATGCAAGGGACGGTGAGAAGACGGCTCGAGGGCCTGGAGGCGGCCGGATCGGGTTAAAGCAGGCGGGATTCCGCCCGGATCCCTGGTCCGGGCCAGGACCTTTCCAGGGAAACGGGAGGTGCACGAGGAACGCCAGGCTAATACGTATCCTTCCTGCAGCGCGGCGGAGCCTGCACTGCTCTGTGCCCCATTCCGGCAGGGAAATGCCTGCAGGCAAGGTCCGGTCGCTCGGCTACGCGGGGCAACCGCCATGGATCAGGGCTTCCGGTCCAGCCAGTGGTTATCCGTCAGCCAGTCGGCCAACCGCTGGGGCCAGTTCTTCAGGGTTTGCAGGGGGGAGCGGTTTCCCATATTGAAGGCATGGCTTCCCTTAGCGTAGAGGTGCACTTCCACGGGGACGCCCGCCTTACGGTAGAGATCCAGCAGGCGGATAACGGGTTGGGAACAGCAGGTATCGTCATTGGCTGCCAGCAGGAAGGCAGGCGGGGGAGTCTCCCGGACCTGGTCGGGGACGGCGGCGGGTCCAGGATAGATAAAGACGGCGAAGGCCGGCCGGGCGGATACCTGGTCCACCTCATCCGATCCGGCCCAGTGGTGTTCGCTATAATGGAAGGCAAGCCAGCCGGTAAGTTCTCCTCCGGCCGAGAAGCCCAGTATCCCGATGCGGCTGCTGTCAATGCCCAGCTCGTGTGACCGGTTGCGTACCACCCGCATGGCTCGGAAAACGTCCTGCCAGGCATTTTCCTGACTATACCCGGATCCTTCCTCCCGGTAAAGCCGGTATTTGAGCACAATGGCGGTTATACCCAGGCGGGTCAGATACCTGGCCGCCTCCACGCCTTCGGACTGGTAAACCAGGGCAACATGACCTCCCCCCGGGCATATCAGCATGGCGGTTCCGTTGGCTTTTCCGCTGTCCGGGAAAAAAACGGTCAGCGAGGGATTATGGATATGCTTGACCCACCAATCCTTGGCTTGTTCCGGTTCCTGAATGCGGTTTGTGAATCCGGGGGGGCCGCCGTTCCAGAGCGGTAGGGTCAGCGTACGGTCCTGGGCCTGCATGGCCCGGGTGCTGCAGGCAAACACCCCCAGCAGCGCGTAACGCAGCAGGTGTATTTTTCCCATCGGGATCTTGTTTGCATTTCCCTGGAATGGCAGGACCTTCCGGAACCCGCTATTCCGCGGGTGTGATAAGGATGTTGCGGTATTCAATGGGGCCGTGATCTCCCTGGATAAGCAGGGGGCCTGGTTCTCCTTCACGGCTGTTGATGGCTCCCCCCGTGATGCCGGGGATCTCCTGGTTGCAGATGATGGTTTTGCCGTTGGCCACCACCGTTACCATCCTGCCGACCAGGGTAATGTCGTAGGATTGCCATTCACCGGGTCCCTTGGCGGCACGTTCACTGGGTGACAGGAAACCGTATACCGATCCAAACTGGTTCTTGGGAGGTTCGGCACCTTCCTCGCTGTCCTCTATCTGGACCTCGTACCGGCCCCGCAGGTATACGCCGCTGTTACTTTCCTTGGGGTACCTGAATTCGATATGCAGTTTAAAATCCGAAAAGGTCCGGTCGGTTACCAGGTTGGCCCCTGAATGGGGGCTTTTCAGGACACCGTTTTCCACGACCCACTGGTTTTTTCCCAGGGCATGCCATCCGGAAAGGTCCTTGCCATTAAACAGGCGGACCGGTTTGCCCCAGCGCGGGGCCTTGTCCCGGTGCAGGGAGGGCGCCCTGCGGGCCGTCCAGCTGAAGGTCTTTCCATCGGCGCTTACCATGGTACCTACCAGGCTGTCGCCCTGCAGGGTCGCCTCGAATACCATGTCGTTGTCTTCCCGCTCCCACTGGGGCGGTATGGTGAAATGCATGCGGTTGTCAGCAAAATCTATTTTCGAAACGGGCCGGGCGCTTCCGCCGAATCCGACGAACTGCCCGACGAGGTGATGGGTACCAGAAAGGGTCACCTCCAGCCAGGAAGGGAACTCCATACTACCCACCTGAACGGTCATGTCCCAGCGTCCCAGC